>NZ_CP044310.1:3155000-3755000 GCF_009664365.1 Paenibacillus xylanilyticus
TTCTATACTTTTCTACAGGAGGAATGAACAATGACAGCCCTATTTACAATGACGATGCAGCCTGGAAGCAAATGGTCTGCTCATGTAGGAAGAGGAAAATCCATTACATTAAAGGCAACAGGGGATCGTGCCAATGTGTCGGCATTGTTCTTCCATGCACAAGATCCAGCGGAACGGTACAACATGCCGGATACGCTCAAAGCCCAACATACCGCTTTTTTGACACGAGGCAATATATTGATGACGGATCAAGGAAAGGCACTTGCTTCCATAACGGAGGATTCCGTAGGGTGGCATGATCCTTTATCGGGATATACAACCCGAGAGGGTACGGATGACAAGTATGGAAAGACCACATATCAGGATCAGCGCAATGACTGGCTGAGAAGCGGTGAAGAGAACTTCAAGGTTGAACTGTTCCGGAACAATCTGTCACCACGTGATATCGGGGTGCCGGTCAACTTTTTCTCCAAAGTCGTTTGTGAGCTGGACGGAACGATGAATTACTCGCTGCAGGAAACGGCAGAACGCTCAGTGACCCTCCGGACAGAAATGGATATGCTGCTGGTGTTATCGAACACACCTCACCCGCTTGATCCTTCGGGACAATACCCGGACGCATCGATCGTTGTTTCCGTTGCAGATGCTGAACCTGTTTCTGACATGGACCCGTGTGTACTGCACTGTGATGAGAATCGGAGAGCCTTTGAAAATACGTGGAACGCTTATGCTTTGTTGAAAGGAGCGAACTAATATGAGTACATTTCAACCTGTCCAGAGTCCATTACTGACCGAAAAAGCCTTGTATGAGAAAGTCATCACTGCGGGTGATGGCTGGATACATGATTTGCTCCCAGGCCAGGTTCTTCGCATTGTTGATATGGAAGGCAATCAAGCTGTTGATACGCTGTTTTATTCGACGGAGGATCCATCGGATCATTATAGTGCAGTGAGAACGATTACCCGCCAGGGCAATCTGTATTTGACAACAGGTTCAACGCTGCTCGCTGAATCAGGCCGAGAGTTGTTGCGGATTACCGCCGATACCTGCGGCAGGCATGACACCATTGGCGGTGCCTGCTCAGCTCAGAGTAATACCGTCCGCTATGCTCATGATACATTGCCCATGCACAACTGTCGTGACACCTTTATGTTAATGCTGTCTCAGCGAGATGAATATACCAAGCGGGATCTCGCCCCGAACGTCAACTTTTTCATGAACGTGCCAGTGACACCGGAAGGAGAGTTGACCTTCGCTGATGGTCTATCTGCACCGGGGCGCTATGTCGAACTCCTTGCTTTGGCACCGGTAACCGTGCTGATCAGTAACTGCCCGCAGTTAAACAATCCATGTAATGCCTACAACCCAACACCAGCCAAAGTCCTTATATGGGATGCAGAAGGAGTGAGCGCCAATGTTTAAAAAGGTACTGATTGCGAATCGGGGTGCCATTGCGGTACGCATTATTCGAACTTTGCGTCGGATGGGTATCTCCAGTGTAGCTATTTACACAACAGCAGATCGAGACAGCCTACATGTTGAGCTTGCCGACGAAGCAGTACTGATCGGAGAAGGCCCCGCAAGAGAGAGTTACGTCAACGCTGAGTTGGTACTCCAGACAGCTGCAGAGACAGGGGCAGATGCGATTCATCCCGGGTATGGATTTCTGAGTGAGAACGCGGCTTTTGCCAGAGCGTGTGCTGAGCGAGGTATTACGTTTATCGGTCCCTCTCCTGAACATATTGAGCTCTTCGGCTTGAAGCATACGGCACGAGCAATGGCTGCAGAAGCTGGAGTGCCCTTACTGCCGGGCACAAGCCTGATACAATCTCTGGATGATGCGGTTCAACAAGCTGGAAACATTGGTTATCCTGTAATGTTGAAATCCACTGCCGGTGGTGGTGGAATCGGCATGCGGGTCTGTGAACACGAGGATGTGCTTAGGGAGGCATTTGAATCCGTAACCCGTTTGGCATCCGCCAATTTTAATGATGGGGGCGTGTTCATTGAAAAGTATATTGCACGTGCACGTCATGTCGAGGTTCAGATTTTTGGCACAGGTAACGATGAAGCAGTCGCATTGGGAGAGCGTGATTGTTCAGTGCAGCGGCGTAATCAGAAAATTATTGAAGAAACCCCGGCGCCATGCCTGCCGGATGTAATCCGGCAAGAGATGCATGAGTGTGCCCGCAGACTGGCGATTTCGGCAGGTTACCGTAACGCGGGAACGGTTGAGTTCCTGTACGACCCTGATGAGCATCGGTTTTATTTTCTTGAGGTGAACACCAGACTTCAAGTGGAGCATGGGGTGACAGAAGAGGTACTTGGCATTGATCTGGTGGAATGGATGGTCAAGGAGGCAGCTCAGGGGAGCGAATCGTTGAACGTTACGTTTCCCTCACCAACAGGACACAGTCTGCAGGTACGTCTGTATGCTGAGGATTGCATGAATGATTTTCGTCCAAGCGATGGACGCATTGATGCTATTCAATGGCCTGATGACGTGCGAATTGAAAGCTGGATTCAGCCTGGATTGAACGTAACTACCTTGTATGATCCGATGCTGGCCAAATTAATTGTGCATGCGAGTACGCGCTTGGAAGCTATAAACAAAATGAAGAATGCTCTTCGTGAACTACGGGTATACGGGGTCACCACCAATCAGGCTTATATTGAAGCATTTCTGGATAACGATGCCTTCGCTAATGGAGAAGTATATACCCGAATGCTTTCGGTCTTTAAACCGACGGAGCACGCGATCGAAGTTCTGGACGGTGGCGTTCAGACGACTGTACAGGATAGTCCCGGCAGAATCGGCTACTGGGATATCGGCGTACCGCCGTCCGGCCCAATGGATCAGCTTGCCTTCCGTATTGGCAACAGACTGCTGGGCAATGACGCAGAAGCGGCTGGACTGGAAATGACGCTGCGTGGGGGAACGTATCGTTTCCGGGATGAAATGACCTTTTGCCTGACAGGAGCAGATATGAAAGCCGAACTGGATGGCGTTCACGTGGAACCCTACACACCGACAATTGCATCTCCTGATGCGGTGCTGACTCTGGGCGAAGCGAAACAGGGAATGCGAACGTACCTGCTCGTATCCGGGGGGCTTGACATGCCGATCACACTTGGCAGCTCAGCAACCTTTACATTGGGGGGATTCGGTGGGCACAGGGGGAGTGCGCTACGAACGGGTGCAGTGCTCTGCGTGCATGAAAGAGAAGGAAATGCTCCGGTTCTGCTTGGTCCGCTCCGTACAGAACGCAGACCACAATACAACAATGAATGGACGATTGGTGTGATACCGGGACCTCATTGTACGGATGAATATGTCCTTCCGGCTTATCTGAATCAGCTTACGGAGACGACATGGGAAGTGCATTTCAACAGTTCCAGAACAGGTGTCCGATTGATTGGTCCGGCCCCGCTGTGGGCAAGAACCGACGGTGGAGATGCAGGACTTCACCCTTCCAACATTCATGACAACGCCTATGCCGTCGGTGCACTGGATCTGACAGGCGATATGCCGATCCTGCTCGGTCCGGATGGTCCCAGTCTTGGTGGTTTTGTCTGTCCGGTGACAACGGCGACCGCTGAATTATGGAAGCTGGGTCAACTCAGCCCTGGTGATAAAGTCCGTTTCAGACTCATTACCGTTGAGGAAGCCGAGCAATTAAGAGCAGAACAGGAGTTGTACCTGCGGGAACTGGACGTTCCGCATGAGTTGCCGGTTTTAGTCGAAACATCAACTGGTGAGTATATGCCGATTTTGGCCCAAGCAGTGGAAGGCAGACGTTTCTCCATTACTGTACGCTGCTCTGGTGATGAAAATATTCTGGTCGAATACGGAGAACGCGAGTTGAACCTGTTATATCGATTCCAGGCATACGTACTTATGGAAGCAATCAAGGAGAATGGAAACATTCCATATATCGAACTGACACCAGGCATTCGCTCTCTGCAGATCCACCTGGATGCTACCCGTATGACGGTAAAAGAAGCGGCAGCACGAATTATGGATCTGGATTTGCAGCTTCCCGAGCTGGAAACGATTGAAGTACCTTCGCGAATTGTCAAATTACCATTGTCGTGGGATGACCCGGCGACGAAGCTCGCCATTGAGCGATATCAGCAAAACGTTAGACCTGATGCACCATGGTGTCCCAGCAACCTGGAGTTCATCCGTCGCATGAATGGACTCGGCTCGCTGGAAGAAGTAGCGGAAATTGTATTCAACGCCTCATATCTCGTCATGGGACTTGGTGACGTGTACCTGGGAGCACCTGTTGCCGTACCACTGGATCCGCGCCACCGGCTCGTAACCACCAAATATAATCCTGCACGGACATGGACTCCGGAAAATGCTGTAGGCATAGGCGGCGCGTACCTCTGCGTGTATGGCATGGAAGGCCCCGGTGGATATCAATTTGTTGGTCGTACCGTGCAAATGTGGAACTCGTTCAGGGAAACAAGCAATTTCGAAGCAGGAAAACCTTGGCTGCTGCAGTTCTTTGATCAGCTTCAATTCTATCCTGTTTCGGAAGCCGAACTGCTGAAAATGCGTGAAGAATTCCCGCGAGGAGGATTCGAACTTCAAGTTGAGGAAACCACATTTCATCTGGGGTCCTATCTGAACTGGTTGCAAACGATTGAGAACGAGTCCGGAACTTTTCGTCAGCAGCAGCAGAGTGCATTCCAGGCTGAACGAAATTACTGGAAGGAACTTGGTATTGCGGAGTATGTATCCGAACCTGAAGCCGCGGCAGCGCTGGAAGAGGTGGAGATGCCGGAAGGGAGTCAGGGCATGAGCAGTTCTATGTCGGGCAGTGTATGGAAGGTACTGGTTGAGCCCGGCCAGGAAGTGCGAAAGGGAGACACTATTATAATAGAAGAAAGTATGAAAATGGAGTTTCCGCAGCTCGCTCCAACAGATGGAATCATAGCTTCCATTTACGTCTCGCCGGGTGATCAGATCAAGTCGGGAGACTGGATTGCTGCCATTATTCCAACGATTAAGGAGGAGGTTGCACGATGACGGTAAATGCCATCCCTGAATTGATGTCGATCAGTGCTCTGCGTACAGGATATCTACGAGGAAGCTTCACACCGGCGGAAGTGGTGGAGAGCATCATCGAGCGGGCAAAGGATACGGAGGATTACCATGTCTGGATCACACGGCCGTCTAGGGAACGCATTACGCCATACCTGGAGAAACTTCAGCACTTGTCCATTACCGAATATCCACTGTGGGGCATTCCATTTGCGATCAAAGATAACATTGAGGTTCAAGGGTGGCCTGTAACGGCTGGCTGTCCAGAGTTCTCATCGGTTTCGGAACAACATGCTATTGTTGTGGAACGACTTATTGCTGCAGGTGCCATACCTGTCGGGAAAACCAATCTGGACCAATTCGCCACAGGATTGGTTGGTACGAGAAGTCCATATGGGGAGACGTGTAACGCACTGCGGCCCGAACTGATCAGCGGAGGATCCAGTTCAGGCTCGGCCGTAGCCGTGGCACTGGGGCAAGCAGCGTTCTCACTTGGGACAGATACCGCCGGGTCAGGCCGAATTCCGGCTGCACTGCATGGTCTGGTTGGTTACAAACCTGCAGTAGGCGCATGGCCTTCCACTGGTTTGGTGCCTGCATGCCGCAGTATTGATTGCATTACCGTGTTTACCCATGAGCTCGAAGACGCTGTTTCCGTTGACCGGATCGTACGAGGCCCGCATGCCGAAGATGCTTTCTCTAAAACCCGTCCTTTAGGACCAACCCGTGCACCAGCCAAATGGTTGTTACCTAAGGGAGAATTAACTTTCTTTGGTCCCTTTGCTGAAGCGTATGAGACGGCTTGGCAAGGCGCCAAACAAACCTTGCTGCAATCAGGAGTAGATGTCGAGGAGGTGGATATCTCCATGCTGCAAGAGGCCGCAGCACTTCTGTATGAAGGACCGCTTGTAGCTGAACGATGGGCAGATCTGGAGATGTTCGCCCAGCAGCATCCAGGAGCGTTGTTTCCTGTAACGGAGAAAGTGCTCCGAACAGGCGGCAAGGATACATTTACAGCTGCTGCACTTTTCAGGGCACAGCACCGATTAGCCGAAATTCGGCGAAGCACGGCTGAATGGCTGCATAACGCCGTTCTTGTATTGCCAACCTGCGGAGGAACATGGACGAGAGAACAAGTGCAGCAGGATCCGATTCAAACCAACAGCCACATGGGATTGTACACGAATCATTGCAATTTGCTCGACTTGAGCGCCATTGCTGTTCCGGCAGGTAAGGCTGCAGAGGATATGCCTTTTGGAATAACCCTGTTCACATTGCCTGAGCAGGAAGCTTCCATGGTTGAAGCCGCAAGAATATTCGAGCCGCATCACAACCGTTTTTTGGTAGCTGTCTGCGGACTGCATATGAGAGGCATGTCACTGGAACCCCAGATGACTGGGTTAGGAGCCTTTTTTGTGGAGGAAACCCGAACCGCTCCAGAATATCGTCTGTACAAACTGATCACAAGTCCTGCAAAACCGGGCTTGGTGCACACCCTTGAAGAGGGGACATCCATTGATCTGGAATTGTGGAGCATGCCGCTATCCTCCTTTGGTTCATTCACAGCAGCCATTCCTGCTCCATTAGGTATAGGGAAAATTAAGCTTCAGGACGGCAGGCTGGTATGCGGATTCATCAGTGAAGCTTCGGCTGCCCAGGATGCTGTAGATCTGTCTCATCTGGGAGGCTGGAGAAATATCGTTTCGGGTGAAACAGTAGGCACGAAGTAGTTGTCCGTGTTTAACGTAGACATGGAAGCTACATTGCAGATTACCGCTCCATCTATCATAATTTACATTAAAGTCGCTATTTTTAGCGGCTTTTTTTGTGTGATTTTCATTTTTGTTTGAACTTAACATGAATATAGAAAGATGAGTGTTAATCATTGGAAACATATCTTCAAATCTAAGTTATACATATTATATATTATGTTAACTTGAATGCTCAGATCGATGACTTGCGTTTGAAACGTCGATCAACAGAGAAGGTCTTTTGGCTTAATGCAATACCGTGATTCTGACGGGGAGAAGTTTATTATTCGAATTAGTACCAATACTACATATCCAAGGGGATGGTGAAAATGAAGTTACAACACGAGTTTTCCAAGCATATTTACCAAAATATAGATCTCATATGTGACTTCATGGGAAAAAGTTCGGATTTTAATGTTCGCGAGATCACCGTTGGCAGTTGCCACGCGGCCCTTTTTTATTTGGACGGTATGACAGACATGCAGAAGATACAGGATAACGTCATTCGTCCGCTGCAGGAGACTTCTGCAGAAGAGTTAAGTTTATCTTTCTTAAAAGATAGCGTTCTTGACGTCGGTGAAGTAAGTTTCTCTGACAACATTGAAGATGCGTTGGAACAGATTCTATCAGGTGGACTTCTCCTGCTAATCGACGGGATGGGGGAAGGGTTAGTCGTTTCCATACCTGGTTGGGAAGAACGCAGTATAACGGAATCGAAGACGCAGCCTGTGATCCGAGGTCCACAAGAATCGTTTACGGAGAATCTTCGTACCAATACAACAATGGTCCGTCGCCGAGTGAAGGACACAAGAGTTCGGCTAACAAACGTCAAGGTTGGCGAAAAAACAAAGACCGACATATCGGTCATGTATATGCATGGAGTTGCTGATGATGAATTGGTACGAAACGTGATATCTAGACTGAAAAATATGAAAGTGGATCGCGTGCTTGAAGGGGAGTACCTCGAAGAATGTTTAGTGGAGAACAAGCAATTGACCATTTTCCCGATATTTTATAATTCGGATCGCCCAGACTCTATTGCAGCAGGTGTGATGGAAGGGAAAATAGCGATATTTATCGACGGAACTCCCTTTGTCATCCTTGCGCCAGCAGTATTTGTTGATTTCATTCAATCCGCGGAGGATTATTATCAATCTTTTATTTACAGCAGCATCATTCGAGTCTTAAGGTACATCTCCCTGGCAATATGTATGCTGGCTCCAGCCATATATGTGGCACTAACTACATTTCATCAGGACATGATCCCAACGGTTCTATTACTAAGTTTATCTGCGCAACGTGAGGGTGTACCCTTTCCTGCATTCGTTGAGGCAATGATTATGGAGATCATATTTGAGATCCTGAGAGAAGCTGGTCTACGAATGCCGCGAACGGTTGGTCAGGCCGTTTCGATTGTTGGATCCATTGTCATTGGCCAGGCCGCTGTAGAAGCTAACATCGTTTCACCAGTTATGGTCATTGTTGTTGCGATTACAGCGATTTCAAGCTTTGTCATCCCGTCCTACACCATGGCTATTCCCATCCGGATATTACGGTTTGCTTTTATAGGAATGGCTGCCATGTTTGGCGTATACGGATTGACGGTAGGCATGCTTATTCTCCTTGTACATTTGAATAGTCTTCATTCATTCGGTGTGCCATATATGAGTCCAGTAGCCAATTTTCAATCGACGAAACAAAGTGATGCTGTACTGCGGTTTCCATTTAAGAACAAAGCAAATCATCACAACAAACCAAGGGAGTAAGCCGATGAACTCGTACCGATCCACCATGTCTACATTGTTGGTCTACATCTTGCTAATGGTCATTGTTACGGGTTGTTGGAGTAGTAAGGAGTTAAACGAAATATCCGTCGTGATGGCTATGGGTATTGATTCCGTAGATGACCAGTATGAGATTAGTCTGCAAGTGGTTGATCCGTCTCAGATGTCTCGTAATCGAGCGATGGAACGGTCACCTACAATCGTTTTTTCCAGCCGAGCAAACACGCTGTTTGAAGCTCTCCGAAAACTCACCACGGAATCATCAAGGAAGATGTATCTGTCTCACTTGAAGTTTGTAATCTTTGACGAAGATACAGCAAAAAAAGGAATCAAGAAGCCGCTGGATTTCCTGTTTCGTGATCATGAAGTTCGGCCTGATTTTCATTTGGCTGTTGTCAGAGGCAGTTCAGCTAAGGATGCGGTTACGTTTGTGGCTCCAACCGAGGTTTTGCCTGCAATGGATATGTACAAAGCTTTGAATGTGTCTGAAAAGACATGGGCACCCACTTCCGCGGTCAATGTCAAAGACCTTCTGCAGCGTTTAAAGAAGGATGGCATTGAGCCGGTCTTGACTGGCATTCGGCTGAACAATCTAGACAAAGGCTTGAAGGTGGATAATGTGACGAAATCGCCACAACACGCGAACTATTTATTTACCGGCATTGGTGTCTTTCAGGGAGATCATCTGATCGGCTGGATAGAAGAGTCCAAAAGCAAGGCGTTTACCTACATATCAAACCGTGTTTCCAGTTCTGTAGCTTCCGTCACATGTCCGAATTCAGAAGGGGAATTTGCTTTTGAAGTCATACGTAACAATGTCAAAATGAAACCGGACATAAAAAATAATGAACCGATTGTCTCTCTTGTCGTGGAAACTGAAGCAAACATCGGCGAGGCTGGATGTGATGCTGACCTGAAGGATGACAAGACATTTAATGAATTTCAGGAAGCAGCCAGAGAAGAACAAGAACAGATCCTGAAAGAGGGTATTGAAAAGGCGCAGCAGATCGGTTCCGACATATTCGGATTCGGAGAAGCCTTTCATCAAAGGTTCCCTCGCGAGTGGCACGAATGGAGAGGGGACTGGAAGCAGAAATTTCAAAAGCTTGAGGTCAACCTGGATATCCGTTTCCATTTAAACCGGGTTGGGAAAATTACCAATCCTATTGACTCTGAACCGCAACATTAGGAGTGAATGTATATGCTGTATGCGATACTAATCATCTCGATTCTGACCATGTACTATGAGTTTCGTCAATTGAAGGAGAAGCATCGTGTGCGTGAAATGGTGGTTAGTTTAACCTTGTTCACCGTAGGGACGACATTGATCATTCTGCAGCTAGCACACGTTGAGCTTCCGAGTCCATTAACAGGTATCCGGTGGGTTTTCCAACCGGTAAGCCAGTACATTGCACGTATTTTATCCTAAAGGGGGGACGGAAGTGGGGAGTAAATTAACTGTTCGACAAGCCATCACTTGGTTTGTATTGTATCAGATTGGAAGTGCGTACTTGGTGCTTCCAGCTGCCATAAGTTCTGTTGCCAAACAGGATGCCTGGCTTTCCATTCCCATTTCCATTGCTTTTCATTTGCTTTTGATACCGTTATATTATTCTATCGTCAGGCAGATGAAAGGCAGATCCTTTGTTGCATATCTCCGAAGTGTGTTTGGTCCCTTGGGCGGGACGATTAGCATCCTTTTTATATTTGCCTTTCCCTTTCTGGAGTGCATCATGACACTTCGAAATCTGGGAGACTTTGTCACGACCTCAATTATGCCCGAAACTCCCTATGATGCCATATATTTTATTATGCTCCTGGCAGTCTATTTTGCTGTTCGCTCAGGTCCTGTTGTTATCGGGCGTTGTGCGGAGATTCTTATCTTTTTTCTTCTCGCCCTATACTTGTTGGTCAGGATTACTCTTTTTTCAGAAGCAGATATCAAAAACCTGCTGCCAATGCTGGAGAACGGCTTGAACCCTGTTATTCTTGCATCCATCAATCTCTTGGCTTTTCCGTATCTGGAGGCAGTTTTGTTTCTGTTCTTTGCACACCACTTCCCGGATCCGAAAAAGTGGAGAAAAACGGTGGTCGCAAGTGCTCTGATCAGCGGAGCCATGTACTTTTTCATGGTTATGCAAATTATTACTGTAATCAGCGCTGGTGTCGTGGCGGACTTGACGTTTCCTACCTTTTTTATTGATCGGACCATCAGTATTGGTGAGTTTCTTCAGCGGTTTGAGATCATCCTTGCCATTGTCTGGTTCGTCACGATTTTCTTTCGTCTTGCATTGCTTCTATATGTTTCGGCCCAAGGACTAGCAGAAGCTTTTCGTCTTCGAAGCATGAATTCGCTATTCGTTCCTTTGATACTGACTATGTTGGCTATGGCTGATTTTATCTGGCCCAACATTTCATATATCATTGAGATAAATCAGGTCTGGCCTTACTACGCCATGATCTTCGGCATTGGGTTTCCGATTGTGCTCTGGTCGATGAGTAAATTGAAGGGTTCATTAGATTCCGATCTCAAGTAGAAAGCTCTGGCATCAAGAAAATGTAATGAGTAGGATGGTTTTTATTGAAGTGACATTTTCAAACGCAATGGTCTGGATTCAATGTAAAACACCCTGATTGTGCAGATAACCACAATCAGGGTGTTTAAGTATTAGAAACAGCTGAAGGAGCTAATCCGCTGCAGGTCAATGCCGCTGTACACCCAGAAGAATCCAGTCCAGCGGAAGCCGGCTACCGAATTTCTGCCGACGAACACGGGATACATCCAGAAGCCGGGACCTTGATTCGGCCAAATATATGTGTAGCGGAACAGACAACCGGAGATTGCTCTTGGATCTACAGCATACAATGAAGGCGACTGCTGTGGAACGAATGAAGGCGGCGGTCCGGGAGGGGGCTGCACGCCTTGCGGTGCGCCGCCTCCACCTCCGGGGAACGAAGGTGGACCTGATGGTCCTCCAGGACCTCCAGGACCACCTGGTCCGAAAATTCCACCAGGACCGCCTGGTCCGCCTGGTCCACCAAACCCGCCACCAGGTCCAAAGGGAGGTAAAAATGTCATACATCATCACTCCTGTTCATTAGTCTAGGGTATTGTATGTAGGCATTTAAACAGGGGAATGGGTTGAAGCCCATGGATGCAGAAATTTTGTAGGCTGTTCGGTCTATGGATACAAAAGAATGTAAGAGTATAATACATGGGAGAGAACACCGTAAGAGAGAGGAATTCATCATGCACCAATATTATCAAACACTTCGGTTATTGGCTTCCCAAGCTTCCATATCAGCAACGGAGTGGGACTGGTTTGTGAAAACAACTACAGTTAAGCATATCTCAAGTGGAGTCACGATTGTCCAATCCGATCATGAAGTATATCATGCCTATTTCTGTACGAATGGGTTGTTTCGTCTGTATTACACATTGCCTGATGGAAGAGAATATAATGTTGCCTTTACGCTGGAAAATGACTTTGCAACTTCGTACGGAGCCATGATAAGCGGATCAACATCCATGTATACCATTCAAGCAATGGAAGATTCCACAGTGATCGAGATTCCCTACACAGCACTCCAGGTGCTTATGGATCGAAGCCATAACTGGGAACGGTTTGTTAGAACAGCTGTAGAACGATTGTATATCCGTAAAGAAGAACGTGAGAGAGAATTATTATATCTGACTGCGCTGGAGCGCTATCATGCGTTTTTAGTCAAATATCCAGGGCTGGAGAAAAGAATTCCCCAATATCACATTGCGTCCTACCTAGGTATTTCACCTGTGTCACTAAGTCGAATATTGCATTCGTGTGATTAACCTATGTTAATGCCAACCTGGTTCAGGCGCGTTAAAATGGAATCACAACAACCATTACACATACGAGGTGACAGGATTATGCGGCAAATGATGATTGTACTATTGGAATTTTACCCTTCTTGGTTAGCACTACCACGTGAAGAACGAAGAAACTATGCGTCTTCATTACAGGAAATATTCAATAACTATAGTTCAGAAGTTAGTGTTCGCTTTTTTGATGCGGAGGCTCTACCTGGTAAAGATTATACTGATTTTGTAGTATGCGAGACCGATGATATCAAGCAGTATCACTTTATGTGGGAGGAAATCCGTGACTCAGAGCCGTATACCAAGGGATATATGAAAATCAAGGATGTCATTATGGGTTTGGAAAATGCCTTTCAAGCCTATGAGACAGAGGCATTACGCATGCCCGCTGAATAAGACTATTTTAGGAGCTGTTCATATCGGGTTGGGATCTTCCGGTTCATAAAAAACTACTGACTAACTGAGAAAACGTAAAAAACACCTCCTACGAGGTGTTTTTTTATTTATGATTTGCTGTTAATAGAGAAGGAAGTCTTTCCACAGCTAATTTTTCAAATGTGTTGACATGACACCGTTTGGTGTCATATAATCAATTAGACACCAAATGGTGTCTGATCAAAACAATCACATAAATATAAAGTAACATGATAAACAAATCCTCCGTATCATCCATGTTCCGATACAGCAGATTGGAGGGAAGTGGTGTGAGTGAGAACCAAAAATCACGTGATGTATTTGATGCCATTGCAGATCCAACCAGACGTCGGCTCATGCAGATGTTAACCGAAGCAGAAGAGGTACCGCTTCATGAATTAACCTCACAGTTTGAAATGGGGCGGACAGCAGTATCCAAGCATCTGACCATTCTTAAAGAGGCGAATCTGGTCGTTGACCGAAAAGTCGGCAGGGAAACGAGGTATAGGCTCAATGCTTCGCCATTACAAGAGGTTCAAGATTGGGTAGCTTTCTACAGCAAGTTCTGGAGTATGAATATGATGCGCTTGGACCAACTATTAAAGGAGGAAGAAGAATGAGTTTAACATTGGAATTGGACTATCAGTACACGACTTCGGTCGAGAAGCTCTGGGCAGCCTTAACGGATTCAAGCAAGCTTGCCAAGTGGGTAGCCAACATTCATACCGGTCAAGGGATGGAGAATGATTTTAAACCAGTCGTTGGTCACCATTTTCATTTTCGAACGCAGGCAACGGAGTACTGGGACGGAATTATTAAGGGAGAAGTCCTGATCGTAGAAGAACCGCATCGCCTGTCCTATACCTGGGAAAGCGGAGAGAAACATACGGTTACGTGGACATTACAGGATTTGGGTAACGGTCAAGTAAACCTTCACCTGGAACAAACCGGAATTTCCAATCCTCAAGCACTGGCTGGTGCCAAGTATGGCTGGAGTAAATGGTGCGATGAGCTTGAGAAGCTTTTGGCATAATCATAGGAGGGACATCGATGTTAAAAGGTGAAAGAAATACAAAAATTGATCCCTATTTCAACAAGCTGAAGAATTGGAAAGAAGAATTCGAGCTGCTGCGGGAGATCGTTCTGGATTGCGGGCTGACTGAAGATTTTAAGTGGATGCATCCCTGCTACACATTAGACGGTAAAAATATCGTTCTGATCCATGGATTTAAGGAGTATTGCGCCCTGTTGTTCCACAAAGGGGCGCTGCTAAAAGACCCTCATGGAATTCTGATCCAGCAAACGGAGAATGTGCAGGCAGCACGTCAGCTTCGCTTTACCAATGCACAGACGATTCAGGAAATGCAGCTGATTATCCAGGATTATATCGAGGAAGCCGTTCAGATTGAGAAAGCGGGTCTGCAAGTTGAACTTAAAAAGCATGACGAGTATACCCTGCCTGAGGAATTAGCCAACAAATTTGTTGAAATACCTGATCTGAAAACAGCTTTCGAAGGACTGACACCAGGACGCCAGAGAGCATATATCATGCATTTTTCTTCACCCAAACAATCCAAGACCCGAGAGTCGAGAATCGAAAAGTACATCCCGCATATCCTTGATGGGAAAGGACTTAATGACAAGTAATGAAGTGTCTGTGGGTATAAAATGCGTCACACCATAAGTCGCTGATATAGCGGCTTTTTTGTGCTTTTCTTAATCATTTCATGACTGTACTTTTAAGGCTTGTCAGGGGATACAACGGGTAACGTGAACGAAAAAAAGCAATACTAACAGTCATAATGAATGCGAAAAATTTGTCAAGTTGGTGATTATTCATATAAACTATATTTTATGAGTTCTTATCCAAGGAGGAAATTCAATGCATCAAAGAAAGAAACCAAAATCGAACAAGGCAAGAATTTTTTCAAAAGTTGTATTGATCATCATCGGGGCTTTTATAACGGCATACGGCCTTGAAGCCATTTTGATCCCCAACAATGTCTCGGACGGTGGTGTGACGGGTCTGAGTATCGTTGGTTCACAATTGTTTGGATTGCCGCTGGGGATGCTGATCGGTATCATCAATATTCCTTTTGTGTGGCTGGGATATAAGCAAATAGGTAAAAGCTTCGCTCTCTATTCCATTATCGGTATTGCTTCACTCGCAGTAAGTACCAGTCTGATGCACCATGTACCTACAATTATTGAAGGGGACACCTTGCTAGTTACCGTTGTCGGGGGGATTATCATCGGTTTCGGTATGGGTCTCGCACTTCGGAATGGCGGGGCATTGGACGGAATAGATATGCTGGCAGTACTGCTTTCACGCAAAGTTCCTTTTGGTACCAGTGATCTAATCTTGTTCCTGAACATGTTTGTATTTATCGTCGTTTCATCTGTATTTGGTCTGCAAGGGGCCATCTTGTCGGGGCTGGCTTATTTCATTGCTTCCAAAGTTATTCATATCGTTGAAGAGGGCTTGAGCGGTTCCAAAACGTTTAAAATCATCACCAATCAACCCGAGATCATGGTCGAAACCATTCGTGACCGATTAGGTCGTGGAGCAACCTATACGGATGCTTATGGCGGGTATTCTAATGAACAATTTAAAGAAATCACTTGTGTAATCAACCGTATGGAAGAGAGCAAAATTAAAGAGATCATTCATGAAATTGACCCGAATGCTTTTGTAGTTGTGTATGATGTAGCAGAAGTGAAGGGCGGCAGCTTCAAAAAGAAAGATATTCACTAATACTTAAGCATGATGGAAAATCATAAACATAGATACAACAAAAGGTCGCTAAATATAGCGGCCTTTTTTAATGCTCTTTATATTCTATTCTGTATTTTCAAACATCAATAAAGGTTTCCGATTCGCTTCAAATGGAAACAAGGTTTGTGCAGCCTCAATAAAGGCATTTGGAGAGCATCGTCCAGTGGAAACGTACAGGAAGGACCGCTTAACATCGTCATGGTTTACCTTCTTAAGACAAAAAGGAAAATGAAGACAGAGACTGTTGTCCCTGTCTTCTTAGCGTTTTAACCTATTTTGCTGCCAAATTCATCTCGACACACATGAGTATGAAGGCACCTGCCCCGTGCAGATCGTTTTCACTGGTTGGCCGGGCAATATAGTGATCATAGTCGCCAATGCCTGTGCCAATACAGATATTACCGATGATAACCTTACCGTTCTCGTCAAACTGCAGTGTGTCAATTACGCCTTGGTAACCTTTCCATGCATACTGCAAATATGTTGGGTCCAGATAGCCGAAACGAACTGCTTTGGCAATGGCATGTGTAAAGAGGGCGGTACAGGAATTCTCATGCCAGTTATCCGGATGATCCCCTTTGTCGATGACTTGATACCATAATCCGGTGGCAGGATCCTGGTAATTGGTCAGAGCAATCAGCAGATCCTGTACGATCGTTACGAGTTTATCTTTGTCCGGATGATCCTCTGGCATGTATTCGAACATTTCAAGTAGTGCTACCGGGTACCAGCCAATGGCCCGGCCCCAGAATTCCGGAGCAAGACCCGTAACGGGGTCAGCCCATTTGGCTTCTTTTGTCTCGTCCCATCCGTGGTAGAGCAGGCCTGTGACAGGGTCTTTTGTATGCTTTTCCATAAGCAGGGCCTGATAGGTCATCATATCGATGTAATCGCTCTCACCGAAGGTTTTGGCGAATTGCACTGCAATCGGCCCAGCCATATATAAACCGTCCAACCACATTTGGTTCGGATAATGCCCCTTATGCCAGAATCCGCCTGATGTATTTGTGGGCCAGGATTTTAGCAGGGGAACTAAGGTGTGAAGCGCCTTTTTGTACCGTTCATCTCCCGTCTGCTCGTAGAGGGTGAAGAGAAGAACACCGGGCTGGATGTCGTCGAGTTCGTCAGACTTATACTTTTTGATGCTGCCATCCTCCAGAATCTGACTATCGACCCAGCCTTTCATGTATTCATAGAGCTTTTGTTCTCCGGTTTGTCGCCAACATTTCTCCATCCCGGATAAAAAGACACCCTGATGATAATGGAATCGGTCTGGCGGAAGATGCTCCGGCTCGAATGTATCCATAATTGCCTCACAGGCTTTTAACGCCCATTGAATTGGCGTCAAGGTAGATGAAGTGGTTTGCATGTATCCTTCCTCCTTGGTTGGTTGTAATCCCATTTTACCAACAGATAATGTACATGATTTGCGGAAAATGCCTATTTCTTCTTATTTCTTGCGATATAATATAAACATCAAGGACGGTACGGAAGGGAGGATGACTTTGATGGGGAATCTTTATTTTGAAAATGCGGAGAGTACATTTCTGGTATCCCACCGAAGAGCATTAAGCCATCATATGCCGGTAAGCCATTTTCACAGCACATATGAAATCTATGTGTTGATGGCAGGGCAGCGGGAATTTTTCATTCAGGACCGAACGATTACCATCGCGGAAGGCGACGTGGTTATTATTTCTCCGAACGTTCTGCATCGCACGACCAATGCGGAACGGCCCAAGCATGAGCGGCTTATTATTAATATGCATGCCCAGTATTTTTCGGTAGACGGTTCCCATGAAGAAGTGCTTCAACCTCTACTTCAGCGGGATTATTTGATTTTGAAAGGTTCCCTGCGCAGTAGAGCGATGATCGATATGCACACAAGAGCCATTATGCAGGAGATGAAGGAGCGAGGAAGTGGCTTCGAATTGTATGCTCAGACCCTTGCCGTGCAGCTGCTTATCATGTGCTGTAGACATTTCAAGCCGCATGATGCGGAACCACTTGCAGCGCCAAGTCCCATGCATGAGCGTATTTCAGAAATTGTCCGTTATATTAATGACCATTACATGGAGGAACTGTCGCTTCATTTTCTGGCAGATCAGTTCTATATCAGTCCTTATTATTTGAGTCGATCGTTCAAAGAAGCGACAGGATTCGCTTTTGTAGAATACGTCAATAGTGTGCGAATCAAGGAGGCAAAAAAGCTGCTTGAGAGCTCAAGCCTCAAGGTCGATTTGATTGCGAGGAAGGTTGGATTCGGTAGTGTAACCCATTTCGGTCGGGTATTTAAAGCCGTCACAGGCCATTCGCCATTGTATTATCGAAGGAAAGGAGACTGAATTTCATGCATAAGCTTCGCTCTCTTATGGAACACTTCTGTAGTGCGAATAACCAGCACTGATTCCATTTTTGGGGAGGTGAGATGTATGAGCAAACCGGATAACCGTGAAGACAACGTGCAGCATTTGCAAAATGCGGTTCAAAACACCATCGAAAATTACCGGGAAGCAGAGGATTATCTCGAAGAATTCGGAGATGAAATTCCAGCTCGGGAAAAAGGTCAGATTGAGGAAAAAAATGAGCGCCGTAAACATAGCATTTCCGGATTCCGTGAAGAAATTCAAGATGAATCCAAGCATCAGCAAAACTCATAATGTGGGTACTATTCCGGTGTTGTAGGAGGGTTAGCAGATGACAAATCAGGATCCGCAAGAACTTCTTAAACAAAAACACGAGCTGGACGAGCATAAAAGGCAGTTCACCAATTTTGCCCGAAGCGTATCAGGGCAGGGTGAAGTAGAAGCCGGACAAGAATTCAGTCATGATCGGCAGGATGACGATCAAAACCGCATGAAATCTGTTGAGAACAAGCGTGCTTAACGGATAAAACCCGCAAATAAGCTGATCCATTACTGGATCGGCTTATTTGTTTCTGCACCTTAATTGTATCCCGTTGTGACTCCAGCAATTTCTTCTGTGCTAGCCTGGTACAATACCAGAGGCAAGCTGGCTGGAATCGCTGTTCTAAACGGTTCAATTCCATTCTATACATAAAATCGGCATCTGCTTCCACAAAATGAAACGACACTTTTTTCCAAGCGTATCAGTTGTTTGAAGGCGAAACACATTGTCTATTGAATGGAGAATGCCGATGAGCGAAATAAGGGTGACTGACACGGGAATATCCCCAAAAATGAAAGCAGCAGTAATGAACGCGGTAGTCTACGATACCTATGGAATGCCGGAGGTCCTGCGAGTAGAAGAGGTTGATATTCCGATTCCAAAAGACAATGAAGTATTAATCGAGGTTCATGCGACTTCGGTTAATTCCTGGGATTGGGATCTCCTTCGCGGAAAACCATTTATTAACCGTATAGGGGCGTTTCGTCACCCGCGGTATCCGATACTTGGTGCAGACATTGCAGGGAAGGTGATCCAGGCGGGACCCGCTGTCCAACGATTCAAACCGGGTGATGAGGTGTTCGGAGACCTATCCGGCTGTGGCTGGGGAGGATTCGCGGAATATGTGTGTGCGAATGAGGAGGCGTTAACTCCCAAGCCGGCGGGAATCACTTATGTACAGGCAGCATCCATTCCGCAAGCGGCCGTTCTGGCTCTGCAAGGACTTAGGAATCAGGGGAATCTACAAGAGGGAGAGCATGTCCTAATCAATGGTGCGGGGGGCGGAGTTGGGACGTTTGCCATTCAATATGCCAAATTGCATGGCGCAGAAGTAACCGCGGTAGATCGTGGTGATAAGCTGGATATGCTGCTTGAATTAGGTGCTGATCACGTCGTGGATTATACCAAAGAGTACTTCACAGCGAATGGAGCAAGATATGATTTGATTCTTGATGTTGTCGGCAACCGATCTGCCTTCGCGTTGAAGCGAGCGTTAGTGAAGGGAGGCACCTATGTCATGATTGGGGGCACTATGCCGCATATCTTGCTTAACTTGGTATGGAGCCCGTTCGTTTCTTGGCTGGAAAAGAAAAAGTTAACTCTTCTTATCCATAAGCCGAACCATGCGGACCAGGCCATCTGGAAGGAACTCGTTGAATCAGGCAAGGTTATTCCACGTATTGAACGGGAGTATGCCTTGAGTGAAACATCTCAGGCCATTCGTGACTTGGGAGAAGGTCGGGTAAACGGAAAAGCTGTTGTCAGCTTGAAGAAAACTAATAATGATGATTAATCAGGTAAAGTAAATAGCGATCAAAATAACAAAAGCAGCAGCCCGATGAACTTAAAAAAGGCTGCTGCTTTAATTTGGTTTTCAATAGCAATGTACATGTGGTGTATTTACGTAAATACGATCACGACGAGAACAATGCTTCCGTTGCAACTGGTTTATGGATGGGGAGGGGCTGAAGAGCCGTTGTCTGATCAATATGGACAAATGCATCATAACGGTCTGCCATGCTGGAAGGTACATAATTGCCGAAGCGTTCAAGCTTCGGATCATATACCACACCGATGGCGCGGTGACCAATGACTTTATGCAGTAACGAGGACGCTTCGGAGAGCATGACCATGCCATTACGGCCTCCTCCTGCCTGATGCATGTAATCCTCCCAGCTTCCCGGCTGCCCAGGTGGCACGACTATTTTCTCAACAGGATCTCCCCAGGCTCTTCCCGCAAGGACTTCTCCTTTATAGGTTCCGAAGCCAACGGCAAACACTGATGTTGTGCATCTTCACGCACCAGCTGACCAACATTCACCATGCCATCTTCCAGCATGTCTGTTGCTCGCGCATCTCCAATGTGTGTATTATGCTCCCAGACAATGGCTTTGGCAGAGGACCCGTAATAGGACATGATACGCTTCAGTGATTCCACCATGTGCCTGTCACGGACATTCCAGGAATCCGCCCCACCGCGGACCATCGTTCGATAATAGGCTTCGGAGCTGGAAGTTACCAGCATGTTAACCTCTGCGTTCAATTCTTCTTCACTACCTGGGTGAGTCATACGCTGTTTCTGCATCTGCTTCAGTAGCTCGACAACTTCATCCTCACAGCTCTCGGAGAGTAGTCCTGCTGTAATACCATAACTCTGATGATCCTTGTTGTATGGATCGAAGCAGGCATAGGTGCGGCGGGCCTGTTCCAATTGAGGAGACTTGGTTTTCTCCAAATACCCAATAATGGCCTCCATCGATTCCCATAAGGAGTACATATCGATCCCATAAAATCCGACCTTAGAACGGTCACTGCTGCCACTGATTTCAGCTGCAGTATATTCTTTTAACCACTCGGCAAAATCACGAATTTCTGTATTCGCCCACATCCAAGTCGGCCAGCGAGTAAAATCACCCAGTTCGTCTGCTGCCGAAGAATTGGCACCCGGTGCTCCTTTTATATACTGATTCAATCGATAAGCAGCGGGCCAATCCCCTTCAACACCGATGATGTTAAATCCCTTGCTTGAAATCAGCTTTTTCGAAAGTTCAGCCCTGTATCGATAGAAGTCAGCTGTTCCATGACTTGATTCCCCCAGGAGCACAATATCTGCATCTCCGATCGCATCAACCATTCGGTCCAGGTTCTCCATTTCGTCCAAAGGGATAAATAAGGCACCCAGTTCTTTTAAATAAGCGTCATTCCCGGATTGAGAGTTGGAATTCATCATTTCTTCCTTCCTATAGGCGGTATGAGAGAATTATTTCCGAATTGTTCACTGAATAACTGAATCAAGCCGCTCAGATGGGAAGCGGAATGAAGTGAAATGATTGAAAATCGTCCTTGTCATCATTTAAAATGATAGGTGATCGGAATGAAATGACTTGAGAACTTTCAACACGGTTGAGCAACGGGGCAGCGTAAGATGTCACTAGCTATTACTGAAAAAGGTCTGAGAGGGGCACATGAGGAAGGAAATGAAGAAGACGGAACAATTACAAGTACATAATAAACCAGCAGTACCTCGACTGAAAGATGTAGCTATAGGTTATGTGTCCTTGTTGTTCATATGCTCTGCTGCACTATTCGTATTTGTTCAGATGGATATGGTCTTCATGCAGCGTCTGTTAGCTTTTGAGACACCTTTGCTTATGGTCTTTCTTGTTCTAGGATGCTCGCTTGGCCTGATTTTATTTGGTGTTTTGATGACGTATCTGGTACCTGAGGAGTATATTCATGAGTCCAATAAGGAGTATGCCAATCAGTCCCTTAGTTACATTTTTATTTTTATGAGTTTGGCAGGTCTCTTTGAAGAGCTGCTGTTTAGGGGAATTATCCAGAATTTGTTATATGTCGTATTTGATGAGAAGTGGGTCGCAATTATTGCTTCATCAGCCTTGTTTCTAGCTTTTCACTTTTCCTATTTTAAAACGCCCATCATGCTGCTCAATATAGTGATACCAAGCCTTTTATTTGGCTCATTGTATGGGGCAACCAATAATATAATGGTTCCTGTAATTGTTCACGTAGCGATGAATTTGGGCGTGACACTGTTGTTCAAGTATAAAGTCATCGTTCTAAAAAAAGATAAGTAAGACAAGGGCAAGGGATCTAATCGTTATAACCCATTAAACCTGGATAAATTGAACGAAATACCAAAAAAGGACCAGACATTTAGTCAGGTCCTTTTTTAATTATTGCATATCAATTAACACGATGGTATGATCAGTTCACGAGTAACTTTATGTAAATTAGCATAGAAATTCTATCTTATATTTTTATTGTAGCATGCCGCTAAAATCTTGTCAAAGGATTTTTTCTCAATTTGATGATTAGGAGAGATGTTGAATGAGTTCTATGGTTCTCAGTTTCCAGGAGATCGAAAAGACACAGCTTTCGCTTGTGGGTGGAAAGGGTTTGAATCTAGGCGAATTATCTAAGAGGGAAGGGATACAGGTTCCTGAGGGCTTTTGTGTGACAACGTTGGGATACCAGAAAGCCATTGAACAGAACATCACATATCACTCTTTACTCGATCGACTAACGATGCTTCATGCAGAAGAACGAGATCAAATTGGTGAAATCAGCAGAGAGATTCGGCAGATCATTATGGATATGGAAATTCCTTACGATGTTGTCGAGGCAGTAAGCCGCTACCTCAGCCAGTATGGAGATGAACATGCATATGCGGTGCGTTCCAGTGCAACAGCCGAGGATTTGCCACATGCTTCTTTTGCAGGTCAGCAGGATACCTATTTGAACATCATCGGCAAGGAAGCCATACTGGAGCATATTCGCAAATGCTGGGCGTCCCTTTTCACGGATCGTGCTGTAATCTACCGCATGCAGAACGGATTCGATCATAGCCAGGTATACTTGGCTGTTATTATTCAAAAGATGATTTTCTCGCAGGCTTCAGGAATTTTATTTACTGCCGACCCCATGACGTCCAGCCGAAAACTTTTATCGATCGATGCCAGCTATGGTTTGGGAGAAGCACTGGTTTCCGGGTTGGTATCTGCTGATGGTTATAAGGTACGGGAAGAAGAAATTGTCGATAAGAGAATTGCAACCAAAACACTCGCAATCTATGCTCGAAAAGAAGGTGGGACTGAGACGCGAACCATTCAATCTGATCAGCAAAAAGCTCAAACACTCACGGATCATCACATTTTGGAGTTAGCTCGGATAGGAAGACAGATTGAAGCTTACTTTGGTTGCCCGCAGGATATTGAGTGGTGCTTGTCCGATGGCACTTTCTACATTGTCCAGAGCCGACCAATTACAACGTTATTTCCGATCCCTGAAGTGAATGATCAAGAAAATCATGTGTATGTATCTGTCGCCCATCAACAAATGATGACGGATTCCATCAAACCACTCGGACTGTCATTTTATATCATGACAACTCCTGCACCCATGCGTGTAGCGGGCGGAAGGTTGTTCGTGGATGTAACGCCTATGCTTGCCTCACCTGTCACCAGAGATCATATAGTGAATGCCCTTGGGAAATCCGATCCGCTTATCAAAGACGCCTTAATGACCGTAATTGAACGAGGAGATTTTGTGAAATCATTATCGAACGACAACCAACTAGAGAATTCCGGTAAAGGTGATAAAGATTTGCCCCCAGCAGGCACTCAAACTCCAATCCATGAACAAGATCCTTTCATCGTTACTGATTTGATCAAGAACAATGAAGCATCTATAGAAGCATTGAAACAAAAGATTCAAACAAAATCAGGATCTGACTTGATTGATTTTATTCAGGAAGATATCCAGGAACTTAGAAGGATTTTATTTGATCCACGAAGTTCAGCTGTAATAACAACCTGTATGAACGCTTCATTCTGGCTCAATGACAAGATGAACGAATGGTTGGGCGAAAAAAACGCAGCAGATGTAATCTCCCAGTCTGTTCCTAACAATATCACGTCCGAAATGGGGCTGGCCCTATTAGATGTCGCAGATGTGATTCGTCCTTATCCTGAGGTCGTTGAATACTTACAACATGTACAAAAGGATCAATTCCTTGATGATCTTGTTCAATTCACTGGTGGCCAGGAAGCACAAGAAGCGATCCATGCCTATCTTGAGCGATATGGAATGCGCTGTGCCGGAGAGATTGATCTGACTCGAACTCGCTGGATTGAAAAACCATTGACACTTGTTCCCCTGATTCTGGGTAATATCAAACACTTTGAACCTAATGAAGGGAGCCGTAAGTTTGAGCAAGGGCGACAGGAGGCTTTGAGAAAAGAAGAGGAATTATTGAAGCGATTGAAGCAGCTGCCTGATGGAGGGCAGAAAGCACAAGAAACCAAAGAAAAGATCGACATCATTCGAAATTTGAGCGGGTACAGAGAGTACCCTAAATACGGCATGGTTCATCGTTACTTCATTTATAAGAAGGCATTGCTCAAGGAAGCCGAGCGACTAGTTCAAGCGGGTGTTTTGCGGGAAAAAGAAGATATAAATGATCTTACTTTTGAAGAACTACGCGAAGCGGTGAGTACTCGTAAAGTAGATGACCAGATGATCCGCAGGCGAAAAGACGAATACAAGCGATATGAAAAACTGACCCCACCACGTGTGATCACGTCAGATGGCGAAATTATTACAGGTAAGTATAAAAGAGATAACCTCCCAGCCGAAGCATTAGTGGGTCTCGCTGTCTCTTCCGGTGTTATTGAAGGACGTGCACGTGTGATTCTGAACATGGAGGAAGCTGAGCTGGAAGCTGGAGATATTCTCGTTACTGCTTTTACGGACCCTAGCTGGACACCACTATTCGTATCCATCCAAGGGCTAGTCACCGAAGTAGGTGGATTGATGACCCATGGAGCTGTTATTGCACGTGAGTACGGCTTGCCTGCAGTGGTTGGTGTGGAGAATGCAACGAAACATATAAAAGACGGGCAGCGAATTCGTGTGCATGGAACCGAAGGGTATATTGAAATCTTGTCGTTGTAGTTACAACTTCAAAAGGGCAGCATGAGATTGAGTTTAGGACTAAATTAGTTCCAGTTAGAGATATGCATGTTACCTACAAGCCGCTAGTTTAGCGGCTTTATTTTGTTTTTGCGGAACAAGTTAATTCGTATGGTAGTCAACGCTTACAAATGGTCGTATAGTAGTAATATGTGATTCGTGGCGTGAACATGGTTCACAGTGTGCAATAATAAAAGATTCTACATAGAAGGACGGATAAACATGGACTTTAAACCGCTTGTTTCATTTATTGATCGCGTCACATCCTGGAGAATTCCGTGGGCAGAAGTGATGGTCATTCATCAAAATGACACCGTTTTCCACTATCGTAACGGTTACGCTAATCTGGAGGAGAAAACACCAATCACCGATGGGGCCATCTTCAATCTCTATTCCATGACCAAAATCATGACCTGCGTTGCAGCACTTCAACTTGTAGAAAGAGGGCATATGCTGCTCAGTGATCCAGTGTCCGACTATCTGCCGGAGTTTGCCGAGATGAATGTGAAGAAAGTCATGCCAAATGGTGAGGTCAGACTGGATAAAGCAACAAAAGCTATTACGGTACGTGATTTATTTACAATGACGGCGGGCTTCTCGTATGACGTTGGTGCGCCATCTATCAAAGAAGCCGTGCAGAGCACCGATGGAAAACTGCCAACAAGAGAGTTTGCGAAAGCACTTGCGAAGGAACCGCTTCTATTTGAGCCAGGCACACATTGGAACTATAGCATGTGTCACGATGTGCTGGGAGCATTGATCGAGGTCGTAAGCGGCAGACGATTTGGAACATATCTGCAGGATGAGATCACTGGTCCACTCGGCATGAACGATACAGCTTTTGATCTGAACGACGAGCAGCAGTCACGTCTGATTCCACAGTACGCATACAATGATGAACTCGAAAAAGCCATCCGCATGGACGGTAACGGGTTCCGTGTTGGTACGGAATTGGAGAGCGGAGGCGCGGGACTGCTATCTACCGTACGCGATTATGCGTTGTTCCTGAACGCACTCACGGGTCATGGTACCAGTCCTGAAGGTGTTCGGATTTTGTCGCAGGCATCCGTGGAATTAATGCGAACAGATCATCTGAATGAGATGACGCGCCCTGATTACTCTTGGGATCATATGGGTGGATATGGGTTTGGACTCGGGGTCCGTACGCATATCTCCAAGTCAGAAAGCGGTTCTCTAAGCCCTCATGGCGAATTTGGCTGGAGCGGCGCTGCCGGTTGCATGGCGATTATTGATCCTGACTCTGGGCTCACTGTCATGTATGCACAGCATCTGCTTAATAGCCAAGAGCCTTACATTCAGAGACGTTTGCGCAATGTTGTATACTCCTGCCTTTAATTTTGAAGACAAAAGCAGAGCATCAGTAATCAAACCAAGTTTGCTGGGAAAGCGTAATTTTACAAGATCATCATATATAAGATATATCCTTAAAATGAAAGAGCAGGGACGCGTGTAATAACGTGTCCCTGCTTCTTATTTTTTTGTCTAGTTGTATCTGTAGTAAGTATCTACATTGGAATTAAGACCACCATGAAAAGTCTGAAGCAACTATTACATGAATAGATTCAGTTTCATTTAAGCTACCTGTTTTATAGTTGATTTGTACTCAAGAAGAGCTTGGTCAAGTTCACGGAGTCAATCGTTTTAACTTGCTTAATAAAGCAAATACATCATACAGCGTACATCGTACGTAAGGAGAAATGCACATGAAAATCAGAAAATTGAGATCCGTCAGAACAAGGCTTGCAGCTTCACTGCTCGCCATGCTATTGCTTCCTAGCCTGGTCATCGGGGGATTTTCATACTTCTCGGCCAAGAATCAGGTGGATACACAGCTTGCCAATATGGCGGATACAGACATTTCATTAGTAAGCAGCATGGTTGATCAATACATACAAAGTAAAATAGCAGATGTGGGACAGATATTCGAGTCCATTTCATCCGTGGGAAATCCGGATATGCTGTTAAATGCCTATACCAAAAACCATCCGGAAGCAGAAGCTGCGGTATATGTTACGGATGATGGTCAATTTTCATATAGCTCAATTACCCAGAACGAACCAAGCAATTACAATCCACAGGATCAAGAGTTTTATGCCAAAGCGGTCGCTAGCCCTAAAGATGTCGTATTCTCCGAGCCTTATACCTCTGAACAGTCGGGCAGAACTATTGTAGATGTGGCTCAAGCGTCAAGTGACGGAAAATCCGTCGTTGCCATTTCACTGGACTTAAGCACACTGCAGGAAACTGTTGGGGATATTCGAATTGGGGATAATGGTTTTGTCGTTATTTTTAGTGCTAATAGTTCCATGATTGTGTCACCGTCTTGGGGATCGGAGGGTTCAGGCACGGTAGGAGAAGCACCGGAATCGGGTGATACGCCGCAGGACGTTTCCTCGAATCTCGAACAGGTAGCTCCTCAAGAGGGCGAAGGGTCCCCAGCATCCATGTTGGATGAAGACTCCGGGCAGATTGAGCAAACATCACCGGAAGGAGAAACGCGTGAACTAGTGTATATAACCAACGCGTTGACAGGATGGAAGATTGCTGGTGATCGCTCTCCCATCGAGGTCGCACAGGCGGCTGAACCCATCTGGAACAATACACTTCTGGTCATCCTTGTCTTTGTTCTGCTTGGCTTTGGACTCACTGTAGTCATTGTACGTTCCATTACCAAGCCATTACAAACGTTGAATGAGTTTTCCATTGAAGTAGGGCAAGGGGACTTGAGCCGTAATACATCGATTACTTCGCGAGACGAATTTGGTGATTTGGGTGAAGCCTATGATCAAATGGTGGGATCCCTGAATGGGATTGTATCTGAAGTTGCAAATTCCTCCAGTCAGCTTGCTGCGGCTTCTGAGCAGTTATCTGCGAATGCTGAACAAGGTGCAACGTCAACAGAGCATATCACACAAATCATTGAACAGATGGCACAAGGTGCTGATCGCCAGGTGCTGCTTGTTGAACAAAGCATGCGAACCATTCAGGATGTTGCTGGAAACATGGGACATATTGCAGACAACGCCTCTACTACAGCTGTAGCCACAGCTCACGTAGCCCAAAAATCGAAAGAAGGTGGGGAGGTTATTCAGGGAGCTGTGTCGCAAATGAGCACCATTCATCAGTCTGTCAACCACGTGTCGGATGGTATCAATCATCTGGTTCAGATTTCGCAGGAGATTGGACAGATCATTAAGGTAATCTCCGATATCTCCAGGCAAACTAATTTGCTTGCATTAAATGCTTCGATTGAAGCAGCCCGAGCAGGCGAGCACGGTAGAGGATTTGCGGTCGTAGCCAGAGAAGTGGGAACGCTGGCTGAGCAAGCAGCTCAATCTGCCGAACAGGTAAACGTACTGATTGGATCTATTCATGAAGGAATCAAGCAGGCTGAAGGTTCCATGGGTGCAGCAATGGGTGAGGTTTCAACAGGAATGATCATCATGGATCATGCCGGACGTCTGTTCGAAGAAATTAACCTCTCTGTGGACACTGTTAATGGCAAAGCAGGCGAAGTGTCTACGATGGCGGAACATATTGTGAAGGAGACTTCCCATGTTGTGGCTGCAATTGAGGACATCTCTCATCTGTCCCACGAAACAGCAGCAGGAGCCCAAACTGTATCCGCAGCAACCGAGGAGCAGTTAGCCTCCATGCAAGAAATCAGTTCATCATCCACTTACCTGGCGCGTATGGCGGCAAGACTTCAGAAGTTGACGGAAAAATTCAAAGTCTAATATGATAAATAATTTTAACACAATTACAAGTCGCTATGTTTAGCGGCTTTTTTTGTTTCAAGTTTGGAGTCTGTCTTTCCAATGCACAATGCATATACACGTGAATAATCGTCATAATAAGGAAAAGCTGCTTGAAGAAGGGAGTGGAGTGGGATAATGAACGAAGCATCAGGCACAATCTCGAAAGATGATAGCATTACACCAAGTTTGAACGAATCCACCGCCAGAATTCAAGAAATCTTTACGAATACTCCCGACTTGATCATTCGGAAACTATACATTAAACAAACCGGTGAACAAGCTGCCATCATATACATGGACGAAATGACTGACAAAACGATATTTAATCGTGATGTCCTTGCCCCACTTCAGCTAGAGTCCGGGAACCCGTCTGAAGATTTCATTACAACAGTGGGGTATGTAAAACCTTATTCTAAATGGGAGGACCTCAAACTTTCCATTATGATCGGCTATAGTATGCTTTTTATTGAAGGACGAAGTGAAGCCTATGTACTGGATACCAAAGGTATTCCTCAGCGTGCAATTGAAGACCCCCAGCAAGAGCCTTCACTGAAAGGGGCCCATCAGGGATTTATAGAAAACGGTTCTCAAAATATAGCCATGATTCGGCGTTATGTCGCGGACAAAGAACTAAAGTTGAAACGGTATATCGTTGGGACACGAGGACAGACTGCCGTCTCCCTGCTTTATCTGGAGGATGTGGTTGATCCTGAGATCGTACAAGTTCTTGAAGAACGCATTCAATCCATTGATGTAGACGCCATTATTAACACGGGCGAATTAGTTGAGTTTATTGAAGACCAACCGCTTGCTTTGCTTCCCCAGATCATCACAACAGAAAGACCGGATACTGCTGCTTCACAAATACTTCAAGGTCGGTGTGTCGTTGTTGTTGATGGTTCGCCCAGTGTAGTGGTAGCTCCTGTTACGTTTATGTCCTTTTTTCAAACGGTTGATGATTACAGTTCCAGATGGTCCATCTCGTCATTTCTTAGATCATTGCGAATTTTTGCTTTTTTTGTCGCCATCTTTCTGCCGGGTTTTTTCATATCCGTTATTTCATTTCATTATGAAATTATACCCATGAAGCTGTTATTAACCCTTGGTGAATCAAGGGGCCAGGTTCCGTTTCCTCCTTTTGTGGAAGCGATCATCATGGAACTGACTCTTGAAATGCTAAGGGAAGCAGGGGTTCGACTTCCGGCTCCAATTGGTCAGACGGTGGGCATTGTTGGAGGTATTGTCATTGGTCAAGCGGTTGTACAGGCTGGTTTGATCAGCAATGTCATGGTTATCGTAGTCGCGTTTACAGCGATAGCCTCATTCATTATTCCGAATCAGGATATGGCTGCTGCTGTACGATTAATGCGTTTTATGATAATGGTTTTGGCCACCTGGTTCGGGTTCATTGGACTGGTAGTCGGCATGATGACTATAGTCGGCAGATTAATAACGTTGAACTCGCTTAACACTTCTTATAGTACACCTATTGCTCCATTCAGACCTGTAGATTGGAAGGATACCTTACTCCGGTTGCCGTTATGGATGATGAACACGGGCCCGATCAGCACGCGATCACGTCAGACAAGGCGCCAAGGAAATAGCAGGGAATGGAAGGAGAAGAATTAGTACATGAAGACATACCGCCCGATAACGACGCTTCAATTCATTCTTATGATTTCTACTTTCCAGATCAGTGTTGCCTTCCTGGCTCTTCCAAGAGAGCTTGCAAGACATGCGGGAACGGATGGTTGGATGACGGTCTTTTTGGGATGGGGACTCGTGATGTTAGCCTCCATGGCCATGGTGAAATTAATGAAATATAATCCGGATAGTACAATACTTGAATTAGTTCAGCGTTATATGGGCCGGTGGGCGGCAAAACTGGTTACTTTTCTATTTATGGTTTATTTTTTGCTGCTCGCCTATGATGGTTACGCGGTTGCTACGCTTGTCATTAAACTCTGGTTGCTGCCGACGACGTTAATTTATATTCTGGCCTTTCTGCTTCTGATCCCTACCTACCAGATTGCGCAGCATGGATTTCAGGTGATCGGGCGGTACACCGAAATTGTTTCGATGCTCTCCATGTGGATTCCCCTCGTTTATGTGTCAACGCTGAATCGTGCTCACTGGCTTTACTTGCTCCCGCTATTTAAAGAGGGTTGGCTTCCCATATTTACTTCCATAAAAATCATGATCTATCCCTTACTGGGCATTGTAATGGTTTTATTTTCTGTACCCTCATTTGGTGAAAAAGGAAAAGGCGATGACTGCTATGGTAATCTCCAATTCCCTGACTTGCCTGGCATATTTGGGGATCACCATTATTTGCTTTGTTTATTTTAGTCCTGATGAGATCGGAGAATACAATGATCCGGTGATTAGCATTTTGAAATCTATTGAATTTCAATTTATTGAACGGGTCGAAGTGTTGTTTATTGCATTTTATTTGTTTATCTTCTCATGTATTTGGATTCCCTCCATGCACATTGTTTCCAGATGCTCCGCCTCGTTGCTGGGAAAAGGTAAAGACAATATTCACCTTGCTGCATGGTGTATTGTGATACAGATCAGTTTTTTCATCTATCGCCCGAGTTTTATGGCAGCTGGACAAATCAACAATTCACTGAATCTCATCGGGTTTGTAATGGAATTCGTATTGCCTGCAGCCATTCTTTTGTATGTCGTTATTTTCAAGAAATGGAAGGGAGGGAAACGAACATGAAATGGATTAAAAAAACCGTTATTTCTATTGTAGTTTGCATTTGGTTGTGTTCAATCACAGGATGCGGGAGTGGCAAAACCAATTTGGAAGATGCTACCGTACCATTGGCATTGGGCTTGGATGTCGAAGACCAAAAGCTCCATTATTATGTCTCCGCACCTGTATTCAGCAAAGACATTCAAAAGAAAAGCCGCGAAGCGGAAGGGATAGCTGAGGGATTAAGATCGTCCAGGAATCAGCAGGATGCTCAATTTCCAGGTTCGGTAGGAGGACGGAATTTTCAGGTCATTGTTGTAGGGAAAGAATTACTTAAATATAAAGATTGGTTTAAAGTATTGGATGTGACCTTCCGTGATCCGCGAAATACGATTACCGACAGGATCATCGCAGTGGATGGTCCAGTTTCGGATATCTTTAACTTTCAATCGAAGGATCAGCCGCCAATACTCATGTTTTTAAAAGCGATTGTCGAATCAGGAAGCAAAATTTCGACTACGGTCTCAACAACTGCGCAAGAGCTGCATCGACAATTGTATGACCGAGCAATGACCCCTGCCATCTCGGAGATCAAGATTGAGAATAACAAGATCATGCTTAAAGGAACGACTCTCCTTTCTCAGCAAGCCCTGTACCGAACTTCACTGACCTATCAGGAAACTTCACTTCTTCAAATTTTGAAAAAGGAGGCGGGACCCGGAATCAGTCTCACTTATCCTGTGGATAAACTCCAACAAACTGTTCCGTATAACATAGATAAAGTAAGTTTTACGCTAGGAGGCACCTCAGTAAAGATTAAATCTTCTCATGAGAACGGGAAATTTCGATACAGGGTGAAAGTAAAATCAAATATTGCTATCACGGAAAAGTTTCTTGAATATGAACTTCAGGATAATTTCGGTGACATGGAGAAGAAGTTGAGCGACGGAATGAAAGTAGCGATTGAGAAGCTCATCCAAAAATTCCAGCAGCATGAAATAGACCCTGTCGGTTTTGGATTCTATGCACGGGCTTTTCACTACCCGTTGTATAAGGAAGTGCAGGACCAATGGGCAAAAGAGCTATCCCGTGCCCAGTTTGATGTCGAAGTTGATCTTCGAATCGCTGCCACCGGAGCAGTAGAGTAATCTAACGATCAAGACTATTTCCTATGTTTATGGAATACCGCAATATTTGTTCGTTCTTCTGGTGGTTAGGTGATTGGGATGGAGATGAAAGCCGACTTACAGAAGAACAACGAAACGCAATCGATCATGCTGTTAAGCTCATTGAACGAGAGTTACCTTTTGACGGATGTGACATTAAAATTTTAAGGACTCTCCTTGATTTAAACATAATAAATATTATGTAAACTAATTGTGTGCGAAAATGGATAATCGCAAAGTTATTGTTACCAAAAATCGAACACATAACTAACTCCGTGACACTTGGTATACTCAATTGATCACGAAGTTAGTTCGTTGTCCTTTTTCTTTAACTTAGACAGGGAAAAGTGGGTTTCCCTTCATTCCAATCCACAGTCCGGATGCTTCCAGCTGGCCAGCCAGTTGGAGCAGCCAGTCTTCACGACCTTTGGTTGCCATAACTTGAACGCCCATCGGCAAGCTATCAGCTGTAAGGTGCAGCGGAACACTCATCGCAGGCTGGCCTGTCAGGTTGGCGAGTTGGGTGAAGGGAGTGTAGGTGAGACTTGGTTCAAACATTTCATAGATCAATTGCTGCTGATGCACCTTGTCCAATTCGGTAATCTGCATCAGATGCTGAATTTGCTCCTCATGAGGAGTTAGCTCTCCAACCTTTGGTGCAGGAAAGGCATTAACGGGTGTGATATAGAAGTCGTATCGCTCGAATAGTGTAGACATCTGCGCTGCAGCCACGTCCCATTCGGCAAGACTGTGAACGAATTCCGCGGCCGATACCTTTTTGCCTGCCTCAGCCAGCACCCAAGATTCAATTTCCATATCGCTCGATGTCAAAGATCGGCCCATCGCATGCTCCATGGAGGCGATCATTGCCGCCATTTCACCGCTGTTCATCATATAATAGTTCTCCATCAACCGAACACCGTTGACCGGACTCAATTTTTCCTCCACGTGATGACCTTGTTCCTCCAGCCACCGAACCAGCTTGTACACTGCTTCCTTCGCATCCTCGCTAACAGGGGTACCTACCGGCGAATCCGTGGTATATGCGATCTTCAGTTTGCGTTGGTGCGGATAGCTCATATCGGCCAAGTAACTGCCCGGAAAGAGCGGGGCATGAAACGCGGCTTCAGGCTGAATGACCTGCAGGGTATCCAGTAAGGCGGCACTGTCTCGCACAGTCCGGGATAGTGCGAAGTCGATGGATGCACCTTGCCATTGCCGACCAACCCCTGGTCCAACAGGAGTCCGTCCCCGAGTAGGTTTTAGTCCGAATAGTCCACTGAAGGAGGCTGGAATGCGGATCGAACCACCGCCATCACTGGCTCCGGCCATGGGTACGATTCCCGAAGCAACGGCTGCAGCTGCACCTCCGCTTGAACCCCCTGGTGAATGATTCGTATTCCATGGATTGCGACTCGGACCATGTAGACGTGGCTCAGTAATGTTTTTAAGGCCAAATTCAGGTGTGTTCGTATGCCCAATAATAACGAAGCCTGCATCCCGGAGTCTGGATACAAAGTTAGAATTGCGCAAAGCCCAATGATCCTTCAGAAGACGGGAACCGGAAGTCAGAATTTCCCCCTCCAGCGATTGCGAGATGTCTTTGAGGAGCAATGGAACACCTGCAAAAGGCTGTTCACCAGGACGAACATAGCCGGCTTCCTCGCGTGCGCGTGTTTCATATGTACGAATGACCGCATTAAGCTGCGGATTAACTTCTTCTAGGCGAGCATAAGCCGCTTCCAGCAACTCAACGGGGGAAACTTCCCGTGAGCGAACCAGTTCAGCCAGACCTATGGCATCATAGGACGTATATGAAAATGAAGACATGACGATCGTTCCTCTCCGAATATATGAAATAGTATTAATACCTGTCCATATGTCATCGTACCACTGGAATTATAAAAAGACAAAAGGCACTGCCGATCCAGAAGGATGTGCAGTGCCTTTATGATATAAATAAGATCTTTATTACTCTGTCCGAAGCCTAGGCGCTGCGTCTGCAGCTGTGCCAGATCGTTCCTGCTGTTTGGATATAGCGAACAAAGCAATCCAGATGAGAATGAATCCAAGCAGCTGCTCCCATGTGATGAGTGTCCGGAATGCAATCCAGTTCACAAGCACACCTGCCATGGGGAAGCTCAGCTCAGCCAATGTGGCCACGGAAGCTTTGGTGGACGAGAGACCTTTATAGTATAACAATAGACTCAGTAAACCTGGCAATAGCGCCTGCCCCAGAATGTTGAGCGCAACCGCTGCCTGTTCTCCAGCGCCGGATGGCAAGGTCCACGCTGCACCCTCGTTCCAGGTCATGAAGATCAGCAAGGGCAGAGCTACGACGAAGCGGAGGGAGGTGACCGTCTCATAACGGGTTTGCCCCAGCATCAGTCGGCCCATCACCGTAGAGCCGCCCCATAAGGCAGCAGCGCCAAGTGACAACAGGCTGCCCGCATGAATCCAGTTGTTCCAGTTTCCAAGCGGAAGTGTAAACCCGAATGTAAGCAGATAAGTTCCGATAAGAGCAACAACGAATAACCAGCCGAAGCGGCGCGGCAGTGTTTCCTTCAATAAGAACTTCGCTAAAACAATCGCGAAGATGGGCTGCATTTTTTGCAGCAACAAAACGGTATTCGGATCATTGTGTGTCAGTGCAAGCGTGAATAATACGGTTGCCAGTGCAGAGCCGCCCCATGAGATAAAGATAACGGCGATCCAGTGACGGGCTCGCAATTGTTTCAGGTCGGCGCGGAATTTCCATAAGACGGGTATAGCGACTAAGCTCACGATAATATGTTCCACCAGTACAATTTGAGTAGAGGTCATCGTTTGCAGCAAAATGATGCGGAACAATGGATCTACGCCCCATAGGGCTGCACCGAGAACAACGAGCCAAAATCCGGTATTGCTTCGTTCCTTGCGATAAACGGTTGATGCATGCTGTGTCTTTTCCATATTCAGGACTCCTTCGTCAGAACACGGAATCTTCAGTTGGCAAAATCGACAAAAGCCCCCGTTTTGGCATACACCAAATAAACGGGGGCTCATCCATGAACATATCGTCAGGAAAGAAACCTTCCCATAGGCGGTATGTCATGTGTTGATCTTCTCTCATCCGGACTGTACCGTCGGCCTTGGAGTCACACCAAGTCAGTCGCTGTTGTCCTAAGCAGTCAACAGCGAGTCGCGGGCTGGTTCCGATTGGAACATCACCGCCGGTTGGGAATTGCACCCTACCCCGAAGATCCTATTCAATTTATAGGTTATAGTACAAGTTGTAACATTAATAAGTTCATCTTATTCCTGTAAGCGCTAGCAGTTCAAGCATTTTTTTAGAAAATGATGTTCCAGCTTCCTTGCTGCCTGCGCAGAAGCACAATCTGACCCGCGTGATAAGCGTCGTGAAGAACCCAGCGGGCAAGCGTTTGAGCCCAGTTTTGTTCGGAATCCAAATAGGCTTCTTCAAGTCTGGAATCCTGCAACGTAACCAGGTTATTGTGCAACTGGTCTGCCAGTTCAGTAGTTCGCTCCACAAGTTGGCTCCAGCCAACTTGGTCCAAGGGGTCACCAGGACTGCCAAACGTAGCTTCATTCGATTCGGCAGCGGGTACAGGTGGAGCTTGACCTTGAAGACGCTTTAAAATCCGCTCGTTGTAATAATACATATGATTGACCAGCTGCCATATGCTCAGTCCTCCTGAAGGAGGGATCCAAGCTGCCTGCTCTGAGGTCAGCCCTTCAAGTGCCTTCGACAATGGGACAATCCAGTTACATTGATCCCAGGTATCTTCTTTTTGAATAATCAACACATCTAATGCAGTTGTTACAGACGTCATCTTTAAAGTTCATTCCTCTCTAGTGGAACTCATCTCATGACTTGCGTCTTCATGCTTGTAACTAGCTAATATAGTTTGAAATGGTTACAATTAATATAACACAATCCAAAAGAAAGTAACCATCTTTTTTCGATTTAGATAGTTACAGTAGCGGAGGTTTAGATGGATAGGTTATGGACAGATTTTGTGAATAGCGACTATCATGATTGGCGCGGCGGGGATCGATCTGAAGATAGACTGGGAAAAGCAAGCTGGCAGCAGGATTTCTTGAATCGTTGGCAATTAGAAGCACAAGTGCCGGCATCGACTGAAGAAGAATCCACCATGAGAAGCTTTAGAGATGAGTTACAGTCTTTGGCTATCCGTTTGTCAGCGGGAACGACCCTAACGGAGAAGGATCAGGCATGGTTAAATGACTTTATGCGAAGTGGTGGGGTGATCAGACAACTAATCTCACAGGAGCAAGGACTGGATGTTAAGCTGGTTCCCATCCATGCACATTGGTTTCAGGTGATGGCCGAGGTCGCTGCTGACTTTGCCATGACACTGGTGGAGGGCGAAGGAAAGAGAATTCGATGCTGTGACAACCCGGACTGCCGCTGGGTCTTCTATGATGATACTCGCAGTAGAACACAGAAATATTGCGATGATAAAATGTGCGGCAATCTAATGAAGGTGAGACGTTTTCGAGCGAAACGTAAGCTGGAATCCAGCGGAGAAAAGAATGAAGTTTAAAAATTTAAGAGCAGTCATCACCATAGATAGTAGGTTTGGTGCTCATAATTGATAAACATTAACAATCGGTATATAATGGTTATGTACTAGCGAAAGTATAGTCGCAAATCATATGTAAGGACAAGCAATGCGAATCAGATCATTTTACAAACCATTACGATTGGAGAGGTGTCTCATGGGGACAGGTTATCTATTGAAAAACGGTTGTGTATTATCGATGGATGCTCGTATTGGACAGTTTAACAGGGCAGATGTACTTATTCAGGATTCTTTGATTGCAGCCGTTCAACCGAATATCGAGGTGTCCGATGCAGATGTTGTGGTGATCGACGCATCAGACATGATTGTCATGCCTGGATTGGTGGATACACACCGGCATATGTGGGAATCTCTTGTGAAAACAGCTGGAACGAACTGGTAGCTGCCCGTGTATTTGCAAAATCTGTACTATGGTGCCATGGGAAGCAAGCTTCGACCACAGGACAGCTACATTGCCAATCTCCTGGGTTCTTTGGAAGCGCTTAACGCGGGGGTGACGACGGTACTTGATTGGAGCATGCCATATTCACCTGATCATACCGATGGACTTATTCGTGGGCTGCAGGATGCAGGGATCCGGGCTGTCTTTGCTCACGGTGTTCCAGGGGAAACCGCCTATTGGAATCGGGAAAGTACCCTTTCATACCCGGAGAATATCAGAGGGGTGAAGGAGCGTTATTTCTCCTCTCGTGACCAATTGGTCACGTATGGACTAGCGATTCGCGGCCCAGAGTTTAGCCACTGGGATACGACGGTGCAGGACATTCAGCTCGCAGAAGAACTGGACGCAATTTGTTCCATGCATGTCGGGTTTGGCAGCTGGGGATCAGCTGACCGTTCCATTAGCCGAATGTACGAGGCAGGACTGCTTACCCCGCGAATTAATGTCGTTCACGGCAATACGATGGGCATGGATGAATTCAAAATGCTGGCAGACACGGGAGCCTCTTTGTCAGTTACGCCTGAAGTAGAGATGATGATGGGTCATGGCTATCCGGCTACAGGATATTTTCTCGAACATGGTGGCACGCCAACGCTTGGTGTGGACGTGGTGACTTCGACAGGTGGAGATATGTTTTCACAGATGAAATTTGCGCTGCAAGCTGAGCGTTCCAGAACAAACGAGTTATTGCTTGCGCAGGGTGAAATGCCGGGAGAGCTGAGTTTGCAAGCGAGTCAGGTACTGCGATTTGCAACTTCGGCCGGTGCACAGGCTTTAGGGCTCGAGCGAAAAACAGGCTCAGTCATACCGGGAAAAGAAGCGGATTTAATTATGATTCGTACAACGGACCTGAATTTGTTCCCCGTTCACGATCCAATCGGTGCTGTTGTGCAATTCGCCAATCCATCCAATGTGGACACGGTCTTTGTTGCAGGAAAACTTGTGAAGCGAAATGGTAAGCTGCTGCATGTGAACCTGGACGACATTCGAAGCAAAGCGATGGAAAGTAAGGAATATTTATTAACCCAGTATCGATTGTCTGATGCGGATCGGATTGTATTTTCTTAAAGAATCTGCAGAAGTAAAGTAAAAGAGCCGTTACATAAGCACGGCTCTTTTTTATTAAATCCATTTCGTCATATTTACAAAACCAATCGGTATTAAAGCAAGGGTTGTTGACAAATATAACGCTTTCCACTAAGATAGCCATATAAGTTAATAATGAATTTAATCAGGATTGTTACTGATCAGCAGGCAAGACCGATTGATGATGCAAACATGCAGAATGGTTCTTCATGTATGCATAATTAATGGTCTTTTTTTGTTGTCAAATTTTGTTAACGTTTCATGTTAAAAGGAGATTCCTATGAAGATCACACGAATTATTAACAATAATGTCGTCTGTGCAGTGAATGAAAGACGCCAGGAGATGATGCTTTTAGGCAGTGGCATTGGTTTTCAGAAGAAAAAGGGAGACAATGTGGACACAGTCAAGATTGAAAAAGAATTTTTTCTGAAATCCAAAAATGTATCAGGCAAATTATATGCCCTGCTGGCACAAATCCCGATGGAATATATTCGTGTGTCCGACAGTATTATTCAATACGCCAAGCAGTCCTTAGACAAGGAACTTAATGAAAATATATATCTGACGTTAACGGATCATATTAATTTTGCTGTGGCGCGTTATAATCAGGGGATGAATTTTAATAATGCTTTGTTGTCTGAAATTAAAGCGTTTTACTCCAATGAATTTCGTGTAGCCATGAAAGCTCGGGATATGATTAATGAAGAATTTAATATCTCGCTGCCTGAAGATGAGGCTGGATTCATTGCGCTTCATATTGTTAATGCTGAACTGGGTTCCGATATGGAAGAAACCATGAAGATAACGCAGTTTATTCATAAAGTCTTGAATATTATTCGATATCAGTTTAATATTCGTTTCAATGAAAGCTCGCTCCATTATTCCAGACTTGTTACTCATTTGAAGTTTTTCGCGTATCGCTTGTTTAATAATACCGTTGTAAAAAGTGGCGATAGTGATTTTCTCCATATTATTAAAGAAAAATACGTGCAAGAATATCAATGTAGTCTCCGTATTGCGCAGCTGATTCGAGTTGACTACGGAAAAGAACTGACGGAAGATGAATTGGTGTATTTAACGGTTCATATCAAAAGGGTTATTGATGAAGAGAAGGATTGATTCATCAGCCCACTATAATGACTATACTAGGATTGTTACTGGTGAGGCAGGCAAGACCTAGAGTTCCATCGTGTATAGAGCTTATCTATATTCGATAGAATTCTAGGTCTTTTTTTATACAAAAAAATGGTTAAGGGGGAGAAGTACATGAAACATGAAAGCACAGCCGCCGAGATTTTAAAGCTGGTCGGTGGAGAGAAAAATGTAGACAGTGTAACGCACTGTGCTACCAGGCTGCGATTTAATCTAAAGGACGAGAAGGTCGCGAATGATGAAGCTTTAAAAAATGTACAAGGTGTTGTGGGTGTTGCCAGCAGCGGTGGGCAGTATCAGGTTATTATTGGTAACGAGGTAAACAATGTGTATAAAGCGTTGACCCAGCTGGGGAACTTCGGAAGCAAAAATGATGCTCCATCAGTGAAAAAAGGGAAACTGACTACGCTTCTGGACACCATCTCCGGTATCTTTACACCCATTCTGCCAGCCATGATTGGTTGCGCCATGATCAAAGCCGTTCTGCTTATCTTAAAAACATTCGATCTCGTTGATCTGGATGGACAGTTTAATACCATCATGACCTTTATCGGTGATGCAGCTTATTACTTCTTGCCGATGCTGCTTGCCTGGAGTGCGGCAGTTAAGCTTAAGGCTAACGTAGGATTTGCGTTAACGATCGCAGGTGTGCTGCTGCATCCCACCTTTGCAGCGTTGATGACTGCAGGTGAGCCAATCACGTTCTTGGGGCTGCCAGTCACTTCTGCGACGTACACTTCGTCGGTCATACCCATTATTCTAGCGGTTTGGATTTTGTCCTATGTCGAACGCTTTGCCGAAAAGTATTCTCCTTCGGTCATTAAATCCATTCTTAAACCATTGATCGTGATTCTGGTTATGGCGCCACTAACGTTGATCGTGCTCGGTCCGATCGGTGCAATCGCGGGTAACTATCTTGCGTCAGCTGTTTCATTTGTCAATACACATGCAGGATGGTTGGTTTCTGGTATTATCGGCGGAGCCTTCCCTTTCCTGATTATGACAGGTATGCATTATAGCTTGGGACCTGTGGTGCTCACTGCGTATGCACAGACTAAGACGGATAGTATCGTTGGCCCAGGTATGCTTGTACACAATATTTCTCAGGGTGCAGCTGCCCTTGCAGTCGCTTTGAGAACGAAAAATAAAGCGTTCAAACAGGTTGCATATTCTACCAGCATAACTTCATTACTCGGAATTACCGAGCCCGCCTTGTTTGGTGTAAATCTACGCTTGAAAAAGCCATTGATCGCTGTAATCGTTGGTGGCGCTGTAGCCGGTATTTATGTTGGATTGTTCGGTGTAGCTCGATCGGCTCTCGGAATTGCAGGTATAGCTACGCTGCCGGCATTTATCACGTATCATCCATGGAATCTGGTTCATGCGGCCATTGGTTGTGTGATTGCATTTGTAGTTACCTTCTTAATGACTCTTATCTTGGGATTTGAAGATGTACCTGAGGATGGAAAGACTCAAGATTCACAAGAAAAATCTCCTACAACTAATCGTGTGACTGTTGCTGACGTTTCGGAACGTGTTCTTACTGCACCATTAACAGGAAAAGTTTTAGAGTTATCAACGATAAAAGATGAAGCATTTGCATCGGGGGCGATGGGAAAAGGTGTTGCCATTGAGCCTACGGTTGGGAAACTTGTGGCACCTGCTGATGGCGTCGTATCTGCAGTGTTTCCTACTTCTCATGCGATCGGCATTAGTACCAAGAATGGTGCTGAACTTCTGATTCATATCGGTATGAATACCGTGAAACTGAAAGGGGAGCATTTCAAGGTTTATGTCCAAGAAGGTGATGAAGTAAAAGCTGGAGATTTACTCATTGAATTTGATACAAATGCAATTGCATCTAAAGGATACGATCTGACTACACCGATTATTGTTACGAATTCAGATGATTTCGTAGATGTGATCAGCACGGACAAAGCATCCATTGCGATTGGTGAGAAACTCATCAAGATTATTTAAGGAGGAATTGGTTTCATGAATAATAAAAATGGTTTCCCGGACTCATTTATGTGGGGCGGTGCAACAGCGGCGAATCAATATGAAGGTGCTTGGAATCTTGACGGTAAAAAGGCGAGTACCGCCGATATGATGACGGGAGGAACCCATACGGTTCCCCGTCGCATTACCATAACGACTGAAGAGGGAGTTCATTATCCTTCTCATGAAGCGGTAGATTTTTACCATCATTACAAGGAAGATATCCGTTTGTTCGCAGAGATGGGGTTCCGCTGCTACAGAATGTCCATTGCATGGTCCAGAATCTTCCCTAACGGAGACGATGCGACCCCAAATGAAGCTGGTCTCCAATTTTACGACAATGTGTTTAATGAACTGAAAAAGTATAATATTGAACCGATCGTTACGATTTCCCATTATGAAGCTCCATTTGCTTTAACTAAGAAATTCAACGCTTGGGCTTCCAGGGAAATGATCGATTGTTACGTGAAGTATTGCGACGCCATCTTTAATCGTTACCAAGATGTGGTGAAGTATTGGATCACATTCAACGAGATCAATAGTCTTATTGTTCCGGCAGGTGCCTACTTGGCAGGAGGACTTCTGGTTGATAAAGATGGCGGTGTATTTAACAATACATCAGTAGACAGCACGCAGATGAGATTTCAAGCGCTGCACCATCAATTCGTGGCGAGTGCCAAAGCGGTCAAACTTGCGCATGAGATCAATCCAGACTTCAAACTAGGCTGCATGATCAATTACAGTCATGGCTACGGAAGTACATGCAGACCGGAAGATATGTTACAAGCGCTGAGAATGGATCAAATCAACAACATGATGAGCAGCGATGTGCAAGTTAGAGGGGAATACCCTGACTTTGCGAAGCGATACTTTGAAGAGAAAAATATTCATATACAAATGGCCGAAGGCGATGAGGAAATTCTGAAACAAGGCTGTGTGGATTTCTACAGCTTCAGCTACTACAAATCTCATGTGGTAGGTACACGACCAGAGGGGGATGAAACCCAAGGTAACGTTTTCGGTGGATACAAAAATCCATATCTGAAAGCCACAGACTGGGGTTGGCAGATCGATCCGGTTGGACTCCGGTACGTGCTGAACCATGTATATGATCGGTATCGCATCCCGATGATGGTTGTAGAGAACGGCCTGGGTGCAGTTGATGTCGTTGAAGAGGATGGCACCATTAACGATACGTACCGAATTGAGTTTTTACGGGCTCACATTGAACAAATGAGAGAAGCAGTCCGTGACGGCGTTAACCTGATCGGTTACACAGCCTGGGGCTGCATTGATATTGTTAGTGCTTCCACGGGTGAAATGGCCAAGCGCTATGGCTTCATACACGTGGACAAGGATAACGAAGGCAAAGGCACGCTGAAGAGAAGCAAAAAGAACAGCTTCTACTGGTATAAAAAAGTGATTGAAACCAATGGACAGGATTTGAGCTGGGAGTAAAGCTCGTCTACATCTTTGGCCGAAATCATTGGTCGAGAGACACCTGTATGACACATAAATATATTGCATTGAAAGGAGCCGCTAAATGTAGCGGCTTTTTTCTGTATATAAATGATAGGAGGTCCACTATCGACGAGAGTAGGGGTGGAGACGTAGCCTTCAGACGAATTTTGGCGCGAAGTGACAGCGGAAAAAGACGAAAAAGTTCTTTATTTACGTAAATGCTTATAACAACGATTTAAGGTGGTTTATGCCTTTATAAAAGCACTCAAAAAACTGCGCATAATATAAATTATACGCAGTTTTGTTTTAAATCGATTTTCATTTGGCGACCTATCCAACAGTTCATGATATTATTCGCCTCAAAAGCACAAAATATTACTGTGATTAAAAATAAATTTAGCATAGCAACGCGACAACGTGTAGAATACGATAGATTTTTGTAGGTGATCGGTATTATAGAACAAACGACTTTTTTATAGAACAGATCGAGATGAAGCAGCTAGGAAGATATACTTCAATCTACGTTTGTAATGAGAGGAACATGTCTATGTCAGAGAATCAGAAACGATCTTCGCTGCTTCGGAAAAAGCCACTCACCTTCGGAGAAGAAAATAGTGCGTTAAAAAGGGCACTAGGTCCTTTGGACTTAACAACGCTTGGAGTAGGAGCAATTATCGGTACAGGGATTTTTGTATTAACAGGAGTTGCGGCGGCAAATTATGCTGGTCCTGGATTAGTGCTCTCCTTTTTGCTTGCAGGCATCATCTGTGCATTCGCTGCACTATGCTATTCCGAATTTGCATCGAGCGTACCTGCTTCAGGGAGTGCATACACGTATAGTTACACTGCCTTCGGTGAAGTCATTGCCTGGATTCTTGGCTGGGATCTGATTCTGGAGTATGGATTCGCCAGCGCGGCCGTGGCCAGCGGATGGTCCGGTTATTTTCAGTCGCTGCTGTCAGGCTTCAGATTACAGCTTCCGCATGCACTCAGCAGTGCATACAATCCTGAAAAGGGGACCTATTTCGATGTTACCGCAGCAGCCATCACGTTACTGATCACCTTCCTGCTCACTCGCGGCGTCAAGGAGGCTGCCCGTGCCAATGGTATAATGGTGGCGATCAAAATTATTGTCGTGCTGATTTTTATCGGAGTGGGTGTGTTTTATGTACAGCCTTCCAACTGGCAGCCGTTTTAACCGTTTGGCATCTCAGGAGTAACCGCTGGTGCGGCGACGGTCTTTTTTGCTTATATTGGATTTGATGCGGTTTCCACGGCAGCGGAGGAAGTCAAACGACCTCAGCGCGACTTGCCGATCGGCATTATTGCTTCCTTGGCAATCTGCACTGTGCTGTATATCGTTGTATCCTTGATTTTGACAGGCATCGTGCCTTTCCACATGCTGAATGTTAGTGATCCGGTTGCCTTTGCGTTTGAATTCGTGAATTTGCATGGGCTGTCCTGGATTGTGGCTCTTGGTGCAATCACCGGGATAACAACCGTTCTGCTCGTTATGATGTATGGGCAGACCCGCCTATTGTATTCCATGTCACGTGACGGATTGCTCTCCCCGGTATTCTCCAAAATCAGTGGTAAAAGTCAAACACCGGCGACAGGTACATGGGTGGCAGGTATCATCATTGCGCTATTCTCGGGGTTCATCTCACTCGGTCATCTGGCTGAGCTTACCAACATCGGTACATTGTTTGCATTCGCAGTCGTCAGTCTGGGCATTATCGTTCTGCGAAAAAACAACCCTGATCTCAAACGCGGCTTCAAGGTGCCTTTTGTTCCATGGATTCCGATACTGAGTGCGATTGGTTGTGGATATCTGATGACCCGTTTAGCTGCTCTGACATGGATTACGTTTTTCGCTTGGCTGGTTATCGGTCTGATCATTTATTTCATGTATGGACGTCACTACAGTCACCTAAATCCTCTGCGGAAAGGATCCATAGCTGTTGATCAACAGCCGGTGAAGTCAAAGGGAAGTAAATAATAAATAAAAATGGCTATGTATCACTAGATTTTTCTACTGCACACTTACTATTTCACTACCCCATACTGCCTAGCTTACACTAGAGCAATATGGGGTTTCCTGTTCTAAAGCGAAGGGGGAAAGAAAAAGAAAGTTGGCTTTAGACCTATATTCGGGTATCTATTAAAGTACATGTCCATACTCGACTATACCCAGCTCAGGGTTGCGGCCAGTTCAAATATGACATATATTGAGGGATGTGACATGCCATCAGACATAGGAGAGGGGATGTATCATGAACACATCAATACATACGAATCAGCTTCATCTGAATCCGAATTTCGGGTTTGCACTAGCAGACTCTGTCGTACTTGCAGAGGCAAAAGTGAATATCTCACATCCTAAGGGGAAAAATGCCACGAAGCTGGAAATGGACCCGGATCGCAAGCTGAAGGATGGACGCAAGGTATCCGTTATTGCACAGCAGCTTGATGCGCCGATTCACCGGGATGACGCTGCGATCATATATGGTCAGGAGCTGGGGTTCGTTCAATATCCTGTTTCTTTGAAACCTGAAAGCACGATTTTCTTAGACTCCATAGAAGGGATTGAGCAGCCTATACCGTGGGGATGGACCGATTTTGCAGAGGGTGATTACGAGCTTCGGATTTCATTGCACCTGAAAACGCCCCGGATTGCCGAAGGTCCTCTGGAACCTGAACAAGAGGCTATGGTAAAATACGCTCAGGTCATTACGGTATTATTGAATTTGTTTCCAGCAGAAGCAATTCCGCATTCAACTGCCGTTTCATCTACATGGAGCAGAGATCATCATGTATTTGACGGGTATGGCAGTGGTGGATTTATATTGGCGGATTTGCCGCGCATGTCAGAACGAGTGGAAGAGCTGATTGATTCCGGTGATCATAACTTGATTGAACAATTCGGTGAGGGCGATCTCTCGGACACTTTATTGGAAGAAGGACTCATGGCTATGGCGTGGGGCGTATCTCCGTGGTGTTACTCAATCTACTCCGCACCGGGCAAGCAAGCGGCTTCCATTCTTGCAGTGGACAAGCTTGGTGAGGAGCCTGAGTTCAGAGGTGTTTACCGGATTGCACCAGCTGTACAGCAGTTAAGCATCGTACCTGCGCATGAACTGGCCAACTGGCCGGCATGTACCACGAAGGATTGGCCCGTGATCGATGTATCAGGGGAAGGGGAGACTTTGCATATGGACCTGTATGTACAGATCTGCGAATCGGTTAACGGTTTGTATGAAAATCCACTGCCATCCTTTGTGCTATCGCGCAGCGAAGGTTGTCCGAAGGAGATCAGACCACTCATTGATGTCGTCATTGTTGATTAAATGAAACAAAGTTTATTTCAGGAACATAAAGTGAGTGAAATGGCTCACCTTACGTATACACTAGAATGAATCGTGGTGACGAATACCGATGATAAGCGAGGAAATTCAGGAGCAATACGCTGATGAGCTTGAAGCTTTTCACATATGGATGAAAGACGCCGGTTACACGGGACACACTGTAAAATCATACACGGGTGACGTCGCCGAATTTCTCTCTTCTATTCAAGGAAAGTCACTGGAGCAGGTGAAGAAGCTGCATGTCCTGTCATTTCTGTCACGTGCCCGCGAACGGGGAGTTAGTGATGCGACAAGAAATCGCAAACATGCAGCGGTAAATTGCTTCTTCAAGTCGCTGATTGAATTGGAAGTGTTAACGAATAATCCCGCGTCAGGAATCAAAAAATCCAAAACCGAGAAAAATCGGGCGCCCGTCTTTCTGGATGAAAGCGGTCTGGAACGATTCCTGCAATCGGTAGAAGGGAAATATCGTACACGCAATCTTGCGATCTTTCTGTTAATGGGTTATATGGGATTGCGGGTTGGTGAAGTCCATGCGCTCAACTGTAAGGACTATAATGCGGAGCGGCGCACGCTGGATGTCTTCGGTAAAGGCCGTAAATGGCGTACACTCCCTGTTCCGGAGATGGTTGCGGAGCTGTTAACCTTGGCTGTAGAAGAGCGTTTGTCTCCATGGCGGGCGAAGGAAGAAGCTTTGTTTGTTTCGCAAAAAGGGAAGCGGCTATCCATTCGCAGTATTCAGCTCATATCAACGGAAACCTTCGAACGTTTTCAACAGGAGTCTCCGACACATCAGCGTCTGCACTATTCCAGTCATAAGCTGCGGCACTCATTCGCAACCATGATGCTGCGGCGCGGCGCCGATCTGCGTACGGTTCAGGAATTGCTCGGTCACGCATCGATTCAAACCACAACCGTTTATACACACGTCACCAGCCGGGAGAAGGAAGAGGCGATGGCTCTGCTTGACGTCAAACTTCCGGAGTTTGCAAGTGAAAAGTAAAATGTAACAAGCCAGACCTGTCCATGAGGGCAGGTTTTTTCATTTCGAGCAGTGCAACATCAACGAAATTCGATGAATCGCAGTATTTGTTCGAGGAGGCATAAGGTGAAATACATCAACGGAATTAACGGAATTAATATTATGTAAACCAGATGAATAATGAAATATATTATATGTCCATCGATTAGAGTTTCATACGAAAGAACCATCCGAATCCGCATGAGATGCGATCCAGATGGTCCTTTGGTTATATTAAAATAATGACATTATTCCAATCCTTCAATCTGTTCCTTTAATTTGTTTGCAGAAGCCTGGAATGCGACCTTCTCTGCCTCATTCAGTGGAAGCGGCAATATTTCACGCACTCCGTTACGATCCACCACGCATGGAACTCCGAGATAAACATCGGAGACCCCATTGTAGTCCTCCAGCAGTGTAGATACGTTCAGGACCGATCCTTCGTTGCCCAAAATGGCTGCTACAATACGATCCAAAGCAAGTGCGATTGCATAGGAAGTGGCTCCTTTGGCATTAATAATCTCATATGCCGCATTTTTGGTGCGATCAAAGATATCCTGCTGCGTTTCCTCGTCGAGTTCCAGATCTGTTCCGGCTACGTTGGCCAGACTCCATACAGGTACTTCGGAATCACCATGTTCCCCAATGATGTGTGCATGAATGCTGCGGGGATCAATGCCTTTGTTTTTACCAATCAGGTAGCGGAAGCGGGCGCTGTCGAGTAAGGTACCGGAGCCAATTACCCGTGAAGCAGGCCAGCCGCTCTGTTTCCAGGATGTATAAGATAAAATGTCTACAGGATTGGTGGCTATGAGCAAAATGCCATGAGAGTTCACTTCGGTAATACGTTCAATGATATCTTTAAATATGCTGGCATTTTTCTTGAGCAGATCAATGCGGGTTTCACCCGGCTTCTGGGAGGCCCCGGCTGTAATGATAATGATGTCTGCGTCTTTGCAGTCCGAGTAGTCACCAGCCCATACTTTGACACCTCCGGTAAATGGAAGCCCGTGGTTCATATCCAGCATTTCGCCTGTGGCCTTATCATGATTCACATCCACAAATACCAACTCGGATGAGCGCTGCCTTAACATCAGCGTATATCCCGTTGTTGTTCCCACCGCGCCCATGCCAATAATGACTACGCGACTTGGTTTAAGCATTGCACTGTTTACCATGTTCTTATCCTCTCCTTTTTGGGGTAGACTTCCATCCATATTAAGGTATAAATGTTTGAAAAGAAAGCGATGTCTATAAAATATTTCACTTTCGTTGTCTGTTTAAGGAAGATTGAGTCGAAAGTACGGCATGGGCATCCAACAATGGAACGAGGACTTGATACGGGTTCGCTCCTGATCCCTATTACCCAAGATGAGCCTTTTCGACATGGTTTGTGGTAGAATGGGAGAAGTGGATTCTAATGAATCGTAAAATGTATACCGATCGGACAGGCATGCGCGCCTGCTGTTGGATGAGAGAGGTGAACTCCACTTGCGTTTGCAATGGACCAAAATCGCGCAGACAGCATTGCTGTCTATAGGAATAGCTGCCCTACTGGCTGCCTGCACCGACACAGGTCAGACCCCGGTGGCAGAACCGCCCCAAGAGCAGGATGAGATCGGAAATACCGGACAGACATTAACGGTTGTTCCTCCTGATAACAGTACACAAACGACTACAGATACGGCGGAATACCAGATCCAGACACGTCTGACCGACTTCCAGCTGCTTAATGACAACGGAGGGTTAGCGTGGGGTGTTACGAGAAACGCACTGCGTTTATATTACACTCAGGATCAGGGCGTAACCTGGACGAATATTTCTCCTTCGGAGAATGTGCAATTTCCGGCCAACCCGCAGTATGGGCAAAGCATTTATTTTGTGGATCGTACCCATGGATGGATCGTTCGTGAAGGGTTGGGCGGAACCGATACGATGGTCTTGCGCACCAATAATGGGGGAGTAAGCTGGAGCTTGTCTTCCTTGTCCAAGACGGACAAGGTTACTGCCATATCCTTTGTATCCCCGGAGAAAGGCTGGATTCTGACTACGATGGATACCTCCATTGGGAAGCAGGATAAAAAGCTGTATGTTACCGAGGATGGAGGCATCACCTGGGAGGAGATGTCATCCAGTGATGAGGACGATCAGCCGGCTTCAGCCGAGATTCCAACACGCGGATATACAACAGGCCTGACTTTTTCAGATCCGAAACACGGCTTCTTGACAGCCCTTGAATTTGGAACCCCGAAGCTGTATATCACGACAGATGGCGGAGAGAATTGGAAGACTGGACCGACATTTTTTGACCGGAATGACTTTAATGGGTGTGGCAATTTCAACATTGGTTCACCTCAGTTTTTTGGTCGGGAAGCGAAGGGGGCTTGGATGCCTTTAACCTGTTCCAGCGGAGATTATACCAAGTTCAACGGATACTTCACAGATGACGGAGGTAAGAGCTGGACGTTATCGACTTTCGGCCTGAACAAGCAGAAGGGAATCAATCGTAACCTGACTCCCGCTTTCCTGAATGCTTCAGAAGGTTGGGTAGTTCAGTCGGGCACGACATACCAAACGAAGGATTCGGGTAAAAGCTGGAAGGCACTTCCGGGCAGTAAAGTCCTGGACAGTATTCTGGAGGATTATCCGGAGATTGTGAAGCTGCAGATGGTTTCCTCGAAGCTCGGCTGGATATTGGTAGAGAATACGGATACCAAGAGATCCTTGCTCCTGCAGACTGTGGATGGTGGTTTGCAGTGGAAAGTACTGTAGGTATGCTGAAAATAGGCATTGTTTAGAAGAGAAACCGTCGGGTTTCTTTTCTTTTTACATACATTGTGAAATAAATCACAATAACTAAATTTAAATGATGTTATATTGAATTCAAGAAGAGATGGGAGTGATGAAGATGAGAACCAATGAACAAACTCAATTCACGCAGGCGGATGAATTAACGAGATACATGCTTCACTTATGCTACAATTGCGATGATGCCAACCGTTGCACAACCGAAGAAGAAGTGAAGGCCTGCATGGCACAATACGCTCAGCCAGCAGAACCCGAACAAGCGGAGGGAGCAGAAGCAACCCGCGATTTCATGAATCTGATGTATGCATAACAAGCAATGCAAGATAGAGCATGGTAACAGATAGAGCATGCTGGTGTACTGAATGAATGGCCCCTAATCAGGGGCCTTTTTATTTGAGACTAATCATGAATCGCAAGGTGCAACATGAAGGAGGGTATTCATGCAGAACATTTTCTGTCCGTTCCTTACAATTTGAGCTCCTGATAACAAGTTCCATATTACTCGCGCATATACATGTACAGGAGACGGGTCAAGACTCTGGCTGTCCTAGGTGTACGAACGGAGGGGAGAGACATGGGCATTGAATCATCCTGGATGTTTGATTTTTTCGGAACCGTCTTTCCAGTCGTATTTGTTCTGATTATAGGTATTGTTCTTCTGTCTGTGGGGAAAGAAGTATGGAGATGGGGGCGCAACAACACACAGCCTCTGCTTACCGTGCCTTCACGAATAACGGGCAGAAGGATGCAGATCAGTCAGTCGCAAGCTGAACCAGGCAGTTCAGCCCGTACGCTGTATTACATTACCTTTGAAGTAGAGAGCGGGGACCGGCTCGAGTTCAAGGTGAACGGAGAAGAGTACGGATTGTGCTCCGAAGGAGATGAAGGCCGTCTTTCCTTCAAGGGAACACGGTATATAGGCTTTGAGCGCTACAACCGCCTGTATTCAGAACGTGTACGCGGATAATCCGGCTGGCTTGCGCCATAGTGGCGTAAGCTTTTTTTAATGTTAATTTTCTTGGACAAGCGTTTCTTAAAGGTGGTATCGTGTTTTTATATAAGGAGAGGGTCTTAATAACAATAAGGTTTCTTGATTCGACATATTCGTATGTGATGACAGAAGCGTCTTAATAGAGGAGGAGTACATGATGTCATTTACAGATCAAGTTGTCGTTGTTACGGGAGCAGCTCAGGGGATCGGACGCAGCGTTGCCGAAGCTTACGCAGTTGCTGGTGCCAAGGTTGTACTTGCCGATTATCAGGAGGCGGAAGGCGCCGCAGCTGCTGCTTCGATTCGCAATGAAGGCGGTGAAGCCATTTTCGTTCAGTGCGATGTTCGCAAGGAGCAGGATATCACGAATTTGATTAACACAACCATCGAAGAATTCAAACAGATCAACATCCTGGTGAACAATGCCGGTGTATCCAGGTGGAAGTCTCCCTACGAGCTGACCTTGGAGGAATGGGACGATGTGCTTAATACGAATGTAAGAAGCTGCTTTCTTGCGAGCCGTGAAGCGGCCAAACATATGAAACAAAATGAACATGGAGGCGCTATCGTCAATATGGCATCGACACGTGCGTTTATGTCTGAACCGGAGACAGAGGCCTATGCAGCGTCCAAAGGAGCCATTGTGGCCCTGACACATGCGATGGCGGTCTCACTTGGCAAGGACGGTATTCGGGTCAATTGTATCAGTCCGGGATGGATTGAGACAGGAAATGTGGACGAATTGAAGCCGGAAGATCACGAACAGCATCCTGCAGGACGAGTAGGCGTGCCTTCGGATATCTCCCGCGCATGTTTATATTTGTCGGATCCAAGCAATACCTTTGTCACTGGGACCAATCTGATGATTGATGGGGGCATGACTCGAAAAATGATATATGAGGACTAGAACCGGGATTCCCTCCTTCTGTTGTACACATTGAATGCCCCAGCATCCGTAAGCCCAAGTTAAGCACTTGGGCTTATTTGAAATTCAATAATCGGTTGCTATAATGAATGTGATTTTACAACAGAACAGGAATGGAGGGAGTATATGTTCGGGAATTCATCCCGGAAGATCATTGGCCTATTACTGCTGATTGGAGGGATTATAATGACAGGAATGGCTTCGCCTGTGGAGGCAGACACGGGCGACATACGGGCAGCCTGGGTATGGCAGGCCAAGTCTGTCCAAGATGATGGAGGAGATGAGCTGCTGGCTAACGCAGCTAAACATAAGATTAACAGACTCTATGTGAACGTGGATATGAATTTATCTGATGAAGTATATCGCACGTTTATATCCAAAGCCAGTGATGCTGGTATTGCTGTTGAAGCACTGGGAGGGGACCCGTCCTGGGCCGTTCGTGACCGTGAGGCGCCAATGCTCCGTTTGGCTGCATGGGTTTCTGACTATAATCAGGGAGCAGCTGCAGAAGAACGATTTGATGCCATCCATCTGGATATCAAACCCTATGTTCTGCCTGCATGGAAAGACGATTCAGAGCCTTTGGTTCAGTCATGGGTAGCCAATATGAAATTGTTGCTTGAACAGGTTGAGGCAAATGGTGCCATTGACATTAATGTGGATCTGCCATTTTGGCTGGATTCGTATACGATCGCTGGTACAAAAACAACAGACGATACAGATAACCTGCCGTTATCACGCTGGTTCATGGAACAGTTCAATCATGTCACTTTACTGGCTTACCGCGATAACGCACAAGGGAATAACGGCATTATTCAACTCATTGAACAGGAGATGAATTGGGCCGATGCCAGCGGTGCGTCAGTCACTGTTGGCGTAAATACGAAGCCGATGCCTGGGGAAGAGTTTACAACTTTTGCCGGAAAGGGAGCAGCACAGCTGGAGAGTGTCTTGGCAGAGGTTGCAGAATCCCTACGTAATCACGCTTCATATGCCGGTTCTGCCGTACATGATATCGTATACTGGGGACAGCTTGAACCTGAAGAACAGCCTGTGCCGGAGAAGCCCACCTTACAGCCTGAGATTCGTGGAACTTACATCTGGGAGGCATCGCAGGTAACGGATGATGGCGGTCAGCATATTCTTGAGTTCGCCGCAGCACAGCATATTAACTTTCTGTATGTTCGGCTTGATCTGGACCAGCCCTACTCAAGTTACCGCAGTTTTGTTAAACGAGCCCAGGCACAAGGGATCGAAATTCACGCCATGGGCGGCCATCCCATTTGGGGCAGATCCGAGAACAGACCACGGATTGAGCGACTGATCAATTATGTGAAAAATTATAATGCAGAAGTTGAACCCGAAGAACGATTCAAGGGCATTCACCTGGATATCGAGCCCTACACACTGCCGGAATGGAATTCCGATCGGGATGCACTTTTGACAGAATGGGCTGCCAATATCGCCTTTTTCCAGGAAGAAACGAAGAAGGACAGCAATTTGGAGACCAGTGCCGATCTGGCTGTATGGCTGGATAGCTCTCCTTTGCCAGGACAGGACATGTCTGTTAGTGAATTTATGATCCGCACATTGGATCATGTCTCTCTCATGGCTTTCCGTAACTCGGCTGAAGGGTCCAATGGCATTGCGGCAGTAGTCAGGCAGGAGATGGAAATCGCCGACCGTTTGGGCAAACCGCTGCTGATTTCGGTAGAGATGAAAGAGAATCACGAAGGCGCCCATATCTCATTCTACGAAAAAGGTGCTGCCGAGATGGAACAGCAGCTTGCGAAGCTGCCTGAACTATTGAAGGATTATGAGGCCTACCAAGGTAACATGGTACATGCTTACGATTACTGGATTAATGCCAAGCCTTAATTAGGCTGGTTATATAGGAAATGTTTGATCTCGGGACTTCACATGAGGTGAGGTTCCGGGATTTTTTTGTGGAAAAAAGTTGGATTGGTGTCACCGAATAGGCTCCTGCACAATACGATGTACGGTGATGAAGAGCTGAAGCAAGGGAGGAAACAGAATATGGCTGTTATTAAAGCCAACTCAGAAGACGTCAAGCTGCTGGCAAGACTGATGAGGGCAGAGGCTGAAGGTGACGGCGAACAGGGCATGCTGCTCGTAGGTAATGTGGGTGTGAACCGGGTGCTTGTAGACTGTTTGGATTTTGGGGACATTCGTGATATTAACCGCATGGTATTCCAGAATCCCGGTGGGTTCGAATCAACCCAAAAAGGCTATTTCTATCAGCGGGCAAGACAATCCGAGATTCGCTTGGCACAACGTGTAATTAATGGGGAACGCATCTGGCCGGCCAGCAATGCCCTGTGGTTTTTCAGACCTGTGGGGGACTGTCCTCCAACCTGGTATAACCAGCAAAATACGGGCCGTTTCAAAGCGCACTGTTTCTTCAGTCCGACTGGTGAAGATTGTCCGGAAGTTTATTAAATTTTAGGAGGAATTACAATGATTAATCAACCTTATCAACCAACAACACAGGCACTGGGTCAACAAGCCAACTCGCAAGTTCAAGGAACATCCTATAAAATCGGTAATGGCGCGCCTTCGATGTCCCCAACACCAGGCATGGTTTCTCCAAGTATGGTTTCACCAAGCATGGTATCTCCAAGCTCCACAAGCGTACCACCGCTTGTATCCAGCGGCAGTCCAATGACGCCAACAGGTGGAGTTGTAACGACAACTGCGCCGCAGTTTGAACAATCATACATCGAAAATATTCTGCGCCTGAACCTCGGCAAATTTGGTACATTCTACATGACATATGAAGGTAACAAAGAATGGAATGCTCGCATTTTCCAAGGAATTATTGAAGCTGCGGGCCGTGATCACATCATTATCAGCGATCCTAAGACAGGAAGACGTATTATGCTGTTAATGGTTAACTTCGATTATGCTACATTTGATGAGCCATTGTTGTACCAATATCCGGGCGTTGTCGGAAACTATCCTCAAGCTCCAAGCAGATTCTAATTCGTTATTACACGGGGGTTTCTGTAGAAAGATATGTTTAACCAGGCTGTCCCGCATGTGGAATCAAATCCACAAGTGGGACAGTTTTTTTCGTTATAATGGAGATTATAGTAACCTTTACTCGCAATCATGGCACTTATACATATATAGACTGAGCAAGACAAACGCAGAGAGGGGTTTACATCATTGAACGAGTGGATTGAGGGAGCCATCCGTGGCGAGCCTGAGGCTTATGAGCAGTTAATGAAACAGTTCCGCGGAATGGCGCTTGCTGTAGCTTATAACAAGCTGGAGGATGCTTTCTGGGCTGAAGATATAGTACAGGAGGCGTTCACAGAAGCATTTGCTAATCTGTCGAAGCTGGAGACGGCCGAAGCCTTTCCAGGATGGTTTAAAGTCATTGTTGAACGACAGTGCTACCGTTGGTTAAGGCGCAAGCAGCACAGCACTTCCCCTGAACAGGAGTTAGAGTACAGCATCCATTCGAGCGAAGAGGGAGATAACCCTGAACAGCTTGTTTTGCAAAAGGAACGGTATCGGATTCTTCGCGATTCCATATCCAGTCTGCCGCTATCCATGCAGCATGTAGTGGACATGTTCTATTTTCAGGGATATTCGCTTAAGGAAATTTCCGATTTCCTTAGTGTATCTGTTCCGGCCTTGAAGAAAAGGCTGTTCGATGCCAGGGCGAAGCTGAGGCGTACATTACCTGTGGCGGACGTTATAACCGTATTTAATGAACTTTATGAAGGGGGCAAAGGCATGCTGCATATTACCAATGGAGATCATGCTGCAGATCGTTTGCGGCAAAGCGGGATCGAAGGAGAGGTTATGGTCTGGCGGGAACTTTACACCTTTGGTCCTGTCGTCCAAGATATGGGGAACGAGGTGGAGAGGAGCAAGCGTGCTGCCTATCTGGAACAGCAATTAGGTATTCCCCAGACGGAATATCTGCAAATTGCGGAGCTGGAGCGGAAGCTGCATGCGTTTCAACAGTACAAGGAGATTGTACTCTGGTTTGAATACGATCTCTATGATCAGGCGATGTTATCTTATTTGCTGCATTATTTTAATGGTCAATCGCTTGGGGATACCAAGCTGAATCTGTTATGTATTGATGCTTATCCGGAAATAGAGAACTTTCGGGGACTGGGCCAGCTTACACCCGGACAGATCGGACGTTTGTCTGGTACGTGGCATGTCATGGGGACGGAGGAGCTTCAGGCGGGAAGTCAGTTCTGGCAAGCATACACCTCTTCCGATATTCAGGATCACATGGATTATTTAAAACAAAACAGTACGGTTCTCCCATTTGCGCATGCTGCATTTGAGGCTCACTTGACCCGCCTGCCTTCACAGTCCAATGGTCTGGGTGCAATTGAACAAGCGACCCTGGAAGCTGTGAGTCAAGGTGTGGATCAGCCATATCCACTATTTAAGCATGTGAGTGAGCGGCTGCATGTGTTAGGAATGGGAGACTTGGAATATTGGGCACATCTGAGAAGAATGACCAAGGAGCCCTATGCTCTACTACAGATTAGCGGAGCGGACACGTTCCCTGATTTCACCCAGCACGATGAATATTTCCGTAATGCAGTCTTGTCTATGACTGAGCTTGGTATCCAGGTACTGGCTGAAGAAGCAGACTATGCAGAATTAAGAAAAGACGAAATGTGGATTGGCGGTTTGTGGAACGCACAAGGCGAAGAACCACAGTGGCGCTGGGATGCGGCATCCCGTTTCCCTGTCAAAATAAGCACATAACATTACATCCTTAACTCACATACCATACAAAGAGTATTCCCCGAATTGGATATCGACGTGAATACTCTTTTTACGTTTTACATTTTAGTTTAATTCGATTTAGACACCTTACCTGGTACAAGATTTAAACAATAAACCCGTTTGGCATTTTCTCAATATACTTAGTTAGCAAATGTAAATAAGACGGCGTATTCGCTACCTTTGTAAAGTAATTTGCTGGTTAGCATCATTTCGTTGTCATAGGACACGGATTGACTGTGTAGTTTAGAGTTATATAATAAAAGAAGCATATCCTTTTATTCGACACAATCCAGAAGGAGGTGGAAGCATTGGGAAGTTGAACCTGCATATGAGCGGCAGAATGGCTAATATCCTACATTTTCGAAGGAGGTGGACCTATTTGCCGAAGAATGACGGCGAATAGGATGACAATTTGAGTGACCCCTTACCGAGTATATTAAATTTATTTTTAATTGCTTTGCTTGTTTTGATGAACGGTTTTTTTGTCTCGGCAGAATTCGCGATGGTAAAAGTTCGCGGCAGCCGAATTGAGGCTTTGGTGGAAGCAGGCAACAAAAGAGCCATCTATGCTTCTAATATTGTACGTAACCTGGATGCCTATCTGTCTGCGTGCCAATTGGGCATAACGCTGGCTTCACTTGGACTCGGCTGGCTCGGAGAGCCTGCCATTGCACACTTGCTTGAGCCCATGTTTACCGCGTTTGGACTCGGCCCGGTATATGTACACGGAATTTCGATTGTAATTGCATTTGTTATTATTACGATTTTGCATATTGTACTCGGGGAACTTGCTCCCAAGACGATGGCAATCCGCAAATCGGAGACGGTCACGTTATGGTCTGCGGTACTGCTTACGTTCTTTTACAAATTGATGTATCCCTTTATCTGGGCTTTGAATGGTATGGCGAACAGCCTGCTGAGATTGTTTCGAATGGCACCTGCTTCGGAGCATGACTCGGCACATAGTGAAGATGAAATACGCATTCTGATGAAAGAAAGCAATAAGAGCGGTTTAATTGACAATACTGAATTGGCGCTTGTTGATAATATATTTGATTTTACGGCAACAACTGCCCGTGAAATTATGATTCCGCGGACGGAAATGATCTGTCTGAACGCCAATCAGTCCATGCTGGAAAATCTGGAAATTGCCAGTGAAAGCATGCGAACTCGCTATCCCGTCTATAACGGTGACAAGGACCACATTATCGGCTTTATTCACATCAAAGACCTGATGCGGTCCCAGCTCACAGATACCATTTCTGTAATCCGACCAATTCTCGCCGTTCCCGAATCGACGCCAATCAGTGATCTGCTGAAGCGTATGCAGCGCAGCAAGACACAGATTGCCATTCTGATTGATGAGTACGGTGGAACTTCCGGAATGGTAACGCTCGAAGATATTATGGAAGAGATTGTAGGCGAGATTCAGGATGAGTTCGATCAGGAGCGTCCTGCCATTGAGAAAGTGGATGAGATGGAATACTCCATTGATGGCATGATGCTGATTGAAGAAGTGAGTGAGCGATTCGAACTGGATATGGATCGGAGCGACTATGACACGATTGGTGGCTGGCTGTACTCCAGAGTGGAGACAATTCCGCCTGAAGTCGGTCAATCCGTTGAATATGGAGGATATGTATTCGTCATTCAGGAGACGGAGCATAAGCGGATTTCACGGGTAAATGTAATTAAGCTTGAAATGTTGGTTGAGGAAGAAGGGGCTTAAGTCTAGCTTCTTCATTCCAGTATGAGTTATTTGAAGCAGTCTAGTGATGATATTTCATCCTAGGCTGCTTTTTTTATGTTTATGAGATTCAAACCTTAAGGTGAGGTGCATGGATATTTTACTCGACTTTTTCGTTTTGACTATGAAACATTCCTTGTAGTTCCGACTAAATGTTACTGTTTTCTGGATTTGGATAAAAGTAATAATTATTTCTGATTTTGCTCATAGGATGAGTATTGACAAAGGAACACTATATCCCGCATATTTAACTTAAACACTTTATAAAGTATATTTATTAATTCGAATTATCAACTACATCAAGAGAGGAGTTACAAAGATGGCAACCTGGTTTCTCATCGTAATCTATCTGGCTTTTATAAGCCTGGGACTTCCGGATTCCCTGCTTGGATCTGCGTGGCCGGTCATATGGCCGGAAATAGGTTCCTCCGTAGGCTCAGCAGGCCTCATTTCCATGATTATTGCAGCGGGCACCATCGTCTCCAGTCTGGCAAGTGGGAAAATGATTCAGAAAATGGGCACAGGTAATATTACATTGTTCAGCTGTTTGCTAACCGCAATTTCATTGATTGGATTTTCCATGGCACCGTCCATGATATGGTTTATGATCTTGGCCGTTCCGCTTGGCCTGGGCGCAGGAGCCGTGGATGCAGCGTTGAATCATTACGTCGCTGCAAATTACCAAGCGCATCATATGAACTGGCTGCATTGCTTCTGGGGCGTTGGCGCTACCATGGGCCCAATCATCATGGCTGGTTATATAGCGGATCAGAACTTTTGGAGAGGTGGTTATGCTGCAGTTGGTGTCATCCAGCTTGTACTGGTTATCGTACTTCTTATCACGCTGCCGTTATGGAAAAGAGTGGCTGCACTGCGTGAGACGACACCCATAATTATGACCGATAACGAGACAAAATTGGAAATACGCATCCCGGGGAACGTCTTGAAATTAAGAGGCGTTAAACCCTCATTGCTCGCTTTTCTGTTATATTGCGGGGTTGAAACCACGGTCGGATTATGGGGAGCAAGCTACTTGGTTGGAACGAAAAGCATCTCAGCAGAGATGGCAGCGGGCTGGATTTCCCTTTATTACGGAGGTATTACGTTTGGCAGGTTCATAACAGGTTTTATCTCGTTAAGAGTCCAAAACCGATTATTGATTCGCTATGGACAATGGACAACGATCCTCGGAGGACTCCTTTTACTGCTTCCGCTTCCTTCATCGTTTTCGGTAGCAGGCTTTATTTTCATCGGGCTTGGTCTGGCGCCAATCTATCCTGGACTTTTGCATGAAACGCCGGCTCGCTTCGGGAGAGAAAACTCCGTCAAGTTAATGGGATACCAGATGGCTGTCGCTTATAGCGGTACGACGCTGCTTCCTCCGCTCTTTGGATTTCTTGCAGCGAAGACCAGTACAAATTCCTTTCCGGTTGTCGTGCTTGTTCTTCTTATATTGATGTTATTTAGCGCGGAAACCGTGAATCGCATACTTCTAAAATCTCAGAATGCGGGGAGGTGAGAAAATGGCCTATGTTATTTTAGCTGTTATCATCTGGGCGGCAGCCTATGCGTGTTTAGCATTGTCGAAACAGTCTATGGAAGTGAAACCGATGCGCTCCGTCGATGATTGGTTCGAGTGACGGACGTACGTCGTGAAAAAAGTGGGTTGACATGAAACCAGTTACATGGATTACGCTTGTTATATAGTTTAATTGCATACCGAATGCCTAGAGAACATGATTATCCTATTTTTCTACCCTCTTTATAAATATGCATTATAAAGTAGGCGTGAAAAGTATTATGAATTAATTTTAAACAAAGAGGGGATTGCTACATGATTAAACTTGTTGTAACTGACCTAGATGGAACGTTTCTAAACGACAAGGGATTATTCGATATTGAACTATTCAACAAAGTGCATACAGAAATGCAGAAGCAGGGAATGACCTTTGTGGCATGCACAGGAAAACAGTGTGAACGGGTAGAGAAATTGTTTGGAGAGCATGGCAAGGGAATATGGGTCCTTGGAGATAGTGCAGCCAGAATTAAGAAAGATGGGGAAGTCGTAAAAGAATTCAGCATTCAACGAGAACTTGCTTTACAAAGCATTGAATCCATACAACGTTTTGCTCCAGACATGACCCTCATAGTATGTGCAAGCGATGCAGCATATGTTCATTCTTCCATCCCAGAAGAGTTGTACAACGTGGTCAAAAGCTCTTATGAACAGGTCAAGAAGATTGACTCTTTCCACGAGATCGACAGCCGCTTTATTAAAATAACTGTATACGACACCAGAGAACGGAGTGGTGCTTTAAGGAAACATGTAGAAAAGACACTTGGCGGTCAAATCTATATTGTGGATTCAGAACCCAAGTGGCTTGATATTACAGCACTGCATACGCATAAAGGAGAGACGGTTAAAAAATTGCAGGAGCTGCTCGGCGTAACTTATGAAGAAACGATGTCCTTTGGGGACGGAGAAAATGATGTAGAGCTGATGGGTATTGCCAAATACAGCTTTGCGGTCAGCAATGCTTGTGAGAATACCAAAAAAGCAGCGCGTTATATTACAAAATCCAACGAAGAAAACGGTGTTCTCCTGACTATACAAGATTGTATGGACCTTCAAATAAACGTGAATTGAATGGGAGTTGAAAACATGACTGAGGAAGAACGGATATTAAACGGGATTTTGTTCAGTCCCAGCCATCCGGAACTAAAGGCTATCAAACTTCGTTCGCACAACTTAAGCCATCAATACAGCCAGATGTTCGAAGATCAGACAGAGGAACGTGAAGCGATTCTGACACAGCTCCTTGGTCGCATAGGCGAATCCTCCTTCATTCAAGGGCCTGTATTCTTTCATTATGGTGTTCACACAGAGATCGGTCATCATTTCTTTGCCAACTACAATCTGACGGTTCAGGACGATGCGAAGGTTACCATTGGAGACCATACCAGTTTTGGTCCTAATGTAACGATTGTTACTCCCATTCACCCGTTTATCGCTTCTGAACGGCGGCAAATGCTGAATCAGAACGGTGATCCGAAGTCTTTGTGTTACGCCAAACCCGTAATGATCGGAAACGATGTATGGCTATCTGCTAATGTAACGGTATGCGGAGGAGTTACCATCGGAGACCGTTGTGTTATTGGTGCAGGAAGTGTAGTGACGGAGGACATTCCAGCAGACTCCTTCGCAGCAGGTGTCCCCTGTAAAGTCATTCGCAAAATTACAGAGGCAGACAGCATGCGTTATAAACCGGAAGTTATGGCGGATTGCCGTGTCATCGAATAGAAATTCATTCTAAAGGGAGCAAGTGCTTGTCCATACACGGATAAGAACTGTTCCCTTTGCTGCGCACGGATCCTTTACGGGAGGGCCGAACCATCATCCTTGACCCATGAATCCTATCCATGTTAAGTTTTCTGTATCCGAAAGTTAAAACCATACGATTATAAAGGGGGATAGACTTATGACTGAATTAGAGGTTGTAGATGTTTATGTGAACCTGTCACTGGATATGAACATTGGCATGGTTCACCAAATCATGAATCGGAATTCGGAGCTTTATCTATCCACGCAACGATTTACCTGGCTTTGAGTTTCCTTTTTTGCTTGGATTCATCCGAGAGTGGATACAATAAGGGAATCATGTCATGATCATAACCTCATTTATTTAGCATTTGAATATAAATGAAAAGGATGATCCCTTATGTCAATGATAAACGTATCAAACCTGACCTTTGCCTATGACGGCAGTTACGATAATATTTTCGAAAATGTGAGTTTTCAATTGGACTCCGACTGGAAATTGGGCTTTACCGGAAGAAACGGGAGAGGGAAAACGACCTTCCTTAACCTTTTGCTTGGTAAATATGAATATAGTGGCACCATCTCAGCCCATGTTGATTTTGAGTACTTTCCTTTTCCTGTTGAGCATAAAGACGCGATGACACTTGATGTGATCAGTGACGTTTATTCAGACTATCAGCATTGGGAACTGGTACGGGAGCTAAACCTTCTGAAGGTTTCCGAAGATGTGCTGTATCGACCATTCGATTCCCTATCCAATGGAGAACAAACGAAAGTCATGCTGGCTGCCTTATTCATGAAGGAAAATCAATTCTTGCTTATTGATGAGCCCACCAATCATCTCGACATGCATGCCAGAAAGCTCGTCAGCAGCTATTTAAGCAGAAAAAGTGGTTTTATTCTTGTATCACATGATAGATCCTTCCTGGATCACAGCGTAGACCATATTCTTTCGATCAATAAAACGAACATCGAGATTCAAAAAGGCAATTTTTCCGCCTGGTGGGAGAATAAGAAGAGACAGGATCAGTATGAGCTTGCAAGCAACGAAAAGTTACAGAAAGACATTAAACGCTTATCCGACTCCGCCAAACGGACTGGTGGTTGGTCACATGAAGTCGAAAATTCCAAAAACGGGACTAGAAACTCCGGTTCGAAAGTGGATAAGGGCTACATTGGCCATAAGGCCGCCAAAATGATGAAGCGGTCCAAAAACATCGAACAACGGCAGCAATCTGCCATTCAAGAAAAGTCCAAACTTCTCAAAAATATCGAAAGTGCAGAGCGGCTGCAGATTCATCAATTGGAGTTTCACAAAAATGAAATTGTCCAATTGGACAATGTCTCAATTGCATATGGCTCCAATATCGTTTGTAAGGATATTAATTTAACGGTTGAAAAAGGAGACCGAATCGCTCTCTACGGTAAGAATGGTTCCGGTAAATCCAGCATTCTTAAATTGATTTGCGGCGAGGATATTGCCTACACAGGTCAACTTCGCAAGGATCCTCAGGTCAAAATATCGTATGTATCACAGGATACCTCGGGTCTAGCGGGAAGCTTATCCGAGTATGCAATGACACAGGGCATTGATGAAAGTCTCTTCAAATCAATATTACGCAAGCTGGATTTCTCCAGGCTTCAGCTGGATAAGGATATTTCAACGTTTAGTGCTGGACAAAAAAAGAAAGTACTGATTGCTAAAAGCCTTAGCGAGGAAGCACATTTGCACGTTTGGGATGAACCACTTAATTTTGTTGATGTCATTTCCCGCATGCAAATTGAAGACTTGCTGCTTGAGCACTCGCCAACACTTCTTTTTGTGGAACATGACAGCGAATTTTGCTCGAATATTGCCACGAGTATCATTGAGTTATGAATAGCGTGGATGTGACTCTTTAAAGCCTATACGAAATGGAAAATATTTAGGTTTCACTCACACTGCAGAATTCACAGTAAGAAAAGACGCTGCCGATACGAAGATCGGAGCGTCTTTTTTATTTTTGAAACCTATAACCTCCTCCGTCCGTTTATACCTTACACAAAATCAAATATGACATTGGAGGAGGAATACATATGTTGAAAATGAGTCTGTCATCCATTTTGAAAATTACCCTCGTTGCGGCATTATCGGTGCCTGCCATTCTATCCATTCCTGTTGGCAGCACTGCGGCAGCTAGTCCTGACATTGTATCTGGTGCACTCACCGCACCACCACCGCCGGAGGAGCATACTGTTCACTCCCTGGCAGCTCTCAAGTATATATATCAGGCAGCAGGGAACGTTTCTCCGGGAGGAGGACTGACAGCGAACGTCACTACAACAACAACAACTTACAAGGAAATGAAATCAATTCAGGTGAATTACCGGCTGGAACGCTGGACGGGCTCAAATTGGGTGACGTATCGGTCTGGTACCAAAAGTAAAACACAAACACAATCCCTGTCGGCACAGTCGAGCTGGACGGTGATCACAGGTTATTACTACCGGGTCGTTAGCACACATACGGCGAATGACGGAACGAATTCTGAAAATACAACGGATATTTCGAATAGTGTATTATTATGATTCATTGCCTCGTGCTGCCAGGGAATTTTTGTTCCTGCAGGTCATTGGCGATGGCAATCATTTCTTCCTTCGTGACCGTTCCAAACAAGCTCATATTAACCGAACCCATCATCCACTGAAAAGTATTATATGGCGGGCCGATGGATACAAATGCATCACTACCGTCAGCTAATTTGACTACACTGGTTTCACGAAGCATAGTCCCTTGAATGACCTGCCCAGGCTTAACATGGTAATAATCAAATTGAATAATTTGTTCTTCACCATTCACGCTATCACCCGTGTAGCGAACTCTCATACGATCGGATTTATAATACTCATCTGAATCGACCGGAATTTCAGGATTCACGGTAAGTTCAAATTTTATCTCTTTAAAACGCTCGGGTATAGCTCTTGACAATAAAAAGTCACCATTGAATCCCGAGCGGGCTATTTCTTCCGTTACGACGATATCATCAAACAAAATGTCTTTCTCCACGGGTTGTTTTGGCAACTCCTCAGCCTCCTCGCCAATAGCAATTGTAGGAGCTTCGTTAAGTCCCGGTTCAGGGGGGGGGAGTGTTTTGGCAGTAGAAGGATCTGCGCCAAGCTGTGCGGTGCGATCTTCAATAATGATGGATTTCATACCATTGCCCCAATCCTTGATTGACTGAACAAAAGGGGACACGGCCTGCGTTCCGGATGGCAGACTGAAAATGACGCCACCGATCGTTAGGGAGGCAGCTACCACAACAGACAATTTCAAGGTACGCATTCTTTTCTTTCTTACAGCAATCCGGGTAATTTCCTTTTGAACACGGAGCCAGGATTGATGCATCTGCTGGGAGTCAGGGGCAGGGGGAGCAGAGAGAGCCTGATCGAAAGCTTCATCAAAGGCCAGATCAAAGGCGGCATCAAAATATTCTTCTTCCTGCTCTGTATGATAGTGCTCAATATGTTTATCTGACTTGCCTTTGCTCAATGGTCCCACCCCATTCCTTATGTAATTGCTTCTTGATACTACCTCGGGCCCTGAACAAACGTTGTTTCACGATTTCTTCCGAAGTGTCCAGCAGCTCTGCCATTTCCCGATAGGACAGACCTTCTTTCCAGCGCAGCTCTATTAATACCCGGTATTCGGGTTTAAGTTGCTCCAGATAGAACTCAATAGATTCCTGCATCATTTGCGTCTCCACGGTACTCTCTACGGAAGCTGCCGTCTGATTGATCGTCTCCATATCTATAAAAACACTATCCGTATCCAGTTGGTTACGGTTATTTTTATTTTTTCTAAGATAATTAATGGCGGTATTCCGGGTGACGACCTTAAGCCAGGCTTTCAGTTTGACTTCGTTCTCGAAAGAGGGTTTGTTTTTAATAATTTTAATGAATGCTTCCTGAATGATGTCTTCTGCTGCAGCACGTTCCTTGATGATATAAACGATGAGTCCATGAACCATATTATAGTATTCGTAATACACTTCTTCCTGAAGTGAAGGGCTCAAATTATGGAAATCTGAGGCCAAGAGTAATTGGAGCCGATTGGCCATGATGTTCTCCTTTCTGGTGAACAGTCCACAAACATTGGTATCATTTCATTTTACAACATTATATGGAAACGATACAATGGGAGGTTGCTAGGACAACCTTAGAAGGTTCACGCCGAAAACCCTAAGAGGCTGCCCGACAAACCATTCATTCAGGTTTGTCAGGCAGCCTTAAGATATTGATACAGATACAGCGTGATTATTCATTGGAAAAGAAGCTTAAAATGCCCAATCTCCATTCAGGAAGACCGCTTCACGTTCTCCGCTTGCAGTAATGCCATAAATGTTGGTTTCCGGAGATCCCATCATGAAGTCTACATGCGTGATGCTGGAATTCATGCCACGAGAAGCAAGTTCTTCGGAGGACATGGTTTTTCCGCCTTCCATATTGAAGGCATAGGAACTGCCGATCGCGAGGTGACATGAGGCGTTCTCATCATACAGCGTCGTGTAATATAGAATGCCGCTCTCGGAAATCGGAGAATGGAAGGGTACAAGTGCAACCTCGCCAAGATAGTGAGATCCTTCATCCATGTTGATTAATCGTTCCAGCGTATCTTGACCTTCTTCCGCATGAAAATCAACGATTCGTCCATTCTCAAAGGTGAGAGAGAAGCGATCGATAATACTTCCGCCATAACTCAGCGGTTTGGTGCTGGACACTGTACCGTTGACGCCATGTTTGCTGGGAGCAGTAAATACTTCCTCTGTCGGAATATTAGCTACGAAGCGAGTCCCTTGTTCGTTTACACTGCCCGCTTGTGCCCAGATATGACCTTCAGGTAGTTCAACCGTCAGATCCGTTCCAGGGGAGACAAAATGAAGTGCTTTATACTTTTTGCTGTTTAGGGCAACTGCTTTATGTTCCAATCGATCAATATGCTGTTCCCAAGCTTCTACTGGATGATCCAAATCTGCTCTGACAGCGGCAAAAATGGCTTCCCAAAGCTGCTTCATCTGCTCAGCGGCAGGCAGGTCGGGGAACACTTTTGCTGCCCAGTCCGGAGAAGGGCAGGCAACACCTGTCCAGCTCATCTTGTCAGCCTGCTGATACTGTCGGTATTTGGCCATGGCTTGTCCATATGTACGCTGATGGGTCGAAATTCGTTCAGGATCAATCCCTTTGAGCAGATCTGGACTTGAAGAGAGTACGGTCAGAAAGGCAGCATTGTTCGCTGCAAGCTCTTCAAGTTCCGCAGCATGCCACTTGGGCGGCTCCTGAAATGATTCCAGCGGAGCCATCTCGAATCTTAGGCGATTGACGGTTTCATCTCCATATTTTACGATGACTTGTTTGGCCCCGGCTTCGTAGGCTTTACGAACGAGCAGGCGTACAAATTCAGCGGTATCGATCATGGCGCTGATGACCAGAATTTGACCGGGTTGTACGTTGGCCCCCACCTTGACTGCCAGCTCGGCATAACGATCCAATTTTTGTTCAAAACTTAACATGGTAGTGACCTCCGTATCTATAATTTTACCTGCTTACGCAGGAAAAGAGAGGAGTACTCTCCTCTCTTCATGTAGCGTAAAAATTAGAATGCCCAGTTACCTTGCAGGAAGATCGGTTCTTCTTTTCCTTCGGAAGTAACACCGTGAATGTTCATGTCAGCTGACCCAACCATGAAATCCACATGGGTAAGGCTGGAGTTCAGACCATTATCGATGAGTTCTTGCTTCGACATCGTTTTGCCGCCTTCCAGACAGAATGCATAGGCATTACCGATGGCCAAGTGGTTGGATGCATTTTCATCGAACAGGGTGTTATAGAACAGAATGTTCGTATCGGAAATCGGTGATTTATGGGGAACAAGAGCGACCTCACCCAGATAGTGTGCACCTTCATCCATTTCGATGAGGTTTTGCAGGGCATCATGTCCTTGCTCGGCAGTAAAATCAACAATACGTCCATTCTCGAATGTCAGAGAGAAACCATCAATCAGATTGCCACCATAGCTGAGTGGCTTGGTGCTGCGTACGGTGCCATTGACACCCGTTTTCAGCGGAGCCGTAAATACTTCCTCTGTTGGCATGTTGGCGATGAAGACATGACCCTGTTCATTCACACTGCCACCGGACACCCAGATGTGTCCTTCTGGAAGCTCAATGGTCAGATCTGTTCCAGGGGCAGTATAGTGAAGTTTCTTATATTTTTTCGTATTGAGCAGATCGGCACGGGAATCGAGGTTTTGCAAATGTGTTTTCCATTCGGAAACAGCATCCTGCTCGCCGATACGAACAGTTTTGAAAATAACATCCCATAGTCTATCCACTTGCTGCTCCGCAGGCAGATCCGGGAATACTTTGGCAGCCCATTCCGGGGAAGGTACCGCAACGATAGACCAGCTGAATTTATCAGCCATCTGATAGGCACGATATTTCTCCAGTGCTTTTCCGCGCACTTTTTGACTGGTGACGATACGTTCTTGAGCCACACCATTTAAGAGATCAGGGTTTTCCGCGATGACGTGCAGGATGGCAGCTCCTTCTTCTACGAGTTCTGTCATTTCACCCGCAAACCATTTTGGTTCGATAGAGAATGCCTCATCCGGTGCGAGATCATAATGAAGACGTGTTACGGTTTCATCACTCCAGTTTACTTTGACCAGCTTGGCACCTGTTTCATAGGCAGCCTTCACGATCTTGCGTACAAAATGTGCGGCAGTGATTGGTGCATTTACAACGAGTGTTTGTCCAGGATGGACGTTTACTCCCACTTTGACAGCTAGTTCCGCGTACTGCTGTAAATGAAGTTCAAAATTATTATTCATGCTATATTCTCCTCCTGTAATATAAGGTTTCCGTAGCTCGTTCACTGGAACATGAAGCCCTCAAATCATGTATGTAAGGATACCCCCGAGGACCTTCAATTGAATAAGGTATACGTTGCTACGATATATATTGTACAATTAACCAATAATAATTACCAAACTAGGTTTACCATAATTGTTGTAGACCTGTTACTGATGAGAGATTAAAGGAGTGTATGTTGGTGAATATCGAAATTATTCGTGCTGAGATGCGTCGGGAAGACGAGAAATCCTATATTGGAACAACCGTTTTTCGTGCAGAAGGGGAAAAGTCCATTTATGAGGTAACGTTCATGAGCAAGAACGGCAAAGATTGGGATTATAGCCTCCATTTCACGGAGCAATCCGGTGATGAAGAAGAGCTTCTGCGGATGGACGAGCTGCTCGAAAACGACGACGATGTATACGACAAGCTGCTCGACGCGGCTTTGGATGCTTATCCTGCATAATCAGAACATAGGAAGTTGTTCTATTATATGAATGAACAGACTATACTAAACGGTGTGTGCCCAAACGGGTATACATCGTCTATTTTATTAGATGAGGGGAATAGATATCCCAAAAAGGGGCAGTCTATGGATGGCAAACAGAGGGACAATCGCCTGAATGGGAGGTAACCGTGGATGACATCTGACAATCTGATCACAGCAGGAATGACGGGGCTTGAAGAAGTCGCGCATGATATCCTCAGTCTGCGTACATTATTTGTTAATGTAGTATTCATCGGTGAACCGGGAAGCAGGAACTGGATTCTAGTGGATACCGGGATGGCGGGATTTACGGATCATATTGTGCGGATCGCAGCAGAACGGTTTCAGGGACCACCGTCCGCCATCATATTGACACATGGTCATTTCGACCATGTAGGTACTGTAATAGAGCTTGAACAGTTCTGGGGTGTTCCCGTCTTTGCCCATTCACTAGAATTACCTTATTTAACGGGCCTTAAGGATTATCCACCAGCCGATCCTTCCGTAGGTGGGGGACTGATGGCAAGACTGTCATTTGCCTATCCGAACGAAGCAATTAACCTGGATGATCGTATCTTCAGCCTGCCGGAGGATCATTCGGTACCTGGTTTACCTGGATGGCGTTGGATCCATACTCCAGGACATACACCTGGGCATGTGTCGCTCTTTCGCGAGGAGGGCCGTTTCCTGATTGCGGGGGACGCCATTGTTTCGGTTAAACAGGAATCGCTATGGAGTGTACTGCTGCAGGATGAACAGATGCATGGTCCACCTGCATATTTTACGACGGACTGGGACGAGGCTCATCGATCCGTTCATGTAATCAGGAAGTTGGAGCCACGTGTCGTGGTCACGGGGCATGGACATTCGCTGACAGGTGATTTCTTGCATGATTCGCTTGAGCACCTTGATCAGGATTTTGAACAGGATGCTGTGCCGGAGCACGGCAAATATGTCGATTAAACGATATGAAATGATCAGTTGGAGGACAGCCGCGGACAGTGCAGCTGTCTTTTTTGTCATCTGATGATGAAAATGTTCTATATCACAGATTGGTATTTTGTGCCCAGTCATGATATATTCGAGCCGTATAATATAACCCTAGTATGCAGGAGGTACATATAACAATGACACAGAATTCAGCGTATGAGGAGCAATTTGGCGGAATTCCGGCGGTGTGGCTTCGATTCAATCAATTTGAGGCGGCCGTAATTCCAAGCGTGGGTGCAAATCTGGTTGCGTTTCGTGATACAGAGCGCGGTCATCGCTATCTTCGTGAACCTGATTTGAATGATATGGAAGCATTCAAGGCTGCACCAGCCGTGTACGGCATTCCCGTTCTGTCTCCACCGAATCGCTATGAAGATGGCCGCTTTCCCTGGAATGGCGAAATCTATCAATTACCTGTAAATGAACCTGCTACGGGCAACCATTTGCACGGATTTTTACACGAGGCAAATTGGAAGGTAGAAGGATATGGAACGACTGAACTGGAGAGTTATATCCTGCTGAGCCAAGAGATAAAAGAAGGACACCTTTTCCATCAATATTTGCCGTTCACGTTCACGGTAACGCTTCGTTACTCTCTTGACAGCACAGGTCTCCAGCAGCAGCTGAAGGTTCGTAATAACGGCAAAGAGCGCATGCCGAATTTGTTTGCGTTCCATACAGCCATTAATGTTGCCTTTGTACCTGACAGTGATGTGTCGGATTATACCGCCAAAATCACCATCGGTCAGCGCCGTGAGCTGAATGAACGTTCTTTGCCTACCGGCCAATTTCAACCGCTTTCACCGAATGAGGAGAAGTTAAAGGCAGAAGGGGTTAGTCCATTCTTCGAATCCATGGATAATCACTATACAGCTGAACCCCAGAATGGTCGAAATTATATGGAGCTCACGAACCATCGTACAGGAGACAAATTTGTTTATGATGTTGGAGCATCGTACAAACACTGGATGATCTGGAATAACAACACGGAAGGCGGATTCTTCTGTCCTGAACCTCAGATGAACCTGGTTAATGCACCGAATGTGCAGGGCCTACCAGCCGAAGAAATCGGATTAGTTGGACTTGAGCCTGGCGAGATCTTCGAACAAGCCAGTCGTTTGTATCCGATCTATTCATAATTTCATGAGACGATAAACGATTGCGTGTTTTGACGCACGCTTACAATTTTGTCGAAAAGGTGAAAATCTGAACGACAATCATGTATAATATGACGAGATGATTCAATTTTCTAGAAACAGAATTCATCTTTTTGGAGGAGGAAAATCAAGTGGAATACCGCATTGAAAGAGATACGCTCGGAGAGATGAAGGTACCAGCGGACAGACTATGGGGGGCGCAGACACAGCGCAGTAAGGAAAACTTCCCGATTGGTCGTGAGCATATGCCGATGGAAGTTATTCGTGCACTTGCCATTTTGAAAAAGAGTGCTGCAGCGAGCAACCATAAGCTCGGCAAGCTGTCTGCCGCCAAATCGGATGCGATTGCCTATGCAGCGGACGAGATCATTGCCGGTCGGATTGACGATCATTTCCCACTTGTCGTATGGCAGACAGGAAGCGGAACGCAGTCCAATATGAATGTGAACGAAGTCATCGCCAATCTGGGTAACCAGCTTCTTGAACAGAAGGGCAAGGAAGAGCGTTTGCATCCGAATGACGATGTGAACATGTCCCAGAGCTCCAACGATACGTTCCCGACAGCTCTACATGTTGCAGGTGTACTAGCTGTTGAAGACCAGCTCTTGCCAGCCATTGCTGTACTCAAATCTACCTTTGCAGACAAATCCGAAGCTTTCAAGGATATTATCAAGATCGGACGTACCCACCTGCAGGATGCTACTCCTATCACACTCGGACAGGAGATCAGCGGCTGGGAAGCGATGCTGGACAAGAGTGAGCGCATGATTCGTGATAGTGTTCAATATATGAAAGAACTGGCCATTGGTGGGACCGCTGTAGGTACAGGCATCAATGCTCATCCTGACTTTGGCGATTATACCGCCAAGGAGATCGGCAAACATACAGGTAAGGATTTTGTATCGGCACCAAACAAATTCCACGCACTTACAAGTCATGATGAAGTCGTTTACGCCCACGGCGCTGTTAAAGCGCTTGCAGCTGATCTGATGAAAATTGCCAATGACGTGCGCTGGCTTGCAAGTGGTCCGCGCAGTGGACTCGGAGAGATCCGCATTCCGGAGAATGAACCGGGCAGCTCCATCATGCCGGGCAAAGTGAATCCAACCCAGAGCGAAGCACTGACAATGGTTGTAACGCAAGTAATGGGGAACGATGCTGCGATCGGATTCGCGGCAAGTCAGGGTAACTTTGAGTTGAATGTATTCAAACCGGTCATTATTTATAACTTCCTGCAATCCGTACAACTGCTTGCGGACTCAATCATTGCCTTTAACGATAAATGCGCAGTGGGTATTGAACCTAATCTGGGTCAAATCGAACATAATCTGAACAACTCGCTTATGTTGGTGACTGCTCTTAATCCGCATATTGGATACGAGAATGCAGCCAAGATTGCGAAGCTGGCTCACAAAGAAGGATTATCTCTGAAGGAGGCTGCTCTGCAGACCGGGTTGCTTACCGAAGAGCAGTTCGATCAGTATGTGGATCCTGCGAAAATGATTGCTCCAAAAGCTTAAGTTTTTTTATAGTAAAAAACACGTGAGGAAGAAACGACCCGCTTAAAGCTGGTCGTTTTTTCTTGTTAAGAATACATCTCAACCTTCTTGACTATGTCTGAATTTGTCAGAGCTTACAACCCCAGAGTGTCCAGACTGAATCAAATGACCAAAAATGCATTTAACCCCATAATGACAACCTTGAGTTATGTCAATGTCGAAATATGACTTGGATGGATATAATGCTTGTCAGACTTCCTGTATCCATATAAACTACATAAGCAGATCAAAATTGTTGTGCGGTGAATTGATTGATTCCATTGGAGGTTTCCGCGTTGTCGAAGAAGAGAAGGTTTACGATACGCTCCAAAATTTTGTTGGGCTATCTCGTTGTTGTATTGTTATTTGGAGCTGCCTTGCTGGTTCTATCGGCTCAGATTAATGAATTGCAAAAAGAAAACGATTTTATAAGCCATCATGACCTCGAAGTACACAACCTGACCAATGCCATTGAGAAGGATGTACTTGATATGGAGACCGGACAGCGAGGATTCATGCTAACAGGAAAAGACAGCTACCTGGAGCCCTACAATCAAGCACTCTCGGAGTGGAATTCGAATTATGACCAGCTATACGGACTCATCAGTGATAACCCATCCCAGCAGCAGAGATTGCAAACGATCAAAACGCATATTCTACGCTGGATTGAGGTTGCAGCAGAACCTTCCATTGCATTGAAAAATCAGGGTGATCAGGAGCAAGTAGTTACGTTTTTCCAATCCGATCCGGGTAAAAACGAAATCGATTTGCTCCGTTCACAGCTTACAGGCTTCCGTAATACAGAAATTGCTTTGACGGAAGCACGAGTAACCAGTCTTGCCGAACGCAGTTCCACCCTGCTTACGATCATGTATACCCTATGGGCTGCTATTGCAGCATTTTCAATCGGAGCAGCGATCATGGTCTCTGGTAATATTGTCAAAACGCTGCGTGACGTAAGACAAACGATTCGAGATATTTCCCAGGGCGGCAACTTGGCAGAACGGATTCAAGTGCGAACGGAGGATGAAGTGGGTGACCTCGGGCGGGAGACTAACAACCTGCTCGATAAAGTGCAGGAGCAGAATCGCGTGAAGGACCAGCTTACAAGTATCGCTACACTCCTGCAGAACCCGACTAATCTGGAGGGCTTGTCACGTCTGTTCCTGAATGAGCTTGCCATTCTGCTGGAGATTCCCTACAGTGTACTGTACTATTGGAAGGATAATCGGCTCTTGCGCGTAGCTGCTTATGCAGCAGATGGGGACAAAGAGCACTCCATTGGCAAAGTATCCCTTGCACCGGGCGAAGGACTCGTGGGTCAAAGTGCGGTGGAGAAACGGATACTGCGTATGAATGACTTGCCACAGAACTATATTCGAATCTCATCGGGACTAGGCCATGCTTCTGCAACATCTCTTACAGTCGTGCCTGTGATCTTCGAAGGCCGAACAATTGCGGTCATCGAGCTGGCTTCATTAAAGCCGTTGCTGGAGAACGAACTCGAACAGCTTCATGAATTAGTTGAAATATTCAGTGTCTCTCTACACTCCACGGCGACACGCATGGAACTGCAGCAGTTATATGATGAATCCCAGGTACTGAACGAGGAGCTCCAAGCTCAATCGGAGAAGCTTCAGCTGCAAACCGAGGAAATGCTGTCACAAACCGAAGAACTGCAGATGCAAACCGAAGAGCTGCATATGCTGAACGAGCGTCTTGAATTGCAAAAACATGCAGCAGAAACGTCAGCGAGCGAGCTTGCGAGTGTAGCAGACCAGCTGCGAACAAGTTCGGGATACAAATCTGAATTTTTGGCTAATATGTCACATGAATTACGCACTCCACTGAATAGTATGCTTATCCTGTCCGAGATTTTGGCTGAAAACAAACATGAGAACTTGAGCAGCGAAGAACAAAAATACGCATCGGTAATTCATACTTCAGGCAAAGATTTGCTTAATCTGATCAATGACATTTTGGATCTGTCCAAAGTGGAGGCAGGGGAGATGGACATTGATCTTGGCGAAGTTTATCTCGGCGTTCTGCCGGAGACGATGAATCAGTATTTCTTAAAAACCGCGGAGCAGAAAGGAATCGACTTCCGGATTCAGATGCAAAGCCATTTACCGGAAACGATCGTCACGGATGAGATGCGCTTGCATCAGATTCTAAGAAACCTGCTCTCTAACGCATTTAAGTTTACACACGAAGGCGAAGTTGCTCTGACGATTTCCCGAATGAATCTGGCAAGCCCGGAAGCTGGTGGCCCAGAGACGGATGTTATTGCCTTTTCGGTCAGTGATACGGGGATCGGCATCGCGGAAGATAAGCTGCTGCAGATCTTTGATGCATTTAAACAAGCGGATGGTGCAACTGCAAGGAAATACGGTGGAACCGGACTTGGCTTGTCCATTTCCCAATCTCTTGCGACTTTGCTCGGGGGTTCCATATCGGCGACCAGTCGCGAAGGACAGGGCAGTGTATTTACTCTTTTCTTGCCATTGAGACCAGAGGAGCCTGAGACAAAGAATAACTCACGACTATTCTTGAACGAAGTAGCTACAACGATTCCCATCGTGGAATCTCTATCTAATCCATCAAAGGATAAGATTCTGCTGACACCTCTGGAAGAATCGTTATTAAGAGGGCGCCAAGTTTTTGTCGTAGATGATGATATTCGTAACGTATATGCCCTTGCGAATGCCCTTGAACAGTATGGCATGCATATCATTACCGCGCAGAACGGGTATGAATGTCTGGAGATGCTGGAACGCGGGGAAGCCAATCCCGATATCGTTTTGATGGATATCATGATGCCGGAACTGGATGGTTACGATACGACACGTCAGATTCGGGAGCGATTGAAGCTTACCCAGCTGCCGATCATTGCATTAACGGCTAAAGCCATGAAAGAAGATCGAGATAAATGTATTGCAGCAGGTGCCTCGGACTATATTAGCAAGCCGCTGAATATCAAAGAGGTCATATCCCGAATGAAATTGTGGCTTAGTCCGGAAAAACTAGAGATTTAAGTTTAAGAACTTATTTACCACATATCAATCATTTCATTCACCCCTTATAAAACCAATGATACATTAACAAGCGTATGCTTAAATGTTGTCATTGGTTTTATTTTTGCCATGTAAGCTATGAAACCAAATTTGATGTTATAATACTTAACAAATAGTTTGATTCCGATAAAGTGAATGGGTCGCGGACCATGGGTAAGAGCTTTTCATTTCCACTATAAGAGAAAAATATAACTTCATGAGTTATATATATGGGAGGTCGTGTCTATGCAGCTTACGGTTAAAGAGGCGTTGCAAGTATATCCATTGTCTGAGGCCAGACTCGTTGCCGGCGGGGAGGGGACTTCACGGATGATGAAATCCGTTAACGTCATGGACGCCCCGGATATCGCGGATTGGATTAAATCCGGAGAGTTGTTATTCACAACCGCATTTATCATGAAAGACAATGAAACAGATGCCCTTCGATTAATGCGCAGACTAAATGACCGCGGATGTGCAGGACTCGGCATTAAACTCGGACGTTTCTGGCAGTCCATTCCCCAAGGGATCATAGAAGAGGCAGACCGTTTGCGTTTGCCACTGCTGGAATTGCCATTCCAGTTCACGTTTTCGGACCAAATGAATGCTCTGTTCAAGGCCGAACATGAGCGAAGTCACCGGCTGCTGCATGAAGTTGTACAGAAACAAAAAAAGCTGATGCATTTTGCATTACAACAACAGCAGCATCGAAATGTATTTGCCGAGCTTGCGACCGTATTAAACTACCCGCTTGCAGTTATAGGCTCTAGGGGACATGTGCTCTATGGTAGTGAGACGATTGCCGGAGATGCACTGGTACAGGGGTGGCCATGGAAATCTGTTATGCATCGCGTGAAATGGAATCAGGGCAGTTGTCATCGGGTTCCCATCAAACAAAATGATGAAGAGTATGGGTTCCTGCTCGTGTTCACAGATTCAGCACTCTCCCTGCGTGCAGAGGAAGAATTATTTCAGCAGGCTGCGGACGTACTGGCATTTTATATGGATATGACCTATCGTGAACACATTAATCCGACCGTTCAGGATGAGATGCGTACACTGTTAACCCAATACCTCGATAACAAAATGACGGTGGAGGAGTTGACCAGACTCAGTGAGAATAAAGGCGTTCATCTGTTCCAGGGTACTTATCAATGCGTGCTCATTACGCTGGAGCCTTCAGTTTTCGCCGAGGGGAAGCTGCTGAAGCAAATTCATCGTGAACTGCAATATAATCCACTGATGCAATTTACGGCGTCGCAGCATTTTCAGATGGAAGATGGCATTCTGTCGATATATACATGCCCGACAGGGCGCGATTATGGGGAGGAACTATCGAGTTTTCTACTCAGTCGCTTCGCGGATGTATTATCTGCTCAGGAGGCAAAAGGAGCATCTGTGCCGAGATTCTGGATTAGCAAAATGAAACATGAGCCCAAATCATTACGTGAAGCTTATCAGGAATGCCTGGATACCCGGCAGCTGGCACGCCGCTTTGGAATGAAGGATCGCGCACTCCAGTTTGAGATGTTGGAGTTTGCCTACGTGTTCCAACATGTACCGGATAACATCATGGAGAATTACTGTAATAAAGTATTGGAACCTCTGCTGGCTAGAGATGGGGACCCTAATCACATATTGATGAACACACTCGAATCTTTCATTGAGAATGATGGACTGATCAACGAAGCTGCGAAGCAGCTGTTTGTTCACCGCAACACCATTACGTACCGCATGGAGAAAATTGGAAGTCTGCTGCAGATGGACTTTAAAAAAACGAATGACTTGTTAAAGTTAAAACTGGTATTTACGTTCCGTAAATTTGGCCGGGATAAAAGAACCGAAAGACCATAAGGATGCATTAGACAGAGAGTGAACAGATCGCATATAGAAATGCACCACTCGAACAAATCCAGAGCTGCCGACTTTTGTGCTTCATAACTATCATCATAATTTAGATCGCAAACCGTACGCCCCTTATCTGGCGTACGGTTTTTTAGATTATGTGACATGGAGACCCTTAATTCCTGTGCACAGATAACAGTTCATGAATATGATGTTATGTTATATTACAAAATTGCGTAAATATTATTGCTGCATCCAGCCCTGAACCTTAGAATGAAGAACAACAATTCACAGAAGACCGGAGGTTCTGACATGAGCGATTTTATGAAACTCGTTAACAGCTGGTCTGTCACACAGTTCGTGCATACCTTTGGTGGCTTATTTGAGGAATCACCATGGGTGGCTGAACGTACCTGGACTTTGCGACCCTTTAATTCATTAGAACACATGATGAATATCATGAAACATGTTGTTGAAACGTCTGACGACGACGTCATCCTGCAGCTGCTGCGCAACCATCCCGATCTCGGCGCAAGAATCAGCATGAGCAGCAATTCCGTGAAGGAACAAGCTGGTGCTGGACTGGATTCTCTCTCCCCTGAAATGTATGACGAATTGAATCAATTAAACAAGGAATATACAAGCCGATTCGGCTTTCCATTCATATTGGCGGTAAAAGGTCATACCGCTCAGTCCATTCTCGAATCGATGCGTCAGCGTCGCTCGCGAAATAGGGATGAAGAATTTCAAACGGCTTTAAATGAAGTATTCAAAATTGCAGCTATCCGTCTGGAGAAGTGGCTGGTCCAAATTGGGCATGAACATGAAATTGAACCGAAGCCTGCTGTGGTGCCGAAACGAACGATGTATTACGGCAAAGGTGACGTGTGGTTGTATCGCTCCTATGCCAAACCTCTAACCGGGATCGGATCAATACCGGAATCGCCGTTTACCGGCAGAAGCAATGTTCTCTTCGGCATGAATATTAAGATAGCTGTACAAGGGGATGCATTCTTGCCTTCGTTTACGGAAGGGGATAATTCCAGCATCGTGGCCACGGATTCCATGAAGAATTTTATTCTCAAGCACGCTGCGAGTTATACCGGTGCTACCGTTGAGGGATTTCTTGCGTATGTGAGTCAGCTCTTTCTTGAGACATATCCTCAAATGATGAAAGTTCAGATGACAGCGGATCAGATCCCTTTTGAAGATGTACCCATTGGTGCCGATGGAAGTTATCGATCAAGCACGATGGTATTCCGGTATTCGCAAAATGATCGGGGTACGGCTGCAATAGAGGCAGAACGCAACGGTGATCAAATTGAATGGAGTAACCATTTCAGTGGTCTGGCTGATCTGCGACTGATCAAGGTCAAGGGGAGTGAATTTGCAGGTTTTATTAAGGATGAATATACTTCACTGCCTGAGACAAGAGATCGTCCCCTGTTCATTTTTCTGGATATCAATTGGCGGTACCACGACCCAAGAGATGGAATGGACGATACGCGCGGACGTTATGTGGCCGCTGAACAAGTGAGTGATATTGCTGCTGCCGTGTTCCACGAATGCCGTTCTGCATCCATTCAACATTTGTTGTATCAGATCGGACTCCGTGTATTGAAGCGTTTCGGGCAATTGAGTGAAGTATCGTTTGAATCCAACAATCGGACATGGGATACCGTGCTGGAAGAAGTGGCTGAAGGAGAAGGCAAAGTGTATACCGAGCCAAGGCCACCATACGGGTTTCAAGGTTTTTCAATGACCAGGGAAGATCTTGAAGCAGAGGACAATGATTCGAAGAGAGAAGGTAGATCGTAATGGCAGAGGCTGGAGGACGCATAACAACACACGTACTGGATACATCCAAAGGAGTACCAGCCGAGGGAGTTCGGATCGCATTGCATCTTGTCCAAACGGATGGAGAATCGGAGTCCAGGATAAAAGTTACCGAATCGGTGACCAACGGCGATGGGCGTTTGGATGCACCCTTACTGGCCGGGGGCCGTCTGGAGCAAGGCATTTATGAGCTTCATTTTGACGTCGAAAAGTACTATGCAGCTCGTTCACCTGAACAATCGGTGCAAGCATTGTGGACGGTTGTACCCATTCGTTTTGCCGTATCCGATACGGAAAGTCATTATCACATTCCTTTACTAATCGCTCCAGGAGGTTACAGTACATACCGCGGAAGCTGAAGAATTTAGAACACAGGTTCTGACACAGGGAGGGCATCCAAATGGCAAATTTTGATTCGATCATCCGGGGAGCCCGGGTCGTTTTAAAAGATCGTGTACAGCAGCTGGACATTGGTATCCAAGATGGGAAAATCACAGCTTTATCCTCTAGCCTGAAGGTTGAGGAAGGAACTGAGGTAGTCGAAGCAGCCGGTTTCACCGTTATGCCTGGTGTAGTGGATATCCATGTTCATTTTAATGAACCGGGGCTGGCCAGTTGGGAAGGATTCCGTTCGGGATCGGCTGCGCTTGCTGCAGGAGGAATTACCACTTATGTTGATATGCCGCTTAACGGAGTCCCGCCGACGACGAGTCCGGAAGCTTGGGATATGAAAAAGCAAGCTGCCCAGGATCGCTCCTATGTCGATTATGCATTCTGGGGAGGGTTAGTTCCGGGTAATCGGCAGCAGCTAATGAACTTAGCTGAGTCCGGTGCAGCCGGATTCAAGGCATTTATGTCGGAGCCGGGCGGAGAAGGAGAAGACATCTTTGCGAGAGCCGATGAGCAAACGCTTATGGACGGAATGCACGAGATAGCTAGACTCAATCGTGTACTTGCCCTTCATGCCGAAGATGAAGAAATGGTTGCGCAGCTTGGCGCGAGAAGCATTGCCGAAGGAAAGACAGGGCCAATGGATTATGTGAAATCCCGTCCTGCAGAAGCAGAAGTCTTGGCCGTCACCAGGGCGCTTCAATATGGAGAACAAACCGGCTGTCCGCTGCATTTCGTGCACATCAGTACAAGAGAAGCGTTAGAACGAATTGCGGAAGCCAAGGGGCGCGGTCAGGACGTCACCTCTGAAACTTGCCCGCATTACCTGACGCTCACAGAACAGGATGTAGTTCGGTTGGGCGCTGTCGCGAAGTGTGCTCCACCTCTCCGCAGCAGCGCCGAACAAGAGCAATTATGGGATGCGCTGGCGTCCGGGCTTATTGACGTCATCGCATCCGATCATTCACCGTGCCCGCCATCCATGAAACAGTCGGACAATTTTTTTGAAATATGGGGCGGCATTTCCGGTGCGCAGAGCACGCTGCTGATCATGCTGGATGAAGGTCATCTTCGCCGCAGTCTAAGCTTGCCTTTACTCGGAAGGGTTCTCGCTTTGCAGCCGGCCAGAAGGCTTGGGCTTGAGAATAAAGGAGAAATTGCGATCGGTAAAGACGCGGACCTCGTGCTTATTGATTGGAATACCAGTACCACATTAAACGTGGACGATTTGCTATATACGCATAAACAGAGTCCGTATATCGGACGTACATTTGCATGTGCCGTAGCCGAAGTGTACTGCCGAGGGATCAAAGTATATGGCGCAAAGGAAGGCCTATCCGCTAATCCAGCAGGTCAGTTTATTGCTGCTGGCTCGTATGGGAAAAATGGCACGCGCGGAACGGAGGAGTATCATGACAGAGTTTGAAACGTTCATGGGTTCCGAGACGGAAGAGCCGATTCTTCCCTTGCCGCAGCTGGAAGAAGTGAAGCTTCAAGACATGCTGGATTGGCTGTCCACATTCGGAGCTGATGCCAAAGGCGGCGTAACTCGCCTGCTGTATGACAAAGCCTGGTGCGAGGCACAGCATGCCCTGGCTGCACGGATGGAGCAAATGGGACTGCTTCCCGAATTCGATCAGTCCGGCAATCTATATGGCACGTTACGAGCTGCAGATTCTGCAGCAGGAGCTGAGCAGCTTCCCATTGTGACCGGATCACACATTGATTCTGTCGTTTACGGTGGAAGGTACGACGGTGCCTACGGTGTAGCAGCAGGAGTTCTTGCTCTGGAGTACTTACGAAGGCATTTCGGTACGCCGAAACGTACGCTGCAGGTGGTTTCGCTATGCGAAGAAGAGGGAAGCCGATTTCCATTTGCCTATTGGGGATCACGAAGCATTACGGGGATCACCTCTCTTGAAGACATTCAACATTTGACGGATAAGGATGGAATACCTTTTTCACAAGCGATTCGGGAAGCCGGATTCGGGTCAGACAGCGGCTACAGACCAGCTGCTCAAAAGTATGGTGCCTTTATTGAACTTCATATCGAACAGGGTCAGGTGCTTGAGCGACTTGGTCATTCGATTGGAATTGTATCCGATATCGTTGGTCAGAAGCGATTGAGCATTTCGATTAGTGGCGAAGCGAATCATGCGGGTACAACGCCTATGTCATGGCGGAAGGATGCACTGGCAGGTGCTGCCGAGATGATTACGGCGGTTAGAACGATTGCTATGGCTGCAGGTGAACCCCTTGTGGCAACGGTTGGCCGGATCACTGCTGAACCTGGTGTTGGTAACGTGGTCGCGGCACATGCCGAATTCTCGCTTGATATAAGGCATATCCGGCAGGAGAGTATAGATCAGTGCTGGCATGACATGCTTCAGGCATTTCTTAAGATTGCATCCAAACTGCAGCTTGAATTGAACTGGGAAGAACACTTGTCGGTTGCCCCCATTCCAATGAACGAACAGATCACAGCGGATATTCAAAATATTTGCAAACAGGAGCAGCTGTCCTATATGCATATGCCCAGCGGAGCTGGCCATGATTCACAGATTTTTCAGCCAGCCTGCCCGACAGCGATGATTTTTGTACCAAGTCAGGGCGGGATCAGTCACAGTCCCCTTGAATTCACAGCTGAGGAGGACCTGATGCGAGGATTTCAGGTTCTCGTTCAGCTACTTTATAAATACGGTTACGGGAGTTGATTGACCATGTCCAGCTATAGAGAATTATCTCCGTCCTTGCGAACCATCATGACACCGGGACCAGTTGAAGTCGACCCCCGAGTTCTAAGGGCTTTGTCCTTCCCGATCCTTGGGCAGTTTGATCCGGAGTTTACGTCCCTGATGAATGAAACGATGGTCATGCTGCGTGAATTATACATGACGAACAATGAGTGGTGTTATCCGGTAGATGGCACCTCACGTTCCGGCATTGAAGCCGTGTTGGTTAGTTTGATCCAGCCGGGGGATAAGGTATTGGTCCCTATATACGGACGGTTTGGACATTTGCTTGTAGAAATATCAGAGCGCTGCGGTGCGGAAGTTGTATTTATTGAAACGACTTGGGGATCGGTCTTTGATCCGGAAGAAGTGATCAAGGCCATTCACGCTCATAAGCCGGATATTGTGGCCATGGTTCATGGAGAGACTTCCACCGGCCAGATGCAGCCCCTCGCCGAGATCGGCAAAGTATGCCGTGAATTGGATCTTCTTCTCGTTGTTGATGCGGTTGCCACCATAGGTGGTACGCCCGTTAAGACGGATGCCTGGTATCTGGATGCGGTAATGGGCGGAACGCAGAAGTGTTTATCCGTTCCTTCCGGCATGGCCCCATTGACATATAACAGCCGTGTGGAGAAAAAATTGATGAGTCGGAAAACAGTCGAACGCGGACTCCGTGACGCGACAAGCGCGAGAGCAGAGGGACGAACCATTGCAAGCAACTATTTTGACTTGAGTCAGCTGCAGGATTATTGGAGTTCTGCCCGGCTGAATCATCATACAGAAGCTACATCGATGCTCTACGGTTTACATGAAGGTTTGCGAATTCTGCTTCAGGAAGGACTGGAAGCCCGTTTCGAGCGGCATCGGATTAACGAAAGTGCGCTCGTCGCCGGAATTCAGGGTATGGGGCTTCAAATTTATGGAGACATGTCCAGCAAACTTCCGGTAGTTACGTGTATCCATATTCCGGAAGGGATCGATGGTGAATCGGTACGAAGCATGCTTCTACATGATTTCGGCATCGAAATTGCGAGTTCATTTGGTCCTCTTAAAGGGAAAATCTGGCGAATTGGAACGATGGGCTTCAGCTGTCAGCGCAAAAACGTACTGCATGTGCTTGGTGCACTGGAGGCGGTTCTTCTCCGTCATCGCCATGGTTTACCTGCGGGTGAGGCAGTGCAGGCAGCACTCGACGTGTACGCTGGAAAGGAGGAAGCCTTATGTTAAATCAGATGCCCGTGTCCAGAGAGGTGATGGTCACCTCGCCACATTATTTGGCAAGCGCGGTTGGGAGCTCGATTCTCCAGAAGGGTGGTAACGCTTATGATGCTGCTGTTGCGGTGAGCGCAGCCCTTGGCGTAGTTTATCCGCACATGACTGGACTTGGAGGAGATGCCTTTTTCCTCATTCACGATGGAGCAAGCGGAGAGATTACCGCTTATAACGGAAGCGGCCGCTCGGCAGCAGGTATTCATGCCGATACGTTTAAAGCCATGGGCATGAATGCCATTCCCCAGCGCGGCGTGCTCAGCGCGATAACGGTTCCGGGAATGGTGGATGCATGGTGGGAAGTCTGGTCCCGCTACGGGCGATTACCATGGGAGCAGCTGCTTGAACCAGCCGTGCAGTACGCGGAGAAGGGGTGTCCGGTATCGCGCAATCTGCGCCTGTGGCTGGAACGGGATGAAGATTTCATTATGGGGCATTCGCCGCTGCGAGCGGTATTTGCCCCTTACGGCACATTGCTTCAGGAAGGTGAACTGCTCGTCCAGACCGAACTGGCTGCTTCCATTCGCCTGATTCAGGCGGGAGGACGGGATTCTTTTTATACAGGAGAGCTTGCAGATCGTCTGACTTCAGCGATTCGAGAAGATGGCGGCATGCTGGCACCTCAGGACTTTGCAGCACACAAGGGGGAATGGGTAAAGCCTGTCAGCACGGAATACCGGGGTTATCAGGTTCACCAAATGCCGCCCAACTCGCAGGGCTTCTCCATATTGATGATGTTAAATATGCTCGAACACATAGATCTCTCTTCCGTAGGTCGTACTTCGCCGGAGTTCTACCATCTAATGGCGGAGGTGGTGAAAAAGGCGTTTCGTGATCGTGACCGGTACCTTACCGATCCTGACTTTCGCGAGATCCCCTTGAATCAATTGTTATCGAAGACTTACGGGGATGAGTTATGGAATGAGATCCAGTCTGCACCACCAGTAGCACAGCCGTTCTTGTCCAAAACGATCGGGCAGGATACAGCCTACGCTGCGGTAGTCGATCAGGAAGGCAACGCCGTCTCGTTTATTCAAAGTCTGTACTTTGATTTTGGCGCAGCCTACGTTCCAGGAGATACTGGCGTAATTATGCAAAACAGAGGGTCCTTTTTCTCACTCGATTCAGCAGATGCGAATGTGCTTGAACCCAACAAACGCTCTTTTCATACGCTCATGCCTGGTCTAGTCACCCGTAATGGGAAGCCTTATATGCTTCTGGGTACACAAGGCGGAGAAGGGCAGCCTCAGACGCAGTTATCTGTACTTACGGGTGTTCTCGACTATGGTCTGACCATTCAAGAAGCAATCGGTCTGCCACGCTGGGTCTACGGACGGACTTGGGGTGAAGAAGGCGACACGATGCGGGTGGAGAATCGCTATCATGATGACGTATGCGAGACGCTGGCTCGCTGGGGACATAATGTGGAGATCAGAGCGCCATGGGATGACGTTATGGGTCAGTCGCAAGGGATTGTGATCCGTGAGGATGGCATGATTAGCGGAGCTGCCGATCCCAGAGGAGATGGCATGGCCATCGGATGGTAACCAGGCTTAGTTGCTGCTTGGATTGGTTTTAGTTTCTCATGAAAACAGCGTAAAAAAAGACATAGATACGATAGGGGAGATTATCATGGGAACGATCCTGCTGAAGGGTGCACAGCTTGTCACGATGAATGCGGAAGAAGATATATTTACAGGGGATCTGCTGATCGAGGATAACAAAATCAAAGAGATTGCAGAGCATATCGACGTTCAGGCTGATCAGGTTATTGATGCCCGTGGCAAAGTTCTGCTGCCAGGCTTTATTCAGACACATATTCATTTGTGCCAGACACTCTTCCGCGGGCGTGCGGACGACCTGGAGCTCATGGATTGGCTTCGTCAGCGAATCTGGCCACTGGAGGCAGCGCATGATGAGGAATCCGTCTATTATTCGGCGATGCTTGGACTGGGCGAACTGATATCGAGTGGAACCACGACCATTTTGGATATGGAGACCGTGCATCACACGGATTCGGCTTTTCAGGCGATGGCACAGAGCGGCATTCGGGTGATATCTGGCAAGGTCATGATGGACCATGGCGACGAAGTGCCTGAACCGCTGCGTGAAAATACGGCAACCTCGCTGCAGCAAAGTGTTGATTTGCTGGAGAAATGGAATGGTTTCGGGGGCGGACGCATTCAGTATGCGTTTTGTCCGCGATTCGTTGTTTCCTGTACAGAGGAGCTGCTCGTTGAAGTACGTGATCTATCCAACAAATATCATGTGAAGGTGCATACGCATGCATCGGAGAATCGTGGCGAGATTGAACTGGTCGAACATGAACGCGGGATGCGTAACATTGTCTATCTGGATCATATCGGTCTGGCAACCCCACGTCTCGTCCTTGCACATTGTGTCTGGCTTAGTGAAGAGGAGAAGGAAATCATCCGCAAGCGAGGGGTAAAAGTGACCCACTGCCCCGGCTCGAATATGAAATTGTCATCGGGTATTGCAGAAATTCCTGACCTGCTTAACCGCCAGATCGCGGTGGGAATCGGTGCGGACGGCGCACCATGCAACAATAACCTGGATATGTTTCAGGAAATGCGTCTGACAGCATTAATTCAAAAGGTTCCTCATGGGCCTACGATCATGGATGCACGTACGGTTCTGCGCATGGCAACGATGGGTGGTGCCGAAGTGCTTGGTCTCTCGAAGGAAATTGGAAGTCTGGAAGTGGGCAAAAAGGCAGACATGGTGTTGTTGGATCTGGATGATTTCCATACGTATCCTTCATATGAGACCGATATTTATTCCCGTGTGGTGTACTCCGCGACTCGGAGCTGTGTGGACACGGTTATTATTGATGGAAGCATTGTGCTCAAAAACCGCAAGATCCAGACCATTGATCGTGGCATCGTGCTCCGCGAATCGGATAAGAGCATTGCGCGTTTGATGAAGAGAATCTGAGTTAGGTTATTTTCAGAAGGAAACGTTGTAATACAGCTGCTCGCTGAAGACAATTCGGAAAGGTGGAGACGAATGTGGAAATGCATGATCTGTGTGCAATTGCAGCAGGTGAAGTACGCTGTGTACTTGCAACGGCGGTCAAGGTGGAAGGTCATGCTTACCGTAAGCAGGGAGTCTCTATGCTCTTGACCGAAGATGGCAGAATGTATGGCAGCATCAGCCCGGGATGTCTCGAAAGTGATCTGCAAGCGCGTGTAAAACAAGTGCTGGACACGGGACACATGACATTTGCCGAATACGACATGCGCCCTGAAGATGATCTCTCTTGGGGAGAAACGATTGGCTGCGGAGGCTTGGTTGTCGTCCTGCTGGAACCTGTCTGCGGCGAACTGAGAAGTGTATTAACTGAGATGCACGATTGTTTCAAGTCTGGTTCAGCAGCCGAGTTTACTCGGTACTTTCAACATGACTATTCCCTTATTCAATATGAATGGCGTCGAGTTGATTCAATCGATAGGAAACCTGTTCCTTCCAAAGACGTACCGCGCATGTCTTCCGATTCATACAGGACAGAATTCGATAAGGACGTAATATCAACTGAAGCAGAGTACTGGAATCTGCCTTTACGAATAACGACCCTATATACTCCTAAACCGCGACTTATCATAATCGGGGCGGGAAATGATGCCATACCTGTTGCCAGGCTTGCGAGGGTATCTGGATTTCATGTCATCATTGCTGATTGGAGAGAGGGTCTGTGTACGTCCGAACGGTTTCCGGGTGCAGATCTTGTTCTTGGTTTTCCCACTGAAATCGTGCCTGTGCTGAATATACGACGTGGGGATTATCTCTTGCTGATGAGTCATCAATTTCCGCGTGAACGTGAACTCTTGGAGCTGCTATCGGGAAGTGAATATGCCTATCTCGGTATTATGGGTTCCAGAACACGGACAGCACGACTATTGAATGATTTACCACCACTAACGAATCTCCATTCTCCCGTAGGTCTCAGCATCGGGGCAGAGGGTCCAGAAGAAATCGCCATTAGCATTGCTGCCGAACTGATTGCGTGCAAGCGCGCTTCTGAGACTGAAGACTACTCTGCTCAAAGGGGGAGTACACATGCGATTGACGGGCATTATGCTCGCCGCAGGTAAGAGTACCCGTCTTGGCCGAGATAAATTAGCAGTAGCTATGCCGGATGGGAGAGCTTTGGCGGCCTGGTCGCTTCAAGCGGCTCTCGATTCTGAACTGGAACAGGTCATCTGTGTGGTGAAACCGGAGGATTCCTTGGAATGGCTCCCCGAGAATGTACTCCACGCAACAGTGAATTCATCTAACTATAGGAACGAGACTAAGCTCCAAATTGCTGCCAGTACAGAATATTCTTCTGGAATGGCCGCATCGCTTCAATGTGGACTCAAGGAAGCCAAGGAATACGGGGCAGAAGGTGTAATGATTCTTTTGGCGGACCAGCCTTTAATAAGGGCGCAGGATATTAATCAGGTTTCGGCTGCACTTGCATTGAACACACAGTCTGATTATGCAGCTGCTGTGGACGGCGAGGGGCTAAAGCCTCCTATTGCCTTTCGCTCTCATATGTTTAATCACCTCCTTGCTCTTGTCGGAGATGAGGGTGCGAGGAAGATTATGCGTAATGACAACTTCTCTGGAACTCAGGTAAACTTGCCTGACTTTTGTTTCTGGGACGCTGATACGGAGGCTGAACTGAAACGCATCATGGATTATGTAAATGAATCAGCTCAAATGAAGTAAATTCAACCCAATAACATGCCCCCTCAATTGAATAGAACGAAGTCGTAGATTATCTACTTATCTCTGCTCTCTTAACATAAACAGGTCATCCAGTTCGTTTGGTTGGCCTTTTTGTGTCGTGTATATGATTTCACGTGAGAAATAGTGTTAGGTATCGTAACTCCTATCATGCATGAAGCACAAAACGTGGTTCGTATTTATATATTTATCCAAATCGATGTGAAGCTAATTGACGCTAACCCTATAGTCTCATATGATTTGAAGAATTATCTGGATCCTGTAGGATGAATTATCTTCAACAGTCAGCGCTTATACGGACCTGATCCAGCGTCCTACATCGTGCTTATAAGAGAGAGGGGATGGAACGATGGTAATACCAGCATATGGGTCAGGAGCGATGCCATCGGTATGGCAGCCGGAAGATATGGAAGAACTCCGAATGTTGAGGAACAGGCTGAACGGAAGCTTCTGCTACGCTGCTGGCGCAACATTGCTGCGTACCCAGTGGGAAGGCGGTCTTGTACCTTCACCGGAGCATATGATCAGTTTGGCCCGTATCCCAGGAACAAGTGACGTATATTTGGATGGAGATCGAATGGTGATCGGGGCCCTGACCCGATTGAATAGATGTATTACGGAAGGGTTATTTCATCATCTGCCCTTATTGCAAGAGGCTGTGAAAACGATAGCTGCGCCGTCCATTCGCAATGTAGCGACCATTGGCGGCAACATTGTATCTGGAGTTGGCGATACGTTACCCGCATTGCTCGCATACAACGCAGAACTGCAGTGGATGACGGACGCAGGGTTGGAAATCCGTACACTAGACTCCTGGTTAAAAGGGGGGCGTGACGGCAGTCGCAATCCAAGTGACGTGTTAATCTCGATCCAGATCCCGCTGGATAAGTTGCCTGTCTCTGATCTGAAGAACCAAGAGCCTGATGCGAGAGAAATTGCATTTTACCGCAAGCTGGGCAGGCGAGAGACATTTAGCGCATCTCTGGTAACCATTGCTTTTCAAGGAGAGATTGGTACAGATGGTCGTTGGAAAAAGGTTGCGATCGCTGCTGGCGGAGGGTCAGGTGTGGCCATGCGGTTACCTGCGTCGGAACAGCTGCTGCTTCGCGAAAAAGCTTCCCTTATGCAAGCAGAGCCGCTAGGAAGGAGTGCGTCTGCGGAATTTGTGACCTATGGCGATGTCTTTGCAACAGAACAATACCGCAAGCAGACTGCTGGCAATTTGCTGGGGGCTGGACTGTGGGAAGCACTATACCGTTGATTCAAATCTTGATCAAGAAAAGGGGAGAGAGACCATGCTGCTGAATCGGAAACATAGCGGAAAACGGTGGCACTTGAGACCGGACGGAATTCCAAAGGTAACAGGACAACTCCAGTATCTGACGGATATGACGCTGCCCGGAATGCTTTATGGGAGAGTTCTGCGCAGCACCTATCCTTATGCTCGCATTCTGTCTATAGATACTACAGAAGCAGAGGCTATGGAGGGAGTGTATGCTGTCCTTACCTCCAAAGACGTACCTGGCCTGAATCGTTTCGGGATTGCAACGCCTGACCAGCCTGTATTTTGTGAAGATGTTGTACGTTATGTCGGTGATGCCCTTGCGGCAGTAGCTGCGGATTCCCCGGAACGGGCAGCACTGGCACTCGGTGCAATCCAAGTGGAGTATGAGGAGCTTACTCCGCTGGACAGCACGGATGCAGCACTCGCTCCTGACGCACCGGAGCTGCATCCACATGGACCGGGCAATGTGCTGCATCGCACCGAAATTAAACGCGGGAATGTGGAGCAGGCTTTTGCGGCCTGTGAACATATTGTCACGGAAACGTATTACACACCTCGTCAAATGCACGCTTATATGGAGACAGAAGGCGGCCTGTTTGTCCCGGATGAAGAAGGAAGGCTTAATGTCTACGCAGCCACGCAGCACGGGTACAAGGACCGGATGCAGCTGGCTCGGATTATCGGTTGTCCTGAGGAAGATATCCGCGTCGTGTCGTCTCCCATTGGCGGTTCTTTCGGGGGGAAAGACGAATTAAACGTGCAGCCATATGGCGCACTTCTAGCATTGACCAGCGGACGTCCCGTGAAAATGCACAATTCCCGCAAAGAATCCGTTCGTGCAGGTCTGAAGCGGCATCCGATGAAAATTGAAATGCAGACGGGAATCAGTCGCGAAGGCATCATTCAAGCTCACCGGGTTCGCATTACGGCAGATACAGGAGCGTACGCCACACTTGGAGCACCTGTGCTGAACTTCTGCACGGAGCATTGTCTAGGCCCTTACTCCATCCCCAATGTGGATGTGGAAGGCTTGTCTGTTTACACCAACAATGGGCTATCAGGTGAATTCCGCGGATTTGGTGGGAATCAGGCTATCTTTGCAGTGGAAGGCCAAATGGATCGACTCGCTGAGATCATGAATATGGACCCTTGGGAGTTTCGCAGACGGAACATGAGGGAAAAGGGTGACCCTGGTCCGTTAAATCAGAGAATTCTGACTACAGATGGACTGTCACAGGTATGGGAAGCCATGGATCGTTCTGAATTATGGCAAAAGCATCAGCATCCCCAGGCAGATCCTTCTCAGCCCCCATGGATCAAGCGCGGCGTAGGAGCTGCAATTGCCATGCATGGTGCCGGATTGGGTTACGGGATCCCGGATCCGGCAGGAGGCCGCCTATCCCTTAATTCCGAAGGGAAAATAGAAGTGGCTTTCAGTTACGAAGAATTTGGCCAGGGGTTGATCGCTACATTGGAGATCATGCTCTGTGATCTGTTCCAATGCAGTACTTCGGATCTGAATATCATCATTGGCGATACGGATCGGGTTCCTCACAGTGGCTCGAGCACCGCTTCACGTTCGACAACGATGGCCTGGATGGCTCTGCAGCGATTGCAGACCCCGTTCCGTTCCAGAGTCCTATCAGCCGCTTCGGCCTTGTCGGGCATTCCGGCTGATGAACTGGTGACAGGACCTGGTGGTGTATGGCGTAAAGGCCAACTGCCTAGTACTGATGTAGAGACGGAATCATTGGAACAGCTGTCACCAGCGCAAGCGGCGGGAGCATCGCATATTCAAGGTAAAGGGACGTCTTCTCCATCTACTGACACGGACATGACTTCCGGCTTTGTTACGGCCTACTCAGATTTGGCGGGTCAGGGCACAGCGGAAGAATGGGTATTTGATACTCATTTCGATTATCCAACCACGCCAGACCATGTCGTGGGCGGACACTATCTATATACGTATGCCGCGGTTGCCGCAGAGGTAGAAGTGAACACGTTAACCGGAGAATCCAAATTGCTCGATACACGTCATGTGGTAGCTGCGGGCCCCGTCATTAATCCGATGGGCTTCATTGGACAGATCGAAGGTGGAAGTGTGATGGCACTCGGGTTTACGTTAACGGAGGATGCTGTCATGCAGGATAGTCGATATCTTACGACTAATCTGGATACGTATTTGATTCCAACAATCCGGGATATTCATACCAATCTGGAGGTTGAGGCCATTGAAGACCTCCCCGAAGGAGATCCTTTTGGACCGAGAGGGATTGGCGAGATTGGTTCTGTGGCACTCGCGCCGGCAATCACTGCAGCAATTCATCAGGCAACCGGGGTGTGGGTGAATCGATTGCCGGTTCCGCGCGAACAACTGGTTCAATCACTACATGTACCTTTACAGGAAGGGGTGAGTCCCTCATGAGCAAGCCGCTAGGTAACATCTGGTCAGCAGTAGTGAATGGGGAAGAGAAGCGTCTTGACATTGCTCAAACAACCCGGCTGGTGGATGTGCTTCGATCTCATCTGAATCTGACCGGAACCAAGGTGTCCTGTGAAGTTGGTCGCTGCGGTGCGTGCATGGTGCTTATAGATGGAGAGCCGGTCAACTCCTGCCTGATTATGGCTTATCAATGTGAAGGAAGTGAAATTACGACCATTGAAGGGCTACATGGTGAGCAGGAAGGGAGTCTGCATCCGATACAGCAGGCCTTTGTAGAAGAGGGCGGGTTTCAATGCGGTTATTGTACACCAGGGATGGTCATTGCCACCAAAGCACTGCTTGATCATCATCCCCAGCCTACACAGGAACAGATCGAAACGGGATTATGCGGCAATCTGTGCCGCTGCACCGGATATGGAGGAATTATAAGAGCAGTATGTAAGGCAAGTGAGAGTAGTGAGGAAACGAAGGCAATTTAGCCACGAGGTACAGGTGAGTGATCAACTCATGATATTTTAATAAAAAACGAATAAAACCGGGCGTGAAGGGGGTTCTCGACTCCATCTCGTCCGGTCTTTATTTTATGGCCATTTAATAATTGATCATGTACCATCCATCTCAAGTTCAGTTAATTGACGGTATTTACGGTATGATCTACTATCAGAAAAATTAATATATTTAACATCATTACCACTTATTTATAGGGAGGCAGTAATGCTATCAAACCTGTTTAAATGGAGCTTAATGTTGTTGATGTTGATTTTTGTTTGTTCGGCTTGTCAGACCAACAATAGTCAAGAGGATTCCAGCTCGTCTATTCCTTTGAATGAACTCATTTTATTATCTGAGAAAGGGGAACAACTTTCCTGGAATGACTTTGAAAGGTATGCATATGAAGATGAGGGATCAGGACTGTACATCCGAAAATATAATGTTGAAGGGGGACATCATTTAATAGTTAGTGGTAAGAGTTTGGATAAACAACCGGATCACATTTATGTAGTTCGTAGGGATGGTCAACAAATAGATTTCGTAAAGGGGAATATTGAGGGTTTAGAGAATTATGAAAACATAATAAATATTATGTATACTTATTATTTTCGATAACTACCATAAGCCTCATCTATATTGAGGCATAGAATATATGAACCAGCATCTACCGACATATTTAAAATTCAACTCAAATTTATGAAATAAATATAGCCTACTCCTCATGGATTTTCCACTTCTTTATTTACTGGAGAGGGTAGGATTATAAGCGTTTTCGAAGCTCGTTAAATAAGCAAGACTATTACAAATAAACACCACAAATATGTTGAATTTATGTTGTTTGAAGAAGTTTAAAAGGTGTAAATAAATGTTCCTTTTTATATTCTTCATTCTCGTCTTCTTAACAGCTAAAAGGCAGGCTCTACGAAATCAAAGTTAGAATCTCCTGCAGGTTATCTTTCAAAAAACCAACCAATAACGATGGAAAATGATAAGGATTAGCTCCTTTATAGAGAAGCAGGTTAATTCCAAAAAAATGATTTTCTGCTGATTATAGATCATTTTCATATGGATTTGCGATGGATTTGGGAGTACTTTCCATGTATGCTGTTGAAAACTGGAAAGGAAGTGGGAAAAATGGAACGCGAACTGGCGTTGGAAATTGTCCGAGTAACAGAATTGGCTGCGTTAGCTTCAGCCCCCTGGATGGGACGAGGTGACAAGAACAGTGCAGATGAAGCGGCTACTTTGGCCATGCGCGCCATGTTCGATTCCGTGTCCATTCGCGGCACGGTGGTAATCGGTGAAGGAGAAATGGACGAAGCACCCATGTTGTACATCGGCGAGGAAGTGGGTAACGCTGAAGGACCTGAAGTTGACGTTGCTGTAGATCCTCTTGAAGGTACAGAAATTGTGGCCAAGGGACTGAACAACGCTTTATCGGTTATTGCAGTGGCGGGAAAAGGAAACCTGCTCCATGCACCGGATATGTATATGGAGAAACTGGCTGTAGGTCCAGCACTGGTCGGCAAGGTCAGCATCGAAGACCCGGTTGAGGTTACGCTAGAGAAAGCAGCTGCCGCACTGAACAAAAACATTTCGGATCTGACTGTCATGATCCTGGACCGTACACGGCATGAGAGCACGATTAAAACGCTGCGCAAGGTTGGCGTACGAATCAAGTTCCTCAGTGACGGCGACGTAGCGGGTGCCATGGCGCCTGCATTCCCCGAGGCAGGCATTGACTTATACGTCGGTTCTGGCGGAGCTCCTGAAGGCGTGCTGGCTGCAGCTGCACTCTCTTGCCTGGGAGGCGAAATACAAGGCCGCTTAATGCCGGCCAATGCAGACGAGTTCCAGCGATGCCTGCAGATGGGCATTGATAATCCTTACAAAGTCTTAACGATGCAGGACATGATCGGTACCGAAGATGTTATTTTCGCTGCAACGGGTGTAACGCCAGGAGAGATATTGGGCGGTGTGCGTTATCTTGCAGATGACCGTGCTGAGACAGATTCCATTGTTATGCGTGCCAAAACCAAAACGATCCGTTACATTCGCTCCGTACATTTCCTGCCCAACAAGGAAGTGCTGCACAAGGTACGGAAACTGCAAGCCACGCCGGAACCCTCAGATCGCATCCAAAGCCCGGCTAAAATAGTAGAACAGGCAGAGTTCAGCCAATCTTCAGTTAATCATAGTGTGTTGACGTAGACAAAACTGCGCTTTTCAAGGTCTAAAAGTCGCTGCCAAACCATAGGTTATCTATTAGAATTATCCATCATTCTTAGGACAAGATTTAGACTCATAGATCAATCAAACAGGAAGGGAATCTGCTTATGAAGATCCTCTTCTTGTTTTATGTTAAAAGCATTGACAACGGTTACAACACATGAGAAAATGTACGCGCGTACATAAAAATCATCTTCTACAAATAGTATCGTATTTAAAGGACGTAAGGGGGTGAATTTCATGGCATCCCGCAAAGAGGTCGCTGACTTGGCAGGAGTCTCCGAAGCTACGGTCTCTCGGGTTCTTAACGGGGTTGGTCCGATCAAAGAGGAGACAAGGCGCAAAGTATTGGAAGCTTCCCAGAAGCTGGGGTATGTGCCAAGTGCCCTTGCACGCAGCTTCGCCAGAAGCAAAAGCGGCCACCTCGGGGTTGTTTTGCCTTATGTTCCGAAGGCGCATTTGTTTTCTGCTTATTTCTTCTCCGAAATGCTGAGTGGTATTGGTAATAAGGCCAGAGAGAGCGGAATGGATCTGCTGGTCATGTTCAGATCACCAGGTGAAGTAATGAATTATGCCGACCTGTTCCGACGTCAAAAAGTGGACGCCTGCATTATTCTTGGGGCCAGAGACGACCTTGGGGAACTGGCAGCGATGCAGCAGCTGCAAGAGGAAGGTCACCCTTTTTGCGTAATGAATCAACACTTTGCAGGGGAAGCCTTTCTGGAAGTGGATGCGGATCATGTGGAAGGCAGTCGGCTCGCCATTCGTCACCTTACCGATCAGGGTTACCGAAATATTGCATTTCTCAACGGTCCGGACAGTTATTCCAACAGTCAGGAGCGGCTGCAGGGTGTTCGCGTTGGTTTACAGGAAGCCGGCATGGAGCTGGATCCCAGCCTGCTGCTTGAAGGGAATTACAGCAGAAGAAGCGGTGTGGAGGCTGCAGCCACGATTGCGGCAAGGCTTGACGAGATCGACGCCGTATTTGCTGCCAATGACCGTATGGCTATTGGTGTGATGCACGGTTTGCGTGAGCGCGGGATCAGGGTGGAGGATTTCCCGGCTTTTGTCGGATATGACGACTCCGATGCTGCCGAGATGGCCGTGCCTCCGCTAACCAGCGTCAGGGTACCTTTTTATGAAATGGGTGAACTGGCCGCATCAAAACTCATACATGGTTCTATGGTTGGAAGCGCTTCAACTAAAGATTCGGATTTTTCATCTGAGTGGCCCAGAGAGTTATTGCCTGCAGAGTTAATCATCAGGGCTTCATCGATTCGTAAGTAGTATAGAACATGATTTTAGATTCCAGAGGAGGAAAAGAACATGTCACAACGTCTACGTGTCGGAATGGTAGGATACAAGTTTATGGGGAAGGCGCATAGCAATGCTTATCGCAGTTTGCCCATGTTTTTCCCGTCAGCACCGCTGCAGCCTGAAATGGCGGTCATCTGCGGCCGGAATGAAAAAGGTGTCCAGGAAGCAGCAAACCAGTTCGGCTGGTCCGAAAGTGTAACCGACTGGCGTGAATTGGTAAAGCGTGATGATATTGATCTGATTGATATTAATGCTCCGAGCGATGCACATAAGGAGATTGCACTGGAAGCGGCCCGTCAGGGTAAACATTTGTTCTGTGAGAAACCGCTGGCCTTGTCACTTGCCGATTCGAAAGAGATGCTTCAAGCAGCAGAAGATGCTGGTGTTGCACACATGGTTGGATTCAACTATCGCTTCTCTCCGGCAGTGCAGCTTGCCAAGGAATTGGTTCAGAGCGGTCGCCTGGGTAAGATCTATCACTTCCGCGCGTTTTTCCTGCAGGACTGGATCATGGATCCATCCTTCCCGCTTGTTTGGCGCTTGCAAAAGGAAGTGGCTGGCTCGGGATCGCACGGCGATCTGGGTGCACACTTAATTGATCTCGCACGCTTTCTTGTCGGTGAGTTCCAAGAAGTCATCGGAATGAGTGAGACGTTCATTAAGGAACGGCCGCTTGCTTCCGAAATGACTGGACTCAGTGCCAAAGGCAGCTCGAATGCGGACGCACCAAAAGGCGAAGTGACAGTAGATGATGCGACATTGTTCCTGGCCAGATTTGCAGGCGGCGCGCTCGGCAGCTTCGAGGCTACACGCTTTGCAGCAGGTCACCGCAGTACAAATTCATTCGAGATTAACGGCAGCCTGGGCAGTGTCCGGTTTGACTTTGAACGAATGAATGAACTGGAAGTGTATTTTACGAAAGATGAAGAGGACGTTCAGGGATTCCGGCGTGTTCTGGCTACAGATCCGGCGCATAAGTATGCCGAGGCGTGGTGGCCAGCAGGACATACCATCGGATTCGAGCATACGTTTACACACGAGATGCTGGAGCTGGTTACAGCCATCTCTGAAGGCCGTCAGCCTTCACCAAGTTTCCATGATGGTGTTGCCTGCCAGGCTGTGCTTGAAGCCGTAGAACGTTCTGTAACAGAACGGCGCTGGGTTTCCCTTGATGAGATGTAAGCAGCGTTTAGCTGTTTATACATGCTGAAGAATTTGAAATGAAGAGAAGTCAATCGATCAGCGCGATAGCGATACACAGGTTGGCTCTATAAAAACTATCCGAAAGCGAGTGATAAAGCGATGAGTAAGGCACTTATTGTATGGGGCGGCTGGGATGGACATGAACCGGAGCAGGTAGCAGCGATTTTTGAGCGCATTTTGAAGGAAGAACAGTTTGAGGTCGAGGTTTCGAACACATTGGAAGCCTATGCAGATGCCGACAAACTGCTGGGACTCGATCTGATCGTCCCTCTTTGGACGATGGGACAGATTGAACAGGAACTGGTCAACAATGTATCGGCTGCCGTTCAGAGCGGCGTTGGGCTCGCAGGTATTCACGGCGGGATGTGTGATGCGTTCCGGAACAATGTCGATTGGCAGTTTATGACTGGCGGTCAATGGGTTGCACACCCGGGCAATGATGGCGTGGAGTATACGGTTAACATCAAACGCGGGTCAAGTCCGCTGCTGGACCACATTGAAGATTTTCAGGTGAAAAGCGAGCAATACTACCTGCACGTTGACCCTGCGGTGGAAGTACTGGCAACAACTCGTTTCCCGGTCGTGGAAGGTCCCCATTCAGCGAATGGGCCAGTGGATATGCCGGTTGTATGGACGAAGCGTTGGGGTGCTGGCCGTGTGTACTACAACTCGCTTGGTCATCATGCGGATATTGTAGAGATGCAGCAAGTCACCGAAATGATGCGCAGCGGCTTCAAATGGGCTGCAGCGGGCAAAGCGGCTGCCAATAATACAACAGGCAAAAAAGCTGAAGTGTACACAGGCATGGCCGATAACCAAACTTAATTTCTGTTACTTTTTGTGATAAACCAAGGAACATACGTAAGTGAGTAAATTTTGACCAGTATTCCACAATTCCGATCCGCTTGAAGGGAGCCCACCTGCATGAAAACAATGAAAGTAGGCATTATTGGCTGTGGTAAAATCAGCAGTATTTATATGGAAAACTGTCACCGCTTCGAAATTCTAGATCTGGTTGCCGTAGCGGATATTGACCGCAAGAGGGCTGAAGAGCAGGCAGCAGCCTATAACGTTCCGAATGTATACACGGTTGATGAGATGTTGGCCAATCCGGAGATTGAACTGATCATCAATTTAACGATTCCTGCTGTACACGCAGATGTATGTTTACGCTCTCTTGAAGCGGGAAAACATGTCTACGTCGAAAAACCACTCGCCGTTACACGCGAGGAAGGGCAGGCTGTTCTGGAAACAGCTAAGCGCAAAGGATTGCTGGTCGGCTGCGCGCCTGAAACTTTCTTCGGATCAGGCATTCAGACCTCACTCAAGCTGGTTGAAGATGGCGTTATCGGCAAACCTGTAGCTGCTACGGCGTTCATGATGAGCCGTGGACATGAACACTGGCATCCCGATCCGGAATTCTACTACGCTTCAGGCGGCGGACCGATGTTCGATATGGGTCCTTACTATCTGACAGCATTAGTGCAGCTGCTGGGTCCGATCAGCTCCATTGCTGGCATGACAGGAAAAGCAATGGAAGAGCGGACAATCACAAGTGAGAAAAAGAGAGGGCAAACCATCCCTGTTGATATTCCAACGCATGTGGCAGGACTATTGCAGTTCGAGCAGGGTGCCATTGGCACGCTGATTACAAGCTTTGATGTTTTTGGGGGAAGCGCACTGCCACCGATTGAGATCTATGGCACGCACGGCACGCTGCAGGTGCCCGATCCTAACACATTTGGCGGACCTGTACGTTACCGTTTGCTGGGTGAACACGAGTGGACGGAGGTTCCTCTTCTTCCGGGCTATCAGGAAAACACACGCGGGATTGGTGTAGCTGATATGGCGTATGCTGCTAACAGCGGCCGCGCTCACCGAGCGAGCGGAGAGCTTGCCTACCATGTGCTTGAAGCAATGTGGGCATTCCATGACTCTTCCGATGAGCAGACTTTCTATAAAATGAGAAGCACTTGTCAGCGTCCTGCTGCTCTGCCAGAAGGTTTGGCTCTGTATAGTCTTGATCAATAATTTTGGATACGCAGCATGAATACAAATCAAACAGCCCTGTCTTCCGTTCAAGGAGGCAGGGCTTTTCGTTCGTTTAATCTTACAAATTGATCGTACAAACCACATTTAAGGCTCAAATCCCGCCTGACTGATCCAGATCTCATGTTCCGCAAAATGCTTTCTCATCCGTTCCTCCACGATCTGATAGGCCTCAGGTTGATACCATTCTTCCACGCCTAACTCCTGATAGAGCGACTCCATGCCCAATCTGCGCGTGCGTTTCCCTTGACTGCCATCGCCCATGAAGTAATCATCGATACAAACACGTTGAACCAGAGGCCGAAGGAGGGAAGGAAAGTTATCGCTGCTCGGAAGCACAGGGGCAATCGCAACCTGGGTAGCTATACCTGCATCCCTTAGTTTTTCCAATGCATGTAATCTACCGGGAATAGGTGGTGCAGCCGGACTAAAATGCTTGCGAATATCATCCCGATCCGTCTCTATCGTCATGCTGACACGCACCCGGTCACCCAATTGCTGGAGCAGGTCCATATCCCGTGTGACGAGAGGACTTCGGGTTTGAACCAGAAGGAAATCCGGAGGATGCTGTATCATCACTTCGAGCAGGGAACGTGTAATTTGCTCCTTATATTCGACAGGCTGATATGGATCGGTACTGGATGACATAAAGATTGTGACTTTACCTTTGGAGATAGCACGTTTCAACTCTTTGGCAAGTACACTGGCAGCTTCCTGCTTCACATCAACCCAGCTTCCCCAATCCTGCTTGCGAAACAAAGAAACGGGCATTTGCCTGACGTAACAGTAAGAGCATGCAAAAGAACAGCCTGTATAGGGATTTAGCGTGTGGGTATATCCGTTAAGGAAACCGGTCCCTTTGTTCATCAGGGTCTTTGATGTTTTATATAAATATTGGGTCTTATTCATTGCTGCTGCTCCTGTTCTCGGTAATGAGCAGGTGTCTGCCCTGTAAGCTTGCGAAACACGGCACTGAAATAGGCCGGATTAGTTATGCCTACTTGGCGACCAATATCTGAAATCGAGAGTGTAGTGTTCGCAAGCAATTTTTTCGCTTCGGTCATCCGAGTGTCCTGAATATATTGCACCGGAGTTATGCCCGTAACACGCTTGAACACACGATGCAGATGATACGGGCTACCATGGCTAATTTGAGCAAGAATATCCAGCGTAAGAGATTCTGAATAATGATGGTTAATGTAATTCGTTACAATGGAAGCCCATTCCTGATCAGGAACACGCTGTCCTGTAGGTTTGCAGCGTTTGCATGGTCTGAAGCCTTGTGCCAGTGCATCTTCAGGGTGATGGAAACCGAGTACATTTTCGTATTTCGGATCTTTGGATTTGCATGAAGGTCGGCAAAAAATACCTGTCGTCCTGACACCGTAATAAAATTCCCCGTCATACGAAGCATCATTGCTGATAATGGCTGTCCATTGCGTTTCGTCTATTGAAAAAGAAGGGAGCTCTTGTTTATCCCGAAGCTTCATAGGGATCACCTCACGACACATTATACCCTTCTACGAGAGATGTTCAACAGATTCTCGCATGAATAAGCAAGATCTCAATGGCAAGCAGGCGACGATCCTTTCCGTTCAAGGGAATGAAATATGCTACAATGAGCAGGATGATGTACATGTGAAATTCATTTACGAAAGAGGTAGGTAATAATGGTTCGTTTCGGAGTTGTAGGTACCAACTGGATTACAGAACGGCTTCTTGAAGCTGCAGCACATGTGAAGGGATTTGAATTGACAGCTGTCTACTCACGGACAGAGGACAAGGCGAATGTCTTTGCAGATCAACATAACGCCAAGCATCGATTCACTGACCTGGAGGAGATGGCAGCGAGTGACACGATTGATGCGGTCTACATTGCTACACCCAATACATATCATGCTGATCAGACGGCACTGTTCCTGAGAAACGGCAAGCATGTATTATGCGAGAAGCCACTTGCAGCCAATGCTGCAGAGGTTTCTCATGTGATTAACACAGCTCGCGATAATAACGTTTTGCTAATGGAAGCGATGAAGTCAACGCTGGCTCCAACGTTCAAAATGGTCCAGGCTCATCTGCACAAAATTGGACCTGTACGCAAATATATCGCGGGGTACTGTCAGTATTCTTCCCGTTACGACAAGTACAAAGAGGGGGTTGTGCTTAATGCATTCAAGCCTGAACTTGCAAACGGCGCTTTAATGGATCTTGGGGTGTACTGTCTGTACCCGCTGATCACTTTGTTTGGAGCACCAAATCAGGTTCAAGCGCAAGCCATCATGCTGGATTCAGGCGTGGACGGACAGGGCAGTGTACTTCTAGGCTATGAAGGGATGGAAGCCGTGGTGACTTACTCCAAGATCTCCAACTCTCATGTGCCAAGTGAAATTATGGGAGAGCGCGGCAGCATTATCATTGATAAAATCGGTTCCCCCGAACATGCGGAAATACGATACAATGACGGTACGGTTGAACCGTTGACAGCTGAGCAGACCTATCCAGCCATGTATTACGAGGTGGAGGAATTCGTTAACCTGGTTCAGCAGGGGAAACAGGAATCCGAGCTGAACAGCTATGAACGTTCCTATGAAACCATGCAGGTGATGGATCAGATCCGCAAGCAGATTGGTCTGGTTTTCCCGAACGATTAATTGAGCAACAGGAAAGTGAGCTGAGACGAGATGAGTAGAGAAGAGCAGCAAGAGAACAAGAGTTTAGGTCTTGAACTGGAGAAGATTATTTTTATTGGACGAACGTATGAGGAATATATGTCAATGTTCAACCTTACAGCAGAAGATCTCCATGCCAGATCCATTCTGGACTGTCCGGGTGGGGCTTGTTCATTCAGCAGCCATGCACGTAGGCATGGGGCGGACTCCATGGCAGCAGATATTGCATACGAACACGAAATCGACCAATTGGAACTGAAAGGGCAGCTGGACATTGAACACACCATTGAGCAATTGGAACAGGTGCGTGACAGATACAAATGGGACTATTTTGGTTCAATAGATGGCCTGAAGCAAGCAAGAATGAGTGCACTTCGTGATTGTACGGCAGATATGAGGAGCTATCCCATGCAGTATGTCTATGCAGAGCTTCCCGTGCTGCCTTTCACTGACGACCAATTTGATATGACGTTATCTGCGCATTTTATGTTTACGTATGCGGATCGATTGGACTTCACCTTCCATGAGCGAACCATTCTTGAATTGCTGCGCGTAACAAGACAAGAGCTGCGAATTTTTCCTACAGTCGACTTGTCCGGGAATCGCTATGAACATATGGACAAGATCATGTCCTTTCTGAAGAACCTTGGATTCAGTGTTACAGAAGTCAGCACGACGTATGAATTTCAACATGGAGCCCATACGATGCTCAAAATTACAAAACCCGAATCCTGAGTCAAGTGATAAGAGGTCTTTCCGTCCTTGAAACACAGGTTAACTGTTGCGTTACGGGGTATATTTGTTGTAATACTGCAAACCTCGCTATAATATATGAAACACCAGAAGAGGGTAGGAGGTCTATCGGATGAAAAAGGTACTCATTCTTGGCGGGACACGCTTTTTCGGCAAACGTCTGGTCGATCATTTGCTGTGGGAAGGAAAATCGCAAATTACCGTTGCGACGCGCGGCAAAACGAACGTGGACTTCGGGCCAGAGGTGAACCGGATCAAGATGGATCGGGAGGATCCGCAATCTCTAGCTGAAGTGGCACAGATTGACCAGTGGGATGTGGTGTATGATAACATCTGTTACTCACCGGATGCGGCGAAGTCGGCGTGTGACGCTTTTGCGGGACGTACCCAAAGATATGTGCTTACATCAACACTCTCCGTGTATGGTGATCCCCAACCGGGATTTAAGGAAGAGGACTTCGATCCATACACGTATCCATTGAAATACGGGAATCACGAGGACTTTTCGTATGGAGAGGGCAAGCGGCTGGCGGAGGCTGTGTTTTTTCAGGAAGCAAGTTTTCCTGTCGTGGCGATGAGAATTCCAATTGTTCTCGGAATAGATGATTATACGAGAAGACTGCATTTTCATATTGAACATGTGCAAAAAGGAAAGCCAATTGGCATGCCGAATCCGGACGCGGAAATTGGTTTTATCAATTCTACGGAAGCAGCCAGATTTCTTGCCTGGTTGGGGCATTCGTCGATTACCGGACCTGTAAACGCCGCTTCAAAAGGATCCATTTCGCTGTCTGCCATGATGGACCTGATTGAGACGGTGACAGGCATGCAGTCACAAGTATTACGCGAAACCGTTCAGGAGGATATGTCCCCCTTCGGTATCTCGGAATCGTGGACGATGGACACAACCAAGGCAGAGCAGGCCGGATATACCTTTGAAGCACTGATGGACTGGTTTCCGGGTCTCGTACGTGAAGTGGCACTGGCGCTGCAGTCCGAAGGTTAAATTTTTGGTATATAAGCATGAATGGTAAAACAGGACGCAAGGGAGCGTGCAACTCCTTGGCGTCCTGTTTTTTTATATTAATTTGAGTCCAGTCATACGGATTCTATCATGATTCCAATGGCTTCGATTGCCCTAGTGGCAGGGAAGCTGAAGCACGGATACGCAGTTCGGATGGAAGAATGACCGTTTGCGGATCAGTTGGTGCGGTGCCTTCAATTCTGTCGATTAGCATATGCATGCCTTTGGCTCCAAAATCATAGGCAGGCTGTGCGGCTACCGTGAGGAAAGGATCAAAAGCGGAAGCCAGATCCAGATCATCAAAACAGACGACCGAGATGTCCTCCGGTACACGCAGCCCTCTTTTACGCAGCAAACGAATGACCCCAATCGCGAGCATATTATTGGCTGCAAAAATAGCCGTTGGCTTATCCGGCTGTGTAAGTAACTGTTCCATTCCAGCCTCATCACTGAAATCACGATAACCTGTCCGAAGGACAAGCTTTGGATCAACCTTAACTCCTGCTTCACGTAACCCTTCAGCATAACCCTCTTCACGTAATCTGGCCGTAGAAACCTCGGAAGAGCCGTTAACGAGCGCAATACGGCGGTGACCCAGTTCCGTCAGATATCGGATCAGTAGAAGTGCACCTTGCCGGCTGTCCCCCGCGATGACATCGGATGTGATCCCTGGTACCGTGCGATCCAAGATCACAAACGGGATCTTCCTCTCATGTAACTGCTGCAGATGATCAAGGGAACGGTCGCCCGCAGGGGCAAACAGGACTCCGTCTACACGCGTGGAGAGAATCGTCTCCACGTAGTTCTTCTCCTTGTTGTAATCTTCATCACTATTCCCGAACAACAGACGATATCCACGAGCGTTAGCTGCATCCTCCGCGCCGCGTGCGAGTGTCGTATAAAATGGATTGGTGATATCGGTAATCAGCAGAGATAACATCTGTGTTCGCTGAAGTACAAGGCTGCGTGCATTCGAATTGGGGATATACCCGAGTTCATCAATAACCTGTTGTACGCGTTCCCTGGTGGCCGTGCTGATTCGACCTGTTTGATTAATCACTTTGGAGACCGTCATGGCAGAAACATTGGCTTTCTTGGCAATATCATAAATAGTGATCAATAGAATCTAACCTCTCATAACATAGTCTTACCATTCTATAGGATAATGCCGATTGACAGCAATATGGGCGCGTGCTATGTTAGGGTTACCGATAACCCAAAATACAAAACAAACCACTTTTTTCAGTAAACCATTCACAGTAGGCATTCTTTTTTTGCTCTATACATCCGTTCCTGCAGAGAAAGAGGACTGCATCATGGAGATCCATACATAAAATGGACTTTTGTTCAATTTGAATTTGTAAACGCATTCATTTAATGAATTGCTCTCTTGTCCAGGACTGACGCACCAATAGGGTATCGGGATTACATCGTCAAGGTCTGACCGCTTTAACTGCATCCTGAAAGACAACGTGAAATCAATTCGTACCTATCCAGAAACCACTTGAAGGAGGACGTATTAGTATGACACATCAGGATTACCGTTATAAACAGGCTTTTCCCAAGATTGGTATTCGTCCCACCATTGACGGCAGACGCAAGGGAGTACGTGAATCCCTGGAGGAACAAACGATGCGAATGGCAACATCGGTAGCTGAGCTGCTTACCGCAGAACTTCGTTATCCGGACGGCTCCCCGGTCGAATGCGTCGTTGCCGAATCCTGTATTGGCGGTGTGGCCGAAGCAGCTGCGGCGGCAGAGCTGTTCAATCGTTCAAATGTTGGAGTCACCATTACGGTTACTCCATGCTGGTGTTATGGTACGGAAACGATGGATATGTCTCCATCCATACCTACCGCCATCTGGGGGTTTAACGGTACGGAACGGCCTGGCGCAGTCTATCTGGCAGCCGTACTGTCTGCACATGCTCAGAAGGGGATTCCGGCCTTCGGGATCTATGGCGAGGATGTTCAGGATGGCGGGGATACGACCATTCCTGATGACGTCCGGGAGAAATTGCTTCGCTTCAGCCGGGCGGGTCTTGCAGCTGCTACGATGAAAGGGCGGGCATACCTGTCCATTGGCTCGGTATCCATGGGAATTGCCGGATCCATTGTGAACGATTCCTTTTTCCAGGAATATCTCGGCATGAGGAACGAATATGTGGACATGAGCGAGCTGACCCGGAGGATCGAGGAAGAAATCTATGATCCGGAAGAATATAAGTTGGCACTGGCTTGGGTGAAAGAAAATTGCATTGAAGGGCCGGATAACAACCCGACCCATCTGCAAACAGACCGCAAGCGGAAAGAGTATGAATGGGAAACTGTTGTGAAAATGACTCAGATCGTACGTGATCTGATGGCCGGCAATCCCAGATTGGCAGAACTCGGTTTTACAGAAGAATCGATGGGTCATCACGCGATTGTATCCGGCTTCCAGGGTCAGCGGCAGTGGACGGATCATTCGCCTAATGGCGACTTCCTGGAGTCGATCCTGAATTCATCCTTTGACTGGAATGGCAAACGCTCCCCTTACCTGGTCGCCACAGAAAATGACAGCCTGAACGGTGTATCCATGCTGTTCGGCTCACTGCTCACTCATACAGCCCAGATATTTGCAGATGTACGTACGTATTGGAGTCCGGACTCGGTTGCACGGGTAACAGGGCATCAATTGGAGGGAAAAGCGAAAGACGGAATTCTCCACTTGATCAATTCGGGCTCCGCGGCACTCGATGGTACTGGGCAGCAATCCAGAGACGGTAACCCTGCTCTTAAGCCTTTCTGGGAAATTACAGATGAAGAGGTCCAGAACTGCCTGCAATCGACATCGTGGAGACCTGCATCAGTCGAATATTTCAGAGGCGGCGGCTACTCCGCAGACTTCCTGACCAAAGGCGGTATGCCTGTCACGATGACACGTCTCAATCTGGTTAAGGGGCTTGGTCCTGTATTGCAGCTCGCTCAGGGTTACACCGTGGATCTGCCTGATGAAGTGCATAATACGCTGGACCAGCGGACGGATCCGACTTGGCCATCAACATGGTTCGCTCCGATTTTAACAGGAACAGGCGCATTTACCTCCGTTTATGAAGTCATGAACCAATGGGGAGCCAACCACGGCTCGATTTCATACGGTCACATCGGGGCAGATCTCCTAACCCTGGCTTCAATCTTGCGGATTCCAGTGAGTATGCACAATGTTCCGGATTCCGAGATATTCCGTCCACGGGCATGGGGGTTATTCGGAACAAGTGAACCGGAGAGTGCAGATTACCGTGCCTGCAGCGTGTTTGGACCTTTATACCGTTAGACTATCCTGTCAGACGCCATATTCTGCCTAATCCGAATGTGGCGTTCTTCCAAAGGAGGAGGCAAGAGAGATGGGAAACACGCTAAACCATGTGCTTGCTGCTGACTATGGTGCCGGAAGCGGCCGGGTGGTCAGGGGAAGTTTTGACGGTGAGATGCTCGCGTTACAGGAAGTACATCGATTCAGTAATGATCCCGTTCAGCTTGCGGACGGATTGTACTGGGATTTCCTAAGACTGTTCCATGAATTGAAACAGGGCATTGTAAAGGGCACGCAGGGATTAACTCAACCAGTCCGTTCCATTGCCGTGGACACATGGGGTGTTGATTATGGCTTGGTGGATGGGGCAGGAAGATTGTGTGGTAATCCACGTCATTACCGGGAATCGCGTAATGCCGATTGGATGAAAGAGACGCTGCGTATGGTTAATGAAGAAGAGCTGTATAGCATGTCCGGCGTCCTGCCTCAGCAGATTAATACGGTGTTCCAATTGGTTGGAAGCCTACGGGAAAACGCTGAATTACGTCCAGATATGCGGATGTTATTCATGCCGGATCTGTTTCACTTTTATCTCTCAGGACAGAAGGCCTGTGAATATACCATTGCCAGCACAAGCGGACTTTTGCATGCCGGAGAGGACCGCTGGAATGAATCCTTGTTTGGCCGCCTCGGTTTACCTGAAACACTTTTCCCACCCATTGTTCGGCCGGGCACTGTGCTGGGACGATTAACAGATGATCTGTGCGCAGAGTTACAGATTGAACCCATGCAAGTCATATCTGTAGGCTCGCATGATACGGCATCAGCACTGGCCGCCATTCCTGCGTCAGATCCGAATTTTGCCTTTATCAGCTGTGGAACCTGGTCATTAATGGGCATGGAACGCGACTCTCCAGTACTGGATGAACGCAGCCGCAGTCTGGGATTCACCAATGAAGGGACGGTCAGTGGCAAGACCAGAATTTTGAAGAATCGGTCAGGTCTCTGGCTTCTGCAGGAGTGCAAGAGGCAGTGGGAACGGGAAAATCATATTTTCAGTCATCAGGAGCTGGTTCACCTCGCAGCATCGGCTCCAGCGCTACAAAGCTTCATCCTGCCGGGGGATGCGATCTATCTAACACCGGGTGATATGCCTGAACGAATACGCCAGCAATGCAGTGCCACCAACCAAGTGACTCCGGAAACCATCGGAGCGATTGTACGCTGTATCTTGGAAAGCCTGTCTCTGGAATTCAGGCAGACACTGGATGAACTTGAACTTGTCACGGGGAGCCGGCCGAGCGTCATTCACATGGTAGGCGGAGGTGTTCAGAATCGTTTATTGTGTCAGTTTACAGCGAATGCCACCGGTATTCCTGTGGTAGCAGGGCCAGTGGAGGCAACTGCCGCCGGGAATTGCATGCTGCAATTCATGGCCCATGACGAAGTAGGCAGTTTATCTGAGGTCCGGGAGATTGCCGCTGCTTCCTTCACTCTGGAAACCTATGAGCCAGAGGATAGCCTGCCATGGCAGGAAGCCTATGAAATCTATCAAAAACTGAATGGACGCTTAGCGAAGGGACTGAAATAAAAAGAAGTTAAGGGAGTGGAGGAACACATGACTGAACAGCTGGTAAGAGAAGAACTGACCAAATATGCCCGCAGATCGGTAGCGCAGGGTCTCGTGGTTGGACCTGGAGGCAATCTAAGTGCCCGTTCGGAAGGCACGATGCTGCTCTCTCCGAGTGGTTATGCACTTGAGGATATTGAACCGGAGGAGTGGATTGCGGTTGATATCGGGACAGGTGAGACCCGGGCCGGATCAACACGCCCTTCCTCAGAAGTGTTAATGCATCTGTACAGCTATCGCGTGAATCCCGATATTCAAGCGATTGTTCATACGCATCCTGCATATACGATCGCTCTGAGCCTGGTGTACGATGAACTGCCTCACCTTTTTCCGGATCAGTCTGCACTTGTAGGGGACGTCGGTTTCATTCCTTACGTTCTACCTACGACCAAACTTCTGGCTGATGCAGTCGCAGCTAAGGTGGACTCCCATTCGGCCCTCATTCTTGTTAATCATGGACTGGTCACAACGGGGAAAAATTTGCGTGAAGCCTATTATCGAACTCAAGTGGTCGAGGAAAGTGCAAAAGTGTACATGATTGCCAAGGCAGCTGGAGAACCAAGGGTTCTTACGGCGGAACAATATAAGGAGATCCAATCTCTAGAGAGTGAAGCGTATCGTGTCCAGCTGCTGCAACAGCTCAAGTCATAATACCAAGAGTATCCATATAAAGTTTATTGAGTGCCAATATAGAGTGTATTCAAAAGCGTTTCGTCATAATTCGACATAAACCCCAAAAAGCTGACCCTTATTCCGACACCTATTGCAAAACCTGAAAAACCGAGTATAATACTCGGTAAATAGACGAAAAGGGGATGCAATAAACGATGAAAACACATGCTGAATTGAACTCACTTCTTGTTGACGATTATCTGGATCTCCTGAACATAGCGACACAGTTAGGTGACGATGAATGGAAGAACTCCATTCTGCAAGCACTAAAAGAAGAGGTGGACGCTAATCGTCACTTGGATTCTCAAGAAGTACGCCAGGATCTCTGGACCCAGTTTGAAGGGATTAATGAACAGATGCATGATCTCTTAATGCAGCTGAAACATGCCGATTCCGCTGAAGAGAAAGAGCAAATCGTTGAGATGCTCTGGGGATTGAAAGTGGACCGTAATGCCATAACCCGCAAACTTGAAACCATAAGCCGTGCCAGTGCCGGTCAACAGTAAACGTATATCATTCTGGTATTATATAAAAGCCCGCTGTGCCCCTTCGTACGAATAAGGGAGCATAGCGGGCTTTACTTTTTTTTCATTTTATAATTAAAACTGCTTCGCTGCAGTTCGAGCCTGTTCAATTGCATCCTGTTTAATCTGATCCGCCCGTTCTCTGTATTGGTTGTGACCTTCAATGAAGATCCCGTCCAGCTTGGGTACACCCAGGAATGACATGATGATGCTCAGGTATCGATGCCCGGATTCCGTTTGAGCTGCAGGACCTTCGGAATAGATACCTCCGCGGGCCTGAATATGCAGTGCTTTTTTATTCGTCAAAAGTCCGATCGGACCTTGCTCTGTATAGCGGAACGTTTTGCCAGCCACACATATGGAGTCAATGTACGCCTTCATGATTGGAGGAAATGAGAAGTTCCACATCGGAGTAACAAAAACATACTTGTCAGCTGATGCAAACTGATCCGATAGCTCATTCAGACGGCTTACCTTGGATTGCTCTTCCGAAGTGAGTTCACTGCCGGATTGAAGTTTACCCCAACCACTGAACACATCGGCATCAATATGTGGGATGTTGGAGCGATACAGATCAAGATGGACAACCTCATCCGATGGATTGCTTTCGCGGTATGCATCTATAAAAGCTTGACCTGTGGCCATACTGAAAGAGGTCTCATGATCATGTGGATGGGCAGTAATATACAGTAGGGTTGGCATACAATACTTCCTCTCAGTCATGTATTTGGGTGAATTCATCATTCCTCAAACAATAAAGTGACCGCTGTAGTATGCACACTAAAATACTTTTTATGCTTGGGTTCTTTTTATGCCTGGATTACACGAATCTTCACCTATGTCATTAGTTGCAGAAGGAATAGTGACCTGGTACTTCATGATGTATAATAAACTGGACTAGCAATGAATTAAAATACGAATCAGTATGGAACAAGAATTGCAAACGATACCATGGATGAGTGAGATGATTGCAAATGGGAATGGACCTGGAGAAACAACGATTAAGCATTGAAGCAGCCAAATTGTATTATCAGTCGGATTACAGCCAGCAGGATATCGCCGTTAGGCTGGGCGTGTCTCGTCCAACCGTATCCCGGTTGCTCCAGTATGCCAAGGACCGAGGTTATGTCCGTATTGAAATTATGGACCCGCTGGAGGATATTGATATCATTGCCGGGGAACTCAAAGCCAAATATAATCTGGATACCGCACTCGTCTGCTTTGCACCATTGAAGAGTGATGAGGAGATACAGAGGCACATCAGCAAAAGAGCAGCTGACTATCTGCAGGACACTGTACAGGATGCAGATATTATTGGAGTGACATGGGGAACAACGATGTACGCGGTGGCCAAACAGCTTCGGGCCAAACAGGTGAAAGGTGTTGAAGTCGTTCAGTTAAAGGGAGGCGTAAGTCATTCCCACGTCAACACGTATGCAGCGGAGATCGTGCATTTGTTCGCGGAAGCGTTCCATACCGTTCCGCGGTATTTGCCCCTGCCTGTTATTTTTGACAATATTGAAGTCAAGAAAATGGTGGAAGCTGACCGGCACATCGGACGCATCGTAGAGCTCGGCAGGCAGGCCAACATCGCCATTTTCACTGTTGGAACGGTGAAGGAGGACGCACTCCTGTTCAAGCTGGGTTATTTCAATGAAGAGGAACAGCAATTGCTGATGAATTCGGGTGCAGGTGATATCTGTTCACGTTTCTTTGATGCTGAGGGTCAATTGATCAGTGAAGAGATCAACAGCAGAACCGTAGGGATTGACCTGGCTGAATTACGGAACAAAGAGAAATCCATCCTTGTTGCTGGTGGTCAACGCAAAATCGAAGCCATCCACGCAGCGCTCAAAGGACACTATGCGAACATTCTGGTAACAGACCAGTACACAGCTCAGGCTTTGCTTCGATTCTAAATCTGAGGATGACAACATCTGCCACGGAAGAATGGTGGATGTTTTGCTTTTTTAGGGCAGAAGCTATAAGCGTTGTTTCGCTCATAATAACGGGTGAATGGGATTGAACAAAGGTTCATATTGATTTTTACATATGTTCATGTTAGTGTAAGGCTATAAATAAACAGTTCAGATAAGGGAGAGATTCAATTGACTACAGCTCAATTAGCCAAAATGATCGATCATACCTTGCTTCGTGCGGATGCAACACAAAGCGAAATCAACCAATTGACGGAAGAAGCGAAACAGTACCAGTTTGCTTCCGTATGCGTAAATCCGGGTTGGGTTTCTTATGCTGCAGAGCAGCTTCAAGGTAGCGGCGTAGATATCTGTACGGTAATCGGATTCCCTCTGGGAGCTTCCACTTCCGAGACCAAAGCGTTCGAAACGACTGATGCAATGGCTAAAGGTGCTACAGAAGTAGACATGGTGATCAACATCAGTGCATTGAAAGATGGAAAAGATGACTATGTAGAGCAGGATATTCGTGCTGTTGTTGAAGCTGCAGCGGGTAAAGCATTGGTAAAAGTCATCATTGAAACGTGTCTGCTTACAGACGAAGAAAAAGTACGTGCATGCCAGGCAGCGGTTAGAGCAGGCGCCGATTTTGTCAAAACATCCACAGGTTTCTCTACAGGTGGGGCAACGCCAGAAGATATCGCTCTGATGCGTCGCACAGTTGGACCAGATATGGGTGTAAAAGCATCGGGCGGGGTACGCAGCCTTGAAGACATGCAAAAAATGATTGAAGCAGGGGCAACCCGGATTGGTGCAAGCTCTGGCGTGAAGATCATGCAAGGCGGACAATCTACATCCTCTTACTAAAAAACCAGGTCGTTGATCTGTTCTCCAGAAACCGGTATGTACACCGATGATGGGGAACAGTTCCTCAACCTTTATCAGATGAATAGTTTGTAAGCGCTTCACAAGTTTTCTGAAAGCTCCATTCCCCGGTGTGGCCTTTGAGCAGAATTCTACATCTGGCTAAACGACCTTCAAAGGAGAGATTATATGAAATTTCTGATTGCCATTCTTGGTTTACTTGTTGTTTTTGGACTGGCTTACATTGCAAGTAACGGCAAGAAGCAAATACGCTACCGGCCGCTGGCTGTCATGATTGTTTTACAGATCATCCTCGCTTATGCTTTGCTGAACACTGGTGTAGGTACGTTTTTGATTGGCGGATTCTCCACGATATTTGAAAATTTGCTTGATTACGCAAACGAAGGCATCGCTTTTGTATTCGGAGGTCTTACGACCATAGAAGCAGAAGGCGGCGGGGTACCGTTTTTCCTAAACGTGTTAATGCCGATTGTCGTCATCTCTGCTCTGATTGGTATTTTGCAGTATATCCGAATCTTACCTTTTGTTATAAAATATATTGGTCTGGTATTAAGCAAAATCAACGGAATGGGCAAACTGGAATCATATAACGCGGTTGCTTCCGCCATTCTGGGGCAATCTGAAGTGTTCATCTCCGTAAAAAAACAAATCGGTTTGCTGCCGAAGCATCGGCTGTACACACTATGTGCCTCAGCCATGTCCACGGTATCGATGTCCATTGTCGGTGCCTATATGTCCATGATTGATCCGAAATATGTGGTTACAGCGCTTGTGCTGAACCTGTTTGGCGGTTTTATCATTGCTTCCATCGTGAATCCTTATAGGGTAACCGAGGAAGAAGATATATTGGAAGTGCAGGAAGAGGAAAAACAATCGTTCTTCGAGATGCTGGGTGAGTACATTCTGGACGGTTTCAAAGTGGCGATCGTTGTTGCAGCAATGCTCATCGGTTTCGTTGCCCTGATTGCACTCATTAACGGCATATTTAGTGCTGTTCTCGGCATTTCGTTCCAGGAACTGCTTGGTTATGTGTTTGCACCCTTTGCGTTTATTATGGGCGTTCCCTGGAAAGAAGCGATTCAGGCGGGAAGTATCATGGCAACCAAAATGGTGTCGAACGAATTCGTCGCCATGCTGGATCTAACCAAACAAACCACACTGTCTGCCCGTACGACAGGCATTGTGTCGGTCTTCCTCGTATCGTTCGCCAACTTCTCCTCCATCGGTATCATTGCCGGTGCGGTCAAGGGACTTCATGAGAAACAGGGCAATGTGGTGGCCCGCTTCGGTCTGAAGCTGCTTTACGGTGCATCGCTTGTCAGCGTGCTGTCTGCGATCATCGCCGGACTGTTCTTGTAAGCCGGATAATTGGAAGGAGTGCTTAAGTTATGTCAACATTCAAAAGAGTACATCTGATCGTTATGGATTCTGTAGGTATCGGTGAAGCACCGGATGCAGCAGAATTTGATGACTTCGATGTGGATACGTTTGGTCACATTGCACGTGAACGTGGAGGTCTGAACATGCCGAATATGGCAAGTCTTGGACTATCCAACATTAAAGAAATTGAGGGTATTCCTGTCGCGGATGCTCCCAAAGCGTATTATACCAAAATGCAGGAAGCATCCCGAGGCAAAGACACGATGACAGGCCATTGGGAGATCATGGGACTCTATATTGATACGCCGTTCCGTGTATTCGAGAATGGCTTCCCGGATGAGCTGATTCAGCGCATCGAAGAGAAGACAGGCCGTAAAGTCATCGGAAACAAACCGGCCAGTGGTACGGAAATCATTGATGAGCTTGGTGAAGAGCATGTGAAAACCGGAGCGCTCATTATCTATACATCCGCGGATTCCGTTCTGCAGATTGCAGCACATGAAGATGTGGTGCCGTTGAAAGAGCTCTATGAAATTTGTGAATTTTGCCGGGAGATTACACTTGATGATCCATACATGCTGGGCCGTATCATTGCTCGTCCGTTCGTGGGAGAAGTGGGTAACTTCAAACGTACAGCGAACCGTCACGATTATGCGCTCAAACCATTCGGCCGTACGGTGATGAATGAGCTTAAAGACGGGGGATTCGATGTTATCGCCCTTGGTAAAATCGCAGACATCTATGATGGTGAAGGTGTGACCAAGTCTGTGCGTACAGTGTCGAACATGGATGGCATGGACAAATTGTCCGAGACGATGGATGAAGAATTCACCGGGCTTAGCTTCCTGAACCTGGTAGACTTCGACGCATTGTTCGGCCATCGCCGTGATCCACAAGGATATGCTCAAGCACTTGAGGATTACGATGCACGTCTGCCTGAGATTTTTGAGAAAATGACCAACGATGATCTGCTGATTATTACGGCTGACCATGGTAACGACCCAACGTATCGCGGTACGGACCATACACGTGAGTATGTGCCACTGCTTGTTTATTCTCCACGCTTTACTGAAGGTAAGCAGCTTGAACTGCGCAGTACATTTGCCGATCTTGGTGCAACGGTAGCCGATAACTTCGGTGTTCAATTGCCGGAGTATGGTACAAGCTTCCTGAAAGATTTAAAATAGATTTCGTCGTTCGTCGTTCGTCGTTCAGGCTAAAACCAGATGAATAATGTAATTGTAAACAAAAAATATGCAGAGCACCGGAGCAGCTTCGGCTGCCCGGGATCTGGCATGACTATATTAATGGATAAACTGGAGGAGATTTAACCATGAGTACACATATTGGAGCCAAACCCGGAGATATCGCAGAAACAATTCTTTTGCCAGGAGATCCATTGCGGGCTAAATATATCGCGGATACGTATTTGGAAGATGTCGTTTGTTATAACGAAGTTCGCGGAATGCTGGGCTTTACCGGTACATATCAAGGAAAACGCATTTCGGTGCAGGGTTCAGGCATGGGAATTCCATCGTTCGCCATCTATGCCAATGAGTTGATTAGCGAATATGGCGTCAAAAACCTCATTCGCGTGGGAACATGTGGAGGTATGCAGGAGCACGTGCGTGTTCGTGACGTCGTTTTGGCTCAAGCCTCCTGTACAGACTCCAGCATGAACAAGCTTGTGTTTGGCGGGTATGATTTCTCCCCAATCGCAACGTTCTCCTTGCTGAAAGAAGCGTATGACCGCGCGACAGCAAAAGGCATGAAAATCCACGTGGGTAACGTATTCAGTTCCGATTCGTTCTACCGTGACGACCGCTCGGTTACCGAAAAATTGATGCAGCACGGCGTATTGGGCGTGGAAATGGAAACAACAGCACTCTATACAATTGCAGCGAAGTTTGGCGTGAATGCATTGACGATTCTGACAGTAAGCGATCACTTGCTAACTGGCGAGGAAACCTCTGCTGAAGAGCGTCAAAAAACCTTCAACGACATGATGGTCGTTGCACTGGAAACAGCAATCACACTTTAAGTTTTACTATTAATCAAGCAATTGATTTGAATTGAAACTTTGTCATTAGCACGTAGTGAAGGAAACGGATCAATTCTGAAGAAGCGAAGCGTTCGCCTTTGTCTCCGAATTTTTCACCACCACAATAACATACAAATTTACACGATAACGGAGAGGGCAGAATGAACTTGAAGAAGCGAATTGCCCGCCTTAAGCCTCCGGGACAATTTTTGACAAATCAGAAGGTAGTGAAGGGAACGGAATCGATTCTGAAGAAGCGTTAGCGTTCGCCTTTGTCTCCAAATTTCTACCTAACTAAAAGTAATTCAAAGAAAATTTGGAGACAACAGCGATCGGAAGAACGATCCGTAACCGGAACGGCCACCTCGGAGATAAGTTAAATCACTCACAACAAAGGAGAGATCATCATGAGAATGGTAGACATTATTGCCAAAAAACGTGACGGAAAAGAACTGACAACAGCTGAAATTGATTTTGTTGTTCAAGGTTATACCCAAGGAGAAATTCCGGACTATCAAGTCAGCGCTTGGGCGATGGCCGTTTTCTTCAAGGATATGACGGACAAGGAACGTGCGGATCTGACGATGTCGATGGTTAATTCGGGTGAAACGATTGATCTATCTGCCATTGAAGGCATCAAAGTAGACAAGCACTCCACTGGAGGCGTTGGTGACACAACAACATTGGTGTTGGCACCGCTCGTTGCTGCTCTGGATGTTCCTGTAGCCAAGATGTCCGGACGCGGTCTGGGTCACACCGGCGGAACGACAGACAAGCTGGAGTCCGTTGCCGGTTTCCACGTGGAGCTGGAGAAGGAAGAGTTTATTAGACTCGTAAACGAACATAAGGTAGCGGTTATCGGTCAGAGTGGTAACCTTACCCCAGCTGACAAGAAGCTTTATGCACTCCGTGACGTAACGGCAACAGTTAACTCCATTCCGCTCATTGCCAGCTCCATCATGAGCAAGAAAATTGCTGCAGGTGCTGATGCCATCGTACTGGATGTAAAAACGGGTGCGGGTGCATTCATGAAAACGACGGAAGATGCAAAAGAACTGGCACATGCCATGGTCAGCATCGGTAACAATGTAGGGCGCAAAACGATGGCAGTTATCTCCGACATGTCTCAACCACTGGGCTTTGCGATCGGTAACGCGCTTGAAGTGAAAGAAGCAATTCTGACGCTGCAGGGCAAAGGACCAAAAGATCTGGAAGAACTGTGTCTGGCACTTGGACGTCAAATGGTGTTCCTTGCTGGCAAAGCAGACTCCTTGGAACAAGCGGAAGAGAAATTGAAAGAAGTAATCCAGAACGGGAAGGCACTGGAGAAATTCAAGCATTTCCTGTCCAACCAAGGTGGCGATGCGTCTGTCGTCGACCATCCGGATCGTTTGCCACAGGCGAAATATCTGATCGAAGTTGAAGCTGATCAGGACGGTTATGTCGCTGGAATCGTAGCGGACGAGATTGGTACTGCTGCGATGCTGCTTGGCGCAGGGCGTGCTACCAAAGAATCCGAGATTGATCTTGCTGTTGGCTTGATGCTGAACAAAAAAGTTGGCGACAAGGTCAAAGCTGGTGAATCGTTGGTAACCATCCATGCCAATCGTGAGGATGTGGCAGACGTGATCGCGAAGATCAAAGAGAACATTACCATCGCTGATCACGCGGATGCTCCAGTGCTCGTTCATGATATTGTAACTGAATAATCAATCAGATCCCCGAGTACAATACGTTTTTGGACTCGAATTGAAAAACCCGAAGCCGTGGATTCCTGGCTTCGGGTTTTTTCTCGTTCAATGAATCTGAGACTTGGTCTGGGCCTTTACTTAGGTTTAAACTAGATTTTTTATTTCCCTTGGAGTTTATCATAGGCCATTACGGAATCGGCATTGGTATAAATATAAGGCGTGGATGGCTCGGAAACAGCAGTAATCTTCGCTGCTCGAATCTCAATGGTATCTTTGCCATTCACCTGAGCTGATCCAATGCTGCCATCAATCTGTACCCAGCTGTCGGTAGGGAAGCTGTCGGCTTCAGGGATGTGGATCATTACGCCAAATGGCGCTGCATCTGCTGGACAGCACATGACGAGGAACCGCCCAAGCGCAAAGTGTGATTCATGATCCATACTTTCATCCCGATAGACAAAGCCAGTAAGGGAGATTGGCTTGCCAGCAAATTGTCGTTGAAACATGTCAATAGTGCCAAGCGTTTCCGAAAAAATCTCAGGATAAACCTTGATGACCGGTTCTGCATACAATTTTTCCGCTAGCTCAGCAAATTCACGGCTGTATTCATCAGGAGGAATGAATTGGACTTTACTCGCTGACCCAGCTGCAGTAGATGATTGGTTATGGGCAAAATCTTGAATATTCAAGCTCGTAGCTTCCTCTGGTGCCGGTTCTTTGCGCCGGATTTCGGGAGGCGCGTAAGACAGCGACATGCCTTTCTGACTGGCCATGGAACTGCCGAGTGCTTGATCCGGCAGCAAAAATCCGAGCAGTAGAGGAAACATGATTAAGCCGTAGGTCACCAAGCTTCGAATCACTCCAGACGGAGGTGGATGTTCACAATCGCAATGGATCTGTCCATGACCGAACAGTCCATGCCAAGCCATAATGACCGCGATGAACAGGAGTGGTATGGGACAGCATAACAGCAAACGCTGCATCGTAGGTGCCAGATAATAATGTAAAGAATCATTCTCCTTCAAATGGAAGATGTACACGGCAAGACCACCAATCCATACCGCACGGATTAATGAATGCCACTGGATGGAGTGCCGCCTTGAAGTGTGACTGTGGATGTGAAAGGATGCAGGCTGAATCATCTACTCACCTCTTTTCAATTCTCAATGGTAGGAGCATATACGCTATACCAGAAGGTTAATCAGCCATGATCCAGCGAAGACGAGAACAATAATGGCTATGCTTAACCCAATGACAAACCTTGTGCGGAACGTGGACAGAAGCATCAGTGTGCTTTTGAAATCGAGCATTGGGCCCAGAACCAGAAATGAAATGAGTGGACCGAGAGCGAAGGTATGCGAGAATGCAGAGGCTACAAATGCATCGGAAGTCGAACAAAGAGACAATACATAAGCAAATCCCATCATAAACACATAGGAGGCAACCGGTCCGTTCCCCAGTGCAATCAAGTCATTTCGACTAATAAACGTCTGAATGCAGGCAGTAATCAATGCACCAATGACCAAATACTTGCTCATATCCACAAATTCATCTCCGGCATGGATAAAGAAGCTGCGCCAGTTTTTCTCATGGTTATGGTCGTGGTCGTCGTGCTTATGTGGGTGTGCCATTTTGAATGCGGAGTGAGTCTTGACCTCTGTCACGGCAGCCTTGGCTCTGCGCAGAGGATTCTGCCGTACAAACAAATAGACCAGCAAGCCAATCGAAGCTGCGACGGCAAAAGCCAGTGCCATGCGGGCAATCGTGATTTCGGGATGAGATGGAAAAGCGAGCAGTGTTGATGTAAACACGATCGGATTGACTACTGGGCCGCTAAGAATAAAAGTAACTGCAATGTAAGCAGGCATGCCTTTATGCATCAAACGGCGAACAACCGGTATCATGCCACATTCACAGATCGGAAATATGATGCCGAGTAAACCAGCCACTAAAACTCCACCAACGGGGTTCTTTGGTGTAAGCTTGCGAACCATTTCTTCCGACACGAACCACTGCATGAGTGAAGAGAGCAGTACACCGATGAGTAGAAAAGGAGCAGCCTCGAGGAAAATGCCGATGAATACGGTTTTCACATTTTGCAAAGCTTCGCTGTTCCACGCCTGTTTTTGATCAGAAGACATCGTGATGAGCACGGGAACAAGAAAGGCGCAGGGAACCAGGATGGACAGGAGCTTCATATTGGCTGCAAGCTTCATACAACAGACCTCCACAACCGGACTTTTAGTAATCTATATGCTTGTACCTTAAGCAACATACGCAGATTGGTCTTTTAATCATAAATTTTACGATTTATTCACCAGTATTAAATCGAGAAGTTGACAAGTGAAAGTCAACTCAAGTATAGTGTTGATTGTTAATCGTAATTAGTACGATTAACAATCAACCAAAAAACATATTGGTTCTTCCTTTTTATCAAAGAACCGTGGAGTGGAGGAATAGACATGTCTGAGAAACAAGAGAATCCCCGGGTACCCGTAACCGTATTAAGCGGTTATCTGGGCGCAGGCAAAACAACCTTATTGAATCATGTGCTACATAATCGGGATGGTATGAGAGTTGCCGTAATCGTAAACGACCTGAGTGAAGTAAATATCGATGCCGGGTTAATTCGAGATGGAGGCGGATTATCACGTATTGACGAGAAGCTTGTGGAAATGTCCAATGGCTGTATCTGCTGTACGCTTCGGGAAGATCTCCTGAAAGAAGTGGAACGTCTCGCTCTGGACGGTTCTTTTGACTATATTCTGATTGAATCGACGGGTATTGGAGAACCTGTTCCCGTTGCTCAGACATTTACCTATATCGATGAAGAACTTGGAATTGATTTAACGAAATTCACCAGGCTCGACACCATGGTAACTGTCGTGGATGCGGCGCAGTTCTGGCGGGACTTTTATTCAAAGGAAACATTAATGGATCGGGGGCAGGAAGCAGGAGAGGGCGATGTCCGGGGAATCGTGCATCTATTGACCGATCAGGTTGAATTCTGCGATGTGCTGATACTCAACAAGTGTGATCTCGTCTCTGAGGAGGAATTGCTCAAGCTGGAAAAGGCGCTGCATGCGATGCAACCCGGAGCCAAGCTGATTCGAACGACACACGGACAGATTGATCCGAAGGATATATTGAACACGGGACGGTTTGATTTTGAAAAAGCGAGTCAGTCTGCAGGCTGGATCCGCGAATTAATGAAGGAAGAACACACCCCGGAAACGGAAGAGTATGGCATTCGCTCGTTTGTATACCATCGGAAACGTCCGTTTCATCCGGAACGATTGCTGCGCTGGATTGCGAAGTGGCCGGAGAGTATTGTCAGATCCAAGGGATTGATGTGGCTGGCTACACGGAACCATATGGCTATTTCCTTCAGTCATGCAGGGACCTCCAAGCAGCTCGGACCAGCTGGCTTATGGGTAGGTGCGATGAGCGAAGAGGAACGGCAGATGCATTTTGGAGATACGTTACCAGCCATTCCGGATTGGGATGATACGTGGGGAGACCGGGTAACGAAATTGGTGTTTATCGGAATTGATATGGACCGGGCAGAGATTGAGCGAACATTGGACGATACTTTACTTACCGAAGAAGAGATGCAGCTTAACTGGCGTGAACTGAAAGATCCGTTTCCATCATGGGGTTGACAAAAGAAAAAGGATGGGATAGTATCATTAAACAGTAATGATTACGATTAAATGAAGGAGGTCACAACATGAGAGTCATTGTAACTTTAGCTTGTACAGAGTGCGGGGATCGCAACTATACCACGACGAAGAACAAACGTAACCATCCGGAGCGTCTTGAAATGAAAAAATATTCACCACGATTGAAGAAAGTGACGATTCACAGGGAAACGAGATAAATTTTTTTGTCGTTTTTAAATCGTAATACTTACGAAAAGAGGACCTGGCATGATTCTATCTTCCATGCGCGATGTGGTTTTTGGATATGGGAAAGAACCCGTCATTGATCAATTATCGCTGGATATTCATGTGGGCGAGTTTGTAGGCATTACCGGACCCAATGGTTCGGCGAAAACAACCATGCTGAAATTGCTGCTGGGGCTGTTACAGCCCTGGAGCGGCACGGTACATATGAATATTCAGAACAACAATGGCAACAAACTGGAGATCGGATATGTGCCCCAGCAGGTGGCATCATTCAACAGTGGGTTTCCCAGTACAGTCATTGAACTGGTGCGATCGGGATGTTATCGCAAGCTTGGTTTATTCCGAAAATTCTCACCCGAACAGGAAGCCGTAGTCGAACGCAGTCTTCGGGAAGTCGGCATGTGGGAATATCGCAATGCACGGGTAGGCGCGCTGTCGGGTGGACAGAAGCAGCGCATCTGCATCGCCAGAGCTCTGGCAGGACAGCCCCAAGTTCTAGTTCTGGATGAGCCGACAACAGGCATGGACCGCCGCAGCCGGGAAGGTTTCTATGATCTAATGCGCCACTATGCAGATGTCCATGGATTGACCATTATTATGGTCACCCATGGCCTTGAAGAGATGGGCAACCGATTGGACCGGACGATCACCCTGGAGCGTCAAGAAAGTGAGGAATGGCAGTGTTTGAGTACGAATTCATGCAGCGAGCCTTTTGGGCAGGCGGACTGATTGGCATTATTGCTCCGATACTTGGTGTCTACCTGATGCTTCGGAGGCAGGTGCTGATGGCCGATACGCTGTCCCATGTTTCTCTGGCGGGCGTGGCCCTCGGTTCGATCATGAATCTCAACCCGGTAATCTGCGGGTTTGCGATTGCTGTCATTGGTGCGTTATTGGTCGAACAGCTGCGGAGAAGCTATCGTACATATAGTGAAGTGCCAGTGGCGATTATCATGACTTCAGGCCTGGCACTGGCTGTGGTGCTTATGAGTCTGAAAACCAATTTGTCCAAGACCTTCAGTTCCTATCTGTTCGGTTCCATCGTTGCAGTCAGCAATGTTCAGTTAGGGATGATGGCAGCTGTATGCATCATTGGATTGTTTTTTTTCATCGTACTACGAAGACCTTTATATAATTTGACATTTGACGAAGAGACAGCCTCTATTGGAGGTGTTCAGGTCAAAGGTTTATCGTTTGCCTTCGCCGTATTGACTGGTCTGACGGTTGCTTCGGCCATGCCGATCGTTGGCGTACTGCTTGTATCCGCATTGATTGTGCTGCCAGCTGCGCTGGCACTTCGAATCTCTCGCAGCTTCGCTGCTGCATTGGCCATTGCCGTCATTACCGGGTTAATCGGCATTTTTGGCGGATTGACGACATCTTACCATTGGAATACACCGCCAGGCGGGACGATCGCACTCATTTTGCTGGCCTTTCTATTGACCGGAATATCAGCACAAAAGCTGATTCAACTATACAATCGTAAACGGCACCGCAAGGAAGTAAAACAGCAGCGTGCAAAGATATTAATACAATCGAGGGAGAATACACCACATGAAATTCAGTAAAAAATCAGCAATGGGGCTGTTGTTCAGTCTCACACTTATTGTAGCAGGTTGCGGACAAACCAAAACCGCATCGAATTCGGATGCAGCTTCAACAAGTACTCCTGCAGCAACGGAGAAAAAATTGAACGTACAGGTTAGCTTTTATCCGATGTATGAGTTCACCAAAAATGTAGCAGGAGATCTGGCTGATGTACATACACTCGTTCCTGCTGGTATGGAGCCTCATGACTGGGAGCCAACACCTCAGGATATAGCTAGCATCGAGAAAGCAGATGTACTCGTCTATAATGGTGCTGGCATGGAATCATGGATCGATCAAGTAAAGGATAGTCTGAGTAATGACAAGCTGGTACAAGTTGAAGCAAGCCAAGGCATTGATCTGCTTGAAGGCGTAGAAGATGGTCATCATCATGGGGACTCTAGTGCAGATGAACACGACCATGATCATACAGATGAAGCAACGACAGAAGAGCATGACCATGATCACGAGCATGGGGAAGAAGCTGCTGCAGAAGAGCATGACCATGAACATGCAGATGAAGCAACGACAGAAGAACATGACCATGAACATGATGCCGGCACAGAAGAAGGGCATTCACATGATCATGGCGGGCTTGATCCGCACGTTTGGTTATCACCTGTTCTGGCTGTTCAGGAAGTGCGGAACATCGAAGCCGGACTGGCACAAGCTGCACCGGAACATGCCGAACAATTCAAGCAAAATGCGGATGCTTACATCGCCAAGCTGGAAACACTTGACCAAGAATTTAAAGCGGCTGTAACCGACAGCAAACGAAAAGATTTCATTACACAGCATGCAGCCTTCGGCTATCTTGCACAGCAATATGGACTGCAGCAAGTACCTATCGCTGGGTTGTCTCCCGAGCAAGAGCCATCTGCAGCACAGATGGCATCTGTAATCGATTTTGCCAAGGAACATCAGGTCAAAACGATTTTCTTCGAAACACTGGTATCTTCCAAAGTATCCGAGACCATCGCCAGTGAAGTGGGCGCAAAAACAGCCGTCTTGAATCCCATTGAAGGATTAACCGAAGAGGAAATTGCTGCAGGTCTGGACTACATTGGTGTAATGGAGCAGAATCTGCAGGCCCTCAAACTGGCTCTGAATGAATAAATTAAAACCCATTTGATACCAGTCATCGAAAAAGGTACAATGGTACAACATGCTGAGGAATGGCCGTGCCATTCCTTTGCCTTTTGCCACGCAGAGAGCACAGCGATGTGCTCTTTTCGTTGTGTAAGATGCTATCGGAGGACCAATGGGAGTAGGAGGAGAAGCTTATGGGTCTAAGTGAAGAACATGAAGTATTGCTAAGTCAGCAGCCGCCTCATCTATGGAGACGACGCAAGCAGGAGCTGCTGCACTGGACGGAACGTGATAAATATAACGTGTCTGCGAAGAGAACGGTGTTGTGGAACGGTGTAGAAATAGATGCGGAGCTGCTTGAAGCCTTATCCTCACTTCAGCAAGCCGGTGTTGGGACCGAGTTTTCATGTGCCGGAGTAAGTCCGCTAGATGAACCGATAGACCATTCGTTATATGCCTATGTTACACTAGTGCAAAGTGAAACCGCCGATCAATTCGTCCAATATGCACTGAAGCATATGCGGAATCGTCTGCTTGTTACGCTTGAGATCGAGAAGGGACGTTATGATTTGTCTTCTTTCTTCATTGGGCATAATCGCAGCTTCTGCTGGTGGATGGAATATTGTGCAGCCCACTTCTCCATGAGAAACGAGAAGAGGGTTGATACGTAGTATAACGATAGGCATGTTAGTCGGTGATGGGGAGGGAACACGGAATTGAATAAATGGCTCAAAACCATATTGTTTTTGGTGGCTTCAGTTTTTCTAACACGTTTTATTCCGTTTTCTTCGTTGTTTCGAAATCTGGACACGATGATTCATGAATTCGGTCATGCTTTAATGACCTTGCTGTTATCCGGGAAAGTATTACGAATCGAATTATACGCCGATCACAGCGGTGTCACATACTCATCCATGTTAACACCAGGCAGATCCATTTTGGTGTCATTGGCAGGGTATGTCACGGCCTCCCTTTTTGCATGGTTGTTATTCTATCTATACCGCAAAGGGCTGCAGTTGTGGGGGCTAGGTATCATGACTGCTGTAGCGTTGGTTTCCCTTTTGTTATATGTACGAGGAGAATTCGGCATGTTATGGCTTACAGGTTTCATTGCTCTGAATGTCGTAATTATGATCTTTGGCGCTAAAATCGTGAAGTACTACTATCTGTTGCTCGCTTTCTTGACCCTGGAAGAGTCTGTGGTTAGTGCCATGTACGTCGGTTTCATGTCCTGGACACAGCCTTCACGGGCAGGGGATGCAGCCAATCTGGCTCAACAGACATTCCTGCCAGCCCTGTTCTGGGGAACACTCTTTGCCTTGTTTGCCCTGTGGTGTGCAAAGGGGGCGCTGAGTCTGTTTTTCCGCAAAGAAGGTACATCTCGCAGTTCACGTTCACGTAGTGTACGTTCGCGCAACGCTTAGATGCATTTAGAAAAGGCACTTCCTTTTGGAATAAAGGAGGTGCCTTTCTTCATCATTTGTGATATGGTTACCCCTAATCTCCGAGATTCTCCCATAGGACGTAGAAATAATAAATCTCCTCCATAATCGCCTGATCATCTTCAGCGGCAACGCCACCCCTAATTCGTGCAAGAGTACCCAGAATGTCGTAAATGGTCTCACGTTCCACACTAAACTGAATACGATTGACGACCCGGTCCCAGGCTTGCATTGCATATTCAATTTGAGACTTGGCTTCAGTCCACTGTTTTTTCTCCACTTGCTTTTCCAAGGTTTGTACGGATTCGAGCAAGCGATCCTGTGTACCAAATGGTTTTTTGAGAAATGAGCCTGTGGCCATGATGGCTACAAACAGAACAAGCAAAAATATGGGCAGTACATACAGCAACCAGAAACGTGTTTTCATTCAACCGCCTCCATGCATGATAGTAAAAGAAAATTAGAAGGGTCCCTTATAATCACCCATATCCGTTTTTTCTGAGAATTGGTCTTCGAAAAGATCGATATACAATTTGTCGTTAGGCAAGATTGCCGCAAAAGCAATGTCCTGGATCGTAATGTTTTTCTTTTTTAACTGTTCAGTTAGCCAATTCAAGTCCTTGTTTCTCTCTTTAAGGTTTTGCTTGATCAAGACACCATCAATAATGAGCTCGGTCATCAGTTTGCTTTTTGGAGGATGCATATGCATGTCCTTGGCTGTAACTGGCTGATTCTCAGGTTTCAAAACGACGGAGAGGCTGCCGTCCGGTTCAAGGATTGCGTAATCCAGTGTCGTGATGTCAAATACGTCTTTTTGACGCAGCATCATGGTCAATTCATCGAATTTCACTCGCATTTTATGCAGGTTCTGTTCAAGGATTTTACCGTTCTGTACGACAACGGTAGGATCAGAATCCATCAGCTTGGAGATCGTTCGATTTTTAAGTGTTATGTACTGGAAGATAATCGTAATGATTGTGAAAATGGTGAGCGCGACGAAATGAATCCATGCTTTCGAAGACAAATCAGTAGCGAAGGTTCCAGCAATGGAACCAATGGTAATACCATTGATATAATCGAAATACGTAAGGTTACCCATTTGCTGTTTGCCGAGCACTCTTGTATAGATGATCAGAGTCAAAAAAGCAATTATGGAGCGTACAGCCACAACCCATGTTTCTTCCATCATGTATGTATCACCTTCCTACACTTGGCGTACTTCAACATCATTTCAAGCTGCCAATGGTTATTGTTGACTACTACAAGCTTTTCCTCGGCTGGATGATCTTATTCGGAAAATGAAAAAACCCGAAACCAGGATACACACTCCTGATAGCGGGTCGTTATTACATGTTAATAATTATTTTTAGCGCTTTACCATTTAGATAGCCTATATATAAGTAGAGATCGGACTATTATACGCCTGCATAAGCCATAAATCCCCCGTCAACGGGGATCACCGCGCCGGTGACGAAGGCAGACTGCTTCTCATCCGCAAGCCACATTAGCGTGCCCAGCAGGTCTTCAGGCTTCCCAAACCGGCGCATGGGCGTATGGGCAATGATTTTGCTGGAACGTTCAGTAGGAGAGCCATCTGGATGAAGCAGCAAATTCCGGTTTTGTTCCGTAAGGAAAAATCCTGGGGCAATGGCATTAACCCGGATTCCCGATTCGGCTAGATGGACGGCCAGCCACTGCGTAAAATTGTTAATTGCAGCCTTGGCTGCACTGTACGCAGGCACTTTGGTCATCGGCGAAGGTGCACTCATCGACGAGATATTAATGACGGTTGCAGGCACATCACGATCAATCATTTGTCTTGCAAAAATCTGGGTAGGAATAAGGGAACCCACAAAATTCAGATCCATGACCTGACGAAACCCATCCACACTAACGTCAAAGAACGTGGTGACATCAGGCTGCTCGAGATCTTCCAATTTGAAAATTTCATTTGTCGTATTGGCACTGGCGTGATTACCGCCTGCGCCATTAATCAGGATATCACATGGACCCAGCTTTTCCTGTACCGTTGCCGCAGCGGCCTTCACACTGTCCACTTGGGTTACATCACAAGCAACGGCAATGGCGGTTCCGCCAGCAGCTTCAATTGCTGCAACAACTTCTTCACCTTTGGATACCGTACGATTGAGAATGGCCACACGGGCACCGTGACGAGCAAGTTCTTCGGCCATGGATCGGCAGAGGACGCCGGCACCACCTGTAATTACCGCGATTTTGCCTTCCAGACGGGAAGATGTTTCAAATACATAGTCGCTCATGCTTTTGCCCTCCTTTGTAGCGAATCCCAGACACCCCAGAGATACATGATGCCTAGAGCACGATCGTACAGACCATATCCAGGTCTGCATTGTTCACCCCACAGGTGACGCCCGTGGTCCGGTCTTGCATAACCTTCAAATCCAATGTCATGGTAAGCTTCAACTACACCTGCAATATCCACGTTCCCGTCCTGGCTGCGATGTGAAGTCTCTATGAAGTCACCGTTCTCATAGACTTTGACATTACGAATATGGGCAAACGGAATCCGGTCGCGGAATTCATGAATCATACCAATAATATCGTTATCCGGGTTAGCTCCAAGAGACCCACTGCACAGAGTGACGGAGTTGTAAGGGCTATCATAAAGATTCAGATATCTACGCAGATTATCCTGGCTGATAATGATCTTGGGTAAACCGAAAATAGGCCAAGGCGGGTCATCCGGGTGGATGGCCATTCGAATGCCAAGCCGCTCAGCCGTAGGAATGATCTCCTGTAGAAAATATCGGGCATGCTCCCACATATCTTCCTCGGTCACATCCTTATAAGCCTCGAACAGGCCAGTCAGGTACTGCAATCGTTCCGGTTCCCAGCCTGGCATTGTTAATGCGGAATTTTCGGTTATCCGCCGCACAAGTTCCAGTGGTTCAATATCTGCGAGCTTGCTGCTTTCGTAGAAGAGGGCAGTGGATCCGTCTTCCATTTCCTTGTGAAGATCCGTACGCAGCCAGTCGAAGATGGGCATAAAGTTGTAACAGATTACTTTTACGCCAACCTGGGCGAGTTTTTCCATCGTTTTTTTGTAATTTTCGATGTATTTGTCCCGAGTGGGCAGGCCCAGCTTGATATCTTCATGAATATTGACACTTTCCACCACATCCAAATGCAATCCTGCCCGATCGGCAGCCGCTTTGACAGCCAAAATTTTGTCCATGGGCCATTCTTCGCCTGCCGGAACATCATGCAGTGCCCACACAATGCCCTCCACTCCCGGAATCTGCCGAATATGATCCAGCGTCACCGTATCGTTGCCTTCGCCAAACCAGCGAAAAACCATCTTCATCACGTTCACCTCATCATGTGTAATTAGAAAAAGCCAGACTTGTCATTGTTGAAAATAGGAAGGATATGTATCCTGAAGGATGGCCAGATCTGTGACGGTCAGGTGAAGATGTTCCTGCATAATTCGTTCTGCCGTCTGGGCATCATGCTGCTGAATGGCCTCCACCATGGACCGGTGCTGCTGAATCAGATGATCCCACTGATGATCCGAAGACAAACGAAGCATCCGGCTTCGATTAAGGTGTACATTCATCTGTTGGATCACGGTCCATGTTTTGCTTTTGTTGCAGCCTGCAAAAAGGGTGCTATGGAATTCCTCGTCCAGTTGAAACATTCGTTCATCGTCCGGTTGCAGCAAACAAGCTTGCTGCTGAGCAAGGTTTTGCTCCAATAAATTCATCTCCTGATCCGGAAAATGCTCACATGCAAGCCGGATCACGGCCCGTTCCAGCTGCTCGCGCATGAAGCGTGCTTCTTCAACGAGGTCTACCTGTATAAGAGAAACATACGTACCGCGCTGAGGATACACTTCAAGCAAACCTTCCTGTGCAAGTCTTACAAAACTCTCGCGAACAGGAGTACGACTTACCTGAAACTCCAGCGATATTTCCTTCTCGGAGATAGCCGTGCCGGGAGGCAATTTTAAACTTAGAATCAATTGCTTCAATGTAGCATATACGACATCCCGAGTAGAGGAGGCTTGCTTACTCTTGGATGACAGACCGTTTAGGGAAGACGACAAACCGGCTTTGGACGAAAACTTTGGGGTATATTCCACAACTTCAACTCCTTCAATGACATACTACCATACTTGTATGGTAGTATGGAAGCGCTTTTATTGCAATTCAATTGAAATATGGAGTGAATCATTGAGTTTTCTCTGAAGTAGATATAAAATAGAAGTCGATAGGTTTAAACATTTAAACCAATGCATATGAATGTATACATGATTGAGCAGATTGAGGTGAACACATGGGTCAGCAAGCGATAAGTATTTTTCAGTCCTGCATTCCATTATTTCAGGTATTAAGCGATAACCACCGTCAAAATATTTTGTTAATCCTAACCGAGCGCGGTCAGATGACCGTGAACGAGATTACTGAACAATCCAGTCTGTCCAGGCCAGCCATCTCACACCATCTCAAGTTACTGCTTGAGAAAGGGCTTATTTCGGTGGAACAGAAGGGCACCCAGCGCTATTATTCTGCTTCCCTGAAACCATCCGTTGAACTGTTGAAAGAACTGGTTGCTGCGCTTGAGAAAGAGTGTCTGTAGATAAGCGATAAATCTCAACGATGAAGGGCGTAGTTTTCCGTTCATACGTTCATTTGTTTAAACGTTTCATCAATACAAGTAGAGGAGACATAGATATGAGCACCTTGCATGAATTAGATGATCATGCGGTTAAGCTGATTTTGGAGCAGCAGCACCAGTTTTTTCGTTCCGGGGCTACGCGTTCAGCGGAGACTAGAATTGAGCGTTTAACCCAGCTGAAGCAGGCTATTCAGAAATATGAATCCAAACTCACCGAAGCGCTGCATCAAGACTTGGGTAAAAGTGAGTTTGAATCCTATACGACTGAAATTGGTTTTATGATGGACAGCATCAAACACACCATACGAAAAGTGAAAAAATGGGTCAAACCCGTTAAAGTAAAAACGCAGATGGCCCTGGTCGGCTCCAAAAGTTACATTATCCCTGAGCCATATGGATCCGTGCTGATTATCGGGCCTTTCAACTATCCGTTTCAGCTCCTCATCGAACCTCTGGTTGGTGCGATTGCCGCTGGAAATACCGCGGTGCTCAAAGCCTCTGAAAACACACCTGCGGTTTCGGCCGTTGTTCGTGAAATAATCGCCTCGGTATTCGAGCCGGGTTATGTACAAGTCGTGGAAGGCGCCAAGGACACAACGACAGCACTGATTAATGCTCCGTTTGACTACATCTTTTTTACGGGCAGTGTACCGGTAGGTAAAATCGTCATGGAGGCCGCTGCCAAAAACCTCGTTCCTGTTACCCTGGAGCTTGGAGGGAAAAGTCCTGTCATTGTGGACGAGAAAGCAGATATTAAAGTTGCTGCTGAACGCATTATATGGGGTAAACTGCTCAATACGGGACAGACCTGTATCGCTCCGGATTATTTGCTTGTGCATGAACGAGTGAAGGAGCAGCTGATCTCGGAGATGAAAGCAGCTGTGGAGTCCTTCTTCGGTACAGACATTCAGCATAATCCCGATTATGGGCGCATCGTTAATCAGGCTCATTTCAGAAGATTAACGAAACTTATCGAACGGGACCAGAACAAAGTGATCTATGGCGGTCATTCGGATGAAGCGGATCGCTACATTGCACCGACACTGATTGACGCCGAGTCCTGGGACGCAGCCACCATGGAAGATGAGATCTTCGGACCGATATTGCCCATAATCAGTTATCACAGCATTGATGAAGCCATTGATGGGATCTTGAAACGTCCGAAGCCGCTGGCTCTCTATCTGTTTACATCAGACACACAGCTTCAGGATAAGGTGCTCAGCGAGGTTTCTTTCGGAGGCGGCTGTATTAATGATACGATCACTCACGTAGCCAATCCACAGCTGCCATTTGGTGGTGTAGGACATTCCGGTATTGGCTCTTATCATGGGCGGTACAGCCTCGAAACCTTCTCACATATGAAAAGCGTGCTCAAAAAGAGCACCAAACTGAATTTGTCCATTTTGTACCCGCCGTACGATGGCAAGCTGAAGACAATTAAGCGTTTGTTGAAATAAGCAATGCTGAATCAATAGAGGGATTTCATACTCATCTATGTTGCTCTACATTCGGACAAACTCACTGTACAGCAGGCTGTTCCTGTCGGAATCGAGACGGTGACATGCCTGACCAACGCTTGAATTGACGGCTAAAGTGAGCAATATCCTTGTAACCGAGCATTGCTGCGATACTTTGAACGGATAGTTTCGGATTACCAAGCAGAACCTTCGCTTCGTGCAAAACCATCTCGGAGAGCGCTACGCGCGGAGACTGACCAAATACCTGCTTGAACACACGGTTACAATGAGAGGAGCTTATCCCCAGTTCAGCAGCAATGTCATCAATTCCATAGTGGCTGTCGGTTTCATTGCCTTGCTTAAACTGCTGGTTTACCAGCCCTTGCAGTCGATTCCGGATCTGATGAGCAAGCTCAATCCGTTCATAGCCTTCGGAGAACAGATGCGCTGCCTCTTGAGAGACGGCTTCCCACAAATGCCCGAATAATTCAAATACAGCGGATTGCAGCTGCATGCGCTGAACCATTGTATTCGGGCTCGATTCTTCATTTGCAGAATTCATTAATTTGCTCAAAACCGGCTCAATTTTCATTGTAACCGGATTGTTTGCATGGAAGAGGGTCTGCTTGATTCGGGCAAGCAAGGAGAGGAACAACTGATCATCGATATCAAAGTGCATGCAAAAATAGGTAAATCCCTGACCGTCCTGGCTCTGGCTGGAATGAACGCTTCCTGGAGGAATGAGGAGCAGTTCGCCAGCCTTTTGTGTATACATTTGTCCGTTCACCGACATGAGCTGTACACCTTCTGTCACATAGTTTAGCTCGTACTGGGGGTGTTCATGTGCCGGATAATTCCAGTCCCCACCAACACTCCGCAGATGAATGGCAAAAAGATTGACGGTGGTCTGGACATCCGGGTAGAAGACCTCATGTACACTTTCACCCAGAGCGGGAGGCAAGTAAGTAGAAGACATCGGAGACCTCCTTTATAATAGAAACGAATTAAATGGCCAGTCAGCTTACAAGGCTGACATCTTCGCAAATAAATGTAATCGCTTTATTCTATTATATACGACCAGCTTGATTTGGGTAAATATCCGATTGATTTGTCCATGGTCTAGGGTGGAATGAGCATGTTAGGATGAGGCTATGAAAACGCATGCAAACCATATTGAGAGGGGTCATCGTTCATGAGCACATCCAAATCGATCTTTTATAACGCCCACCACTCACCGATCGGGGCTTTTGCAAGTTTTACACTTGGATACAAAGGTGCCAAGGGCGGACTCGGCCTGGAGCTGGGGAAACCTGCAGACCAAAATATATATATAGGATTACAATCTCGTGATGGCGAACATTATGAGGCACTGCCTTTTTTTGAAGCGACCGAGGATGAGAGTGTTCGCTACGATGTTGAGAAGCTGGACAATGCAGAAAACGGAATAGAAGAGGGAGCCGAATCACAGGTACAATCCCAGTCACATACTTCAACTCGATCGAAGCGTCCGCTCATAGCAGCATTTCGTGATGAAGAAATCACACGTGAATTCAAGTCCGGTACAGACACCTGGACAGCAGGAGATCTGACTTTCCGGATCTATTCACCCGTTCGTCCTGTACCTGAACCGAAGCAAGGGGATCTTGAACAATTAAAGGATGCTCTGGTTCCAGCGGTTCTCGTGGAGATGACGATTGATAACACGCAAGGACAGCAGTCACGAAGAGCTTATTTCGGATATCAGGGTAATGATCCGTATTCGGCAATGCGTATGATCGGTGGACCCGAGGGCGGAAAGCTCACAGGTGTTGGACAAGGACGGCTTACAGCGATTATGTCCTCAGATGATGGACTGTACCCTGCACTTGGGTTCACATTAGATAAAATCCTGCAGGAAAAACATGTGGAAAATTTGGCTTTTGGATTAGGTCGCACTGCGGCATTGCTAATGGAAGTCCCTGCTGGAGAGAAACGTACATATCAGTTCGCCGTTTGTTTTTACCGCGGTGGCATCGTCACTTCCGGTTTGGATACGACGTATTGGTATACCCGATATTTCGCGGATATCCAGGAAGCTGGGCAGTATGCCCTGGATCGTTTCGACACATTGACAGCATCTTGCGAGGAAGCTGAACAGCGTCTGGGTACCAGCTCTCTGTCGGATGATCAGGCATTTATGCTCGCCCATTCCATTCATAGTTATTATGCAAGCACGCAGCTGCTGGATGCAGATGGAGAACCGTTCTGGATTGTCAATGAAGGTGAGTATCGGATGATGAACACCCTTGATCTCACAGCAGATCAGTTGTATTTTGAACTTGCCCTGAACCCTTGGACCGTGCGCAACGAGCTCGAGTGGTTTGTGAAACGTTACAGCTATACTGATCAGGTTCGCTTCCCCGGGGAAGATCAATTGTATCCAGGCGGCTTGACCTTCACCCATGATATTGGTGTGGCGAATGTGTTCTCCCGTCCAGGACATTCTGCCTATGAGTTAGTAGGAATAGATGATTGCTTTTCCCAGATGAGTCATGAAGAGCTTGTGAACTGGCTGTGCTGTGCAACCGTCTACATTGAACAAACCAAGGATCAGGAATTTGTGAAGCAGATGCTTCCTGTAATTCAGGATTGCTTCGAAAGCATGCTTAACCGGGATCACCCGGATGAAGATCAGCGTAACGGACTCATGGGACTGGATAGCAGCCGCACGAAGGGCGGAGCGGAAATTACGACTTATGACAGCCTTGATGTGTCACTCGGTCAATCCCGTAACAATATTTATCTGGCAGGGAAATGCTGGGCTGTATATGTGGCTCTTGAAAAGCTGTTTGCCGCGGAGAAACTCTCGGATTTATCCCTTCAGGCCGGACGTCAGGCTGATCGCTGTGCCGCGAGTGTTGCAGCCCAGTTGACGGAAGGAGGCTACATCCCGGCTGTTATTGCCGAGAATAATGATTCCCGTATCATCCCGGCTATAGAGGGGCTGGTATTCCCTTACTTTACAGGCTGTGAAGGTGCACTGGATGTTCACGGCCGGTTTGGTTCTTACCTACAGGCACTTCGAACCCATTTGAAGACCGTTCTAGTACCAGGTACTTGTCTATTCGAAGATGGGGGATGGAAGCTGTCCTCGACAAGCAATAACTCATGGTTAAGCAAAATCTATCTGTCCCAGTTTATCACTAGAGAAATACTGGGCATGGAATGGGATGAATCAGGGCAGGCATCCGATGCCGCGCATGTGAACTGGCTGCTGCATCCCGAAGAGTCTTACTGGTGCTGGAGTGACCAGATCCTGTCGGGGGTTGCCGTAGGCAGCAAATATTACCCACGCGGAGTAACATCCATCCTTTGGCTGCTGGAAGGCAAAGGTACTCGTTTGGAACAGATCTATGCTAGCAAGGAGGCGGTACGATGAATCGTTCAATCGTTCAACAAAACTTGGCTGGCCCGCAGTATGATGCGTGGCTTGGATATCTCTCTGGTGAATACAGTCGTAAGGGTGCCATAAGTCAGGCTGTTCCTGCTTGGGCGAAACGAATAAATACAATCGAGAAACATGAAGTAATTGCTACAGCTCTGGAGGAGCTTACACAAGGACTGGAGAGATTGTTCGGTGAGAAACCAACAACAGTCTTATCCGGTATCGACCTTGCGGATAAACTGGCTTCCCAAGATCCTGGGATCTGGATGGGTACGTGGGCAGGCAATTCACTTCTTGCAGACACGTTCAGCGAGAGTGAACGTACCGCTGTTCAAGGTGAAGGCTTCGTCATCCGTGAAGACGAGGAGCTAGGCAGACTCTTTATTGGTGCAGAGACACCTCAAGGTGTACTGTATGGTACATTCCATTTGCTCAGAGAGCTGGTACTGGCACAGGGGAGTTCAAGTGAGGCGGATACATCTCCGAATAAATGGAGTCATGTGATTGAGCAGCCACGGAATGCGCTGCGGATGATTAATCAATGGGATAACGTGGACGGAAGCATTGAACGCGGATATGCCGGTAAATCCATCTTTTATGAAAATGGAGAATTCACGCAAGATAACGTACGCATTCGGGATTATGCACGATTGCTCGCTTCGACTGGTATTAATGCCATTTCCATTAACAATGTCAACGTGCACCAGCGCGAAACATTGTTTCTGACAGAACGCTTTCTGAGTGATGTAGCTCGTGTGGCCTCTGCATTCAGAGCGTATGGTATTCGACTATACTTAAGCGCCAACTATGCAAGTCCAATGGAGATCGGTGGATTGCTTACCGCAGATCCACTGGATGAACAAGTACGAGAATGGTGGAACATTCAGACTGCCAAAGTGTATGCGGCCATCCCTGACTTTGGCGGATACCTGATCAAAGCGGATTCCGAAAATCGCCCAGGTCCATTCACTTACAATCGGGATCACGCAGACGGGGCGAACATGCTAGCTGAAGCACTTCGTCCATTTGGTGGATTGGTTATTTGGCGCTGTTTCGTCTACAACTGCAAGCAGGACTGGCGTGATCGATCCACAGACCGTGCACGTGCTGCTTATGACCACTTTAAGCCTTTGGATGGTAGATTTGCAGATAATGTCATTTTGCAGATCAAAAATGGTCCGATGGATTTTCAGGTCAGGGAGGCGGTATCTCCGCTCTTCGGAGCGATGGATAAAACCAATCAGGTACTCGAATTTCAGATTACACAGGAATATACAGGTCAGCAGCGGCATTTGTGTTACCTGATTCCACAGTGGAAAGAAGTATTGGATTTCGACACTTATGCGAAGGGACAAGGATCGGAAGTTAAACGTATTGCGGACGGTTCCCTGTACAACAGACCTCATAGCGGTTTTGCCGCTGTTTCGAATATTGGTGCAGATGCTTGCTGGACAGGACATCCACTCGCTCAGGCCAATTTGTACGGTTATGGCAGACTCGCCTGGAATCCCGAACTGTCTTCCGAAGAGATTGCGGACGAATGGGTGAGACTCACGTTTGGGCACGACGAAGAGGTTGTTCGTCTGATCTCTGGCATGCTTCTGGACTCTCTCGACATCTATGAAAATTATACGGCGCCGCTCGGGGTAGGCTGGATGGTTAATCCGGATCATCATTATGGCCCCAATGTGGACGGGTATGAATATTCCAAGTGGGGAACGTATCACTTCGCAGATTGCAAGGGCATTGGAGTAGATCGGACCGTACAGAGCGGTACAGGTTATACATCGCAGTATCATACGGAAAATGCAGACCGATATGAAAATATAACGACCTGTCCGGATGAGCTGCTGTTATTCTTCCACCATGTTCCTTATAAACATGTGCTGCATTCTGGCAAGACCGTCATTCAGCATATTTATGATACACACTTCAAGGGTGCGGAACAGGCACAAGCTTTAGCGGAAACCTGGAGACAGCTCGAAGGTAAAGTGGACCCGGAAATTTTCGAAACCGTAGCTCAGCGTCAGGACAATCAGGCCGAGCATGCCAAGGAATGGCGGGACATGATTAATACGTACTTCTATCGCAAGAGTGGTATTGAGGATGAGCAGGGACGAACCATTTATTAATAGAGAATTCAGCTACACATGGCTTGTTTTATTGAATGAAAGAGCAGCATTGGCAACCAAGAGGAGGCGAAAATCCAATGGGACAGCATCAATTACCCCAGACCATGAAAGCAGCTGTAATGACGGAACCAGGACGAATCTTCATCGAAGAACAGGCTGTACCGAAGCCTGCCGAGGACGAAGTTCTGATTCAGGTCATGGCAGTAGGTGTGTGCGGGTCGGATGTGCATTATTTTGAACACGGAAGAATCGGCAGATTTGTAGTGGAAAAGCCCATTATTCTGGGGCATGAATGTGCAGGTATTGTAGCTGCTGTAGGCTCGAACGTGTCACGCTTGAAGGCGGGTGACCGGGTTGCCATCGAGCCAGGCGTTACTTGTGGACGCTGCACGGCATGTAAGGAAGGACGATATAACCTGTGTCCAGATGTACAATTCCTTGCAACCCCGCCTGTTGACGGTGCATTTGTACAATACATGACCATTCGTGAGGATATGGTTTTTCCAATCCCGGATCATCTGTCCTTTGAGGAAGCTGCCATGAATGAGCCTTTTTCGGTAGGCATTCACGCTGCGCGTCGAAGTAAACTTGCTCCAGGAACCACGCTGGCGATCATGGGCATGGGTCCTGTAGGGCTGATGGCTGTCGCTGCTGCAAAATCATTTGGAGTCGACAAAATTATCGTTACGGACCTGGAGGAGGTTCGACTTGAAGCAGCTCGGCGTATGGGAGCCACGCATACGATTAATGTGAGAAACGAGGATGCACAGACAGTCATTCGAGAGTTAACGAATGGAATCGGTGTGGATACGGCCTGGGAAACTGCAGGGAATCCCAAAGCACTCCAATCTGCATTGTATTCACTGCGGCGGGGAGGTAAACTTGCCATTGTGGGCCTGCCAGCACAGGATGAGATTGCACTGAATGTTCCTTCTATCGCTGATAACGAGGTTGATATATACGGGATATTCCGCTATGCCAACACCTATCCAGCTGGAATTGAGTTCCTGAGCTCCGGTGAGCACGATGTATTGTCCTTGATCACGGATCGTTATTCACTGGATGAAACTCAACAAGCGATGGAACGTGCGCTTCACAATAAGAGCGGCAGTCTGAAAGTGATGGTCTATCCCAACGGCATTTAATTCTCTACTAAGGAAGTCCCGATTCAGGGACTTCTTTTTTTTCATTTTCACCAAATAAATGATTATACAAGCTCCCATAACATGGTATAATTCATGGAGATTTTAATATATAAATGGATACAAACCACTCTGGTTGGTAAGCTACTTAGCGAAAGGAACTGAAGGTTGTGAGAACACATGAATTTACAATTCACTCTGATTTTCACCGGGATGATCTGATGTCTATATCTTCTCAAGCGTCACGTTTTGCCTCGGATATTTCATTGTCGTTTGTGGAGTCTGAGCATGAGCATCGTGTAGATGTCAAAAGCCTGCTTGGTATGGCGCTTCTTCCGATTCGTCATGGCAGTATAGTCAGATTGCAGACGCGAGGAAGAGATGAATTGGAGGCCCTGGAGTACATGCTGGATGTACTGGAGAAGGGGATAACTTAGAACGAGATCAGGTGCAGATTGTGGCGAATAGGTAAATATTTATCGTTTCTTCAAATCCTGCTGGTACTTTGTCCAAAAAAAGAGTATAATAAAATTTAGTTCTATTCAAGGAAGTACCCATTTAAAGGAGTGTAAATAGATTATGCCAAAAGCTGATATCCATCCAAAGACACAAACGGTTATTTTTTACGATGCAAGTGCTGATTACAAATTCCTGAGCTCTTCGACTAAATTCTCGAACGAGACAATGGAATGGGAAGATGGCAACTCTTACCCTGTAATCCGTGTGGACACTAGTTCCGCATCCCACCCTTTCTTCACTGGTAAACAAAGAAACGTGGACATCGGTGGTCGTGTTGACAAGTTCAACCGTAAATACAACCTCAAAAACTAGTTTGTCCATAGATGACAAGATCAACCCCGGGAATTCGTTTCCGGGGTTTTTCTATGTCTTGAACATCATTTGCAGGTCTACCAAGCTCCCAAACGCTTACAAATTTTATTAAGGATTGCGCTTACATATCATTCAGAGGTAAACTAGGACTTGAGTGAAATCATATTGGAGGAGGAAATAGAGATGAGTAGCATTACACATATGGTTACGTTTACACTTTACGCTGGCAAGGATACGGCAGAGGCAGAAGCTTTTCTGAAGGAAAGTGCGGAAGCACTTGCAGTCATTCCGGGCGTGGAGAACTTTCAGGTACTGCGTCAGGTAAGCGCCAAAAATGAGTTTGACTACAGTTTCTCAATGGTTTTCGCCGATCAAGCAGCTTATGATGCTTACAATGAGCACCCGGTTCACCGCAAATACGTGGAGGAACGTTGGGAGAAGGAAGTTAGTCGTTTTCAGGAAATTGATCTGATTACTCACGGAATATGATATAAGACTTTCGATTGTAGGTCAGGAATGACACGTTTCGAAATCGTTTTAGTTCATCATGCTGCATTTGCAGTGGTTTCATTCATTGATATAGAACCAGAGAGGTGCTGTCGCCATGCAATTGGATCTTACAGGCAAGACCGCGCTGGTCACTGGCTCCACTGGACAACTCGGGAGAGTCATCGCCCGTACGCTGGCTCGTTGTGGTGCCGATCTCGCGCTGCATTACATAAACAATGAAACGAAAGCCCTCGAACTTAAACAGGAGATTGAGGCGAGTGGTAGACAGGCAGTTATCGTGCAAGGAGATATTACGAAACAGGAAACGGCTATGCAAATGCGGGATCAGATTCAGGCTAATCTTGGCGTCGCTGGGGTTGACATTGTGGTAGCTAATGCAGTCATTCAATATGAATGGACCACTGTGCTTGAACAATCTCCTGAAGACTACATCAGCCAGTTCGAATCTTGTGTGCTGCAGAGTGTGTATCTAGCCAAGGCATTCATTCCGTACATGAAGGAAGCTAGAGGCGGTCGATTTATCGGCATTAACACGGAATGTGCCATGCAGAACTTTGCAACACAATCGGCATATACCGCTGGGAAACGTGGGATGGACGGACTATATCGGGTGCTTGCCAAGGAAGTGGGAGAGTATCAGATTACCGTCAACCAAGTCGCTCCAGGCTGGACAATAAGCGATCGAGATCGTAACAGTGAGCCTGGGCATGATGAGGGTTACACGCGTACCGTTCCTTTGAAACGCAGGGGTGAAGATCAGGAGATCGCCAATGCGGTAGCCTTCTTGGCCTCGGATCTGTCCTCATTTATTACAGGTGCCTATATACCGGTAAGTGGTGGCAATGTGATGCCAGCTATTTGATTTGAAAGTATGTTAGAAGATGTGTTAATTGAAATACTTATAAACTACTTTCCTGTTTGAAAAGAATCATTGAAACACCCCTACCCAGCTCCGTGTAGACGGAATGGCCTAGGGGTGTTTTGTTTTATATATCCAAAAATACATATAATTTTGATTCGGTTTTCGAAAGATTAGGGTATTAGAATAGGTATATTAACCGGGTGGAAACATAACTCAAAATAAGCGATTAAAGGAGATCAGCTATGAAAAAAACAATCGCAGATGTACTGGTTGAAGCATTACTAAATGCAGGAATTAAACGAATATATGGCATCGTGGGTGATTCTCTGAATGCCGTACTGGATTCTATCCGTCGGTCGGGAAAAATCGAGTGGATTCATGTTCGTCATGAAGAGGTCGCTGCATTTGCCGCTGGAGCTGATTCGCAGGTCAGTGGAAGTATCGCTGTCTGTGCTGGCAGCAGCGGGCCAGGAAACATGCATTTGATTAACGGCTTGTACGATTGTCACCGAAACCGTGTGCCGGTACTTGCTCTTGCTGCTCATATTCCTAGTGATGAGATCGGAAGCGACTATTTTCAATCGACTCATCCGGAATATCTCTTCCAAGAATGCAGTCATTATTGCGAGGTCATTACGACAGCTAAACAAATGCCTCGATCGGTCACGATGGCTTTGCAAACTGCGGTCTCGCGTTCAGGCGTATCCGTCATTGTTCTTCCAGGAGACGTGGCAGGTCTTGAGGCAGCGAGTCTGCCCGTTCCCGAGCACGTTTACCATGTGACACAGCCTGTGGTTCACCCTTCTGAGCAGGAATTGCGGAAATTGGCCGACTACCTGAATCAGGACAAAAAAATCACATTGCTCTGTGGTGCGGGATGTGCTGGTGCGCGGGAATCTCTCATGCAGCTGTGTGATCGTCTGAAATCCCCAATGGTTATTGCTTTGCGCGGTAAGGAGTATCTGGAGTATGACAATCCCTATTCCGTCGGCTTGACTGGCTTGATCGGGTACTCATCCGGTTATCATGCCATGATGGACTGTGATGTCTTGTTAATGCTTGGAACAGATTTTCCTTATCGTCAGTTCTATCCGGAGGATGCAATTGTTCTTCAGGTTGATATACAGTCATCACACCTTGGTCGGCGTACGAAGCTGGACTATGGGTTGTGTGGAGACGTCAAATCGACCATTGAGGCTTTGATGCCGTTACTGACACACGAGCATCACGACAAACATCTGCGCAAAAGTGTCGACCATTATCTGAAGGTACGTAAGGAGCTGGATGAACTTGCTGTAGGTAAACCTGGAAAGAAACCGATTCATCCGCAGTATCTAACCAAAGTCATCAGCGATGCTGCAGGAGAGAATGCCATTTTCACCTGTGATGTAGGTACTCCTACGGTATGGGCCGCACGCTACCTGGAGATGAGCACTAACCGAAGATTACTGGGTTCATTCAATCACGGTACCATGGCAAATGCACTTCCACAGGCGATAGGTGCACAGGTAGCGAATCCGGGAAGACAAGTGATCTCGCTGTCCGGAGATGGCGGGCTTGCGATGTTAATGGGAGACCTGCTAACGCTCAAACAGCATAATCTTCCGGTCAAAGTGGTCGTGTTCAACAACGGTGCGCTGAGCTTTGTGGAGCTGGAGATGAAGGCAGCAGGATTCCTTGAATCTGGCACTGAACTGGTGAATCCCAACTTCGCCATGGTTGCACAAGCGATGGGCATCGAGGGTATTCGGGTGGAAGACCCCGCAGAATTGGAGGGAGCGGTGGAGCGTGCACTTCAACATGATGGACCTGTTCTGATCGATGCGGTCGTGAACCGCCAGGAGCTGTCCTTACCTCCTAAGATTAATATCAAACAGGCAGAAGGGTTCACGTTGTGGATGATGAAGGCGGTGCTCAACGGGCGTGGCGATGAATTGATCGAGCTTGCCAAAACCAACTTGCTCAGATAATGTGCGTGTAATGCGCAATCTACTTGCTCTGTCGTACATCTCACATGAATGGAGAGGGTAAATTCACCAAATGGTGAATTCTCTCCTTCCCGAGATGGCAAGGTTGTGATCCAAATCATGGTATGTACTCATATGATATGGTTTGTTTTTACTTCCTAAGTCCATTAAAATAGATAAAGTCAGACAGGATTTATGTCAGTTTTAACCTACATATGTCGCAAATTGTTGAATTACATTTTATCGCGATGAGCCGATCCGATGACAAGATGACTAACACAACTGGAGGAGATCAGAATGAGTCACACAGGTAAAGTAGCCATTATTACCGGAGCAGGAAGTGGATTGGGTCAAGCAGCTGCACTGAAGCTGGCAGAGAAGGGCGCATCCATTGTGGTTGTTGATCTCGTCGAGGAGACTGGTTTAGCAACAGTGAAACAAATTGAGAAGCTCGGTGCCAAAGCCATTTTTGTACAGGCAGATGTTAGCAAGGCCAGTGAAGTTGAGAATTATGTCAAAAAAACAGTTGAAGAGTTCGGACGAATCGATATGTTCTTCAACAATGCAGGGATCGCAGGGCCTGGTATTAAACTCATCGAACACACCATTGAGCAGTTCGACCAGATTATCGATATTAACCTGAGAAGCGTATTTTATGGACTGAAATATGTCATCACCGAAATGCTGAAAACGGGTGGCGGTTCCATTCTGAACACAGCGTCAACAGCAGGTATTGTCGGTGTTCCCGCAGTTGCTCCTTACGCGGCTACCAAGCACGGCGTAGTTGGTTTGACTCGTACAGCCGCCATCGAGTACGGCAAAGACAATATTCGTGTCAATGCGATTGCACCAGGCACAATCGAGACGCCAATGGTCATTCAGTTCGGCAAGGACAATCCGGAAGTATTCAAAGCAACCGTGGACAGCATTCCGTCCGGACGTCTTGGTAAACCCGAAGAGATCGCGAATCTCGTTGCCTTCCTGCTCGGAGATGAAGCTCCTTATATCAATGGTGCTGTGTATCCGATTGACGGCGCAGTGACTGCCCAATAATAGTAATTAAAGAAAAAGAGGCCCTGTATGTGTACAGGGCCTCTTTCTTATTTCTGTGCTCTCCATTTTATATTTGTCACCACGTTGCTCATGTAGCGTTAGCAGCATTGGTTTGGAGAGGTAACAAGCAGATCAGGAAGAAGTACGTTCTAATGTATCAACATAATCTTTGGCATCTTTAAGAGAAAGGTTTCTGGCTTCGCGAAGCTTTTTGATGGCCTTGATCTTATTGCCTTGTTGAATCATTAGGATCAATTCTTGATCCAGCTCTGACAACTCCGTTGGCTGTTCGGACGAAGATGACAAGGTAGATGATGAAACAGAATAATTGAATGAGGAACTTGGCGTTCGTTGCGTTATGCCAGCATTCTCAATACGTTCCACATCCCGTTTAAGTTCATTCAGTTGGCTTTGCAGACTGATTACTCTGGTGAGTAGTATCACAATTAAAAGTAATAAGACGATTAAAAAAATGGTGTTGATTTCCATGATGTAGAATGCCTCTCTTTCATTACGTGTGAATCATTTCATCATTTGAGTTGAACCGGGAGTTCCTTCAGTCCTCGCACAATCATGCCGGGTCTCCACTCCAGTTCGGTAACATCCGTCTGAAGCTGTATTTCAGGATAACGGGCTAGCAATGTACTGATGGCGATTTCGCCTTCCAGACGTGCCAGAGGCGCTCCAAGACAGAGATGAATGCCTTTACCAAAAGCGAGATGCTGGCTCTTCTCCCTTGTTATATCGAAAATATCAGCATCCTTGAATTTCTCAGTATCCCGATTGGCAGAATCAAGCGCCACAATCACAAGCTCACCTTTGGCAATGTTCTGTCCACGGAATTCAACATCCTCCAGCGCCCAGCGTGACGTACTGAATTCAACAGGACCATTGTACCGCAGCATCTCTTCAACTGCATTATGGATAAGCTCCGGCTTCTGAATCAGCAGATCTCGCTGCTCAGGGTGTTCAAGAAGGGCCAATACACCATTGCCAATCAAATTAACCGTGGTCTCGTGGCCAGCAATAATAAGCAGGGAGACAACACCGAGTAATTCATTTTCAGTGAGTTGTTGTCCGGATTCCTCCGCAATCACAAGCTGGCTTATCAGGTCTTTACCTGGATTCTTGCGTACTTTGGCAAACCAGTCGGTCAGGTACTCGGTAAACTCCTTCGCATGCTGCTCAAACATCTCCGCGTGATCCGAGCTTGATGCATCAATGATCGAATTGGACCATACGCGGAACTTGTCCTGATCCTCAACTGGTACACCCAGAATCTCGCTTATGACAATAATCGGAAGTGGAAAGGCATACTCATCAATCAAATTCATTTTATCTCTGGAGCCTATTTTGTTCAGCAGATCATCGGCGATATCCTGGATGTGGCTTCTCATATCCGCAACCAGTTTGGGCGTGAACGCTTTCTGTACAAGTCCTCTCAGGCGGCGATGATCCGGCGGATCGGAGAATAGCATATTATTCACAAAAACCGTTTGATTTTCAGGTCCATATCGTTTGGCTACATCCTTACTGAAGCGTTGATCCTTGAGTACTTCGACCGCATCCTCATACCGGGTTATAATCCATCCGAACTCACCATGAGGAAACATGACCTTGAAAACAGGGTCTGTCTCTCTCAACTTTTCGTACACGGGGTAGGGGTTTTGAGTGAATTCCGTGGTAAAGAATGTCGTTTGTGACGTTTCATTCGTATTCAATTCAATTCTCTCCTCTCATCCAAGAGCTCAAATATGAAGTCCTTTGCTAAAAGGATCATATGTATGCTTCTTCGGCTTGATACCTAAAGCCTGCACCTCTATATATTCAATATGAAGAGCGTAGAAACCTTGTTTTCATAGAAATCGGTTTTCCTGTGGATGAGCATAGAAGAAGACAAATCCCATGGAGAGTAAGATTTTATTGGAAGGAGAAGGAAAGTACAGACTGAAGAGAGAAGCAGTAGTGAATCAATACGAGTGAAAATTACAAAATAAGGAGCAATCTATCATGAATCAAACACGGCTTCCTCTGAATCGTCACCAGATTCCCGCGAGTCCGCTTGTATTAGGCTGTATGCGATTTGGAGGCGAGTGGGACGGACTTCCGATCACCGATGATCTTGTACTTGAAGGTCACCAGGCCGTCGAGGCAGCTCTTGAGATCGGCATTAATCATTATGACCTGGCTGATATCTATACCCGTGGAAAAGCAGAGCATGTATTTGGACGAATCCTGTCCGAGAGAAAAGGATTGCGAGATCAAATCATTATTCAATCCAAATGCGGCATACGTCTTGCCCTGGAAGACGAGGGTCCGCAGCGCTACGATACATCTGGTGCGCATATTCAAGCCAGTGTTGACGGTATTTTATCTCGGCTTGGCGTGGAGTACCTGGACATTCTGTTACTTCATCGTCCTGACCCTCTCGCGCATCCTCAGGAGATTGGTGAAGCACTGGCGAAACTCCATCAATCCGGAAAAGTCAGACATTTTGGTGTATCCAACATGGGTTCGGAACAGATACGTCTGCTGCAGCTTAATAGTTCGGTGCCTCTTATCGTGAACCAGCTCGAGATGAGTTTGGACAAAATCGGATTTGTGGAAGCGGGTGTTACCGTGAACCGTCCACAAGCCAAGGAGCAAGTCTTCCCTTATGGTACGATGGAGTATTGTCAGGCCGAGAATATCCAGCTGCAGGCTTGGGGCCCACTTGCGCAAGGGAGATTTACCGGCAGGGTAGTCGAAGGTCAGAGACCCGAGATTGAACATACCGTCCAGGTCGTGAATAAAATTGCCAGGGAACGGGACGTAACGGCTGAATCCATTGTACTCGCTTGGTTAATGAAACATCCCGCAGGCATTCAACCTGTGATTGGTTCAATTCGACCGGAACGTATTCGAGCCTGCCGTGATGCTACCCGGATTGAACTAACGCGACATGAATGGTATGAGCTATATTCAGCTTCCTGTGGAAGAAGAATGTAAGCAGGGGACATATGGATTGTTCATTAGTGGAAACATTTTTTCTTAAATGAGAACAAAACACAGGCCGGCGGTCTGTGTTTTTTAAGTGTCTCTTTATTGATAGATTCAATACGTGTATTAGTAGTCTAATGAATACATAAATGTGCTATATTCCATGTCCATAGACTTAGTTCAGAGTTCTGATAAGAGGGACGTTTCAACCATTTTTCCCGCTTTCTAGGGTGGTTGAGAAACCACTGTGATAAAATAAGAGGAATAAGAACATACGATCTGTTTTGTGGAAGGAGATTAAGGATAACGATGGAAATACTTAAGCCACCGGCTGAGACATTATATGAAACTGAATTACGCGCACTTCGGGAGGAAGATAAGGGAAAACGGCCCCCCAACTGGCTATTATCTCCCGCATATGTGCGAGATTTCATTATTGGCAGGGACAAACCCGCCATGTTGGATGGGGAAGCCATACCGATTACTCGTAAATTTTATGGGAATGACGTCTTAATTGAACGTGCGGTGGTAACGCTCGCGGGCAATCGCGGCTTAATGCTGGTGGGAGAACCGGGAACAGCGAAGACGATGCTCAGTGAGCTGCTGACAGCTGCGATCTCGGGAACCAGTCTGAACACCATTCAAGGTACGGCAGGCACAACGGAGGACATGATCAAGTATTCTTGGAATTATGCGATGCTGCTTGATAAAGGTCCTTCGGAAGCAGCTCTTGTTCCAGCACCGTTATACAGCGGCATGAAGAAAGGCATTATCACCCGTTTCGAAGAGATTACACGTTGTCCGGCTGAAGCACAGGATAGTCTGATCAGTATTCTAAGTGACAAAGTCATGAGCATTCCTGAGCTGGATGGTGGCGTGCTGTTTGCCAAGCCGGGGTTTAACGTGATTGCTACAGCGAATATTCGTGATAAGGGTGTTAACGAGATGAGTGGTGCGCTGAAACGCCGTTTCAACTTCGAAACGATCAAGCCAATCAGCAGTGTGAAGATGGAAGCGAAAATTATTGAATCCCAGGCACGAAGCCTTTTATTACATAGTGATATTGATATCGAAATTAATCCGGATGTGGTGGAGCTTCTTGCGACCACATTCATGGAGCTGCGTACCGGCATGAGCCGTGAAGGTTATAAGCTGGACACACCACAAGCTTCCATGAGTACTGCAGAAGCCGTTTCCGTATACGTTCAGAGTGCAATGACTTCGTATTATTACGAGGATAAGGGAATTGCATTGGATCGCCTGGTTCAGAACATGCTTGGAACCATTGCCAAGGAAAATGACAAGGATCTGTCCGTTCTGAAAGCCTACTTCTCCAAGGTTGTGAAGGAACGCTCCAAAGAAGAGGGAATTTGGAAGGACTATTATGAGGAGAAAAAATGGATCGGGTAGCGCCACTAGTGGAGCCGGATGTTACCGAGTTGCAATCCCTCTTTGAGTCTCAGGTGTATAACCTGAACAATGGTACGGTTTATTTTCCGATAAGGCATCATAGTCCGGTTTGTTCTTCTCATTTGTTACAACTGATTGAGGCATATCAGCCGGACATTATTCTGATCGAAGGACCCGAGAGCGGGAATCCATATCTCTCCGTGTTGGCTGATGAAGCAACGATCCCTCCGGTCAGCTTGTATTATACCTATGAGAGCGAGGATGACCGTGCAGCGTGTTATTATCCGATGCTGCGTTATTCCCCAGAATATGTAGCGTTACGTGAAGCTTCAAGGCTTAACATTCCTGCACAGTTCATTGATCTCGATTACTATCATTTCGCTAATAAAGAGAAAACGGAACAGCATGAAATATCTGTTCAGGATGAGACGCTGCTGGCCAGCTCCGACTTCATCAACCGTTTGTGTCAAAAAATGAACTGCCGCAGCTTCGACGAGCTATGGGAGAAAGTGTTTGAGATCGGTGGCCTCGAGAAATCCACACAGGAATTTGTGCAGGATGTGTTCACTTATTGTACGTTATCTCGTATGTGTTACACAGCTGATCGGCTACACCGTTCCGGTGATCTTGTCAGGGAAGAACACATGCGAAACTGCATCCGTGAGGCTTCCTCGAAGTATGATCGTCTGCTCGTTATAACAGGTGGATTCCATACGTACGGACTACTGGGCTTGGAAACAGACTCTGCTTCGCAGAAGTTCTCAGACAAGCCTGTGAAGAAGAATATAAGCTCTGCAACCAGGAATTCGGTACATCAGCAGATGTATCCCATGGTGTACACCTTTGCAGAAGCAGACCGTCTGAATGGTTACGCGAGTGGAATGCCATATGTGAATTACTACGACATGATCTGGAGCGAACTGTTCCGCAAGAAAAGTACCGCATACAACGTAACGGCAGTAAATCTGCTGTCCAAGCTTACACATGCACTCCGTAAGGGCCATGAGCACGTATCGACCAGTGACGCGATTGAGGCATACAGCATGGTTCAGGGGCTTGCAGCACTTCGGGACAAAAGAGAAGGCGGAGTTTATGAGCTAATGGACGCAGCGACGTCTTCTTTTGTCAAAGGCGAGCTTACACTGGCTACAGAAAAACCGCTGCAAGAGCTCCAGCTTCTTCTGACCGGAGATGCCATAGGAAGTGTGGCCCCCAATTCATTCAACATTCCGATTGTTGAAGATTTCAAATCCCGCTGTGCGTTAGCTAAGCTGCAGATTCGTACGACCGGTCAGCACAAGAAGGTCCTTGATCTATATGCCAAACCAGAGCATCGGCAGCTTAGTCAATTGTTCCAATGCATTACCTATCTGGTTCCCGAATTCGCGAAACGCCAATCTGGACCAGACTGGATTGCCCAGCGAGATATGAATCTGGTCAGGGAAACCTGGATCTATACCTACTCATCAAGGATTGAAGCCAGATTAATCGAAAATTCACTTTATGGGGGTACCATTCAGGAAGCAGCAACCCGAAAAATGGCGGAACAGATGCAGGATATTCCGGATCATCATAGCGGTGAGCTTGCTAGATCCATGCTCCAGGCTCTGCTTATGGGTTTACAGGATGCGGCTGCTCAATTGTATGATCAAGTCCGCTCAGCACTGAGGAAAGATGGAAATTTCCTATCTCTATGCGGCAGTCTTCACATTCTGGACCGAATTCATCAGCACCGAAGATTACTTGGATTATCGGATGACAGCCATCTTCCCGAGCTGGTTGCCGAAGCCTACAATAACGCAGTGGACAAACTACTGCAGCTCGCGAGAACCAATCCTGATGAGCATCAGCCTGTTATTCAGGGGTTGAAGCTGCTCGCGATGCTGGCGGAATCTTCCGAGGAACGTTACCGCGATGAAACCTTCAGAGCTCATCTGAATGAGCTGCTGGCAGATCACAACCTTCCGGCACAACTCGAAGGTGTATGCCTGGCCATTTCCTCGGGACTCGGTGATCGGGCAAGGGAAGAGATCGTTGATCGTGCTCGCGGATACATTCGCGGTACACCGGATCAAATGCGGCAGACAGCACTGTATTTACAGGGCGTGTTTTCCGTGGCACGAGATGCATTTTTATATGAAGATCAGCTGCTATCCGAGCTGAATTACATGATAGAGCAGCTGGATCATGATGATTTTATGATGATGATCCCGGAACTACGGCTTGCATTCACTTATTTTACACCTATGGAGACAACACTGATTGCAGATCGGGTTGCGAAGCTGCATCAGGTTCAATCTGAAGAGATGGCGATACCGGGGATCGACGAACACACACTGATTCAGGTGAAATCCTGGGATGAAGCCATCCGGAAGGAGTTTGAGACATGGAAGCTGATCTGAACAGAGGGGCGAGAACTCCTGATCCATTGAAGGCCCTTCCGGATTCCAATCAGGCTGAAACGCTGAACCGATGGCGATTGATCCTGGGTGATTCTGCTGAAGAAGGCTTATCGAATACGGATGCATACGACGCTGAGCATTTCAAGTATACCGAAATCGATGAAATTCTGGGTTACCTCTACAATCGGGAATACGGCGAAGAACAGGGATACCGAAAAGAAGGAGGACGCGGCTCCTCTAATCTTACGGTTCCCAACTGGTTGCATAAGGTTCGGGAATTATTCCCCAAGCCAACCGTGGAGCTGCTGGAGAAACAGGCACTGGACCGTTATGGCTTAACAGAGCTGTTAACCGACAAAAAATTGCTGGAGTCTCTCGAACCCAACATGAACCTGCTGAAAAACATCATGCAATTCAAAGGACGAATGAAAGGGGACGTCCTGCGGAGTGCGAAGGAGATCGTGCGGACTGTAGTTGAGGACCTTCAGCGTAAGCTGGAGTCCCAGACCAGAGCCAGCATCATGGGAAAACGCAGCCGTTACACACCAAGTTCCATAAAGTCCCTGCGTAATCTTAATTTCAAACGAACCATTACCAAGAACCTGAAAAATGTCGATCGAGTAAACCGCAGATTGGTGATTGATCGTCTTTATTTCGACGGAAATATCCAGCCGCATAATAAATGGAACGTCATCATTGCTGTTGACGAAAGCGGCAGCATGATGGACTCGGTCATATACAGCTCAGTCATGGTTAGTATCTTCTATCGTTTGAATGCGCTGCGTACCCACTTGTTTATTTTTGATACCCAGGTTGTCGATCTGAGTGACAGGTTGGATGATCCGGTTGATGTTCTTATGAGTGTACAGCTGGGTGGAGGAACTCATATTACCAAGGCCCTGCGTTATGGCGAGACGTTGATAGATAATCCTGGCAAAACGATCTACATCCTTGTAAGTGATCTGGAAGAGGGATACCCGATCCAACAAATGTATAAAGCGTGTAAGGATATTATGGATGCCGGTTGCAAACTGCTTGTGCTCACCGCACTCGATTTTAATGGGGATACCGTCTATAACAAACATGCCGCACAAACCTTAACCAATATGGGAGCACATGTCGCCGCAATTACCCCTAACGAGCTTGCAGAATGGATCGGTGAGATTATCACGTAATGCGTTTATAACCAGGTTTTTCACCCAAAAATTAAGGAGGAATGTGTAATGCTTACTACAGATCGCGCTGTTGAGGCGTTAGTTGAGAAGTTTGCTGAGATGTGTTCGAAGGATTACTCCCTAAAAACAGATCGGAGTCAGGAAATCATTGATTATGTGCTGGGAAACACGGACAAGTTTCCTGAAATGATAGGGAATTCCAGCCATTATGTCTACTATACAATTGATGCGCTCATGAAGCTTGCCAAGAAAGATGATGGAGATATATTTTTCCGGGCAGGAGCTATCGTCATTCACCTGGAATCCCACTACTCCAGACGCAATTCGTGGGCTACGGATGGCTTCACCATTTGTCTCGGCAATGACTCTGAAGCCTACGGCTTGAGTGGAAAGAGCAAAAACCCAGATCGGATCGGTGGTCTTCTGTCCCGATTGGAGAAAATACGTCAGTTTGCCGGTGAAAAAGAAATTGTAGATGAGCTCAAAAGCAGGCTAAGCCGTGTACAGGTATTTGTTGAGTCCAAAAAAGGGAACGGATATGGCAACCATGAGCGAGAAATAATCGACGCCTTGCTTCTCCTGAAACTGTATTCCAAACTGAACGGTGTTCCCTCACAGGCAGCACAGTTGCAATTACTAAGCAACCACCTGCCTGAGTTACTTCAACTGGTCGTTGCTGATGATGCAGCGCAGCTGCGCCCGACGTTACATAAGCTTATGGAGCCACTGGTTGTGTGCTCCTTGCAGAGCCGATCTAATCGGTCTGTGCATGATCTGAAACCGGAATTTCTTCAGCAAAAACGAAATCGCCTGATGGAAGAGCTGTACCCGGACACTTCATTGAATAAAAAAGAACAATTGTCTCAGAATGTGTTCCACCAGACTATGATCTTGATAAGCAGCTCGTTGTTGTATCTAATCAATGTCCATGGGGGAAAGGACCGTTTCCTCGAAAACAAAGGCGAAACGGGTCAAGCTCTATTGGAGGCAATTACTCAACTGCATGAAATCTATCCGTTTGAGACGCGCATGTATCTGATGAGCATGGATTCCAGAGCCAAAAATGCCGACGGGCTGCTCGCTGGTCTGCTTCCTCTGGATGAACCATACCAACTGATCGAGCTGATGAATAACGAATTGAATATGTTTACGATATCATGGCAGTCGATCCAGTCGGCCATCATGAGTGATCCGGAACAATCCATACGTGCTTATCATATTCTCAAAACTCCATACCTCAAGCTGGTTATCCAAAAGATAATGGAAGATCACAGTAGAGAAATCCCTAACGCGGACGGTACCATTGAACAAGCCGTCTCTGCAGTACTCCGGGAGCCATTGGAAGGTGGTCGCAGTGGTCTTGCCATCGCAAGGTATCTCGAAGGTCAGACATCATTTGAAGAATACTGGGAAGACTCAAACAGCCGCAGTCTGTTTAACAATCTCAATCGTGACAAAAAACGTATTCAGAGTCTGATGGCCATCAGCTTCCTGCCAGTGGACTCAGAGGCAATGCGCCGGTTTGTCATTTTGGCTACCTATCCGGAGTGGACGCTGGATATCGTCTCAGATATGTATCGTTCCTACGCTTTCAGCGGAGAGAAGCTGCTGCAGCGTTATGGGCAAGATCCAGAGGTACAGCAGGATAAGCTGTTGACCAGTTTGATCTCGCTGAACGGCATGACCGACTACAGGTACAAAGCAATGCCTCAGGATGAGTACCGCCGGATTATTCAGCAAAATCTGGACTATGCTCTGGAACAGTATAAAAAGCTCCCAACAGACACACGTATTTTAATTTTGGAGATTACCTTCGAGCAGCGAAGTGAACTCAAGACGGAGAAGCTTGCCGAGGCGATTCGAGCGGGACTGCAGGATTCATCCAAAAAAGCCAACAGTCTCGCATTATCCGAATTCAATCGTGTACCTGATCCGGAACTCTTTACAACCATCTATCGTTCAGAAAAAAAAGCAAGCGTGAAAGAAGTGGCGCTTAGCGCAATTCGCAGCCTGGATCATAATAAAGAGCTATATCGTGAGCTTCTGGAGGGTGAGAAGTCGGCGGAATGGAAGAACTTGATTCAAATTCTGCTGGATACCGCAGATCAAAGCCCGGAATATGCCCATGCTGCACTTGCTGATCAGGCGGATGCCAAAAAGCTGGCTAGATTTGGTTGGTTATCCCTGAAGGACTTGCCTTCTCTTATTCGTTCGGAAGACAATCAACCTTTGGATGATCGAATTAAGCAATATATTTTGGTCCAATCGGTAGATCATACATCTGCACCTAACGAAAGGCTGAATGAACTGCGGGAGTATGTAGATGAAGATTCGTTATCTCGATTCGCAACTGAACTGCTCCAGTTATGGATTCAGGACGGTGCTCCTGCGAAGGAAAAATGGGTGATGTATATCTCTGCGCTCTTTGGCAGTGTGCAAATCGTTCACATCCTAACGCCTCAAATTAAAGAATGGACCGAAAACAGTCGTGGAGCTATTGCGGCAGATGCGGTGAAGGTACTAGCTTACCTGAAAGATCCATCTGCTCTCATGGCCATTGATAAAATTAAACGCAGCGTCAAGAATCGTCAGGTGAAAGGCGCGGCAGAAGAAGCACTGCAGCTTGCGGCCGACAACTTGGGACTTACACCGGAACAATTGGAAGATCGGCTTGTAACTACGCTTGGTTTTGACGAGTCAGGAACGTTGAGGCTGAGTTACGGTGAGCGTTCATTCCTCATTAAAGTGAATGGAGATTTGCAGGTCGTCGTTCTGAACGAAGAAACAGGTAAAACAGTGAAAAGCTTGCCTGCACCAGCGCAGAAGGATGACGCAGAGCTCGCTGCACAATCCAAAGCACGTTTTACCCAGCTGAAGAAAGATCTCAAAACAATGGTGGGCATTCAGGCACAGCGCCTGGAAGAATCATTGTCCAAGCAGCGTTTGTGGTCTTCTGAAGAGTGGAAGGCACTCTTTGTTGAAAATGTAATCATGCAAAAATTCGCTGTAGGTCTGATCTGGGGCACCTATGAAGATGGTCAGCTGAATAGCACCTTCCGCTATATGGAAGATGGCACCTTTAATACGGTGGATGAAGATGAATATGAACTACCTCTGAATACACTAGTAGGACTTGTACATCCGCTTGAACTTGAAGCATCTACCCTGGACGGCTGGAAAACACAGCTCGAAGACTACGAAGTGAAGCAGCCTTTCGAGCAGCTTAACCGAGAAATTCACCTGCCTGAGGAAGAAGACAGCAAGCTTGAGGAGTACTCCCGACTTCCGGAATCGGAATTTTCACCGACGGCTTTCCCGAAAGCACTGGAGAAATTCGGTTGGATCAAAGGGCCGGCAATGGACGGCGGCTGGTATCATGAATTTTACAAGGAGTACGATGAATACGTAGCGGAACTGCGTTTCAGCGGTACCAGTATCACGTATTATGAGGGGATGGACGATATTACGCTTGAATCTCTCCAATTCTTCAGACCGGAGAACAAGAGAAGTTATTACTACAGCAATAACAAAAGCATTGCTCTGGGTCAGATTCCGGGACGTGTCTTCAGTGAAACGCTCTACGATATCCTAAGAGCAACGGGGCGTTGATTACGTGGGTGAATTCGAACATAAATTCAGGACATTTTCCAAATTGTGCACGGAAGACTACCTCATCAGGCATGCAAATAAGGGATTGTACAAGCGGTCTTTGAAAGATATCGATAACGGTGTGAGTGTGCAATACACGTGGAATGAATCTTCAGTCAGCTGTCAGTTGAGTGATGGAACTCTCTGTACGCTGGAGAGTACGCTCGATCACTGGGATTGCTCCTGTCCGTCAGATCACATCTGCAAACATGTTCTGATCTCGATTCTGTATTATCAGCGTGAACATCAGACGGATGAAGAAGTCACGGGGCAAGACATGCTGGCGGAGGCAGTTCCTTCATCTGAGGAGACTAACAATAATTCAAAATCCAGTTCGATTGCTATGGATACAGAGGAGTTAGCACCAGGTCATGAATCCCGTTTCCGCTGGATGACAGAGTCTGATCTGTCTACGTTAATCCAATCGTATAGCTCCTCGATGATCGAAGAAGTTTGGTTCCGGTTGAAGTATCCCGAGCAGATCGAAGTTCTGGAGGATTCTCTTCTTACCGTGCGGCTTGTAAGACAAGACATCGAGGTTTCATTCACCCAGGAACCCAGTCTCGCTAAGGCGCTGTGTAAGGTTAAACAAACGGCTGGAAATATGGCGAAGCTGGAAGCCTTGCTTCGATATCGCAGACAACAACATGTGGACGATGAGAATGTCTTAAGTGGAAGAGTATATGATACCAAGTTCTCCATTCAAACCGTCCGTGAATGCCGCAGCATGCTTGCCGATCTGTTAAAAACGGGGCTTGCCAGGCTTCCACAGTCCTATATGGCCCAGCTGGAGACGCTCGCTGTAGCTGCGCATAGTGGCAACCTACCTGATGTTGAACGAAGTTTACGGGGAATTCAGGGTGAATTACAGCTATTCTTCAATCGACATATTCGGTTCTCCATGCAAACCATGCTTGATCGGGTGTCCAAGCTGTATCTCGCATTGCAGGTCTTGGAGCAAGAGCGTACTTCTGCTTATATGCAGAGCCAGCTTATTGGCAGTTTTCGCAGTAAGTATTACACCGTTCCGCAGTTACATCTGTATGGTCTAGGAGCAGATGCATGGGAGACCAGGTCTGGTTACCGGGGCATAACGTATTACTTCTACTGTTTTGAAGACGAAGAAATATACACGTACAGCGATGTGCGCGCTGTTTACTATGACGACAATTCATTTTCCTACGCAGAGCATTATGGGGCATTTACGCCATGGCTTACCAACGTGACCTTCCGTCAATTTGCCGGAGAAGAGCTGCAGTTCCAAACGGTAAAAGTGAACAACGACCGCAGGCTCTCTTCAGGGGAGGGTGCGAAGCTGGAACTTATGACGCGAACGAACGTGGAAGATGTGAATCTGGGCAAATACATGCAGGATGTTCCTTCTCTACTTCTTGAGGATTCAAGGACATTTGAGCTATTTACCAACCCGAAGGAGCGTTTTGCCATCCTTCGGGTTGCCCGGATCGTAGATCACAGCTTTGACAAACGAACTCAACAACTTATCCTTACCATTGAAACGGAAGAAGGGGAGCTGCTTCCTCTGACGCTTCCTTATTCCATGGACTGGCAAATGATGATCCAGCGTCTAGAGTCAGGATACGGAGCCGCCTCGCTTGAACACTTTTATGCTTTTGTTCGAATGGAACAGAGCACATTGTACCCAATTAGCTTTCTAAAGGGACAACGGGTAATCAGCCTGAAATTGGATATAGGCTATGGAAGGGCGGGTAGACTTGGAAGACTATAATCAGTTCATGCTTCAGATCGGCGGCTGGGCAGAAGAATTGCTGCTGCGCGGGATATCCCAATTTACTTTGAAGGATGTTGGCGTGTTAGAACAGTTTCTTGCGGAGATCAAACGGTATCAACTGACATTCCTTGAGGAAATTGTAGGGCTATTGATAACCGAAGGACGCCGCCTGGCTCTCGGTGATGGTAACGAGGAGCTTCTGCTGAGCCATTATTGCCGCTTAACCCAGTACGTACAACTAAGCATTCAGGAATCGTCCTGAAGCTATGCGAAAGATTTGCAGAAGCGAGTGCCTCTGCAAATCTTTTTTTGTGGAGAGAGCGTTATTTGGTTAACTTTTTACTTACGGGATCTATTCAAATACGTATACCATGCACCATGCTTCTCACAATTCAGTAGTAATATTCGCTTAGATGTCATATCCCGGTTTATGATGCATACCATTAGGCGAATGCGGTCATAAGGGAGGAAACAGACATGTCGATGAGCGAGCCACTGTTAACTCAAATCGTAAAACAACAACTTCCGGCCGGCGCTAATGTCGTCACTATACTTAAACCTGTCGAACATCCAGCCATCTATGCGGCAGATCTCACCGGAGACGGGATGCCGGAGATCGCTGCGGTTTATAAACTGGATGGAGAATTAACCTTGTTGATTTTGAAATTTGTGCAAGGACAATGGACGAAGATGTCGGTCACCAAAGGATTGGGGTACAACGCAACCTTGCTTACAGCTGCACCTGTAACATCTACGGCAAGAAACAATCTAATTGTTGGCTGGCAGCTCGGCTCCATCTGGTCCAAACTTGCTGTATATGAGTGGACAGAAGCAGGCTTAACGGACGTAGCCCCAGCTGATTTATATTTCAGTCATGCCGAGATTATTGATATGCCCGGTCAGCATGGAAGAGACGGAAAAGTGGAGATCGCGCTTTGGACGCATGATACCGGGGAGGCTTATCAGGTTGATATTATTAGATGGCAAAATGGGAAATGGGTACCTGCCACAGACGTATACATGTATTACTTTCCCAAGGTTGTACAGTACTACGAACAATTAACTCAGCATTATCCGGACTACACCTTTTACTGGTATTATCTTGCCGATGCTCAGTATCGCGCCGGGTTATTACCGGCTGCCCTGATTTCAGTTCAAAAAGCGCTAAGTTTCAACGAACCTTACCCATCCCGGGAAGCGCTGCTTGAATTGGAGAAACAGATTAAACAAAGTATGGGAGGTAGTCATGTACGTGAAACCACCTGGTTATTCCCCATTTCGGTAAGAACGATTCAGGGAACCCGGTGGGGCTATATGGATGCACAGGGTCGGATCCGGCTGGAGCCTGTACTTGATGACGCTCGTGATTTTCAGCCGAATGGCCTGGCTGTCGTTGTGAAGGATGACAAGGCTGGTGTGATTAATCTGAATGGCCAGTATGTTGTTCAGCCTGTATATGATTCCATTAATTCATTCGAAGAAGAACGGGCAATTGTGATTGACGCTCAAGGCTTTAAAATGATCGATGAACAAGGTCATGTGCTTACGAAACGGGCTTATCCTTTTATCGCAAATACGAGTGATGGGCGGGCGCTTTTCTATGATATTTCCGGAGGTCAGGCAGGTGGAGATGCCAGTCGTTACGGCTACCTGGACGCTGCTGGCAATGAGGTGATCCGAGCACAATTCGTATCAGCCTACGATTTTAACAACGGTAAAGCGGTTGTTCAGATTAAAGACAATGAGTTCGCACTCATAGATCGTAATGGAAATCGACTGGCGACATACCCTTACGCATATGTGGGACCGCTGGGAGACGGTTTACTTGCTTTCCAGAAGGAGACACCCGGAAAGTACGGCTATATCGATGAACGAGGTCAGGTCCGAATTGAACCTAAATTTACTACAGCACTTCCTTTCAATGGTGGGCACGCGATTGTGAATACAGCAGAGGACTACAAATCCATGTATGGTGTCATTAACACGCAAGGCGAATTTGTCATTAAACCAGCTTACAATGATATCCGAGATTTAGGGGAACAGCGTTTTGCACTGGGGCAGGCCATTGATCCGGAGCAGCCTTTCATTGGCTCATTGTATGCGATTGCAGATGTTAATGGCAGGAGGCTAACAGAGTTCACTTACAGGGACGTGGGCGACTACAAAGGGGGGCTCGCATCTGCATCGGATGGAAGACAGACTGTTCTGCTTGATCTGAGCGGGCGTCCAGCACCGGGATATCCCCGTGTAGAGGGTTCCGGTACACTGGAAGTCGTAGCACCGGATTTGATCAAAGCAAACGTTGATCAGCGTCTTTTGTATGTCAATCGAGCCGGACAGATCATCTGGCGGCAAAATACAATCGTTCCCCTTCAGCCACCTTACCGTGTTCGTGAAGAGAAGTATAAACCCAATATCGATTATCTGGTTTATTATCCCCAGGTGGAAGGATTAACCGACCAGGCCGCACAACTGGCACTTAATTTGAAATTGAGGAACTTGTCTCAGGTCAAACCGATTCCTCCAGACCAGAAGCTGGATTACAGCTACACAGGGGATTTTGATATTACCTTTTATCTGCAACAGCTGCTTCAGCTGCAGCTTACGGGATATAACTATCCTTTTGGGGCTGCACACGGTATGCCTACGATGATCTATGCCATTATTAATCTCACCAGCGGGCAGCTGTACGAGTTAAAGGACTTGTTTAAGCCGAATAGCGACTACGTAAAAGTATTAAGTCAGATTGTAGGAGATCAGATCAAAAATGATCCTCAGTATTCTTATGTATTTCCGGATACCTATGAAGGAATTAGCCCGAACCAGCCATTTTTCGTGACGGCAGACGCACTGCATCTGTATTTCAATCCCTATGAGATCGCTCCGTACGCAGCGGGATTCCCGACATTTACGATTCCTTTTGTCCAGATCAGGGACATTATTAATACTGAGGGTTCGTTTTGGAAAGCGTTCCATATGTAATGTAGGAGTGTAATATAACGTTCATGATGAAGCCATATTCCATATGGCTTTTTTTGTTCAATAAAGGAGTACGTAATCATAACCACTCAAAAAGTGTAACTTTGACGGCACAGATCGCGTTTAGATAGTAGGGGTGATTGACTTGCTGGATAGTGGCGTGAAACGTTTCTTACTATTGGGCCTGGTGTTTGTGGGGCTGATTATAACGGGTGCAATTGTCCTCGAAGTATTGGAAGGATATCAGATTACAACGACGGAGTTTTACGGGATACGCAATATCGGTTTTGTAACATACTCACTGTCATTGCTTTTTGCATACGGTCATCACTTGGCTGCCATCTACGTAATTATTGTGATTCCCATCTCTTGGTTATTACGCAAACGGGTTCACAGTACTATGATTAGAATATTGATTTACATTTGCAGCTGGGGAGTGGGCGGGATTTGGGTGTTCGATCAACTGTACTCCGAATATTTCGTCGTAGGATATGGTCTAAATCGTATGACATCCATATGGATCTTTGCTGTAATCGGATTGCTGTACGCTATAGCTGAACATAGGATTTTAAAGAGTAGAAGCGCTTAAGGCGATTTTATGGGGGGAAGCGGATGTTTGCAATACTATAGTACTATTTAAATGGAAAGAATGATAAAAATTTCACAAAGGTTAGTTTTCATTTGAACTTGCTCTAAAAATATATGGATGGGAAATTATGTTATACTATTAAGTATATATACATAATATTTAATTAATTCCATACAGAAAGGAGGTAGCACAATAATTTAAGTTGTCAGGAGGAATTGTTTTGTATCATGCAGGTTTTTGGATCAGACTGGGTGCAGCAATTTTGGATGGGTTGATTATAGGATTGCCTTTAGCTGTTATAGCAGGAGCACTGACTGGGAACTTTGATAGTAATGATCCGTTCGTTAATTTATTAAGTTCGTTATATTCCATTTTATTACCTGTTTTTTGGAGTGGCCGAACAATCGGAAAGCGCATATGTGGAATCCGGATTCGCAAATACGATACGCATGAACCACCAGGAATTGTTGCAATGTTGCTGCGAGTCGTTGTAGCGGGAATCGTGTATGGAATTACTTTGGGGATCGGATTTATAGTTAGTATTATTATGGTGGCCGTACGTGAAGATAAACGTGCAATTCATGATTTCATCGCAGGTACAGAAGTTGTTTGGGATTAATTAAAATTTCGGCCGTGCAGGGATAAAATCCTGTGTGGCTAGGATTTTAACAAAACTAGATAAAACGGAAGTTTAATTTCGTATACCAAATACAATTCACACATTTATCCATATGATATTAGAAAAATATCGAGGGCTATAGAAACGAAAAGAAACAAAAATCCATGAAGAAATGAATTCAAATTATGAAGAGATAGTTTGGGATTGATAATTGGGTTGGTTAAGTTTTTAAACATACTGTTTCACAAAACTCGTATTTTGTACATATGTTAATGTAATTAATGTACACTGGAGTCGTGTTACAGCGTCTATTGGATATTCCTATAGTCCCAGTTTTCCCTTCGCTGGAATATAGGGCTTCAGCAGACAAAAACCCGCTATTTCCCACGCAAAATAACCTGGACTATATTCGCCTAACAGCAGGTCTTCTCCCGTCACAACCGTTTTGATCTAACGTTTTCCGTTAGTTAATGCTATGTATCATTAAAACTAAACTTCATTATGTAATCCTCTTCAACTAATTCAGTCTCACCATTTATCAAAAGAGATGAAAATTTTTCGAAAAGTTGTTTTATCTCAGTATTATCATTAATTAGATCAATACTTTTTCTATATTCATTTTCGTTCTTATATTTTGATATTTCAATCCACTTACTTTTTTCTTGATTACTATTTATACAGAAAGATTGAAAGTCTATGTAAGACGCATAAATCTCCGCTGATTTTTTTTGAATCTCTAAGTACTCATCTATTCTATCAGGCTGAATTTGGTATCGATAAACTTTAACAAACATTTATATTGCACCTCCTATTTTTACTGATTAATTATAGAAGAAGAGTACTTTTGTGTAAATATTCTGAGTAATCTTTAAACTAACCTGCCCGTTAGTTTAATAAATTGAAGGACAAGATATGATTAGATACATGCCTAATCGCAAATAGGAACATGTTCTTGTCCCTCGAAACTTGCTCCTTTTGCAGTGCTTTAACAAAGTTTCTTGATCTCCGCAAAAACTCAAAAATGCACCTCAATTGTAAGTAGTGGTTAACAATTGGGGTGCATTTCATATCCTTTAGCTTCTTTTATATTACATGAATGATTAATATCAATCCTTAGGCAATTCATTAAAGAAAGTGACATCTTCTATCGGTAATCTTACCGTCCGGTGTCCGGGCTTCACTGCCTTGCCGATGGCGATAAGCATAACAGGAGCGTATCTCGCCGGAATATCAAACTCTTCTACAAATTTTACTTGGTCAAAGCCGCCCATCGGGACCGTATCATATCCTTTTGCACGAGCGACAAGCATTAGCTGCATGGACACCAGTCCACTATCAATAAATACTTTTCGGAGTACATTTTCTGGAGACATACTCGCGAACAGTCTTTGGTATCGCTCCACGAATGATTTAGCTGTCTCTTCAGGCATGTACCCCGCATCTACCGCCATCCCGTAAACTTTCTCGGCCAATTTATAGCCTTCCAAATCTCCGAGTATCGCAATGACAGCTGAAGCCTCAATCACTTGCTGCTGGCTGTTGGCGATTGGAAGCAGTTTCTGTTTTAGCTCCTGCGAGTCGATGACGAGAAACCTCCACGGCTGGAGATTGGCGCCAGAAGGAGCCAGTGTAGCTAGCTGCAATATATCCTTCATTTCCTCCCGTGAGATCTTCACTTCGGAATCATAGTATCTTACAGATCTCCGATCTTGAATAACATCAAAAAACTGCGCCTCCACCTTCTGTGACGATTGTTCAACGGACATGCTTCTCTCCTCCTCATAATTACCTTGCCCCAAGTTGGCACAAGATGTTCTAAATAATTAGTAGTAGACCTTTATCAAAACAAATTCAACCATTGCAGTTAAATAAGCTTTATTGTTACTATAAATTATTTAGTATATACTTTAAAGTAGACACATTATTTTTATATAGCTCTATATATTAGACTAACTATACTATAGTAAGGGATGATTTTGTGGATATACGCAAAGAGGACGAACAATGCCTCATCTCCATTCGCGAGGCGTTGGAGGTTGTTCGTGGAAAATGGGCTATTTTGGTACTCACCTTACTTAGTCTAGGTCCGCAGAGATTTAATCAGATGCGAAGATATTTAGACAATGTCAGCATCAAGTCTTTAACGGATGTCCTGCGTCATTTGGAGCGGCATGAAGTGGTCAACCGCCAGGTGTTTCCTACCTCACCTGTTACTGTTGAGTATTCACTAACAGATAAAGGAAGGGCGTACATACCCGTACTTCGGGAGATGCGCATATGGGGTGAAACCTGGGGAGGAACATCGGAAGGCATTGATGATGACGAACCCCCGCTTGGGTAAAGTAATAGTTTAGACTGGCTCTTAAAAATGAAACGGCAACAGCTAGGGACCAGAAAATAAAGAATTAAGTTCATGTGATTAATGTTTAGAATTGCATCTAATCGGTAATTGGACTATGTTCTTGTCCATTCCGGTAATCGGTACAAGTTCTTGTCATTGGCTTGGGACAAGAATTTGTACCGATAAAATAAAAAAGCCGCTAAATTAACGACTTCAATGGGTATATGTTCTTGTTTCTCGGGAACCTCCTTCATCATAGACACAGACACAGTGATATCCGGAATCAGTCAGATTGATTTTGATCAGCTCAGATATGTTCTTCTCATCTTCCACAATAAGAATATTTATCATTTTGTAGTTCACGTTTATCCAAACCCCTTTTTAGTAAAAGGCCGCCGGACTCGTGTTCCTTTCCCCCAACTTCAGCCTGGTCAGGTATATCATTGATCGTAGCTTCACAATCATTATAGTTATACTCCCGAATTGTATCATAATTGCATCATGCAGCAGCCTGGACCGGTTTAATATAAAGACCGAGAAGCCTTTTATCAAGGGTTCTCGGCTTTTCTGATAACAAGCTCTGTATTGAAATACTTAGTGGAAAATTGAATAGTAAACATAGCATTTTGTGCGATCTGAATTATCTTAATTTATAGAATGTTCTTGCATTCTCTCCAAACAGACCGGACCGGTTCTCTTCCACCCATGATTGTGGAATTGTATTATTCAAGATACCAAGAACATCATCGTAGCTTGCAGCTAGCAAACAGACCGGCCAATCCGAACCAAACATAATACGCTCCGGACCAAATATACGAATAATTTGTTCAATATACGGCTTAAAATGTTCCACATCCCAATGATCATGATCAGCTTCGGTTACCATTCCAGAAATTTTACAATAGATCTTTGGATGTTTTGCTATCTCTCCCATCAGGAATTCCCATGGTTCAAAAAGATGTTCCTTTATACGAGGCTTACCGATATGATTAATAACCCCTCTTAAGTCAGGAACCTCTTTGAGAAGTTCATTAAGTACAGCCAGTTGATTTTCTCGGACAAGAATATCTATAGGGATATCCAAGGATGCATAGTATTTAAGCGCTTCCAAATATGGCTTTTCAAGCACACGGCTGACATCAACCATCTCCTGCAACATCAGGCGGAAGCCAACGAACTTCTTATGTTTACGGAAAAGATCGAAATGTTCCCTATGCGATGGAGTAAATAAATCTAGCCAACCTACTACACCCAATATCGAATCCGACAGATTGGCCAATTCCAACAAATATTCGCTTTCTTCAATAGTAGGTGCGGCCTGCACAACTATTGTTCCGTCGATGTTATGCTTCTTTAAGTGAATTTCATAATCTTGTGGCAAAAAATCTCTGTATAAAATAGGTAATTCTTTATTTATCCAGCCATAATCGTTACGTGATATTGACCAATAATGCTGATGAGCATCAATTCGCATAATAAACTCACTCCCTCTCGTGGTGCTTTAATTTTACACACCTTTAATGAGGATAGGAAATATCTAATTCTTGCAAGTTTATATCCAATGATGATGTTATATATTAATAACTTGTACACTATGAGGGGGGATTTACATGGATCCTTTTCGTCGGTACAAGTTCTTGTGCTCAACAGCTAGTTTCAGACCGATACTTCTCTTTTTACCCCGATAAATCTAAGGGGTTAGTTTAATGAAATAGATCAAATATTTATACTAGACAGTTTCACCTTGTTCCCAATCGTTCTCCGAAATGGAACAGAGTTTTTCCCTTCAGAGAACGATTGTAGCCTTATCCAACCACTTTAATTCTATCGATAATATAGCGCACAGTTAGAAAAAGCGGTTCAGGATCTGTTCGATGTCATTTGGCTCTGTAATCTCAGGACCGAAAGCAGCTTTAGGTTGTTTATTGTTATTCCAAGGCTCCAACGTACAAGCATCATGAACATTTGCTATTTTCCAGGTCAGGGCATTGGCAAAAGTTGTACCTGTGTTCTGTCCATGAATATGATTAATCCAAATTGGTTCTTTAATATGAATGAACTCCCTGGGAACCTTAAATGCATCGCGCCAGGTATAGCGGGCCGCTTGTCCTCTCAAATACTCGTCTACCTTGATAATAGTTACACCGTAACTGGGAAGCCAGAAAAAAAATTTTCCTAGCCGCTTTTGTACCGAGTCGTAGATGTAACCGTATTGCGGTATTAAGGCAACGGTATCTTTGTGAGGTTTATAGGCGTGCAGCTTTTTGATAAATCTTGGTGATACATATCGTCACTGGACAGATACACGCGGTACAAATACTTGAACTTTTCAATATCTCGCATAATATGAGACTGGTAATCTTTAGGTGTTACAAAGCAGATATGGGAAGGCAGGGAAGGATACTTTTTTAGTGTCTCATTTATAAGCTTCTCAGACTTCGGATCATATAGCACATAGCAGGTAAAATCCTGAGAAGATTGAAGGAGTAGGCTTTTGAGTGCAAATTTCATGAATAAATTTATTCTGTATTCTATCCATCGAGTGGTCAGTCGATCCGCTGTCGCTCCCCAGTTATTAAAGAGCATTTCAACAATGAGTTTTTTTTCCTCAGACACGCGCCTAGCCCTCCTTTGATGTTCAGAAATGTTCTATTCAGACCACGAATTCCCTTAATACCAGTTCAATCTCGCTTCCATGAGGATTAGGAAATCCTGAGACAGTTCAGCGTATATCTGCGAAAATGTCCATTCTCCGCTCCAACCATTCCCTGTCAGACGCTTCGGGTCAAAACCGTAGTTGTTGAAGTTAATCTCAATCACAACTTTTCTTGTCATATCCGCCTCCTCTTAAAATCTTACAACCCTTCCTGTCAAAAGAACTTACTGTCTTTATCCCATTCTGCCACTCTATAAGTTATGAAAAATTAAACAAGACGTAACGGACACTTGAACTGATCTTGATGAAGATATGGGGTAAATACCCCACAAGTTTAGACCCAGTGTAAAAAATCGCATGAAAGCTTCCAAATTTTATAGCACTAAAATCGAATGGCAGTACATGAAAAACTTTTGCAAAAGCTCCTACTGTTTGGTGCAATGTAGTGGTACAGAGATTATAAAGATCTTATTACAACCATGGAGGGATCGTTTTGACTAAGAGCAAACAGCAACAAGAGGCGCATGGAATCGGACAGATCGAACAGCAGCTGAATCATCAGATGGAGGCGGCTGCAGAAATTCAAGGACAATCGAAACTCGACCAAGAAATTAAAAAAGCCACACACCGTCATCTTGATCAATCGAACAAGCTTTCAGAATAAGGAGAATTCTCATGAACAAACAAAGAGCGATTGAAATTTCGGAATCGGCCATTATGAAAAATGTAACCTACCAGGATGCCCCTATCGTAATCCAGCATGTGAATGAGGATGAAACGGCTCGAATCTATCCGATCGGAAACTCGGAGCAGGAAATGACTGTTCCTTTGTCCAGTCTGACTGAGTATCCTTAGAATGCGACGGATTAGGAACGCGATCACCTTTCAGCACACCCTTAAATCTTATTGGTGTACAATAAAACCGGAGCGTTTAAGCTCCGGTTTACAAAACATCAGATAAATTTATTTCATAATTAAAATGAAGTGAAGGCACCGATTTTTCCTTCTGATGTGCCAGAATCACCCAGCTTATTTCGTGTCTTAAACTGCGTGACAGCATACATACAAGTCACTGTCCTTGGCTGGGATAAGAAATTGTACCGATAAAAAAAGCCGCTAAAATAGCGACTTGGATTGAAACAATGTTGTTGTACCCCATTTTGACGATTGACGTTGTTCTTCCCTTCATTTTATCCGGGTAACGCCAAACCTCCCCTTGGTACAGATTTTTTTGTATTTCTACTCGCTTTGCACAGTGAATTTATATTAACTTTAAGCTTTGCGGAGCATTTGTCTCTTGCTTAGCTGCAATAGCATATCTTTCGTCATGGCCTTCAAGTCGTAGCGGGTGTGAAATCCCCATTCTGTTTTCGCTGCCGTTGCATCAATGGAATGCGGCCAGCTATCGGCAATGGCCTGCCTCTTCGGATCAACGTCATAATCGAGGATAAAGCCGGGAATCTCTTCCCGAATCGCTGCAGCGATCGCCTCCGGATCCACGCTCATTGCGGTGACATTAAAAGAATTTCGGTGTATCAATCGGCATGAATCCGCTTCCATAAAATCAATGATAGCGTTCAGGGCATCCGGCATATACATCATGTCCATGTTTGAGTCTTTGGCAATATAAGATGTATATCGCCCAGCTGTCACGGCTGCGTAGTAAATTTCCACCGCGTAATCCGTCGTTCCTCCGCCGGGAGGCGTCATATAAGATATCAAACCAGGGAATCGCAGCCCCCTAGTATCCAGGCCGTATTTGTGAAAATAATAATCACAAAGCAGTTCGCCGGACACCTTGTTCACGCCATACATCGTATTGGGCCTCTGGATCGTATCCTGCGGGGTGTTGTCTCTCGGAGTCGAAGGGCCAAAAGATCCAATCGAGCTTGGAGTGAAAAATTGGCAACTGAGCTCCCTGGATATTTCGAGAGCATTCATCAATCCGCCCATATTCAAATTCCAAGCAAGCAAGGGTTTCTCCTCTGCGGTAGCTGACAGCAGCGCAGCCAAATGAATGATGGTATCCACTTCGTATTGCTTGGCGATTTCGAACATCGCCTTAGCATTCGTCACGTCCAGCAACTCGAATGGCCCGGATCGGGTAATTTCGTGGGATGATGACCTGAGATCCGTAGCAACGACATGATCCGCTCCATAAATTTCACGTAATTTAACGACTAACTCAGAACCGATTTGTCCCAATGCTCCGGTCACCAATATCTTCTTCATAAGACATTCCTCCCGAAAGATATACTCCCGTGAATACAGTTAAATCAACTTCATTTCCTTGCCAACTTGCTCATATGCATAGATCACCTGATCAAGCATCTCCCTGGTATGAGCAGCTGTCGGCATGTTGCGTATTCTTCCAGTTCCTTTTGGAACTGTCGGAAACACGATGGCCTTAGCGTACACGCCTTCTTCATAGAGTCGTTTGCTGAACTGTTGGGCGGTTACTTCATCACCAATGATACAAGGGGTGATCGGTGTTTCGCTTTGGCCCACATCATATCCAAGCCGGCTCAAGCCATTTTTCAAATCATTGCTGTTCTCCCATAGCTTCTTGATCAGCTCAGTGTCATTCATCAGAATGTCGACAGAAGCGCTGCAAGCAGCAATTGCAGCCGGGGGTAGCGATGTTGAGAACAGAAACGGACGACTTCTCAGCTTCAACCATTCGATCAGTTGCTTTCTACCTGCCACATAACCTCCGACAACCCCGATCGCCTTGGAGAGTGTACCAATTTGAAAGTCAATGCGTTCGGACAATCCAAAATGTTTCACAGTTCCCGCACCTGCTCCAAGAACGCCTGAACCGTGGGCATCATCTACATAAGTGATTAGGTCGAATTCTTCTGCTATTTTCACGATTTCGGGCAGTTTTGCTATATCACCATCCATGGAGAAAACCCCGTCGGTGATGACCATAATCCTATGATACTGACCGGATTCCTTGGCTTCTTTCGCCTGCCGCCTTAAATCATTCATATCCGAATGCTTAAAGCGAATCACCTTGGCTCTCGATAGGCGGCAGCCATCAATAATTGAAGCGTGGTTCAGCTCATCGGATAAAATCGCATCATGCTGATCCATTACCGCAGATATAGCAGCCATATTGCAGTTGAATCCCGATTGATACACGATAACGGCTTCCGTTTTTTTGAAACGGGCCAGTTTTTCTTCAAGCTCCATATGAAGATCCATCGTACCATTAATGGTTCTCACAGCCCCTGCCCCTGCCCCGTATGTCTGCGCCGCCTTAACTGAAGCATCAATCAGACGGTGATCTGTTGCCAAGCCCAAATAGTTATTAGAAGACAAATTGATTAAGGACTTTCCGTCAATACGAATAACAGGACCATTTGCCCCCTGCAGTGTATCGATGAAGTTATATAGACCTTTATTCTTTAGATCTTCGATGTTCGAACTTAAAAATTGGTCCAATACATGACTTGACATTCGATTCCCTCCTCGATATACGACTGTCCTCATACAGGAGACATTTAATTATTCGAAAAAGTGTTGTAACAAAGGGGGGTTAGACTGATTTCAATGTAGCATCTTTTTCATTCTTTGTACACATATGGAGGACAAAAACCAAAAAAATACGCAAATATACATAGTGATTATTCCCCCATCCCCGGAAGCAATCGCTATTACATTTTTGTTTATATCTTTTGCTGTTCGGTAACTTCTTGTACAGCATTTATTTCTTTTGTTTATTCCTTTAAATCAATCGATTTACCTCCAGTCCAAACGGGATTCTTCATTGGCCAACGCATTGAGATGAGTCCGTACGGGAGCGCTTGCCGAAATTAGGCTTGCCTCACCCTTAGATATCCATCTAATCCGGAAAAGGACTATATTCTTGTCCATTCCGGTAATCGGTACGAATTCTTGTCCTTGGCTTGGGACAAGAACTTGTACCGATAAAATAAAAAAGCCGCTAAAATAGCGACTTCTATGGGAACATGTTCTTGTCCATCGACAACGTCGTTCACTGATTCTTAGACACATTTAATCAATCTTAAATGGTCTAAAAGTTTCATGTGTAGCTTCATATTCTTCTATTATTAGGATTTTATTTCCATCAAATCTAATCATTGATATACCATCAAATGAATAAAGTTGTTTTTCTTTTGCTTTAAAATACCATTCTACAAAAAATAAGGTTTCATTTACTTGATGAATATCTTTTATCTTCCATTCTAAGACAACTTGCTTCAGTAACATTTTTTTGATCCACAAATGGACTTCCTCTATCCCTACATACATTGCTCCATAACATTCGCGGTAGATAATATCATCAGAAAAATACGTATCTAACAACGTAAAATCTCTAGTTACCCACATAAAGAAATATTTTTTTATAATGTCTTCTTTCATAAGTGCTCCTATATTTTTTAATTAAGCGCAGTTCTTAACTAGGTTTTGAATCTATTATATCAAATGAACAAAAAAAGGATGTACAAAAGTCATACGAACGCATAAGTTTCACGTTGTCCGCATGGTAAATCAAGCGAAGTACTTACTAACATGGAAAAGGTAACGCTTGACCGAGCGATAACAGACAGAACGCATACCTTAATTACCATGATTGAAAAGTCAAGATTACAAAGGAACTTCAACCAGCGTTTGAACCTCTTACAGGAGCTTTTCTGGTGACCTCAAATGCGGTCAGTTAGATGTTACAGGCCACAAAAGATATCGGCGATTACTTATCCCTGAATTTTTGCATCATCCTAAGCTTTGGGCACTGGGACCTAAGGGCATTCGTCTATAAAACTTCTGCCAGCAAAACATTACCTTACATTTCTTTTATAATTTCTAAGAATTGACCCACTTCCTTGGATGGATGTAATGGATATATTAAACCATATGGAACTACGAAATCTAAATCACTAGGGATCGTCACCAAGGATGGATGAATATCTGCCCACGCCTCCAACGTTAACATAACGGTATTACTTTCCTCGCAGCGATTAAACACATCAAGATCATAGAGACGCGGCACATCTTTTATTTGTATTTGAGGATGTTCCGTTTTTAGGAAATCACGTAGGTCATGAATGACGGCACTATTCCCACCATTCACTACAGCCAATCTTTCCCCATACAAATCTTTTACAGAAAGTGTTTTTCTTGAAGCCAGCCTATGTTGCCGAGATACGGCAAAGCAAACGCGGTAACTCCCCAGTTCGAGTACACGGTAGTAATCTTTCAAATTATCTGTAAGAAATGGCCCCGCAATGATATCTAGTGATTGGCCAATCATGCGGTAAGTGGTTGGGAGTGTATGTGCGTCATCTTCGAAATGAACGATGTTTATAACAAATTGAGGGTATCGGTCGCTAATCCCATTCCACAAATCAATTAAAACCTTACAGGGATTAAGCATAGAAGTACCCACGCGAACAACATGCCGATCGGCCTGTGCAGAGTGATGCATGCGAATAAGAGATTCTTGAAAATACTGCAGCATATATTCCGCATCTTTGATAAATGCTGCTCCTGCCTTTGTGAGGCTAACACCGTGGTTGGTACGGATAAAAAGTGGGACTTCGGTTTGCTTTTCCAACAAATTCATTTGTTTCATCACAGCGGTTGAAGAGATAAAAAGCTTTTCGGCTGCCTTAGAAAAACTTCCGGACTCCGCCACTTGAACAAACGTCTTTAATTGCTCAATCATTCAGGCAGGCTCCTCCTTTTGCATAAACCATAAGTTAATACCATGCTAACTTATTTGAAATTCCGTATCAACCTGCTAAACCGTAACATTATAGAAGAACGAAATAGAAAACAGAAGCTTTAAAAATACTACACACAAGAACTGTATTGGAGGAGAATACTATGGAAAACAAAGTCTGGTTCATTACAGGAGCCTCTCGCGGATTAGGGCGCATTTGGGCGGAGGCTGCACTCTCTCGCGGGGATAAGGTTGCCGCGACTGCTCGAACACCCGAAAATATCGCCGAACTTAAGGAACGTTTTGGAGACGCGGTTCTCCCCCTAGCGCTCGATGTAACAGATTCCCAGCAGGTCGAGCATGTCGTTCAGCAGGCTCATGCGCATTTCGGCAGGCTGGACGTCGTCTTAAACAACGCCGGTTACACCCTGGTTGGCACGACTGAAGAGGCTGACGAATCCGACGTCCGCGAACTATTTGACACCAATTACTTTGGTACGCTTCGTGTGATCCAAGCTGCCCTGCCTCTGCTTCGACTACAGGGCAGCGGGCACATTCTTGGCGTCTCAAGTGCCATGGGGATTGTTGCAGCTCCGCTCATCGGCTTCTATTGCGCGTCCAAATGGGCAGTCGAAGCATTGCACGATAGCCTCGCTCAGGAGGTTAAAAGCTTCGGCATTAAGGTCACTTTGCTCGAGCCGGGTGCCTTTGCAACTGACTTTGGAAGCCCCCTTTCCATGAAGACATCACAGGGATTGGAAGTTTACGCTGAACTTCGAAATCAGGTGTCCCTTCGTTTATCGACAGAAGAACGAGGCGATCCGAATGCGACGGCCGATGCGATTCTTCGAATCATAGACGCCGAGGAGCCACCTCTGCGCTTTGCGGTCGGCGCTGGGGTCTTGCCTTTGGTCCGCGGAGTCTATGCTGATCGTTTAGCCACTTGGGAGACATGGGAAACTGTTTCGGACGGAGCACAAGGAACACCGAGAAGCCACCGTTAGATTTGAAATTAGCAAATGGTAAAGAGATAGGGGCAGCTGCCGACAAAGCAGTCTGTCCCTTGTTTCTTTACGATACTTCCAAGTGAGCCGATACGTAGACTTCAATTCAACTAAACTGCCCGTTAGTTTAATGAATTGAAGGACAAGATGACGATTAGATACACGGACTTAGAGGCAATAGGAACATGTTTTCCATCTCATTGATCCTTTCCCTGTTGATTTGTTCTTCTCGAACTTTCTCTGCCACAAGCAGTTAAATAACCGAATTTGCTGCCGTCAGGAAGATAAGCCTTTAAGGTACGCAGGTCATCAACATTTACATGTTCTCAGCTAAAGTTTTAAAATATCTCTCAATAACTCTTCTTCTCAAAAGCGTTGGCTGTGCAGTGGGATTGTACTGGCCTATTGTCATTGTGTGCCACCTTTATGCTCACCGAACAAGCAGGAATCCGATTTGCAAGAAAAAAAGGGCATTTCCATAAGGAAAGCCCTCTTTTTTCATTTAACTACGTTTTACGTGAAATTACGGTGTGTGTTTGTTGACATTATCGAGCGTGAAAGGAAGAAGGTCCCATTCACCGTTCAGGCTGAACGTGTTCGAGCCGGTAGCGACCCCTTTTTTACGGATCAGTGTGCCGCTTGTCGGCAGTGGTTCAGAGCCCAAAGCCGGCGTCCAGTTCTTGTCTCCGAGCACGTCGATAACCTGGCCGTTTCGAACCAATTCAAACGCGCAGACGACATAGCCTTCGAATTTGTAATTCGAATCCAAGTTCATGACGAGTTCGTCGTGGTAGCCCGGAACCTGGGTACGATCCATAAACTCATAGAATACGTTATTAATCACGAGACCGATATTTCCTTTAAAAATATTCATCACGTTCGCATAAAGATTCGGTTGGTAGTCTCGATCAAGCATTCTCTCCATCTGTTGGGTTTTCAAATTATAACGGTATCCGATTATTTGATAGTTGATTGCATCTTCATTCATATTGTACATTTCAAGCACGATATTCATGGCATTTTCCCGCGTATATTCTGAGAAGAACGCAGCGGCGCCTTGCTGCTGCTGTACGTTCAGTTGAACGGAAGCGGCTTTGCCGTCTGTGGAAATCACGAAGTAAGAGACCGTGCCGGCGGAATTGCCCGGATTCATGTTCAATACGCTGCCGCTCAGCAGTTGCGAGCCTTCTTTGATCAATGTGCCGTTTTCCGCGCGATAGACCGTAAATGGCTGCTGTGCCGAGAAGTAAGGAGCCAGATCGTAAGAGACATTCGCAAGGCCGACTTTGGTCGCAATAGTCTTCTGATGCACGATTTCGACCGCGGTTACCTGGATCGTCGTGCTTACCTTTCCGCCCCGTCCGTCGTCGGCCGTTACCGTTACTAGCGTTTTGCCGCTGCTTGTTCCGGAGTCCAGCTTCAGCACATTTCCGCTGACGCTCGGAACGACCATCCCGCCGGCGGCCGCTTCCGCGCTATACGTCAGGGAATCGCCGTCGCTGTCTTGGAACAGCGAGTCAACCGCGACTTGTGTCGAGAATCCCGGCACGACCATTTGTTCCGGAACGGAACCGACAACTTTCGGCGCTTCGTTCGACGATACATCGACTTGGAACGAAGTGTTGATCTTGTTTCCGACTACATCCGTCGCGGTCACGGTGATAATAGCCGTTCCGTCTGCAATGCCGCTTACGGTCAACCGATCGCCCGCGACCGAGACGGAAGCAAGTGCAGTATCGGCGGATACGGCTGCATAAGTCAGATCATCTTCATCCGGATCGTCGAACACGCCCGCAAGATCAACCTCAATGTCATTGCCCGGTTGAACGATTTGTCCGGCGATGGTTTGCTTCACGACCGGTGCTCGGTTCGGCCTTACTTCGACCGCGATCGTCTTCGAAGCCGTGCCGCCACGCGAATCGGATGCGGTAACGGTCACGTTCGTGGTACCCAGCGACACTGCCGTCAGCGTCAGCTGCTTGCCGTCCAACATGGCATCCATAATCGAAGAATCGGCAGAAATCGCGACGAGCGACAAGGTGTCCCCATCTGCATCCGTAAATACGCCGCTCAAGTCGATCTTTTGATCCGTGCTTCCGAGCGACAGCGTACGACCGGCCAGATCCCCCGCCAGCGGAGCCTGGTTGACCTCGACCTTGATAGTCTGATCTTTCTTACCGCCACGGCCGTCTTCCGCCTGGATGCGGATCGAAGCCGATCCTCCGGCAATCGGACGAAGCGAAAGCTCTTTGGAAGCAGCGTTCAGCGAAACGGATACCCGGTCTTCGGAGAGCGAAGAAGCGGTCAGCGTCAGCAGGTCGCCGTCTTCGTCACGGAAAGCCTGGCTCAGATCGAGAGTGACGTCTCCAGCTCCGAGCGTAATCAGCTGATCCGATACGGCTTGATCGACGATCGGAGCACGGTTGACGGTCACGTCGAACGTTTTGCTCGCTTCGCCATCATATCCATCATTCGCCGTGACCGTAATCGTGGTTGTTCCGGCAGTCAGCGGATCGACCGTGATTTCACCGTTCGTGACGGATACCGCAGCAATGGAAGGATCGGCTGCTGTCGCTTTGTACGTCAGGACATCGCCGTCATCGTCAGAAAATGCGCTGGTCACGTCAATTTTTGCCGCTCCGCTACCGATTGTCAGCAGCTGATCGGCAAGAGAACCTTCCGTCTGTGGAACTCGATTGACCCGCACGGCAAAGCTGTCACTGACCTGGCCACCGCGGCCGTCGTCCGCCGTTACTTTCACGGTCGAACTGCCCGCGGAAACTGGGGCCAGCGTCAATTGTGTCCCGCTTACGCCGACCGTCAAGATCGCCGGATCGCCGGATTCCGCCACCAACGTAAGACTGTCGGCGTTTACGTCCTGGAAGACATTCGCAAGATCGACCGCCACATCTCCGCCCGTCAATTGGATAGAGCGGTTTCTGGCGGGCTGCTTAACCGTCGGTGCCTCATTGACCTTAATATCGAAGGTTCCACTCGCCGTTCCTCCCCGGCCATCGTTTGCTGTAACGGTTACGAATGTATCGCCGCCCGAAACTGGAGACAAGCGAATCCGGTTATTCGAGTCAAGCTCTGCGGTTGCAACGGCTGACGACGCCGACTGAACCTCATAGGTCAGCGGGTCGCCGTCCACATCACTGAACATGCCGTCCAATTCTACGAAGACATCGCCTTTTCCTACCATCGATTCCTGCACACCCGGGGACCGGTCAAGTTTGGGGCTGTGGTTCACGTAGATGGTGAACGTTTGGCTCGCCGTTCCGCCTTTGCCGTCTTTGGCCGTGACGGTGACGGACACTGGGCCTTCCGCAAGAGGTGTGACTGTCAGAGCGCTGCCGCTTGCGACCGCGGCTGCCGAAGACACGTTTTGCGAAGAAGCTTCAAAAGTCAGGGCGTCTCCGTCAGGATCTTGGAAAGCGTCCGAGAGGTCGACCTGTACATCCGTTCCGATCGAAGCTTTGCGATCCGGAAGGGGGTTCAGGGTTTGCGGCGAACGATTGACACGAACAACGATATCCTTGGTGACCGTACCGCCTTTACCGTCTTCGGCCGTCACAGTAACCTTCGTTTGTCCCAGTGCAATTGCCTCCATCTGCAGCAGCTTGCCGGATATGGAAGCGGCAATGACATTTTCGTCGCTTGATACAACTTTGTAAGACAGCGCATCCCCGTCCGGATCCGTAAAGTATGCGCTCAGGTCCAATGTGCTTGCTTCTGCATCGAGCGTTGCTACCTGCTCAGGAACATCCGACGCGACCGGATTCCTGTTTACCGTTACCGTGAAATCGTGGTTAATGCGGGCATTATTAGAATCATAAGCCTGCGTACGTACCGTGATTTTGCCCGCGAGTTTCGCTTCGAGCGTCAAATTGTTGCCGTCTATCGTTACCGTGACCAGTTCGGGCGCAGAAGCCGCTTTGACCAGCAGCGCTTTATAGTACGACAGGTTGCCGTCGACATCGTCAAACACTTGAGAGAGATTGATCGTCTTCTTTTCGCCGATGGTCATTGTAAAGTCCTTGATCGGATTTCGAACGATCGGTGCACTGTTGACAGGAGCCGCATTGACAGCTGCCGCGCCGCCTGTACTGCCGATCTGCGATTGAACGGTGGAATAATTGCTGATCACCGAGCTTGCTGCCACGCCCGCCGGCGTCGTAAGGCTGTTTATCGTCAGGTTCGACCCGACGGTAATTGCCGCCGAAGATTGGGTGACGTTAAGTTTAGCGATGGTTCCCGTCGTGTTTAACGTAACAGGAACAGCCGTCTGGACCGTCATCTGACCAATATTTGCCGATCCGGTAATCGTGGAACCGGTACTTACGGTGACCGAATCGATCGATCCCTGCAGGTTGACCTGCTGGGCCGCTCCCTTCACGTTGATCTGGTCGATTGCGGCTTGCGAAGACCCGACGATCGTCGAATCGACGTTCACGTTCATCGCCTGCATGAAAGTTTGGCCGAGTACCTCGACTCTCACATTCGTTTTATTGACATCAACGGAAGCTAGGTTCGAGCCTTCGAAGACGACGGTATTCGCGTCTCCTCCGTTGACAATCGTATTTCCTTGCACTTCAATCCCACTGCCGTAAAAGTCGTTCTCCAGCTCTTTGCCAATCTCGAGGTTGCCCGCAATCTTCAGGTTTGCCAGAGAAATATAGTCGTCTGCGACTTTAACGTCACCGTCGACAATGCCCTGTTTACCATCCAGCAGAGAATTTGCGCTGAATTCTTTAGCGCCTTTTGAAGCGGCCGATCCTCCGTGTCGCAGTTCCAGGTACGTAATCTTGTCCAGATTGCGTCCCGACGCTTCGAACCGGATCTTCGCCCCCTGCAAAATCGCGCTGTTTGACTGACTCAGAATTCCTTTCGTCCGTTCCGAGAAGGCGTACGTGTAACCATTAATCGTCACGCCCTGCTCGGAAACGTTCTGAATTGTCCGAGTGACACCAGACAGTTTGTCAGGATAAAAAGCTTCCATGAAAACACTTGCAATCTCCTGCCGCTTCACGGCCTGCTTGGGAAGGAAAGAACCGTTCTGCGTCTCCATCCATCCGTTCCCCAGCACGGATTGCACGGCGTTTTTCGCCCATGCACCGACGGCTTTCTCATCCTGAAGCACCATTTTATCGTTCGTTTTGGTTTGGGCGCTTTTGGCGGCTTGAACCAGCACGGCGGCCAGCTCCTGCCGTGTGACAGGCGCATCAGCGCGGAAATACTTCTGCGCGTCTCCTTTCATCAGACCGGCCTTAGCGGCTGCCTCAATATAGTTGCGTCCCCATGTTTTAGACGTAACATCTTTGAAAGAAGAACGGCTCGTTTCTTTCACTTCGAGCTTAAGGATTCTTGTCAGCACGACGGCCAGTTCCTGCCGAGTCAGCGTGGATTGGGGGCGAAAACGCCCGTCCGATCCACCGGTCAGAAAGCCAAGCCCGGCTGCTTCGAGAATAGCCTGACGCTGCGCAGCCGGAACCTGCGCGAGGTCGAGGAAAACCGGTTCCAAACTCGATGCTTTATTTTCTTTTTCCGCAAAAGCAAATTCTGCGTTCGGTCCGATCGCAGTGGCCAAGACGCTGGTCGCGACCAGCAATTTGAGTAAACGACTCTTCACTTGTATATCCCCTTTTACTTATATTTCTCAGCTGCCGTATGAAAGAGTTCGTTTGCATGCTTTATTTGTCCGTGTACGTGCCCAAATCCTGCAAAGATGAATCGTAAGACTGCGTGTTCCATTCGGTAGAGTCGTAGGTGCTGCTTCCCGCCAATCTGCCGCCTTTGCGGAACGCGGATACGTCCGGCGTAAAGACGATACTGTCCACGACGACACCATTCACGATAAGCTTAACGTCAATCGGTTCCGAATAATCGTAATATATATTGAACATGTACTGCAGCTGCGGGTCCTGCAAATCGGAAAGACTATCCGAGATCGTAATCACACTGCCTGCGGACAGATCGATTATGCCGCTGACGCCGGGATCCGCATCCGAAAGGGTCATGCTTCCTGAATCGCCCCATTCGATGACAATCTGATCCAGGCCGATCGAGCTGTTCGTCGGATTATAGATTTCAAAATATTGATTCGATTCGCTGCCCCAATCGACTTCGGAGAAGAACGGAGTTTTTGCATAAGCGGGAGCTACGCTGACCTCGAACTCTTCTGTGCCCTTTCCACCCGCGGCGTCCGCTGCGGTAAGCACGATTTTCACGGATCCCGCAGATACTGGGGTGATGATCAGCTGACTGCCGTCATCGGACTTTCTGACCGCGGCCACATTTGGATCTTCCGATACGGCGGAGACGTTCAATTCATCTCCCTCCTCGTCCGCGAAGATGCCGGATAAATTGATCGTTACGTCGCCTTCTTCCAACCTTGCGTTTTGATCTGCTACGGCATTGACTGTATATGGCGCGCGGTTTACGTTGAGCATGAAGGTTGCGGTTTGCGTACCACCTTTATCATCATTCGCCGCTACGGTAATGGTGGTAGATCCGCCGGCAAGCGGCGCGATTTGCAGTTTGTTGTCCGGTGAGACGCTGACCGTCGCCACGTTGTTGTTCGAAGATTCGGCCGACAGCGTCAAAGAATCACCGTCCTCGTCCGCGAATACGGTGCTCAGATCAATATCTTCTGCCGATTGTCCAGCCTGAACCGTCATGTCGCCGATCGGATTCACAACCGTAGGCGCATGATTCGGCTCCGGTGTGCCCGGATCTGGTGTTGGGTCCTGCGGCGTCGATGTGCCCGGATCTGGTGTCGGGTCCTGCGGCGTCGGTGTGCCCGGATCTGGCGTCGGGTCCTGCGGTCGATGTGCCCGGATCTGGTGTCGGGTCCTGCGGCGTCGGTGTGCCCGGATCTGGTGTCGGGTCCTGCGGCGTCGATGTGCCCGGATCTGGTGTCGGGTCCTGCGGCGTCGATGTGCCCGGATCTGGTGTTGGGTCCTGCGGCGCCGGTGTGCCCGGATTCGGCGTTGGGTTCTGCGGCGCCGCCGGCGAAGGTTGAACCGTCGGAGAAGCAGGCTTCGTGCCGTTCACGTTCCCGATCTGGCTCCGAACTTGCTCGTAATTCGAAACAATTGCAGAAATATCGACATTAGCCGGCAGTTTGATATCGGCTACGTTCACACCCGGTTGAATCTTCAATTTGGCCGCTCGATTGGTAACTTCTATCTGTTGAATGCGGCTGCCCGTCGCCAGATTTATGTTTGCGCTTGAACCTACGATCAGGGAATTGATCGAAGCCGAGATGTCCACTTTTTCAGCGCCGTCCTTTAACGTAACGCGTTCGATAGTCGAATCTGCTTCTCCAATCAGCGTCGTGCTGGAATAAATCAGAAAGTCCTTGACCGTCGTAGTACCGGCTGCATCCACCCGCACTTCCTTTTTATTAATGTCGACGGTTTGCAGCTTGGCATTTTCAAAAACAACGGTATGGGCATCGCCGCCATTGATGACCGTATTGCCCAGTACCGTGACATCATAGCCGTAAAAATCATGATACAAAGACTGCGAAATCTCGAAGTCGCCATCGACCGTCAAATTTCTTACGGAAACGAAATCACCAGCGATTACGACGCTACCTTCGATCCGGTCTCCTTGAGCGTCAAGCACGATGTTTCGCGAAAATTCCGCTTCGCCGTCAGCCGGGTTTTCTCCGCTTTGAACGATCTCCAGGAAATCAATTCGATTCAATGTGCCACCTGACGCGGCAAAACGAACTTTTGCGCCTTTGAGGATGGCGTTATTTTCGATACGCAGCAGCCCTTTCAGCGAATCGCCGATCAGATACGTTTGGCCGCCGATCGAAATACGCTGTCCGTCGGTCCAATCCAATGCGGCCGCCTGCTTGCCGGGTTGGAAGGCTTGCACAAGCGATGCAGCGGCTTCTTGACGCTGCACAGCCTGCTTCGGAGCAAAATGTTCGTCTATTAAATCCATCATGCCGAGCGTCAACACGTCTTGGACCGCCTGTTTGGCCCACGAACTGACCTGTGAATGGTCCTCGAACGGGGCCGGATAATCAGCTTCGACAGTCGTCATATCAGGTCGAACGCTTTTCATGAGGGTTGCGGCCAATTCCTCACGGGTGACGCGGGCGCCGGGACGGAAATTTTTGCCATCCCCCTGCATGATTCCCGCCGCCTTTACGGCTTCAATATACGGATGCGCCCAAGCGCTAGCCGAAACGTCATGAAAAGAAGAGGATTTTGCCTTCAAGGGGTTAATATGCAAAGACCTCGCCAGTAGAACCGCGAGCTCCTGTCTTGTAAGCGTATCTAAGGGTCGGAACTTACCTGAAGGATCGCCACTTATCAAGCCTAACTCCGAGGCTTGTTTAACGGCTTCCCGAAGAGATGGATTAGTCTGCCCCCAATCGCTGAACAATGCCTCCGATGTCTTCGCAAGATTCGGGGATGCAAATATCGAGCCGGACGGCGCCATAGCTGCCGCAGCTACACTGGTTGCAATCAACCATGTTGTAAATGTCTTTTTTGTCATCTGTCTTTTCCCCTCTAAAAAACTGTATCGAAGTCTATTGAATAAGCAATTTTACATTAACTATATCGGACGGGAGACGGTGACTTTGAATACACAAAAGGCCATTTTGCAAAATTTGTTGCTTCATGTCCGTTTTTGTCGAATATAAAACGAATCGAAAAATAAACGCATCCGTAATCACCATCGCGGTAGCCACGCTTTTTGCTGGAGGAGCCTAAAGGCTGGCATGTAAATTTATAGGTGCATATTGTGTTCACCGTATCATTCAAACAGCGAAGTTTACGCCCCCCCTCTGGCTAAGGCCTGTTCAAACAACAATGCATCCGAATCACTTTTATTCAAAGGCATTCCTACGTGTTCCTAAGTGAATCATAGTCAAACATAGATTCAAGTTAGTTTTCGTTTCCCGTTAGTTATATGAAAAAGAGCAGGCCACAGCGGCCTGCTCCCTGTTACGGTTGAAATATAGCAACCATTCGCTCAATTCATTCGGTAATATTCATTTGGTGAAGATACACTGGCGACAGTGTGCTTCCTATTTCTTTGTTGTTTAATCCACATTCCTTCTCTTCGCTAAGAGACGAGACTGATTAAATTGTTATCGGGATCCTTTATGATCGCATATCGCTCTCCCCACGGAGTATCTCGCGGTTCGAGGAAGACGTCATACCCAAGTGTCATCAACTGTTGGTACACGTCATCCAACGCTTCGTTGCTGGAGAACTGAAAGGCGAGCTCAGTCCGGTAGCCGATCGGATCTTCCCAGCCTTCAAAAACGCTCTTTACCGATTCAACCATGTCGAATGCAAAAATTATTCCTTCTTGCTCCACATCTACGTGATGCGCTTCGTCGGCGCCGTCTGGAATTGCCAGACCCAGCACGCGATAAAAATCCAACGCCCTCTTCATCTCCTCTACGTAAATCCCGACTCGTTTCAACTTTACCGTCATACTTTGCAACTCCCCTCATCTTGCTTGATTTTCACTCCTATTATAGGAATTGACCTGCATTGCAAAATAGTAAAAAACGGACTTCCTCACTCCAGCTTGGTCAGCTGTTTAAGTGGAAGTCCGTAATATCGCTTGAAAACGCTCGAGAAGTGCGACTGATCGTAGTACCCGTGTTGAAGCGCCAAATCAGTTAAACTGGAATAGTCTCCGCTGTACAATTCCCCCAGCACGCTTTGAAAGCGGACGATGCCGAGCATCTCCTTCGGGCTGAGGCCAAGTTCCAGTTCAAAGGCTCTTCTTAGATGCCTCTCGCTGAAGTTCACTTTATCCGCTAATTCCGTTACGGAAAGATTACCTTTGACCTCGTATATATACTGTAAGCTCTGATAGACCAAAGTGGGAGCAGGCGACTCGGTCGCAGCCAGTATTTGGCTCAATTGCTGCTCGACGACTTCGATCCTGTCTGGTATCGATTGGGCAGTCAGCAACTTTTCTACCCAATCTAGAGCCTCTTGCCCCCAGAACTCCTCCAAAAACATACGATTTGTCTTTAATGTCGATATTGGAGCCTTCAGGATCGTGCGGGCCGACTCCGAATACAACCGGATGCCCCATACCGAGCGAGCTTTAACAAATTGCAAAACCTCGACTTGCGTCGTTAGTCCAACGACATAAGCGGCTTGCCTGCTTGATGAAGCGAACAGGTCCACTATAATATCGACACAACCATCGGGGATGACTCGATTCCCCGGATTTCCCGGTACCGGCAGAAAATCGACCGTCCAATAGGCTGCTACATGCGACGCTAGGCGACGGCTCGGCGCAAACTCCCGGAAGCAATGTGAGGGGAGATGCAACTGCGGCTGCAAATGTGGAGCATGCAAGGGGTGGTAAGGATGGGGCATCTGCGCTTCTTCCTCCTAACTAAAATGATAAACCTCTTGTTTAACGTCTTTCCCTTAGCATATTACATATTTCTTAGCTAGCGCCAATCCACCAACATCCCTAACCTACGAAAGGAGGGTTTGCTTTAACTGAATAACTGTACTTCTTAGTTCTTTCTCTTGTTCCAAATAAGCGCAGAGCGCTTGAATAACCGACCTCTTTGACTCAGTCTGATCAATCTCGCTATTCAACAATTGAACAATCTCTTGCAATTCTTTACGGCGCTCTGCCCCACCCTTCCATGCTTCAATGATAGCAATCACTCTGCCGAGCAACTCTTCGGTAATCCGTTCTTTTTCACCATCCCAGTTGTTTGAGCCTGAATGAATAAATGTTTCATATGCGCTTTTCCCAAGCAGTCCGTTCGAACCTGACTTGGACATGTGGTTGACTAGCGCATCTATCTTATCAACGATAAACCAAGCTGTATCCTCAACGGACAATAGATTCTCTTCGGAGATGACGCGCTGCAGATAATCTTTTAGAATTGCCCGGTAAATAAAGATCAAATCCCAGAGATACGGTTCGATTCTATGACCATAGACTTCTACAAGCCATGATCTGTGCCACTCCATCATTCGCTCACGAACGTGGTTCCTCAATTTGCGAAAAGTTTCGTATTGCGTAATCGGTAGTTCAATGAAATCCACCATAATATGACGATATTCCATGAAATACTGAAAACGAAATATGATCTGATCCACAAGTCGCTCCTGAGGGCTTCCCGTTCCGATATCTTTCAAACGTTCAGCCTGATCAAAATAGGCCAATTGGCATTGGTCGAAAACCACGCACAACAAATCCTCTTTAGAAGGGAAAAATTTGTACACGGTGCCCTTTGCTATGGAACAGTCCTGGGCTATTTCCTGAATGGATGTTGCCAGATAACCTTTTTCTTTAAACATCTTAGAAGCCGAATAAATGATATCTTGCTTCGTTACGCTCATGCTCATGCATCTCCTCTTGACAACGTTAAACCCATAGTACAAAATTATGAACATAGAGTCAAAGAACTCTATGTTCATAATTTTGTACTAACAGTCAATAATGGACAAACTGAAACTGGAGTGTGATTAATATGAATGAGCATTTATATCAATTTTCTAAAACAGCCTTAATCGTAATCGACTTACAGAAATGGATCGGAAACCAATACGCCCCTCATTCGGCAGAACAAGTTGTCGAACGTGCCTCTGCCATGGTTCAAACTTTCCGTGAGGCAGGTGCTTTCGTTGGACTCGTACGCGTTTCTTCGAAAGATTTCAAAGACATGCCTCGTCCCCTGCTGGATCAAGAACCTCCAGCGATCAAACTGGTGCCTGGTTGGGATGAAATTGTGCCTGAAATTGGAGTCACTGCTAACGACCATCTAATTACTAAGCGTCAGTGGGGTGCATTTTACGGGACGGATCTGGATCAACAATTGCGCCGGAGAGGCATTACTACGATCGTACTCTGCGGAATTGCTTCAGGGATCGGAGTTGATACAACGGCGCGAGAAGCATTTGCTCATGGGTACCAGATAATTTTTGCGATCGACGCCATGACTGGATTCAGCGAGGCAGAACATGAGCACGTTAGCAAAGTCATCTTCCCACGTATCGGCCGAATCCGCACGACCGAAGAGATTCTCGCTTGTGCAGCACTTCAATCATAGATACCCATCAAAGGACTTAATCGCTGAGAGGTATTTTAACAATCACGCATCTGAAATGATACCATGTTATTTTTCTACGACACTGGTCTCTTCAAGTTAAAGCAAGGGCACGCAACAAACAAAGTGACTTTGCTTTAACTTTTCTAAACTATTGGCTCTTAAATCACTACCTAATCTTAGTTGGTGCACTAGTTCATGCCATGACTTATACACTGTTATATCTTTTAAACTTAACAAAAGCAGCCTTGATTCCCGTGGCCAACGCAATGAGATGAGTCCGTACGAGGATGTTTGCCGAAGTTAGGCTTGCCTCACCCTTAGATATTCATCTAATCGGAAAGGGGACTGTGTTCTTGTCTCTCGACAATATATTTCCAACTAAATTGCCGTTTACTTTCCCCTTTCCTTTCATAAATTATCCTGTCCGGGTTAACACAAAAAACCGTCAATCTTTTCAGATGAACTGCTTCAAAAATTCAATTTTTTAACATCAACGATACTGCATGCTTTAATTCCACTGCTTCGTTTGCACAAGCAAAAGGCGGATCTAAGTACCTCTGTACTATCTCAAGGTGTACTTGAGATTTATATCAAGTCCGGTATGTATGACCACCATGCCAAGCAAATGAAAGACATATACTATCACCGAATGATTCAGTTAAGAGAATCTGTACGAAGTTGACTCCCTGTAGAATATCGCTGTTCAATTGAATTTGCTGGAGGGGTATTTGTGGCAATTTCTCTTTCGGATTTCAATACTGCGTCTTGGCATCGTGCGCACATCGGAACAAGAAATTGAAGAAGGTATTGGAATTATAGCCAAAGAATTAGAACATGCCAAACAACAAGTAAAAAGTACTACAACAACATTAATTTGGGTTTAAAGCAATACGAAACTTACCTGCCCGTTAGCTTAATGATTGTTAACAAAGATATGACCTGAATTAGTGTACTGCCCTGCAGTCGTATCTTTGTTAATTGCTATTCAGACTTACCGTTAGTTCCACGTTACGCTTTACCACTACTTGTGTTAAGCTGAACCGTATCATAAGTAGCTCAAAATCCTCATATTGTAGGTACCAATCAAAAACCCCATGCTTAGAAGGCAAATTTAGCATTCATGTGGAAGTAGTCTTGAGAGTCCTTCTCGAGAATAATTTCAATAGGGCACTTAATTTTATGATAAAAAGGAGAATGAAGATGACCGCAAAGTTAACCTTGAACTATACGGATGGAGATTTCATTGAGAAGATAGAAATACCCATTTACGATGAGTATCGCAAGAATACCTCTTTTGGGCTGTATCATTTAAATCGCAACCCTGCCCTTACGGTTCACAAAGAGTTATTCGTTATCGATGAATCAGGAATTGCCCCAGAATCGATGTTTCATAGTGTTACAGAATTTTGCGAGAAAATTATTCCTTATTTATTGAGCAGGAAGAATGAGTCCCTATTTCTATATGGGGAGTACTACGATGCAGAAAAGGATAAGATGATAGACATTGATGATATTGAGATACTCTGTTTCATAGGCGGAGAAGCCACGGAACAAGGAGAAAAAAGTAATCTATGATAAAAATCAGAGACGCTGGAGTAATGTCCGTGTCTCTTTTTTTTCTGCACTCCAAAATTGTAAACTTGAAGTTATTCATCTTCTAATAAAATTGACCAGATCTGGCTAGAGGTCCAAAAATAAGAGCGTGAGCTTCTCATCATTTATATCATTCACTTTAACTACTTGTGGTACTATTCGGCGCATTATCGTTTAGAGCGACATCGAAGACACCCAGTAGGGTGCCTTCGACTTTCTTACTATCTCTCTTTGGCGAGTAGGATAAACGAACTCAAATCCATCAACCAACCTTGTTGGGACACTCGTTCACTGTACAGAACGTGCAAGTGCTGCAACAGAGCCGCGGAAATCGGGTCTGCCATCAGCCGTCCACATAAGCTCTGTTACAAATGTATGGCGATTCGGATCGTACAGCGGATCTCCTATAATGTTCTTGTATGTTCTTGCGTGGAACACAAATAGCGTCTTTTCGCCCGTCTCTGACACCGTGAAGGAATTATGACCAGGACCATACATAGAGATGCTCTCATCTGTCGAGAAAACCGCTGTGTGTGACTTGCGCCATGAGGTTGCATCGAGCAAATCAGCATCCGCATCAGCTTCAAGCAGTCCCATGCAATAATTGAAATCAGTAGCGCTAGCCGAGTAAGAAAGGAATACCCGATTACCGTTGCGAAGAAATGCCGCGCCTTCGTTCACTTTATAACCAATGATCTCCCAGTCATATTCCGGCATCGAAATCATCGTTTGCGGTCCAGTCAGCGTCCACGGATTGCTCATTTTAGATATATACAGATTAGAGTTACCTGCGATATTCGGATCCTTTTGTGCCCATACGTAATAACGGCTGCCATTATGCTCAAAGATAGTGGCATCAAGGGAGAAGCTTTCCCACGCGGTACGAATCTGTCCTCTTTCCGTCCAACTGCCTTCGAGCGGATTGGCATTTTCATTCTCTAGCACATACATCCGATGGTCGAACAAGCCTTCATTCGTATCAGTCGTGTGTGCGGCAGCAAAATATACGTACCATTTGTCATCAATAAAATGCAGTTCAGGCGCCCAAATATTGGCACTAAGGATACCCGTCTCGCGCTTTCTCCAGATCACTACTGGAGTTGATGTAACAAGCCCCTCAAGATTCTCAGCTCTACGGATTTCAATTCGATCATACTCCGGAACGGATGCTACGAAGTAATAATAACCGTCCGAATGTCGGTACATAAAAGGATCTGCTCTCTGCTCTATTAATGGTTGAATGTCGTGTAACGCTCGTTGCTGGATTTCCATTTTATCACCTGTTTCATCTTAATTTTTACTACCCTTTAACAGCACCTGCAGTCATACCGTCTATGAAATATTTCTGGAAAGCAATAAACAGGATGAAAATTGGAATGATGGAGAAAAAGGAGCCCACGATCAAGAGGTCATAGTTATTGCCATAAGGAGTTAACAGCGTTTTCAAGCCGATTGGAAGTGTGAATTTACTCTGATCTCCGAGCACCATGAATGGCCACAACAGATTATTCCAGCTATTCATCCCATTCAAAATGGCCATTGCCGCAAAGGATGGCTTCATAATCGGCATAATTAGTCTGAAATAAATCGCATACTCATTTGCGCCATCGACCCGCCCAGATTGAATAATCTCTTTGGGTATGCTTCTTAGATATTGCCTAAAGAAAAATATTGTCGCGGCATTGGCTATACCCGGCAGAATGATTGCTGAATAGCTATTCACCATTTTCAAATCATTAATTAGGCTGTACAAAGGAACCAGCAGTATTTCGAAAGGCACCATCATAATGAGCAAAACACATATAAAGAGGAAGTTCTTACCTTTAAAATCATAGGCTGCAAAACCGTATCCAACAAATGCGCTTACAAAAAGTGTTAAAATCACTTGAACGATTGTTAAAGTCATACTGTTCCAAAACCAAACAAAATAATCATGTTCTCCAGTAAACAGATAGATGAAATTGTCAAAACTCATAATACTAAAATCCAAACTTAGGTTAAGACCATATCTAATTAATGATTCACCTGGTTTGAAGGAAGATAGGGCCACTGCATAGAATGGGATCATAATTATAACGAATAGTAGAACGAAGAAACAAATAATAACTATTCTGGAAATGAAATTATCCCTCGTCTGACTTTTGCCCACTTTAATCCTCCTCCTTTTTGAACATTCCACTAAATTTCAACTGCGTTAAATTAATAATCATAGCAATGATTAACAGAATGATACCAACTGCAGCTGCGTAACCCAGCTTATTTTTCTCAATCCCCTGTCTATATAGATATCCGACAATGGTTAAGCCAATATTTTTAGGTGAATTGTTACCGTTAAACATCATCAGGCTCTCGGTAAACATAGCTAAACCTGCATAAACACTAATGGTCGTAACATATACCGTGGTCGGCTTCAATAATGGCATTGTGATCGTTCTAAACTTCTGCCAGGCAGATGCTCCATCAATTGAAGCGGCCTCATAATATTCATTGTCAATGCTTTTCAAACCGGATAGATAGTAAAGCATATTAACACCTGTCCATCTCCAACATGCGAGGATTAACAGTGCTGCCATACTCCATTCTCCGTCTTTCAAGAATTTAATAGGCTCTACACCAAATAGACCCAGGAAACTGTTCATTAATGAACCTTCCATTTCACCGAATGTAAGGCGGAAAATGGTACCCGCAACTGCGACAGATGTCAATGCAGGGAGAAAGAACGACGATTTAAAAAACTCTCTTCCCATCATTAACTTACTGTTGATCATCACGGCGAATAACATGGGAAAGGGAATTAACAGCACTAAGGTTCCTAACATGTACACAACGCTATTTTTAATAGCCGTCAAAAACACTTTATCTGTAAGCAATTTCGAATAATTCGCTTCACCAATCCATTTAGGATCCTGTCCCAACATCTTATCTTGAAAGCTCATGACGAATGAATTTAGAAGCGGATAAAACCAGAAGATCAGAAATGTAAGTATAAATGGCAATACAAAAACATAAGGCGCGACTTTTTGAGAGTATACAAATTTCTTTATCATATTCTCAATCTCCCTTGACTAAGGTTAAACCTGCCGACCACTATACCTGCCGACAGGTTTAATCAAATCATTTGCTTATACTATTTATTTCAATTCTTGTTCAATTGCTTCTTGTGCTTCATCCAGCGCTTCCTTCACGTCTTGGCCATCTTCAAAGATCGCATTCAAAGTAACCGTATTGAAGACATTGCCGATCGTCGGTGATGCTTTAACGGATTTGATCGCTTGAATTTCGTCTTTGATTTCATTCAAAGTATCAAATGCGTTTGTTTTAAAGTATTGGACGTATTCATTATCAGGGTTTTTCGTTACTGCATCATCTTTCCATACTTCCATGTTGATTGGATCGAATCCAAGCGTATTCCAGATTTCAGTAGTAGCTTCTTTCGAAAGCTTAGCAAAGGCTACAAATTCTTTTGCCAGCTGAACGTCTTTACCATTCTTAGTTACAACTGTGCCAGTACCACCTAAGCCAACAGAACGAGGATTCCCTTCTTCAAATACAGGCAAAGGAGCAATGGCATATTTACCTTTAAGGTCCTTCATTTCGTTTACAAAGCGGGACATGTACCACTCAGGCATCAATGCGCTTGCGTAGTTGCCTTTGTTGTATTCGCCTTTGGCTTCTTCTGTGTCGGGTTGTCCTCCAGGGATCGTATGAATAACATTGTTCTTCTGCAGATCGACTAGCATTTCATACGCTTTAATCATTTCAGGCGAGTTCACTTTTGGATTACCATTTTCGTCTGTAAAATCAGCGTTTTGCTGAGCTAGCAGCAGCGATGCTTGCCACGTAGCTGATGTATCGGCAGTACCTAAGTACTTGCCAGTCTTTTCATAAACCTTGATACCTGCTTGTTTGTAATCTTCCCACGTTTTGATTGTCTTGTAGTCAACACCTGCTTGCTCGAGAATTTCAGTGTTGTAAAAAGCAAGCGTAGCACCTACGTGATAATCGAAGCCATAAACCTGATCGGCTTTGGAGTATATCTCGACACGTGAAGGAACAACAACGTCATTGTAGGGTGTAAATACATCATTCAAAGATTCCAGTGGAACGTTATCACCTTCCAAGAATTTAGGGAATTGACCAAGCTCGATATCCGCGATATCAGGAGCACCTTTTCCGCTTGTAACTGCCAATAAGAGTTTATTGTGCATATCATCGTAAGGCATAACTGTTACATTCAACTTAATCTGTTTGTCTGGGTTCTGTTGGTTCCATAACCCCAGCATTTTATCCAAATGCTTGCCGTGCAAATCTACAAATGTCCAAAATGATAATTCTGTTGCATTCTCACCGGCATTAGTGCCTAATTGCTGTGTTTCCGTTTTTGAATCAGAAGGATTACCACATGCTGTAAAAACAAGTGACATAATAAGGAGTGTAACGATGGAGATTAAAGCACTGCGTTTTTTCATTTGTTCGTCATCCTCTCTTTTTTGTTATGCATTTGAAAAGTCGGCTGACTAGTTAGTTCTGTTAATTTAAGCGGTTTCAATTCACCTTGGCACCACCATCCTTAACATATTTCTAACCGTTCAAAGAAAAGACCCCTTCGCAGCAATTTCTCAGATTTCATATTGTAAGCGCTTTACATGCCGTATTATAATATAGATAAAATATGCTTTATATAACCAATTGATTATAAAATCATAAAGTTTATGGGGAGATGCAACTTTTTGAAAAAGCTGGCGCTCTACAAACAAATTCGAGAAGATATTATTCAAAAAATTAAATCAGGGCGGCTTCGGCCAACGGACCGCATTCCTTCTGAGCAAGAACTAATGGACGAATTCAGAGTAAGTAAAATAACCGTCAAGAACGCGCTAACCTTACTAGCTGACGAAGGATTTATTATACGCGTACAAGGCAAAGGCTCATTCGTCTCTTCTAGTCTTGCTGTTTCTAGCATCAATTCTCCACCTTCCTCACCCAGCGCGCCCTCCATGCCGCTCATCGGCTTCATCATTCCGACGATGAGAACCCGTGTCATTCAGAAGCTCGTTGACTACACGGAACACTTCCTGCAAGAAGCCGGCCTCAGCATGGTACTAAGCATCACGCGCGAGTCCTCCTCTATCGAGTCAAACGTCATTCATACACTAACGGAGCTCGGTGTGAAGGGGCTGATCGTTTTTCCAACCGAAGATGAGAAGTACAACGAATCATTACTCCGTCTGTCGCTCGATAAATTCCCGTGCGTGTTCATCGACCGATATCTGCGCAACATTGAGACCTACACCATTACATCCGACAATTACGGCGGTGCATACAAGGCGGTCTCCCATTTGCTATCCAAGAGACATCAGCAGATTGCGCTCATCTCACCTGAAAATGCCAATACAGCCATAGAGGATCGCACGCTCGGCTTCGAGCAGGCGTACACAAATCAAGGCATCTCGATTGACAAGAGCTTGTGGTGTCACATCCCTCTCGACATTCTACGCAGCGAGCAAGCATTAGACTATGTAATTGACTTCATGCAGGACCACAGTGGAATTTCGGCAGTCTTCTCCTTGACTGAAGAAACAGCACGCCTTACATCGGCGGCTATCAGTCATCTAAACGTTCGCTCAACTATCGAACTACTATCATTTGATAATCCACATCTTTCAGGCGTAGCTTATGTACAGCAGGATGAACAGGAAATGGCACGAATAGCCGTAAAGCTGTTACGTGAACAAATGGAATATATTTATTCTCCTAAGAACGCCGTCATCCCTGTTCAACTCATCTTCCCTTGACATACACCCATTAAATGCTCCTGTTGAGCCGTCGATATGTATAATGCTTTAATAATAATGTTGATCGGTCCCTTACTAAACAATTTTCATAAGCTCTTGTCTGCACAAATAGCGCAATTCTGACCACCCGTTTTTCCAATGGCTTGTCCACCGTAAGATTTTGATTTCAAAAAGGATCGGAAGAGATCTATATCAACTGCCGTATTATGCGTGAAATACTATTGAATACGAATTCCTGCTAAGTCACCTTAATCAGCTGCATTGTATTTATTCTAAGGGTATACCCGTGTGCTAAATAAAGAGCAGCTGCCCGCCGGCTAACTGCTCTACTTTGTTGTAGATTAATGAACTTATATTAGAGTTTGCTTCTCCAATCTCTTAATACAGGAGACCTAAGTTTAGTAATTTCCGTTTTTTTATTCGCTAACGGATAAAGGAGGGCATCCCCCCTACTTCGGGAATTGCCGGACCGTCAACAGTAAATCAGACAACTTTTTAAGGGTCGCAGCTTTGTACTGGTTCCCGGGCTTTAATGTCGTTACATTTTTCCATCGTGATATTATTTTGATAACTACCTAATCCGAAAGGACATCACGATAAACGCAACAAAAGAGGTCCTTGCCTTTTCGGCATAGACCTCTTTGTCATTTCATATACAACATACTTCGCCCCATTTAGCAACATAGTGCACCTTGGTCGCGGGAATATGTTGTTAAATTATTTAGATTCCGTACTAGTGCTGTTGTTACTGTTGTTACTGTTGTTGCTGGTACTCGTGCTTGTGCTGGAGTCAGTGGACTGTTCGGTTTGATCTTTTCGCTGACCTCCACCAAATCCTCGTCCTCCGCCTCCCATGCCTTTACCACCCATGCTATCGCCCAATTTGGACAGGTCGATGGATGAAGCATCAACTAGGGAATCTGGACTAGCCTGCTGTTCATCCGTCGTGGCAGGGATATCTCCGTCCAGCTGTCCTTGTATACTTTCTGCACGCAGTTTACCCAGTTTGGACAACTCGGCTACAGCCTCCTCGTACTCATCATACGTTACGAATGCCGTAGGATCTGCCTTCACCGATTCTGCGATCAAGTCGTTCAGGCTTTGCACCTTCTCCTCAAATTTTCCATCCGCAAAGTAACCATCCACAATCTCTTGCAGGTATTCATGATACTTCTCTTTGTACTCTGACACCTCAAGCAATTTGCTCAAGATAGGCCGTTCCTCCATGGTGACACCGGATACCGGCGTGTCGATCGCCAGATTCACGACATCGGATGCGCTACCCGACATAAAGCCACCGAATGCTAAGTTGTAGTCCCATGGTAACATACTAATTTTTCCGTCATTTTCATACAAATAATAGTTATGTCCCATGTTGGACGTATAGCTGTCCAGATTCACTACGACTGTATGCGCCGCAAAATATTTCAGCACGGCATCCACATCCACATATTTCTCCAATTCGGTGCCTGTGCTCAAGTTTTTGAGAGCTTCGATTACACGTTGTTCATCTTCCTCCGTTGTCTTCGTTTTGGCATTGTCGAAGATTGCGGAATAACTGGAGATTTCATCATCCGTATATTCTAGTGAAACGCCGCTGCCTCCGCCGTTCATGCCGCCAAAGCCACCGTTTCCACCCATGCCTCCCTGCGGCCAACCATTCTCACCATATTCACCTTGCATCCTATACATATCCGGGAACCCAGTGCCATATGGAGGTTCCATGCCTTCCATCGGAGCTCGGGCAGTCTGTTGATCTCCGTCGGCAGTTGTATCTCCTTGAGTTGGAGGATTGCCTGCCGGCATCCCCATACCATTGTCATCATTGTTCGGCTTGTATATTTCACCTTCATCATTTTTGGCACGGGTTTTAAATGAGCCATCGATATCTTCAACAGCCAGATAAAGTCCCCAGGTGTCCCCATTAACGCTAATGTTTGCAAAAGAGAACAAAGGGGCATCCACACCAATATAGCTCATGATGTCGTAACTTAGGTATTCCTTCATATAACTACTGTCCTGGATCATGTTATTAACGACGAGTTTATCAAGCCCCTCCCACGTTTGATCTTTGACATATTCATCAAATTTAATTTTGAAGCTATAACGGTCTGTCGTATCGTCTTGCGCCACTTGACTTAGGCTGGAGTTACCTTTTGGACGAATGCCGACGTTTTTGATCGTTGTTCCATTAATCGTGATATCAGCGGAAATGTACGTTTCATCCATTGGGTTATCAAGCATTTCTTGCCATGCATCTTCTTCTGCGTCAATGGAGATGGACATGATCTGTGTTTTATCAAACTGATCTGCATATGCTGTTGTTTGCGCCGTTCCGTCAGATGTGCTTTGATTCTCTGTACTCGTTTCGTTCGCAGTTCCTTGGCTGTCCGAACTGCAAGCTGTTAATACTGAAGAACATAATATCGCCACCCAGGCCAGCTTGGTCCATTTGTTTAGTTTCATTTTTCATCCACCTCTTTGAGTGCTAATCTCTGATATGAAATCATTTTAAAAACCTTTACTTAAATGAATCTGAAATGTATGATAGTTAAATTTTAAAAAAAACCCAAAAAGCCGCACACTGGCGACTTCTTGGATTGATATTTACGTTCCGAATACAGCTCTGATTAGCAAGTCGTTTCAACCAATTACACTAAAAATGAAATTCCTGACTGGGTTTATTTTTACTGTACAAGACTTCTACAGTCCTTATAAAGGATCCCTTATTATTTATATAAATAATAACTTATAGTTATGGAACCACGCCGGCAGCGAACTATCCACTATCCTTCTGTTAGTTGAACAAAAGCAGCCGACATTCATGACGACAAATCCTAAATCGTAATTGTGGCGTTAAGTTATTTGAACCGCTTAAATAATGCCGTACGTTTTAAAATCAATTTGCTGTATTTGCACTACTTTCTTAGTTAATTATTCAAAGATAAGTGCCATTTCTTCTTGGAATAGAGGTTTACCACAAGGTTCATATTTAGATCGTAAGCACAGCTTTGCCTGAAAAACCGCGATTGATTAATTGACGTGCTACGGAATCAATCTGCTCCCAGGATTCTTGGACCGCGATACCCGTCTGCAATTTCCCTGCTTCAACCAACCGAGTGAGCATGGCAAGATCTTGCGAAGGGGCATGGCGGTTCATTTCTTCACCGAGAAAAAAGCTATACAGCGTCCTTCCGCCTAAACCGAGCATGTGCAAAGAAGAAGTATCTGAAGAAGAATGACCCAGGGATACGCAGACGCCTTGTGGGATCAACTGTGGGAAAAGAGCCGCGAGTGTATCTCCGCCAACGGAATCGATGATAAAATCATACGGGCCATTCGTAGAGATGGCTTTCGTCACGTCTTCCCCAACAAGGACTTCATCTGCGCCAAATGCCTTAGCTTGCTCAGCCTTGGACTCGGAACGTGCAACGCCGATTGTATAAGCTCCGGATAAGGCACCCAATTGATGAGCGAATGCACCGACTCCTCCGGTTGAACCAGTGATTAACACTCGCTTGCCTAGCAAGAGTCCGCCTTTACGCAAAGCGTATAGAGCCGAGAGCCCAGCAACTGGTAAGACAGCAGCTTGTTCGAAGGTGATCTCGTCTGGAATTTCAGCGAGAGTCAGGGCAGGTACCGCGATTTGCTCCGCCCAAGCTCCCGTTAGCAATAAACCGACTACACGGCTTCCTTTCTTCGGACCGTCCCCGTTTAAGGCCTCCTGACGTACAACACCGGAGAAATCCCAGCCGGGCCTGCTCGTTTCCTGGCGCTGGATTGCATCGACGACTTCGCCGCGATTTAGCGAGAAAGCTTTAACTTCCACGATGGTCTCCCAAGGTTGTGCTTGCGGTGTTTCGACTTCCTGAATAGTGAATGGATTTTTGTTGTGCGGGTTGACAAAAATCGCACGTATCATAATAAATCCCCCTTTTTTCAACGCATGATGAATTGGTATACTTTGTAGTATATCCACAGCAATTTCATTTCCCAAGTGCAGAACTACACCTGTTTTTTGAAAGGGGGAGAACACCTTGACGACATCGAATCAAGATAGTAGTGCTGCTGATTTAAAACGTGTACTAGACATGATTGAGCGGCTTCGGATACAGCGGCAACAGAACCCGGGTAAGGTTGCCTCCCGGATCCAGAGCATGAAGCGATTTACCCAACAGGAATTGAATGATGAGGCTTGCGGCACATACAAAAACTTGCTGACAGGACGTTCACGGCGCTTGCCTGATCGTCAAACCCTTATGGACATCGCGAATTATTTGGATTGCACAGGCGAAGAACGGAATGATCTGCTTCTTTCGGCAGGGTATGTGCCGATTCCCCTTCCCTTATCTGGACGACAATTGGACCGGGTTCTGGACCAAGCCAGATCCATGCTGCATCAATTGCCTTATCCGGGGATGATCGTGACCGATATGCTGGATATCGTCGGATTTAATGAGGCTTTCTGTAACTTGTTTGGTCTGTCCGATTTCAATTTTGCCTCCAATCCGCCTAATATGATTGATCTTCACTTCAATGAGGATATGCCTATCCGAGCGGCTTCTTCCTTTGACGAGAAGTCGCAGGCCCGCTGGGAATCCCATGGAATTGTTGGCATTCAAACCTTTAAGAGCCACCACCCCGCTCTATTTGTTGACCCTAAATATGCGCGTTTTCATAGGATGATGGATAAATACGCAGAGCTGCATGAGTTTTGGGATAGAGAGGCATGGACAGTAGAGCAGGATTTAAATACGGCGAAACATTTCCTTGCTAGGCAGCCATGCTCAGCAGAACGTAAACCTATACGGTACAATCAATTACACCTTGCTGTGACCTATCAAGCTTACCCGAGAATCGAATTCTTTGTACCGGCGGATGAATCCGCACGGCAAGTATTTGCTGCGTGGGGGTGTGCTACTGATTGTTCATTTAAAAGTTGGCACTACGTATGATATAGAATGTTTTCGAAGTAACGTCAATAAAGATCTCAATAGTTGACTATACGGTGGTGAATGCTGAGGCTCATCGTCAGGTAACCGGAATCGCAGAACCAAAAGTAAGAGAAACATCAGAATAGCTGCAATTCCGTACATCCATCGCCACCCAATGGATCCGCCAATAGCGGCTGGTTATAATAAATATTGGCGACCGCAAGTCCTGATGCAATCGCCAACGTTAACAATAATGGCTTACTTAGATCATTAGGCATCTCGGAACTTGCTCATATCAGGCGTTGGCAATTTTTCGCTCTTATTAAGCGAGGCAATTCGTGTGACTTCTTCATCCGAGAGCGTAAAATCAAAAATGTTATGGTTTTCCATCATTCTGATTTTATTAAACGATTTAGGGATGGTCACAAACCCGCTTTGAATGTCCCATCGAAGAATGACTTGAGCGACAGATTTATGGTGCCTTCCTGCAATTTCAAGCAGTGTCGGGTGGTCATTTAGTAGTCCCTTCATCAGCGGCGACCAAGCTTCCATTTGAATCTGATGCTGTTTGCAATACGTACTCAGTTCATTACGTGTTAGGTGAGGGTGAAACTCGACCTGATTAACCATAGGTTGAATGGTAGCAACTGACTTTAGCTGTTCCAGGTCGGCGATTTCGAAATTGCTAACTCCGATTGCACGAACCTTCTTTTGGATGTATAGCTCTTCTAACGCCTTCCATGTTTCGTGTGATTTCCCTTCCACGGGCCAGTGTATCAAATACAAATCCAGATAATCCAGTTTTAGCGCTTCGAGGCTTTTGTTAAACGCTGTAAGGGTAGACTTGTACCCCTGATCCCCATTAGCCACCTTTGTAGTAACGAAAATATTTTCACGATTCACACCAGACTCAATAATGGCCTGTCCAACTTGATTTTCATTGCGATAAGCGGTCGCAGTATCGATGCTCAGGTATCCATTTTGCAATGCATATTTTACAGGCTCTGTTGCATCTTCACGCTCCGCTGTCCAAACACCAAGACCCATCCAAGGCATTTTCACACCATTTCGCAAGACGGTAAAAGTATCATTCATATTGTTATCCTCCTAAAGTTAGTTTTAACTTTTAATAATGCCTTCAATCATATCAAGATCTTTTTGTGTGAACGTTACATCGCTGGTTCGGCTATTTAGAACCACTTGATCTTTCCGCTTTCCTCCTGGAATCACGGCATCAATTCCTTCCTGGGAAAGCAGCCAAGCAAGCGACAAATTCGTCAACGTTGTTTCTTTCTCTTCCGCAAGTTCCTTCAGGCTGCTCACGATTTTTAGGCTCTTTTTAAATGCTTCCTTCTCGAACAACGGCTGGCCTCGTCTCCAATCTCCTTCTGCTAATTTGAAATCGTCCGTGTATTTGCCCCCAAGTAAACCATAGGCAAGTGGACCGTACGGAATAAAGGAAATATTATTTCCTCTAGTGTAAGGTAGTAATTTTTGCTCAGCGGAGCGATCGAGCAGATGGTATGGCGACTGCAGTACGGATATATCCCCATGTACATTTGCCTCTTTAAGTTGCTCCAACGATACGTTGGAAATTCCGATGGCCTTGATTTTTCCTTCCTGCTTGAGTTTCGCGAGTTCACCAATTGCTTCTGCCAACGGTGTTTTATTATCAGGAAAATGAAGGTAGTACAAGTCCACGTAGTCGGTCTTCAATCGATGCAAACTGCTTTCTAGTGCACTACGCAGATATTGAGGTGTATTATCTACAACAACAGATCCATCTGCAAACCAACGTCTTCCGCCCTTTGTCGCAACTACAACATCCTCTCTGTTATATCTTGTGAGCACTTCTCCAATAAGTTCTTCCGAGCGGCCTTTTCCGTAAATATCTGCTGTATCTATGAATGTAATGCCTAGCTGTAATGCTGCATCAACCATCTCGATGCCATCAACTTCATTCAAGTCAGTGAATAAGTTGTGCCCCCCGACTGCATTTGTCCCGAGTCCAATTTCAGATACCTTCAGGTCAGTACCACGCAACTTTTGATATATCATGGTTGTTCTTCACTCCTTTGTTAAACGTTTGCCCTTACACCTGTAATTCTAAAGGTTGTAGTTAAAACGAAAAACAAACATAAAAAGAGTTTCTAATAAAGAAACTCTCTAACGCGACTTTAAATGTTCCAGCTCCAAGGATAGCTGTCTGCTGTAACGCTTGACCATGTTGGATAATGAACGTATTGATCTTCTTCTTATACTCTCCGTATCCCCATGAATAGCTAGTGAACCGATAACACGACCATTTATGTAGACAGGAGCAGCCACACACCGTTTTCCAACATTCGTCTCTTCATCATCGACGGCAAATCCTTGTTCTTTGATTACCTCTAAATGATGTTTAAATAAATCCTTATCATTAAAAGTCTTTCTGGTAATGTTGCTTAACGAAAGCTTCTTCAGGATCTCAGCTTGAAGATCAGACGGTAAATTAGCAAATACAGCTTTTCCAATTGCACTTGTATAAATAGGGGATCGACTACCAATGGCGTTCAAGTCAGGCATCATAGAAGGCGTCAAAATCACATTTTTGATTACAAGCTCTTCGTTTTCAAGTATCCCACGAATACTTTTTCTCCGCTCACTTCAGCCAATCGATAAGGTGTATTAAGGGACGACCACTGAATATCACGGATTATATGTATACGATCGTCAAAGAAAATACTGGGGTTCAAATAATAGTATTTTTCGACTTTTTTGATGTATTGCATTTTTTCCAAAGTAAATAACAGTTTATAGACGGTTGTCTTATTCAAAGATAATTCTTCCATTATCTGACTCATTGAAAGAGAATGCTTTTCACGCAATAAATCAAGAATAATCAGTCCTCTTTTTAACGTCATGAGTTCGTATGACTCCATTTTCATTTCCATCTCGTTTCTCAGTTGAATTATGAAATCTAATATAATGGAATATCAAATCTCTTTCAAATCCTTTGAGGGCAATATGCCAATTAGATATACGCCTAATCGGAAATAGGAACATGTTCTTGCTAATACGGTAATCGGTCTAATTTCTTGTCCTTGGCTCGGGACAAGAACTTGTACCTAAAATAAAAAAGCCGCTAAAATAGCGACTGTAGGACCATTTCGTTTCTTCATGAATCACCTTTTTGTCAAGTTTCATTCGGTTTGCAATAGCTCATTGAATTCGGACAAAGCTTTTTCTATTGTTCTTTTCGTATATTTTTCTAATATGATGTCTTCTTTTACCTCATTCCTTATATTGAAGAACCCAATATTTCGCTCCAGGCTCGCCTTCTTCTACGACAGCCTTCCAGCCTTGCTTTTTATAAAATGTGAGTGCTTTATAATTATCAGAGACACATTTTAATGTAACTGGTGTTCCCAATTCGGCCACAGATTGCTGGAGTAACTGCTTTCCCACCCCTTTGCCGGCAGCACTCGGGTGCACAAACAAATTATGAATAAAGCGGTCAGGTACATAGAGTGACGCAAAACCAAGTACTTCATCGTTTTCCTCTGCCAAAAGAATCTGTTCTTCCGAGGTATCCCGGTCAAAATCGTCAAGTCTCATCTCATTGGCATTAGCCCAGTGAAAGCTCTCCCGCCGGGAATCCAAATAAATTTGTCTCAATTGCGGATAGTCTGTAATACTGGCTTCTCTAATGATCATCCGATCAATCCCCTTTCTTCTCTTATCCATTTAGTTTTTACCAGGAGCCGACGTTTACCATTTGTTTAGCCTGCACACGACCTACCAGTAACAAACCCTCACTGAGGAAGTGTAATAGCAATACAAAAAAATAATACGAGGTAGTACTCCATATCCTTTCCCCCTAATGTAACTAACAACGCTAAAATAAAATAGGTTTTCATAGCATATTTTGATAATCTCAGCTATCATATGCATCCGTTTATTAAGCTTAAAAGAAATTCAATCTTTAGGAAAGTATCTTCGCTTTAAACTCCGATTTCCAGTGATGAGGTACTTTAATATGAACTAAAACACTACTGCACTTTGCATCTCAGAAGCGATACAGTGGATCAACCATAATTATTCCGAGCCTTTAATCATTGAAGAGTTGGCTAAGCCTGTCGTTATTTAGGTTAATCTAGCGTTTCCCGATCTCTTAAGAAATTTAACGTCTTCGCCGTTCAGTGCTCATCCACTCAGGAGTCCAGCTTTGTTCTTTATCATCAATCCGTTTGCCCGGTGGATTAATGGCATCAATAGCATCCAACACATCTGTATCGAGTTTCACCTTAGACCCAGAGATATAGGCTTGTAATTGATCTATGGTACGTGGTCCCCACAGGGTTGATGTGACAAACGGATGACTTTGCGTAAAAGCAATCGCCATGTCCGCTAATGAAATCCCTGCTTCATTTGCTAATTGCTGCAACTTCTCTATGACCTTAAATTTATATTCATTTTCAGCCAATTCGGGATCTAATGTATCTGCATAGCCTTTTAATGTAGCAGCACGTGAATCGCTCTGTGCAGTCTGACCCGCCTTGTATTTTCCAGTTAGTAGGCCACCAGATAAGGGGCTGTACACAAACAGAGATAGGTCATAAAGTTTTGCTATCTCAGCAAGTTCAAATTCCATTCTTCGATTAATCATAGAATATGGCGTTTGCTCGCTTACGAAACGTTGAATATGATATCGATCGCTAATGTTTTGTGCGTGAACAATTTGCCATCCCAGATGATTGGAAGTTCCAATATGATGAATTTTCCCTTCTTTCACCAAGTCGTTTAATGTCACTAGAATCTCTTCGTAAGCAACGAATTCAAAGGGAAGATGAAGTTGATAAAGATCGATATAATCGGTTTGTAAACGTAACAGGCTTTGTTCAACAGCGGTTCGTATCCATCCACGGGAAGCACCATTTTGGTTTATTTTATCAGCAGCTTCCGCTCCGAATTTAGAAGCAACTATGACATTCTGCCGTTTATTCTTAATCGCTTTACCGATAATACGCTCTGATTCCCCTTTTCCGTAGATATTGGATGTATCAATCAAATTGATTCCGAAGTCTAAAGCTTCATCAATGATTTTTATGCTCTCATCTTCACTTGCTCTAGTTCCAAAACTGGATCCGCCTAATGCAAACGCACTGACCTTTGTACCTGTCTTCCCAAGATATCGATATTCCATGGTACCCTCCTAAATGTAGTCAGCTTAAAATAATAAACACGTGTTGATTAAAGCTGTAGAACCTATTATAATTTGGCATTATTGGATGATCAATAAACACATAAGACTACGTGTTGATTAATAGACACGACGTGAAAACTGTTCACAAATCTATACAATTTCAGACTAGGAGAAAAATAGTGATCAAAAATAGCACTGATATGAGAGTGATCCGTAGTCGCACACTAATGGAGAATGCCTTGATATTTATATTAGAAAATGAAGGTATTAAGGGGTTGTCTGTTAAAAACCTTTGTAAAATAGCTGGAATTAATCGAGGAACATTTTATTTGCATTTTAATGATATTTTTCATCTGATAGAGGAAACTGAGTTTGTTCAGGGATTATTGAGTGTATTTGAACCCATCAATCTTCAAGAGTTAATGAGCCACGAGTACGATAATACAGCTTACCCTCCGATCACGAAAGCCTTTCAGTACTTGCATGTTCATGCTAGCTTCTTTAAATCACTAATTTGTTCGGGAGCTCCAACTGAATTAAGAGAGCGACTCCAATATTTGGTGGGCACACGAATGTTTGAAAATTTAACAAAAGATCCAGCCTATATGTTTTCTGACTATGCAATTGCTTATTTAGGAAATGCACAGTTTGGAATTATTCAGCACTGGTTTATGACAAATCGTGAACTTCCACCAGAAGATATAGCGAGGATCTTAACCGCTTTTATCCGCAAATCTCCGTGTCTTGTTTATGAGGGTTACTGAGGAATCTCCAATTTGAAGAGCGCCAGTTCAATTTTTTGAACTGGCGCTCTCATTGTGAATGACTTTAAGACTTAGCATTTTAAGCATTCCAGAAACGGTCCCCACATGACTGATTTCATGCATCACACTCGAAAGAACAAACTCTCCTACGGATTCGGCTTTATAAAAGTTTCCCTCTACAGACACTTCAAGGTATATCATGAATCCGAACTTGCTGCTCCCTCAATTGGGCCAATAATAAATCCATTCAGGAGCGTTTTCCCGCCATTCTGTCGGGATCACTTTTACGCACAAGCACACCTTCACGCCATAAAAATGAATTGTTATCTGCCACTTGAGTAGCTCAAAGTTCGAATTAAGCTGACTGTTTCGGTAATAGGATGAAGCAAGCGCGGACAGACTTGCAATGGGTTAAGCTAGCATCAAATCACCAATGTCAATATCGATTGTCTTTCACGGTTCTACGATGACCCTGAGCTTTACTTGAGTCAGTTCTTGGTTCAGATCACGGTCAGGAGACAGATCAAAAACAGGCAACCTGTCCCGGTTAAAGTGTACTCGGCGAAGACCTACAGATCTCTTGCCAACCGGATTCGGACCGATGCCATGGTACACCAGCATTAGATTGCCGTATTCATCCGTAACAAAGGAGTTGTGTCCTGGGCCGTACTCCTTCTCTACCGATAACGAAGATAATACAGGCGCGTTGCTCTTGACCCAGCTGCCGGGATTCAAGAGATCCGTCCCTCTTTTGGCAGTCAAGGTTCCCACGACATAGGTAGGCTCATTAGCAGACCCACCGGAATATGTAATAAGAATATAATCGTCGGTAACGATACAATACGGGCCTTCATTATTGATCGTATGCCTGTTATTTTCCCAACCATAAAGCGGCCGTGTTATTAACACCGGATCACTGGTCAATTGCCAGGGTCTTGCTGGATCGATCGTAGCGATAAACAGCATGGAACCTGAGTCTTCCGGTGACCAGCGGCGCCAGGACCAGATGACATAAGATCCTCCATCGACTTCCAAGTACGTCATATCGAGTGTAATATCCAATGCCTCGCCGTCCTCGCGAACCGCCCCCAGATACACACCATCCTTATTAACCATGCGAATGGGAAGTTCCCAGTCAGATGCATTGAGGATTCGTCCTTGATTCTTCAGCTTCATAATGTGAGCCTGCGGCCCCCATACCGAACTGCTGACCGCAAAGAAAATGTATAGGTCGTTGCCCACGGCATGAAACTCGGGTGCCCAGAAGGTCTGGGTATATCCTCTGAGCTCATCTTTATCCAAAACGACATGCTCAATGGTATCGGGCGCAAACAGGCCTTGAATGGTATCGGCTTCACGTACATACAGTCCGATATTGCCATTATCATCATTCGTTGCGATAAAATAGTACTTATCCTGCCATCTCAATATGTGAGGATCTGCCCGGTCGACCGCGACGGGAAAAGGATAGAACTGCTGTATGACCGTCCCGGTGATCTCATAACTTCCCGACTGATGAAAGTTGATATCGTCTGTATTCCATTTCACCTGCTTGACTGCCTTCGAGCCATCGGTATATATCGCGGTTGCCGTAATGGCGTGAATGTCATCTATCGTTTTAATTACTGCCGTTTCCGGAACTTCAATAGCTTCATTCATCAACGGCGACCGTCGAAGGAGTAAATTTCTGCCGAAATCACCCTCCACCTCGATCACGTTTGCCTCCACTGCGCCTTCTATATCCGTCCGAACCATATCATGCGCTAACAACCTTCCCGGAACAGGTTCAGAGACGGTTTGTACATCATACAGATCTTCCATGTCATTTCTGTAATATTTGCCGCTATAGTCACACCAATGAATTTCATATTTACCTTTGCTGGAATTATATTTGCACGTCACTTCGCGAACATACGCATCCACTCCGAGATGAACCTGACCAATCTCGGTGAACGAGATCAAATCATTCGTTTTCCATAACAAAATGCAGCCTCTACTCTCATGATCAGCACTGCCATCAGCGTTGATACGAACGGCCACTACACCAAAAGTTCCATCAGTGGCATGGAATAGATATGGATTACGCAGCCCCTTCTCCTTGATCGTATTGTTTGTTGAGATCGTGGCGGTAGCATATAAAATACCAGAATTATAATGAAGAGATTGGTATGTTTTGGAGGGATGACTGCGATAAGCCAGATGAAGACTATAAGCCAGGTAAGTGGAATAGAGCTGTTCATCCTCCATTGGTACTCGAGTATAGGCAAGAACACTCCCAAAATCGTTACCCAGAATCCTTACCTCGAAAGTCTTGGATGCAACAATGGAACCATCCATCCTGAATGAAGACACCAACGAAACGGTTTCACTTCCCCCTTCTGGGGCCAGGATATTTCCGGCAGTGTCAACTAATAGACTCCCGGTCCAGTGGATTGTTCCCAAACCGAATTGACGGTGCAGTGTGTTTCCCGGTACAAGCACATAAGGAATGCTGAAGTTATCGCAGAAATACGCAGCCTGTTCATTTTTGGGAACAACCGGAATCACATAGTCCCTGCGCACACTCTGACCCTTACCGGAAATAGCAGCCTGCAAGGTTACCCGTGCCAACTTCTCGGGTAATGTTACCTTGCCTTCGTTGGTAATGATGGCCGGATGACTGGAAACCCATTTTATAGGCATGCCATTCACCAGAGCTGGAAGCTTAAGCTTATTTTCTGTCAGAATGGCTCCCATCGGGATACAGTCGTTTAGTGCCAATTTATCTAGTAATCCATTCATATCCATGATCGCTTCTATCCCACCCTTCATCCTAATATCGGCAACTCGGCATCATCTCGCGTAAACAACGGAATTTGCTCTAAAGGTGCTTCTACAATAATGGTCTGGCCTCCTTGGAATCTCTCGCTACTATAGGCGTTGATCCAAGCTGACCCTAATGGCAAATACACCGAGCGCTTTCGTTCTCCTTCGAACAGAACGGGAGCAACCAGCAAGTCTGGACCAAACATATACTGATCATCAATATTCCATGCCTCTTCATCCTGAGGAAAGTCGTAGAACAAGGGGCGCATTGGAGGTGTCCCTTGTTCATGAGCCGCCCGCATTATATCGGATATGTAAGGCTTCAGACGCTCACGAAGGTGCAGGTATTTCTTAAAGATTTCGTAGGCTTCATCCCCATAGCTCCATACTTCGTTATCCGATCCGCTTCCGCAAACTCCGCCGCCTTTTGTCCCTGATGGAGCAATAAAGGGTACCCGATCCCCATGCAAGCGAAACACCGGGCATAAGGCACCGTACTGAAACCAGCGAATGATACACTCACGAAAAGAAGAATCCTGCGGATCTCCTCCATGAAATCCACCGATATCTGTTGTCCACCAAGGGATTCCTGCAATGGCCATATTCAGCCCCGCTCTCACTTGCATTCCCAGCACTTTAAAACTGGAGTGTATGTCGCCAGACCACACTAAGGCACCATAACGTTGGCTCCCCGCCCACGCTGTGCGCACGAGATTGATAATATGGGTTTGTCCAGCTGCAGCCATCCCTTCGTACAGAGTTTGGCTGAACTTCTGGGGATAAATATTCCCGACCTGCTGGCTGGAGCCGATGTGATAGCGATAGATATCATGGTCATATACGCTGAGTTCAGGCTCTGCCTCATCCAACCAAAAAATACGAATCCCTTTATCATAATAATTTTTTTTGATCATCTCCCATAAAAATGTACGTGCCTGCGGATGGGTTGCGTCAAAGATAGCATTTTCGCCAAGAAACTGAAACTGCGTGCGAACACCACGATCGGAACGGAGCAAGTAGCCTTTTTCTATCATATACAGATAGTTTTCACTCTCCGTTTGAACGGTAGGCCATACAGAAACCATCAACTCAATGCCCATCTCTTGCAGTTCGCGAACCATAGCTTCTGGATCAGGCCAATACTGCGGGTCGAACTTCCAATCTCCCTGATTGGTCCAATGGAAGAAATCGATTACGATGACGTCAATCGGTAATTCACGGCGCTTGTACTCCCTGGCCACTTGCAGCAATTCCTCCTGGGTACGATAGCGAAGTTTGCACTGCCAAAACCCCATGCCATATTCAGGCATCATCGGAACTCTTCCCGTAACGGCTGAATACGTCTCTTCGATCTCGGCAGGAGTATCACCCGCTGTAATCCAATAATCAAGCTGTTTAGTTGAAGGTGCGTGCCATTGTGTTCCATTCAAGCTGAAATGAACCTCACCAATAGCCGGATTATGCCATAAAAAGCCGTAACCTTCGCTGGATAGAACAAAGGGAACGCTGACCTGGCTGTTGCGATGGGTTAGATCCAAGGTACATCCTTTCAGATTCAAAAAGGTATGCTGGTATTGACCCATGCCAAATAATTTTTCGGATGGTTTCGATTCCAATCGTAATTTAACAGAAAAATCACTGCCGCCCGGAACAGCCTTAAGCTCCCTGCCTCCATATTTTAATTGATATGTTTTTTCCGTTTCTTTCAGTAGTAATTTTCCATCCTGGTTGTAGAACAGAATTTGCCCGCTTCTTTTGATTTCAGCCTTAATCTTCCCATTGACAATCGTAGCAGCCTCTTCGTCGATCATAATTTCGGAGCGGTGCTGAGTCGCAGGCATAAGCGCCCAATCATCATCTGTTATCTCTGCATAAGAAGCCCTGATGCGAAGGGAATCCTCCCCCCAAGGCTCTATCCAAAGTCTCTCGTGATCATACTCTCTGACCAGTCGACCATTTTCAGTACGAAACATACTAGCAAGTCCCTCCCAAGTATTTACATGAACAGTCTAGAATGTTGCTTCGATAATGCGTAGGGGTGTAACCATAAGCTCTTTTAAAGGTTTCCGTAAACCGATTGACATTGCTGAACCCTGTCAAATTCGAGATTTCAACAATTTTCTTATCCGTGGTTTCCAATAAATTCACCGCCTCCAACAATCGGTGCTGATTCAATAATTCCAGTGGAGTCAGATCGAATTGCTTTTTGACAAAGCGGCAAAAATACGATGGATTCATATTCACTTGGTTCGCCATGTCATGAAGCGATATGCGTTTGCTGTAATTTTCCTGAATAAAAGCGAGTAATTTGATGGCCAGCAAGGAGTGATGACTCCCTCTGGCGCGGCCCATCCCTGAATCCATATCTTTTGCACAAACTTCTAGCCGAAACAGAATATCGAACAGCATGGCTTTGATTTTTAATTCATAGCCGGCGGGTTTATTCCAATATACATGGATGATTTCTCTTAATACCGAAAATAACCCCAACTGAGAATCCTTATCTTTCGGGATGACTGAAGGATACTGCCGCTGCTGCAAAAATAAAGAGGAAACATACTTACTTTGAATGATATCGTTTTCAAAGCTGGACAAAAAATTATAGTGAACCAGTACAGCATAAAAGACAATCTCCCCCTGATCCACTCGGCTGGCAGAATGCAGCATATTGGGGGGGATGATTAAAACATCCCCGCTGCTTATCTTTATTTTTTCCTGTCCGATATAGAATTGAGCACTACCCTCTTCGATGATTAAAAATTCCAATTCTTCATTCCAGTGAGAATACAACACAAGGTTGCTAAAGCTTGGCACATACGTCTTGTGAACACTCATACGAAACTGCTTATCGCCATGCTGTATTTTCTCCTTCATGTCCTTTGTTACAAATTTGCCGTTCGAATCTTGTGATTCATAACCTTGATGCTTTTTCATGTGTCACCACTCTCGCAGGATATGCGACTTTAACCTTTCACCGCACCAATCATGACACCCTTCTCGAAGTACTTTTGGATAAAAGGGTATACGACTAGCAGCGGTACTGTAGATACGATAATTACAGCAAATTTGATTTGGTCCGCATACTGCTGCGCATAGCTGCCCGCACCCGCTCCTGCACCGGATCCTGCTCCATCAGCAAACGCTTGATTGGATAACAGAATATTTCGCAGAATGATCTGCAGCGGTTGCAAATGATCAGAGTTAAGATATAACAAAGGGTTAAAGAAGTCGTTCCAATGTCCGACAGCATAATACAAGGCAATGACTGAAATAACCGCCTTTGAAAGCGGAGTGACCACAGAGGCCAGGTACCGAAAATGTGAGCAGCCGTCCAAAAGCGCAGCCTCATGCAGATCATCCGGGATGGAGCTTTCAAAAAAGGTTCTTGTAATAATGAGGTTATAGACGCTGACTGCGCCATTGATAATCATGACCCAAGGCGTGTTGAGTAAGTGCAAATCTCTGAACAGCAGATAAGTAGGAATCATGCCTCCGCTGAAGTACATAGTGAATACAAACAAAGGCATAATGACTTTTCTGGCCCTGAACTCCCTGCGTGAAAGGGAATATGCAGCAGGAATCGTAACCACCAGATTCAATAATGTGCCGAAAACCGTATAAATAATCGTGTTCAAATACCCCTGCCAAATTCGGCTATCCACAAATATTTTCTCGTACCCGTAAAAATTGATTCCTTTGGGGAAGAAGATCACATCACCCTGGTTCACCATCGTTGAATTGCTGAATGAAGCAATAACGATGAAATATAAAGGATACGCTATAACGACAAAGGTAAAGATGCTTATGACGATCACGACCAATCTATATAGCCGATCAGCTATGCCGCCACCCGAATCTAGGACATGAACTTTTTTTGATGTTTTAACGGGTACCACTCCGTCCCCTCCTTTACATTAGACTAATGTTCGAAGACTTCTTGGCGACAGAGTTCGCGAGCATCAAAAACATGAAGTTGACGACCGTATTGAACAAGCCGACCGCTGAACCGAAGCTGTACTGGTTGGATTTCACCCCTACATTAAATACATAAGTAGAGATGACTTCTGATACGGGCTTATTCAGACTATTCTGCATTAGAAAGGTTTTTTCAAAACCCACACTCAGCATGCTGCCCATATTCAGAATAAGCAGAATAATAATCGTTGGCATAATGGCGGGTATTTCTACGTTCCATACAATTTGCCATCGATTAGCACCATCAATTTTGGCCGCATCATACAGCTGCGTCTCTACTGTGGAAAGTGCAGCGATGAAAATAATACTGTTCCAACCGCAAACTTGCCAAATGCCTGATAAGACGTAAACTGGTACAAATGCGGAAGGGTTTCCCAAGAGATTAACATCGGCAGGAACCAAATGAAAAGTTTTCAGAAATAAGTCAAGAACTCCTGTAGAAGGTGAAAGCAGGATTTGAAGCAAAGCCACCATAACTACCGTCGAGATAAAATAAGGCATGTAAACCGTGGTTTGGAGAATGCGCTTGTACTTGTTGTTTTTGATCGAATTAATGACTAGTGCTAACAGAATCGGCATGGGAAAACCAAGCAAGATGGAGAAAAAAGCAATGACGAATGTATTTCTTAGCGTTGGCCAAAACATGGGACTGTTAAAGTATTGTTCAAAATACTTGAATCCGGCCCAATCCCCTCCGGTAAATCCCTTGCTGAAGTCAAAATCCCGAAAGGCGAGCTGTATACCGTACATTGGACCATAGGCAAACACAGCGATATAAATCAAAGCGGGAAGAACCAGTATCCATAATTGATAATTGCCCTTTTGCATCGATTTCATCAGGCGTCCCTCCTACTTAAGCGTAGTCAAATATTCATTGTACGCTCTTTGGCGAATCTCTAAATTCTGGGTAAGTCCAGAATCTTTGACGGACTTTACGTAAGCGTCCCATTCGCTTTCGATGCTCGCGCCGGTGGTCATCCATTGCGCCCATTTCTGATCGGTAATGTTATTGATGTTGGCCTGATTTAAGGCCAAGGTATTAATATCTTCTGTTGTATATTTCATAAAATCCTGTGGATAAACATTGGATTTCGGGTCTGCTTTTTTCAACAGCTCGTCGTATACCGCTTTCTCATCAAGTACGCTTCGCATGTCTGTACCTAAGGTGATTTTATCTTGAATACTGTCAGCAATATAATAAGGGCCGAGATCGGCGAATGTATTGGTCCATTTCCATGATCCGGGGTCTATAGAGGGATCCGCAGGAGGCAGAATTTGATAGGTACCATCACCTTGATCTTGAATCCCTTTGTCTGTGTCATTCATGCCGCCGAATAATACCTGAATACTGACCTCAGGGTCGTAAAATTCGTTAATGAATCGCATCGCGGCTTCTTTATTTTTGGATTTGGCGCTGATGGAAACTGCGTTGTCTCCATAATTTTGCGTGTAATGGTCATAACTCCAATAAAGTTCATTTGTAGAATCGGCATGATGCTTTAATTGCGGCAGCGTGATATATTGATCTTTCAACACACTGCCAAACCGATCTCCCGTCTCCCATCCCCACGTAAATCCAATCTTCGCCGCGTTGCCATTACCTCTGCCCAGCGATTGATATTTTGAGTAATCCTGTGTAATGGTTTCTTTGTTGATCAGATTTTGACTGTATAAGCGTTGAAGAAACATAACCAATGTCTTGAAGCGTTCATCGACAAAAAAGTTCTTGACCTCGGCATTTTCCACGAAATAGCCGTTTGGCGAATCTTCAGACAGCGGTAATCCCAGACTTCCCAGCAGAAGCTTGGCAGAGAAACCTACCGGCATGCCGCTAAAATCCATAGGTATTTCATCCGTTGAATCACCGTTCTGATTGGGGTCCCCATCACGGAAGGCAACGAGTACACTTTCGAGCTCGTCCCAGGTTGTTGGAGGCTCCAATCCGAGATTGTCCAGCCACGTTTTATTAATGAACATGGACGCGATATTATCGGGCCAGATCCCTTTATATCGCGGAATACCGTAGATTTTGCCGTCACTTTCAGCTGCGAGCGTCTTTAGCTCTGGATGCTCATCAAACATTTTTTTAACATTGGGGGCCTCTTGCTCAATCAATGAACTCATATCTTCAAATAGTCCGTTGAATTGTACGAAATCACTGTCGGCTGTTGCATTGAACAATAGATCCGGAACTTGCCCGCTGGCAAATAGTGCGCTTTTTTTCTGATCCCAATCCGCAGTAATCTGCTGCCAATCAATTTCTACATTCGCTTTATCTTCCAGATCTTTAAGCCATTTCATCTGATTGACGTCCTTTGTCAGTGAATGCTTCACAATAATAGCCGTTAATTTGGTCTTGCCTGATGAACCATCCTCACCAGAATCCGTACGACTGCTCTGACACCCTGCCAGTACCAAGGACACCATGGAAATTGCCAATAAAGCATGCCTAAAAATCCGCTTTTTCATTACATTGACCCCTCTCTTCATGAATAGCAATATTTGAGCTCATCCGAAAAGATTTTTTCGTACAGACCATCTAAAAAAGGTTCAATTATATGTTTGCGCTTTCAATTAGGTGATTCATTGACAAATGTCTGGCCAGATCATTTACCCAACGTTATCATCATTATAGAGTGCCGTAATCTAGTTTGTCTCATTGTATAATAGCCAATCATCATCGTATTTTGACTTTTTTTGCATGTTAAAGGTGAGCATTAAGGGAATAGGATTTTAGTTTGCAAAAGCTACTCTAGTTCTCCCATGCCACCGACTATGCTTAAATTTCACACTCCTATATAGGTAGCAGCATAGAATAAACTAAATACTAGGCCATAAAGGAGAATGAGTATGAACCAGAAATTTCCCCTTTATGACCCGTTGTACAGTTCCATGAAGAAAGGTTGGAATGTCAACGATCAGGGTTATCAGCCTCAGCATGATCACAGGCATCATAACGTTAATTATTCTACTGAATAATTAGAATTAAGAGATTATGGACCACGACCACTTGTCATTAATATTGACCAGGCAGCTAAATATAATCAGACGTACCGCACTGCTCTATGGACAGAAAAAAACTTCCAGATTACTCTGATGAGTATTCAGGTTGGTGAAGATATAGGGTTGGAGGTACATCCGATGACTGATCAGTTCATCCGCATTGAAGAAGGCCGGGGACTTGTTCGAATGGGAGATCAGAAAGAGAGGTTGGACTTTCAAGTGATGGGCTATAATGACTAAGCGATTATGATTTCTGCTGGAAAATGGCATAATGTGACCAACATGGGCCGAACACCGCTCAAATTATAGTGATATACGCTCCGCCTCAGCATCCCTATGCAACAGTTCAGTGATACCAAACAAAGCTGTAAAGGTAGACCTGACTTGACACATTTCATCAGCGTTTCCAGTGAGCCAACTTCAATGAAGTTCTTTCGCAAAATTCCCGCACTGTCAAGCCACTCCTCCAGCACCTTTCGGAAAGGGCAATAACCGTGGAGAAGTCATCCACGATCCGGGTTTACCGATGCAGCCTGCTGAGCAACTTGGTCGTGACTTATTCGTAAGCAAATATACCGACTACTGTCTCGATATGAAAAGAAATGGGAAGGTTTGTCCGGCCGCGGATTGAACGACACGGCTACAGAAGCGCCTAGTGGGACCTAGACCGTTGGCAAGAATTTAAAGTACACTCGGTTCATTATTATGTGGGTCCCCTATTTATGACGTTTAAGAGGTGACGGAAGCACAACAGGCTTTAAGTTCTCACTGATGCTAACCTTCAAGGGGAACTGGGACAATTTTTTCTCTCCTTCTTTATTGCTACCATTTTTTTAGAAGGTACTGCTTATTCCTGCAAATGATATTGAAGTAATTGCCCATTTCAAAAAAATTCGTAGGGGTTGCATATCGTTCATAGAAAAACCCGGCTCTTCAAATTTCCATTGAAGGAGGCCGGGTTTCTTTGTTAAAGCAGGCTTGTAAACGTTCGCCAGAGTTTGGCATATCATATCCTCAACGCTTAACTGGTTCCATAATAATCAATTCTTGCTTTGAGCAGGCATTCCTCAAGTCCGCCAATGACAATATCCATCGGCACCGCAAGCATCAGATTCAGCGGCAGATCAAAATTCTCCACATGCATGCCGTCACTATACAATTCTGTAGTCGGATCTATAGAGGCCCTAAGCCGTTCACTCATACTCCGGCCATCCGCAATATATCCATACAGCTTTTTCCCGAGCGCATATCCAAGTCCGCATTCGAATACCGTACCGGAATCCGGCTCAGCACCGCGAAAAGGGTTCAGATTGGCCATAACAATATCCGCCTCACGGATCAGACCATCATTAGCGTGAAAAATCATTGCAGCCGTTTCCTTTTGCCCCAGATTGTCATAGTTCTCTTTATCCAGTGGAAAAAGCCCTTCAAACCCATATCTGCGGCAGCTTTCCCGCATCCTCCGCCCCTCCTCTACTGCATCGGGACGGAATACGTGAAAGCCAGCCAGATATATGGACGGCAGACCGAACGCCTGCCAGGTCAGCGCACAAGGATACAGAGTCTTTCCCAGAACAGCCTGCTGTGCGGCTTCCTTACTGCCGAATACGTAGCTCTCTACATCAGCAATGCCTCCGGACTCCCGGTTGACAGCCCTGACACTGCCATCGTAAGGATACTGTAAATAAAATGTCTGTCCGCCAAAAACGCGGGCCTTGCACCTGGCAACAACGCCTGCAATGACAATATATTGTTCAGATTCCCCAGAGACCTGCTCTTCCATTGATAAAACTCCTTTCGGACTACTTCTGCTCCAGCAGTGAAAACACCATTTCTCGGAACAATTCCAGATCTGCCTCCATACATACTTCCGCATTAGGCTCTTTGTTCAGAATGCCGTTCTGGTCGACCAGGCTGTATCCTTTGGTCAGCTCACTTTTATGTTCGACATCAATATAAAAACGGTTCGAACGTGCCATAACCCGGTTGTCGATCGCCATAGCTACCGTAAGTGTATCCGGGTGGGAGATTCTGCGTCCGCCGCCCCGCTTCAGTCCCAGCTCCATGCCTGTCTTCAGCACCTTCATATAAAAGTCGGCAAAGCAGGTATTCATGGCCTCGATCTTCCGAAAATGCTCCTCTACCATCACCGGATTCCGCTGACATACATCCCATCCGACCATTGTGAGATTAAAGCCGGCGTGAACAACAATATGAGCGGCCTCGGGATCCACTAGAAAATTAAATTCGGCAGCCGGACTGTCATTACCCATGAAATTGTTCGCCCCGCCCATCACCCATAAATGCTTCAGCTTTCCGGCAATAGAGGGATCGAGTGAATAAGCTAGTGCCAGGTTAGTAAGCGGCGCCTGTGCAATCATCTCGATTTCACCGGGGTACTCATTGATCAGACGGACAATAGCCAGAGCTGCATGCTCTTGCTCGGGCTTAAGCCCAGGTTCAGGAAAATTTGCTCCGCCCATTCCGTCTGAGCCGTGAATATGCTCTGCGGTGAACAGTTCCCTCATCAGCGGCTTGGCTGCTCCGGAATAGACTTTGACACCCGGGCGTTCCGCGATCTCCAGTGTGGTCAGCGCATTACGTGTGCACAGCGACAGGGGAACATTTCCCGCTACAGTTGTAATCGCTTTAACTTCAACATCCGGCCAGCGGAGCGCCAGCAGCAGTGCAGTACAATCATCGCCGGCTGTATCGGTATCTATCATAAGAATTTTACGTGTACTCATTTCTCACACTCCTGTTGATGATCTCATTCTGCACTCTGGATAGCCTATATTCCCGCTCTGACAGCTACATGGGGCAGCGCCCTGCCACTTTCGTAGAGAATCTTCTCTTCATCCATGGTCAGGATTTGACGATCCTTCATCACGATTTCACCGTTAATAACCGAATCGCGGACATCACTGCCGTTCACGGATTCGACAATCGTAGGGATCATCCGATGAGTCGGACTGATATGAGGCTGATTGATGTCAATTAGGATCAGGTCCGCTTTTTTGCCGACCTCAATCGTGCCGATTTGATCCTCAATTTGCAGCGCCTGTGCGCCGCCGATCGTAGCCATCCGGATCAGCTCATGTGCAGGAATAACAACCGGATCAAAAATCGGCAACCCCCAGAAGGCATGAAGTCCGGAACGGAATACACGCATTTCATCAAACAGGCTGAGGCTTGAGCCTGCCGCTCCGTCGCTGCCCATTCCAATGGAAAGCCCCTGCTGCATCAACGTAGGTGTTTTTGGAAAGCCATGACTGCCAAAATTGCTCCTCGGACAGTGAACAACCTTGACTCCACGCTCCTTCATCAGGGCAATCTCGCCGTCGGAGAGGACAACATTGTGTGCCGCCAGCATATTAGGGCCGAGTGCGCCGAACTGGTCGAATACCTCTGCCGGTCTCTTCTGGTAGTTCTGCAGACAGTAGCTGACCTCATCCCGGTGTTCCGCGAGGTGAACATGCAGCCCGGCGTTATACTCTCTGGCCTTATCTGCCATTAAAGTGATTAAAGCCGGTGTACTCGTCATGACCTGCCGCAGTGCAAACCAGATACGCAGCCGTCCTTCCCCGGCACCATTATAAGCACAGTACAGCTCTTCGATCCGCGAAGCGGCCTCCTCCGGCGAAGATGCCAGCATCGAGTCAGGTATGAACGGGCCTGTATCCATAGTAGAACATGTAATAGCCGCTCTGAGTCCTGATTCAATCGTCGCTTCGGCCACCTTGTGCATATGTACCCCGCCGGACTCGGCGAAGGACGTGGTGCCCGATTTGAGCATCTCCAGACAGCTTATCTGTGCACCCAGGTAAGTAACCTCTTCACTGAGGCTGCTCTCAAACGGCACAAGAATCCGCGACCAGATCATCGGATATTCGCCGAGAGTCCGGCCCCGCAGGAATTGCTGGCAGGTATGCGTATGGGCATCCACCAGTCCGGGCATAAGCAGCTTGCCCCTACCTTTCAGAACCTCCTTCGGCTCGTACTTGTCCTTGATCTCTTCTGCCTTGCCAATCGCAATAATCAGGGTATCCCGGATGGCAACGGACTGGTTGTCCAGAATATCGAATTCAGGTGTCATGAAGCTGCAATCTGTAATTAATAAATCTGCCAGTTCTCTCATAAGCAATCCCTTTCTTGTTCAGAATATTGAGCTTACATCAGGACTTCATTACTTCACTCCGCCTTCCGTCAGGCCTTGCACAATATATTTCTGGAAATACAGCACCAGCACCAGAACAGGAATGCAGGAGATTACCCCGGCCGGGAACATCAGTTCATAGGCGATGCGATCCTGGCCGATAAATTCGCTAATACGGGACGGAAGCGTTCTGCTTCCGGAATCGGTAAGGACTGAAGCGAGCAGAAATTCATTCCACGCTCCGATGAAGACAAATACTCCAGTAGCTGTAAGGCCCGTCGCTGACAGCGGCAGCATAATCCTGAAGATGGACTGCAGACGTGTACAGCCGTCTATCCGGGAAGCCTCCTCGATTTCATGCGGCAGAGACTGCAAAAAGGAGTAATACATCCATACGACATAGGGCAGCGAAAAAGTAATGTACGCCAGTACGAGGCCTTGGAAGGTGTACAGCAAGCCGCTCATCCGCATCAAGATAAACAACGGAATCAGTAAAGCCATCTGCGGCAGCATTTGCGAACCGAGTATTGTCAGAAACACAGCCTTTCTGCCGGGAAACTTCAGTCTAGCGAATACATAGGACGCGAACACGCCCAGAACGAGAGACAGCAGAGTTGTAAACCCGGCAACGATCAGACTGTTCCATACCGCAGTCATAAACGAACCGTTCTCAAACAAGTTGGCATAATATTTAAACGTAAGCTTCTCCGGGATGATGACAGGCGGGCGCGACAGCAGTTCTACAGGCAGCTTCACGCTGGACAGCACCAGCCACAGAAAGGGAAAAAGCACATATAACATCAGACTGAGCGAAATGACCCGAACCAGAATGCCTTTGAGAGCACGCCGGAGGGTACGTCTGGGCGTTGCTGTGTAATTCATGTTCTGTACCTCCTCGTTATTAGCTGTGCAGTCCGTTACTTCCCGATCATCTTCAGCACGTTAGCTTCGGCAGCTTTCAGTGCTTCTTCAGGAGTTTCCCGGCCGGCAACGGCAGCCGAAATATGTCTGGACACTTCAGTGGAAATCGCAGCGGCCTTTTCATGCTTGAACATTCCGTAAGGGTACTCCATTTGCTCCGCTACAGATGCAAAATGAGGATTAGCTTCCTGCACCTCAGTATCCTGGAGCGCAACATTATCCGCAGGAATCCGGCCTATGCCGATTGCCATCGCTTTTTCCTGTTCCGTAGAAGTTACGAATTTGATGTATTCCATCGCCTGCTCCTTATTCTTCGAGCTTGCCGGAATCGCAAGGCCGCCTGTCTCGGCATAGGAGGCAGTCTTAAGCTCCGCTCCAGGTACCAGGGCTACCCCAACCTGTCCTGTAATCTTGGAGGTTTCCGGATTGTTGGCCAAAGGATAGGTATGCGGGGCATTCATCATCATGGCAATTGTCCCTTGTGCAAAAGCATCGGCTAATGGTGCTGTGCTGTCATACTGCACTGATTGCGGACTGATGATCTTGCTTTTCAAATTCATATCCGCCATGAACTGAAGTGCCCGCACCCCCTCCGGACTGTTAAAGGTCGGAATATCCTGTTCCTCATCCCAGAATTCCCCGCCCTCAGATCGCAGATGAACAATAAACGGTGTATAGGAGAAGGTTTCGCCCCAAGGTTCGGCATACGGTGTGATTCCCTTGGCCTTCAGCTTCTCGGCAACAGCGGTAAATTCGGCCCAGGTTGACGGAGGATTCTCTATGCCTGCCTCAGCAAACAGCTCCTTGTTGTAGTAGAACTGCCACGGCCACAAGTAGCGGGGAAATCCATAGATTTGTCCGTCATTCATCATTGGAGTGAAATAGTTATCGGAAATGTTAGCTTTCATATCTTCTGTAATGAGATCATCCAGTGGCGTAAGAAAGCCTTTCGGAGCAAATTCAGCTACAAAATCATCACGGACATGTACAATGTCATATTCTGTGCTTCCGCCCGCGAAGGCGGTGGCCAACTTGTCATGCTGCTCGGTAAAGTTAACCACTTCATAATTGACTTTAATGCCAGAGACCTGCTCAAATTCCTTAGCCTGATCCTGCCAGAACTGGTCTCCGACGTACAAAACGGTAATCTCTCCTTTGTCACCGTCAGCCGCTGCGCCTGCTTCGCCGTTCTCTCCAGCATTTGATCCGCTGCAGCCCGAGACCACTGTTACCAATGCCAATCCTGCAATTGCCAGGGATTTCTTCAGTTTCCACCATTCCTTTTTCATCCTGCAATCTCCTCTCGTATCCATGAATTCTTGATTAATTCTCTACTTTCAGTGTTTTCATATAGAAAAAGGTGAATATCAGAGTCAAAATCGTAATGCAGTAGCTGATTGCGGCTCCATAGCCTAGATCGAAGTTGCGGAATGCCTGTTCATAAGCGAAAACGTTAAGGGTCATAGTGCTGTCCTGAGGCCCGCCTTTGGTAAGCAGCCAGATCAGGTCGAATACCCGTAAGGTCCACATCGTCTCAATGACGAGCAGTACCATGATGACAGGTTTGATATGAGGCAGAATGATATGATAGAAAGCGGTTATTGGGCCGCCGCCATCCACTTTGGACGCTTCGTGCAGCTCTCTGGGAATGGATTGCATGGCTGCCAGCAGCAGCAAGGCGACATAGGGGACACTTTTCCATATATCCGCGAACAAAACTGCCGACATGGCTGTATGTTCGTTGACCAGCCACATTTGATATTCATCAATAAAGCCAAGCTTCAGCAGTACCTCGTTAAAGATGCCGTAGTCTCCGCTATACATCCATTGCCACATCAGGGAATTGACAACATTGGACAGTGCCCAGGGAATCAGGAAGATCCTTTTGAAAAAACCTGCCCCCCATAACCCGAAATATATCGTCAGTGAGATGCCGAAGGCGATGGCCAGAGTGGCTACGACCTTGGTGACAGTGAAGAACACTGTGTTGGATAGTACATTCAGAAAACGGGCGTCGGAAAGAAGCTGCATGTAATTACTCAGTCCGACAAAATCATAGGTCATATTGCCTTGCGTAAAAGCTACCTTGCTGAAGGAGATGAACAGTGCGTAAAGCATCGGCACAAATACTGTTAACAAAATAAGTGTTAACGTAGGCATTAAATACAGATAGGCTGTCGAAGTGTCACTCAGACGATCCAGCCTGTCCAGCAGTCCGCCTTTCCTCATCCCTCTATCCTTCTTCTCCTGTTCCCGGCCTCGTCCAAAAATCATCAGAAAACGGTTTGCCTTATCCATATGTTCTCCTTCCTGCTGCAGCCCCTGTATCCTCCGGGAGCAGTTCTAATTTTCCGTGATTTGGGCCTCATAAACCCACTTGGAGCCTAACTTCAACGAAAGTGTCTGGGCAGCCTTTCTGCAAAATTCATGACATTTCTTCATCTTGTCCTCCATCCGGAACTGGGGGCCAAGCACGGATATCGAGGCAACAACCTGGTTCTCATGATTTCTTACAGGAAAAGCGATGCCTACCGAGCCCATATCCACTTCCTGAAAAGTCCAGCTGTAGTCCTGCTTACGGATTTGAGCGAGGGCTTCACGAAGGGTATCCGGGTCGGTCTCCGTGAAAGGAGAAAATGCATGAAGGCCGGCGGCAATGATCTCCTCCTGCTCCGACTCTGGTAAAAAGGCCATAAGCAGCTTGGTCGGGGCTCCGCCATAGAGCGGAACTCTCTTTCCAAGCTGGGAGGTTGACTTGATCGATTCGTGACTCTCGAATTTCTCTATACATACGCCTGAGTGTCCGTCCACTACCGTCAACAGCACGGTTTCTCCCGTCTGTTCGGCCAGCGTTTTCAGCTCCGGCTTGGCCAGGGCAGGAAGGTTCATACCGCGGGCTACCACCATTCCCAGTTCGAACAGCTTCAAACCGAGGGAGTATTTTTTGTTCACAGAATTCTGGGTAACATATCCACGTTCCTCCAAAGTAGAGAGCATGCGGTGAATCACACTTTTATAACAGTCCAGTTCCTCGCTCAGTTCTGTTACTCCCCATTCCGGCTTGGCATCAGTAAAACATTCGAGCAGCAGCAGCATACGGTTCGCTGTTTCGAGCTTGGGCTTCGTTTTTGGCTTAGATTCTGCTTTCATCAGTAACCACCTCTTTACAGTCTATTGTTCTCATTTGCAGAACATCGTTCTTTTTTATAAAGAAAAAAATTTGAAACGAGATTTTATGTAACTTAATATCACATAAAAGTGATGCTTTAGTTATATTTATTCTGATTTGTTCATAATTATAGCAAGGAATAAGCACTTTGCAAGCTTAAAATTTAAAATTAATTAATAATTTGTAAATATAGTTGACATGCTAATAACACGTAACGATTAATGTGACTTTATTACTGATAGTTATGTTTAATTTCATTTAATATCAAGGCTTAATCTCAACTCCGGTCGCGACCCATTTTTTCTCTCTTAACTTTAAAGCATTAAGGCAACCCTTTCGCGGAATCCCCAGTCTACCTGATCATATTGATGAGTAACATACACTTTGGCGTACAGGTACAGATGCAACGGCAAGTGAATGCCGATTGAACTATGTTCGGGTTGGTAAGTGTAGTCCGAGGCTCACAACGGTCTCTGAACAAGATTAATCGAATGATATACATTTTCAATCATGTACCTGGGGTATTCCGCCTGAGTATCAACGCGATTGACGTGCTCTCAAACCCTCAGTGACTTGCCGCACATTTATAATGTTTTATACGGTTCTGAGAAGCACAGTTTTTTAAAACCCTTACAGCTGGGCTTACTTCCATGCTGACATTTCTGGTTTTCTGCTAAGCGTAATTTTCGGGATAGAAGAACGTTATTTTGTTTTTTTAACAGCATGGCGGTAATATTTTATGACTCTTCTATACATTGTCTTGTCCTTTAATTGGTTGAAAATATAAGGGTCCGGTTTGGCGTTCACTTCAATAATCCAAGGCTTCATTTTCCGGTCCAGCCCAATATCAACGCCGATCTGCTTAAGATAGGGGTATTTTTTCTTCATGTGGCTTGCAATACGTAATCCAAGCTCATTCATCTCCTGGATGAGTTCATTTCTGCGTTTCAGAGATGCATGAGATTCCAGCAATGTGTGAACATCCATTGGTTTACCACCACTGTGATAATTGGTCACGATTTTTTTGGGATGACCGAGCCGACCGATGATTCCCGTAGCCTCCCACTGATTATTGGGACTTAACTGTATCATGACTCTGATATCAAAACGCCGCTTGTTATGCTTCAGAAGGTCAATTCCTCTCTGAATGAGATAGCTTCTTTTATGCATCAAACGTACAAGACTTGCATGGAACGAGTCAAAGTTATCAAACGACAGTCGTTTTTGTTCAATCTGATAGGCAAAGTTCTGAGGACTCAACATTTCCGCCTTTATGACACCCATTCCGTAAGTGCCAATCTCGGGTTTAATATAAACCATACCGTATCTGCTGATCATGGACCACAGGTTGGCTTTGTTATATCGCTGCGTATCAGGTATGAATGGTTTGATAGAACCATTATTGAGGATCACTTTTGTTTTCAACCATTTGCTGCTTAACGGCTTCAATTTATCAACCCCCATATATCAATTCTTCCTTCAACAACTGAATCAAGCCCTACTGTATCATCAAGATCATGCATTATATGTAGTACCGATAAAACAACCCTAAACAATTGCCCTTGTTCGTAAAAATGGTGTATTCGCACATGCCCTGACCAAACCATTTTTGCACACATATCATGAACAAGATGAAACCAATTGTCCAAGGAGTTGAGAAGATGCCAGTTCAGCATGGAATAAATCGTGCGCCTATGATCGATGTTCTAATACCTGCGATCGAAAAAGATTTGAGCACCCTCCCTCAAGTTATCGATAGTATTCGCCGTTATGTGCGACACCCGATTGGGCAGATTTATATTGTTTCCCCGACCAGCAACAAAATCAGAAACCTTTGTTCCCGCAAAAACTGCATTTTTGTTAACGAGCGATCAGTCCTGCCTATCACCAAAAACGATATAAATTATCAATCATCCCGCTGGGATCGCTCAGGCTGGTTATATCAACAACTGCTTAAAATGAACGGGGATCACATTGTGAGTGCGAAGCACTTTCTGGTGATGGATGCGGATACGGTGCTCATCAAACCTCATTCATTTATTGTTGAAAATAGGACGGTATTTTACTGTCGCGACTGGAGTCAGCCAGAATATTTCAACACCTATCGCAAGCTGTTAAACATGAAAGCGCCTCGCCCACGCTCTTTTGTCACCCATTATATGCTGTTCGAAAAATCGAAACTCTCTGCTTTGAAAAAGAAAATTGAAACGATTCATAAACTGCCATGGTACAAAGCGATTATCTCAACGATCAATAAGAAGAAGCAGTTTGGATTCTCTGAATATGAAACCTATGCCAATTTTATGTATTCGAAAAACCCGGCCAGCATGATCCTAAAGAGTTCCATGAATAAAAGTCTGAACATGAACGCTTCTTCGTTAAAAGAACAACAATTTCGAAATTTTGCGCTTAAATACCGATCTCTTTCCTTTCACAAACGTAAAATCTATAGTAAAACTCCCCGAGCTTAAGGAGGAAGGCAATGCATATCGTACTGCTATGTGGCGGCGCAGGCAAAAGGCTTTGGCCGCTGTCCAATGAGCTTCGCTCCAAGCTGTTCGTGGATATACTTCCGTCACCTGCAGGTGGAAGAGAATCCATGATCAGCAGAGTATGCCGCCAGCTTGACAGCTCAGGCCTACTGGACTCAACGCTCATCATTTCCCATCAGGACCAGACTGACATTACCACCCGTCATACCAAAGGCAAGATACCCGTCATTGGAGAACCTTTTAAGCGTGGGACTTTTACTGCAGCTGCCTTGGCGACCTTGTATCTGAAATCCTCCGGAGAGGCTAAACCTGACGATATGATTTGTATCGCGCCAGCGGATGTGTTCGCAGATGAGGACTTTTTCATGAGCTTCAAATTACTTCCCGATATATTGAAACAGACTCAGGCCGATATCGTTTTAATTGGGACAAGGCCCACATATGCCTCAGAACAATATGGATACATCCTGCCAGGAAGAAAAGAACCTAATGGTTATGCACCGGTTACAAAATTTATAGAGAAACCTGAATTGCATGTCGCTGAAACCCTGCTGCAGCATGGCGCATTGTGGAATTGCGGGGTGTATGCTTTCTCTCTTGCGTTTATGTTGTCCCACATTGAAAAAAATGGCCTTCCGGTTCATTACGAGCAATTGTTAGCACTGTATGAACAGTTGCCTGAACGCAGTTTTGACAAACAAGTTGCTGAACCAACCCAACGGGCTGTTGTACTGCCATATGAGGGAGTATGGCAGGATGTCGGGAGCTGGGATGCACTGTGTAATCAGTTGGATTCCAATGTATTGGGACACGGCAGAATTTCCGAATCCTCCCCGGATTCCTACATCGTTAACGAACTCCCCTACCCAATCCACGTCATCGGAGTCCCTGGTATTATCACTGTCGCAAGTCCGGACGGAATTCTCATAGCCAACAAAAAAGATTCAAATGAAATTAAAGAGCAATTGGGCAGTATTCCACTGCAACCGATGTACGTTGAGGCAACTTGGGGCAGCTATCGCGTCATGGAGAGATCGGTCGAAGACGAAAATACAATCGTAACCACATTGAATATGACGCTTTTGCCTGGCAAACATATCGGATTACGCCTGCATCGATTAGGGTGCCGAGCATGGACTGTAATTTCAGGCAGTGGGCAGGTGCTTATTAACGGGCAGATCAGGCAGGTAACCCCAGGCAATCAGTTTGCGATTACCTTGAATAGCCTCTTTTCTATCCTGGCCGAAACCAGGATGGTAATTCTTGAGGTCCAGCTTGGTGTACCGGAGAATGAGGAACGAATGATTTATGAAGCAGAGGATTGGAAGGTAATGATAGATCGTGCTGGATCTTATAAACCAGCGGATTAATGCAAGATGAAGAAAAAAGCCGCCCATATGGCGACTTCGTATGCTTTCAGTGCTTGTCATGAATAATACTTCGTTTACCTTTGAACCTGCTTCTTAATTGCAAGCAAAAAGAGGGTGTCCCCAGCGGCCTGAGCCAGCTCCAAAGGAACACCCTCCCGTTTAATATACTTCTTAACACTTCCGAATCATCGATTCCGAGGAATGCTTCTACTTCCATCTCTCAACACTCATAACCGGAACTGCTGAATTACGGGAATGGAGCTAAGAATCGCTTTGCGGACCTCGAGAAACTGACGTTCCTGTCTAAATATATAATTAATAAGGACGGTCACCAATAATGGAAATCCGCTCCGCTACGCGACGGTTTGGATAATAATCGGAAGAAGCGTAATGCTGGGTTGAACGGTTATCCCAGAGCGCAATTGAATTTTTCTCCCAATGGAAGCGCACTTGGTATTCCGGAATTTCTGCCTGACGGAACAGGTACTGGAGCAGCTCCTCTCCTTCCTCCTCATCCAGACCGACAATTCGAGTCGTAAATACCCGATTAACAAACAGGGTTTTTCGCCCCGTCTCCGGATGCGTGCGAACAACCGGATGCTCGGCTGCAGGGAATTCCGCCTGCTTCTGTGCCAGCAGCTCAGCCGGCATTGACCGCCCGAAGGTTGGCGTGAAATCGTGAATGGCCTTCAGCCCGTCAATGCGCTCCTTCACCTCATCTGGAAGGTTGTCATAAGCAGCGCCCATATCCGCCCACAGCGTATCCCCGCCTTGCGGCGGCACCTCGGACAATCGAAGAACGGCACCCATGGAAGGCTCAAGACGCCAGGTGACATCTGCATGCCAGTTGTTCTCCTGCCCCTTCATATTCGCATCTTTCTCAAAACGGGTAATCACCGCTGCCGCACCTTTTGGCAGGAACGGATGATTCTCAAGTTCTCCCCCTTGTCTCGCAAAATTCAGCTGCTGCTGGCTAGTAATGTCCTGGTTGCGGAAGAAAAGAACCTTCCATTCCAGCAATGCACGGTGCAGCTCAGCCTTAACCTCTGGCGACACATGCTCCCTTAAGTCAACGCCTTCAATCTCGGCGCCAATAACAGGACCAAAAGGCTTGAGCGTGAATAACGTGTAAGGACGGTCTTCCAATCCTTCAGCCAAACGCTGCAGGAAACGCGGCCCTCCTTGTATCGTGCGTTTCGCTAAAAGATCAATTTGTCGGGATGTGTCTACGGTTAATTGAGTCATGGTTAATCGCTCCTTTTTAGATCAATTGATTTATTGGGACAGCTTCTCAAGAAAACTCATCTGGACATGACCCTGGAAGCTAATCTTATTCTTAATGAGCCACCACCGTTACCCGCGCTATAACTGATACGTCTGTCAGCGTGAAAGCCCGAAACTTGTTTCTTTTCATGTGCTCCCTTTTCTTCAACTAAACTTTACCTATATGCTTGATCGGATTTAGAGAATAAAAGAAAGATTCGATTGCCTATCCTCCCCTGTGATCAGGTAAAAGGTTAGGAAATCGAATCTCTGGTCGTCCAGTCGATTCTTCATTCTTTTTGTTCGACAAATTGACATATTGATCAATTTGTCATTTTATAACTGTGATAATACCAGCTGATTATTTTGCTGTCAACCATTTTTTGGATTATCCCAACCCGGTTGGTTTACTTTTTTACAACAAGCCTCAGCATAATATCGGCGGCATGATCGGAAGGCTCGCCGAAGCCGCGGTAACCCCATATCGATGTGCTTTGAAACAGCGACAGCAGCAACGTAGCTAGTTCAACCGCATCTCCTTCCACGATTGTACCCTCCGCCTGCCCGTCACGTATAATGTCAGCGAGCAGGTCACGGTTAGCCTGTGCTTTCTGATTGATCTCCGCTTTATCCTCCGGATTTAACACTTCGGTCGCCTGCGCCTGCAGTACGATCCAGAAATTCGTGGACGTACTGCCCTTCTGTATGTATTGTTCGATGAGCCAGCTAAGTTTGTCCAATGCTGTTCCGCTGCCGCCGCGGGCTTCGAGCAGCAGCTCGGTATATCTCTCCTGTGAAGACTGTACAAGCGCCAATAGGATCTTCTCCTTGGATTCAAAAAAATTATAAACATGACCGTAGCTTAATCCCGCTTCGGTCGCAATATCGGATATTTTCGCTACGGCTACGCCGCGCACGGTAAATACGGAAGCCGCTGCCGACAATATCTGATTGCGGCGCAGTTCCCTCTGCTGCTGGTCTTTGATGACGTTCCTGGCCATAATATCTGCTCCTTCGCTATGGTCTGTTTAGCTCTTGAAGTTAGATGCGGATTCCCGCTCGGGTTATTACAAGTGAAGAAAAAGCATAGCAGCGACAATTATACATCCGAATAGGCCCTATTTAGTTACAGCAAGATTTGAAAAGTGCATTTTTAACCTCTGTGTTATCTTGAGATCATTCAACATAATTCAAAAAGAACGGAGGGCATGAAGTCCATTATGGTAGTTAATATGCTGAATCAATCGGCAGTTTTTTGATAGGTGCATAAATGTGGAAGGCAGATTGGAAATTGTGAATATCATCAAAAGCTTGAATGAGCTCAATATGTGAGTCCTCTGTTTCCTGTCTGGAAATTTTCAAAAATCTTGCATAATCAGTTTTAAGGATATCTCCAATTTCAAGGAGATCACCGAAATACTTGAATTTGGCACAGAAGAGTTGTGGTACGTCAATAGTAAAGTAAGAATCTTTATTGATCTGAATGTCATATGGGATTCCAAACAGGACTCTAAAACGGGTTGAATTAGGCAGGCAATTTGAATAGATGATATAACATGGGCCACTTACTGTTTCATCAATTGACTGCAATAATTTGTCGGAATGAGAGCGAATTTTTGACTTATAATCATCGTCAGCCAGATCAACTTCAAAAGCTATTCCGGTAACCCGTATGGATTCAAAGTCTGTTAGGGTGAAGTCCGTGACAATATCACCATTGATGTTCTTTACAGGTCTTTTGACCACTGAAGGCATTGGTGTTTGTGGGATTTTCATATTCTGTACTCTTAGAGCGCTCGGGGTTATTCCATATTGGCGTTTAAAAGCTCGAGTAAATGATGATTGGGCTCCAAAGTTAAGCAGGTACGAAATATCTGTAAGGGATAATTGATCGGATTGTATGAATTGTAGTGAAGCGTTCAATCTTCTGGAAAGTATGTAATTGTTTAAGGAAGAACCTGTTATGGCAGAAAACAGTCTGTGAAAGTAATATTTCGACATGTTGGCTGTATCCGCTACAGAATCTAATGATAAGGGCTGATCTAAATTGTTCTCAATATGGAGTAGAGCGCTCTCTATGACTGCGTAATGGTCCATAATAACCTCCAATCCATTTTTCAGGGTCTGCAATGATATACCTAGACAGTAACTAATCTAAGGAGGTAAGGTAATGACGCAAGACAGAAGGAATGGAATTATAATCGGGATTTTTTATATTGTTGCTGCAGTCACTTCAGTTATCGCTGTGATCTCTTATGAGCCGGTATTATCTGAACAATGGTACTTGTCCGTGGCAAATGGTTTTAAAACAAAGGTCTTGCTCGGCGTACTTAACGATCTCATACTCGTTCTAACTGCAGTTGGTACATCGGTTATGCTGTTCCCTTATCTTCGTCGTTGGAATGAACAACTCGCGTTAGGATATCTATGCTTTCGATTCATGGAAGCTGTGCTTATTGCCGTTGGTGTGGTAAGTATACTAGGTTTAGTGCAGCTTAGTATATATTATGAAGGAAAAAGCTTAGCAAGTATAGAAAATCTTAAAGAGCTCGGTTACATGCTGCAAGCTTTTCATCGATGGACATCAATGTTAGGTCCTAATTTTATGCTCGGTATTAATACCGCACTGTATAGCTATTTACTTTTTAGAACAAGGTTGGTTCCAAGAACGTTAGCGCTATCTGGCATTATTACTGCTACACTTGTATTTGTAGCGGGTCTTTTAGAAATGTTCGGTATTATCGAACCTCTTTCTGCAGTAAAAGGAGTGATTGCTCTTCCAGTTGGCGTATATGAGTTGAGTTTGTCTGTATGGTTAATTGCAAAAGGATTTGACATGAAAAACCTCAAGAAACTAGAAACGAACTAGGGATGTAGTCCTCCATATTTAGCTTACCCACCTCACCTTTACGACACTTAAATCTTTTGAATTGCCATTTCAATTGGTAATCATCTAGACCTTCTTTTCGATCTGTCTCTGAATTAAAAATGTATACTGAAATATACTCTTTATAACCTTCTTTTACAGTTAGTGGAGACACAGAAAACCTGCTGGCGTTAACGTTATTTAATATCCAATCATTATTCAATTTCTCTTCAAACATATCAATTCCCTCCGTTTTTAAGGCGGCTGTCACTTTTTCCAAAGTAAGCTTGTTTTCGTTTTCCGTCACAAGTTTCACTTGATCATTCACATTCACTGGCTCATTTCCCGTTTGATTAGAAAAGCATCCAGTTAGAACGAAGCAAATGCTTATCAGTTTAAATATCTTTTTTTTCATTAATAATCCCCCTTATCATCCGTTATCGACGTTTCGAAATGGAGGAAGGTTGCTAAGATAAGGAATTATAATATTATGTATACCCTGCCCATTAACTTGAACAAAAGCAGCCGATCAAAGTGATTAGCTGCTTTCTTGGTATTATCCAAGCTATAAGTCAATTTGAAACTCTCAAGCCCTTACTCTGAATGAAACATCTAAGAATGGAACAGGTTCTTTTAGTTTGTTCGCAACATAGCTCCAAGAAATCCTCCCTGACTCAAAACTTGCCTTACTTATTATTGTCCAGATCGGAAATTCATGTTGGATTACATAGGTCATATCATCAACTCTTCGTCTATCGGATATTCCCATAGTCCCAGTTTTCCCTTCGCTGGAATATAGGGCTTCAGCTGACGGAAACCCGCTATTTCCCAGGCAAAATAACCTGGACTGTAATCGCCTAACAGTAAGTCCTCACCCGTCACAACCTTCCCGCAATCCAGAATGGCTGACGAAGGATTAGCGTCGATGACTTGATAACAATTGGAAAGCTCGCAAGTTGCAAGGATAACCCCCGTAGGGAGGTTTTGTTCCGTATAGCCATTCTTGGCGAGTAAAGAACGTATGGGTTCATATTTGCAGGCCTGTTTATCGACTTTCTTGCTTGCATGAATGGCCAACGGACCGCGATACCGGGTCTTCCAGGATCTTGTTTCATAGAGAGTCTCGCCCAGGACAAGCAGAGTAGCCCATGGTTGAATCATAGATAATACTTTCATTCCTCTACCGCTCCATTCCTGTTCATAATGGATTACTATTCCCCAAACATCCTCGAGACTTTCCATCCCCGTATGATGCGACTCTAGAAATAAACCGAAACCTCCCTGCTTAAATTACATCAATTCAAATGAACAACAAAAAACCGTTGATCATCAGATCAACGGCTTGTTAATAGCGGACAGAGCAATTTTATTACTGTTCTTTATACACGCGTACATAATCCACTTGCATCGTCGCCGGGATATCGGAGGCGTTCGGAGTACGACCCCCGTCAAAGTTTCCGCCGATTGCTAAGTTCATAATGAGGTAAAACGGCTCATCGAAAGGTGCATTCGGATTATTCGGTGCAGCTGCGGAATACCACTGCTGGTTGGTCACTTTATAGTAAAACTTGCCGTCTACATACCATTTAATGTTGTCCTCTTCCCAGACTACCGAGTATACATGATAATCATTGGCAAACGTTTGCCCTTCCGGGAAGTGATAATCGCCGCCCGAATACTGGTTCCCGGGCCATTGTCCACCAAAGTGAATGGTACCGCTTACTGATCCAGGCAGACGGCCTCTCGCTTCCATCACATCAATTTCACCTGATGCAGCCCAAGTGCCGTATACAGAGTCTTGTGGAAGCATCCACAGTGCTGGCCATACACCATCACCTGTAGGTAGCTTGGCACGAAAATCGACTCTGCCGTACTTCAAGGACAATTTATCCTTGGTGTTAATCTTGCCAGAAGAATACTGGGCATACCGATTCGGATCCTGCGGGAAAGATTTGCTATCGTTCATGGCTTTGATATTCAGCTTTCCGTCCTGTACATATACATTTTGGGTGCTGTTCGTGTAGTGCTGCAGCTCTGCGTTACCCCATCCCCATGTAGCGGGATCGTTATTGAGATAATAGCCTGTTTCATAGTTCCATTTGCTTGTATCCAGCGTAGTTCCGTTAAACTCATCCTGCCAGATGAGGTTCATGCCCGCAATTGCCGGGTTGGTTGGCGTTCCGATGGAGATATCCTCCTGATCGGATACATCCGGACGCGGAGCATTTGGATTGCCGATAAAGGTATAGTTGACGAAGTTGTTGCCGATATTTCCGCCCGCCTGTCCGTTCAGTGGATATCCAATACGGATCTGCATATTTTCTTGGATGGGCTGGAACCAAAGACCATAGATATAATCGGACCAGTAACCCCACTGGTTGGCATCGGACATATTGTTGTACCCATTACCGGAGTATGCAAATTTGCTCTGGCTGGTGTTACTCAGATCAACCCATTGCCCGTTGATGTTAATCTGGTATACAAAATTGCCAAGCTCCTTGGCGATGGGCGCCCCCCCATCAATTTTCGGAAGCGGCACCCCAATGGAACCATTTGCATCTGCGGTGAAGGTTGTTCCTTCATAGGGTGTAATCACATATGAATTTCTTGTAGGTTCATTAAACGTAATGGTATAAACAAGATTAGCCGAAGAAGTCTTTGATTCCAATTTGACATTAATCGACTCCGTTACGTTAAACCAATACCCGCCTCCGCCATCCGTGAATTGGCCAAAATTGTGATCGTAGATCCAGCCGCTTGCTGCGTTATTGTCAATATCAATCCAGGTGCTGCTGTTAACAGGTTTGACATACACCTTCAAGTCATCCGCAACAGCTTCATAAGTGACCGCAGGATCATTGTTGAACGTTGGATATGTAAAGCCTGCACCGCCTGTGAAACTAGCTGTGATTTGTGGACCTTGTGTCGCATTCATCGCTGTGATGGTCGTTTTGTTGATGTTTTGGAATACAAGCTGATACTCCAGCTTCACACCATTCGCTTTGGAGTACAGTTGAATCTCGGTTGTTGCGGAGAGGGTGAACCAATAGCCATTGAAGCCGCCATCGCTCCAGTGCCCCCAGTTTTGGTTATAGATATAACCACCTGCCTGGTCGATATCAACCCAGTTGCTGCCCACTTTTACATTAACGCCTACATCATTGTAAACATCATTCCATGTCGCGGTGCCTCCATTGAACTTAGGCATAACAAATCCGTAGCTGGCCTTGCCCACCCCTGATTTTGAAATGACAGGCCCGTCTGCTGGTGAGAAGTACTCCATTGAGGTTACGGTGGTTCCCGCAGCCTGAACCTCTGAAGCTGGGAATATGCCCACACTAGCCAGCATCACAACTACAAGGAACATACCAAGTACCTTTTTCATAAACCGTTTCTCCGTAAAGTGAGATGGTTTCATCATTGCCCTCCTCTTAATGAAATAATAGCTTCTCCCAATCCATGCGCATCAAGGAAATCGCTTACATGAGAGATGTCTTTATTCTATCGAATAGATTAATTTGCTGAAAAGGTACAATTGTTTTTGTGATATCCCAATTTTTTGGATTTTGATTCAATCGTCATATTGAACGAGGGAGATTGTCTGTTTAATTATGCTGTTTCATGGTATAGCGTTATCGTATTGAGCTTTGTGCTCTGCCTTCTGCCGCATCATCTGTCGGTACTCTGTCGGTTGAATCTGCATCACAAGTCGGAACGCGCGTGTGAAGCTTTTGTAGCTTTCATAGCCAACCATAGCAGCCACCTCAACAATTTTATGATCGGTTTCGGCGAGAAGCCGCCGGGCTTTATCCAGACGAACATCTCGCAGGTATTCAGCAAAACCTTTACCAATATTCTTCTTAAACAGATTTGAAAAATAAGCATAATTGAGCGACACATGATTGGATACCATCGCGAGGTCCAGCGGTTTGTGGTAACTCTCGTGGATAAAACGAATGGCTTCATTTAGATCCTGTGAATGGCGATAGCTGCACTTATAGTCATAATAGAACTGATTCAGCCGAAGCAGCTGCTGCTGTAATGCTTGTATATAATCACGCATCCCTTGATAATCAAAGAGATTGCGCAATGATTCAAGGTCCAGCTTTTCTTCCGCCATATAAGGGCGGATAACCCGTTCGTATTCCTCCATCATCTCAACGGTGGCAGTGCAGAGCTGTTGGGTATAGCGAATAGGATAGCGTTGCAGCACCTTTTTGTGAAATATTGCAGAAATACCCTGAGTAATGATTCCACTGTTATCTGTTCCAACCGACTGAAAAAGTTCATATAAGTTTTCATAGGGAAGCTGCCACTGCTGCTCCATATGCTCAATATGTGATGGGAAGATACTGTACTGATCAGGAAACAGGTAGCTGTGGCGATAAAGGTCAAGCACTTGGTTATAGCTGTTTGGTAGTTCTTTTAACCCCTGAACCCGGTTAGTCATGGCCGTTTTGGCAGTGATCTTTCCTTCCTTGAGCGCTGCAGGCAAAACACTTGGATCGATGGACGCATCCACCGCAAGGATCAAATATGGACGATGCTGCAGGCAAATACAACCTTCTCTGCCAAACACACGATAAGCAATAGCTTCCATGCTATGGGCGCTGCTGGCTCCGGGCTGGTTTATGCAAGCTTCCTCCCGCAGCAGCGCTAGGCGATAATTACGCCATAACGCATCATTTTGTTCCTCAATCTGAAGAATCCATGCGTCATCACTTAACGCACCTTGCATAAACATTCTTAATTCTTTACGATCTGTCTCTTGAGCGAGACGGGATACATGCTGCATATTATGCGTAATTGCCTGCCGAGTCTGGATCTCTTGCCATATATGCTCCAGGGAATTTTGCAGATCCTCTCGCTTCAAAGGTTTAAGCAGGTAGCCCTTTGCCCCAAGCCCGATCGCTTTCTGGGCATATGTAAAATCACTATAACCGCTGATAATGAGGTATTCCACATCCATGTACTCCTCTTTGGTTTGAGCCATGAGTGCCAACCCATCCATATCCGGCATCCTAATATCGGTAATAACGATGTGAATGCTATGCTGCCGCAACAGGCGCAGCGCCTCCATCCCGCTCGCGGCACAGTATATGCTGTTCAGCTCCAGAGGAAATTGATGCAGCATGGCCTGCAGGCCGTCACGAATGTGTTTTTGATCGTCCACAATCAGGATATTAATCATGCTCTACCACCCTCCAAGATTACCATTTTTCCAAGGCAAACGTATCGTTACACAGGTATATGCGCCTTGCATACTATCAATCCAAAGACCGCAATGTTTGCCATAATGAAGCTGCAACCGCTTATTCACGTTTTCCAAACCAAGTCCGCTCCTGCTAGTAACCAACGGCGTATCCGATTCGCTCCGCAGTACCGCCTGAAGAAGGTGTAACATATCAGGCTCTAACCCCTCTCCGTCATCTCTGATGTTAATGAAAAGCAGATTGTCATCCTCCACAGAAAACGTAATTTCTATAGATACTCTGCCGCCTGAAGGTGCCCCGTGATGAATTGCATTTTCGACGATGGGCTGCATACACATCTTGGGAATGGCGTAGCGAAGGATCTCCTGAGGAAGATCTGCCGTCATAACGATACTGCCGCCTTCCATAAAGTTGATAAATTCAATATAACTCTGGATATTGGCAAGCTCCTCACGAAAAGCAACGGTATCACTGCGCCACTGCATGCTGTAGCGCAGCTGGGAGCCGAGCGACACCAATGAATTGGCTATAGCAGGCTGCCTCTGTACCTCTGCCACCATGCGGATCGATTCCAGCGCGTTATATAAAAAATGGGAGTTAATCTGCGAATGCAGGGAGTGCAGCTGTGCGTTTTTCGCAATTAATTGCTTATCCACGACCTGTGTCATTAGTCGTTTGACCTCATGTAACATTTTATTGTAGTTCACCGCAACCTCATCGATTTCATCTCCTCTTTCGTTCTCATCAAGTCCTGTATCAATGATTGCATCCAGCTCGCCTTGCCGTACCTTACGCATGGATACCAGTACGCTGTCCAGCCGCCGGAAAATACGCCGCGTCGTTTGGGATACGAGCAGCATAATCAGCAGCAATACACATAATGTAATCGTTACCACAAATGCATACCAACTGCGCGGCCCCTTCATCAATGCCTGATGAGAAGCAATATCGACCACATAAGTGTTCAACGGAGCGATGTATCGATACAATGCATAGTAGCTCTGATCTCCTACCTTAACCTGAAGTGGGCTTTTCTGCGGCGATACATCCAGCTGGCGATGAATACTGCCAAGGATTCTCTCCAGCCCCTGCCCATACTTCTCAGAAAACTCATGCTGCGGATTGTATACATACTGCGGAGGATCACTTGCGTTCATCAACACCGAAAAGAAGTCCCCCTTGCTCTCCTGGAGCAGGTCGCTGAAAAACATGCTGTGCGGGACTCGCACTTCCATAATACTCGGGCGTTTTTGTTCCTGTCCTTGAAGGCGAACCAGACGATAGTAGGATAAGGTGTGTTCACCATCCCTAAATGAAAATAAACGGTAAGCCGAACCACCTTCATCCCGAAGCTTCGCCCAATAATCCTGCGGGTAAAATTTCTTATAATGATAAATTTCAGGCCAGATTTCATACAAGTTTGGGTTATCGACGTAAAAGCTAAGCTCACTGATCATCGTATTGCTTTGAATAATATTGAGCATTTGCTCAAATTGGTTTTGCTTAAACTTTACCAGGCGCAGTCCATCCACTAGCATATTGGAATGAATAAAATCCACAAATGACTTCTGAGTGAGGGCTGTATTGGAAGCGTTCTCAATCATGTCCATTCTTCTGCGCAATTGATCATTCACCCATGAAACGTGACTGTTTCCCGTTGCCATAGCGTCCTTATATAGCTGCGTTTCTTGCATGCGGATATACACAAAGGATATCAAAATAACAGGTATGGCAATCATCAGGCTAAATGCCAGAAACAGTTTCTGGGATATACGGGCATTGCGATAAAGCTTCCTTAATCTCGTCAGTAGGTATTTCATTCTGAGGTATTCACCACCTTTGGTATACATATATCACCAGTTAGCGAATAGGTGACAATGTATTAGGGTATGGTTATCTGGCTATCTTGGCTTTCCGCATCTCCAGTTCAGCCTGGCGATATTCCATCACCTGGTTAAAGCCGAAATTCACACGACGGACCAGAAAATTTTCGAAAATTTTATCAAAAGCAGCTTCATCCTTCGCTGTAATCAGTTCTGGCAGCACTTCTTCCCAATTCTGAGAAATACGTGACCAGGCTAACGCTATATCAGAATCACCTACAGGGTCTAATCCCTTATAGATGCCGCTGTCCAGATCGGCCTGTTGGTTGGCGAACTCCTCCATTTGCTTAATGGATGGGGTATGCTCTGGTCTCCACGGGTTAACGAAGGCAGGATTTCGCAGCATCCAATAGGTATCCATTATGCCATATTCCCTTTCCAGCCGCTCCTTATCCGTGTCATGCAACTGGACCATTGCCTCCGTCAACTGCGGTTCGCCGTTCTCCATCGTCCAGGTTTCACCTTCCTTGCCCAAAAATAAATCCCGTTGGCCTTCTTCGCTGGCCAGGTAGGTCAAAAATCGGATGGCTCGTTCAGGGTTTTTCGTGGATCTGCTAATCATCGTAACCATCCAGCCGTCCATGCTGCCGGGGAACAGTTTGGCGGATTCTCCCCTGCTGTTCCGGGGGCCATCTACAGCGATATAGTATGAACTCTGGTTCGTAAGGACTTCCAATTTCGCATTGAGGTCCGATATGTCTGTCCATTCCCGAATCATCATAAAATATTGGGCATGGTTGGTTTTTTCCTGCACCTGTGCACTGGAGTCGACCAGAAAATCAACATTAATCAGACCCTGCTCGTAAGCAGTACGAAATGTTTTTAGCCACTCGATATAATCGGGATCTGTCATTCGGTCGTATACTTTACCGTTCTGCTCATGGGGGATCGCAAGCAGATTTTGCAAATATTCGGTCATCCCATAGGATGCATTCCCCTGTGCCCAAAATGGACTGATCAGTTGGCCTTTATAAACCGAATATTGATTCTTCAGCAATTGCAGTGCATTTAGAAAACCTTTCGGTGTGCTAAGGTCCGGTTTACCCATCGACTCATACAGATCTTTACGTACGAGAAAGGTTTGGTTCGCTCCCGTCAAGCCGGTTGAACGCATCTGTTCGGGACTGTATGCATCATTGGGAATAACATAGGTATGGCCGTCTTCCTGCCGATACCATTGTAGAACACCATCACCTGCTACCTTGAAAAAGTAAGGATCATACTGGTCGGCTAACTCATCCAGGGCATAGATGAGATTGTTCTCCCGAAGTTTGTTAACCGCACTCTCCCAGGAGCCAATGGTTATCAAATCCGGCAGACTACCGGTCGTCAACATCCGTGATACCATCTCGCTTGGTTCACCAGTGGGTACTGCAAATTCGATATTAACCCCTGTTTTTTGGGTGACATATTTGGAAGTCAGGCTCTCTCCCCAAGTGTGACCATACCATTCGGCTCCAATGAACCACGTTAGATTCACAGGGGTGGTATCCAGCTTCCATGACGGTTCTTCCGTATTCAGGCTCTGTATCTGCTCCGTGAAGTCAGCCTTTGCCAAAGCATCCCTATCTCCCGATGGCTCTGACTCAGAACAACCAGTCAAGCCTGACATCAGACACATCATCAACAAGGCTAAAATATAAGGACTTCGATACATGAACACACCTAAGTGCCTCCTTTCTATACTGGCCTTCTTCCAGTCCCCATCTGCACCAGCATTCCTACTAGTGGTGGTACCACCGATTTTACCACCCTTGGATTAAAATGGAAATAATATAGTGGTCGATTCTCAGATGATCCACATCATTCCCTAACGAAACATCACTTGTACTAAATCTTACAATCGCGATAAGACTGTGAGAATGAACCTGCGCAGATATATGATAGAATCACAATCAGAGGAATTAATGTCTACACAGAAAAAGGGAGGTTTAATACATGAAGAAATCAAACGAAGTATATTGCGTTTCCGATCATCTTGTTATTCGAAAATTCGGTTTGCAGGATGTACATGCATTCTATCAATACCGGGTTAATCCAGATGTTTCCCGTTTTCAATCCTGGGAAAATTATACGCTCCAAGAAGCTGAAGCATTTATTAGCAAACAAATATTACATTCCCCTGATCAGCCCGGGACTTGGTTTCAATACGCAATTGCTTTAAATGAATCGGATCAATTAATCGGTGATTGTGCCATTCACACACTCGTAGATGAACCTCAAATTGTTGAAATCGGATTCACTCTCTCACCTGAGTTTCAAGGAAAAGGATACATGAATGAGGCACTTTGTGCCCTGATTGACTATGTATTCAGTACTCTAAATAAACATAAAATGATCGCTTATACCGATGTGAGGAATACAAAATCGATTCAAGTGCTAGAGCGTTTAGGGATGAGACGTGAAGGACACCTGCTTGAAAATTACAAGTCCAAAGGCTTTTGGATAGATGAGTTTCAATATGCAATGCTGCGATCGGAATGGTTGAACAGGCAACATCAGTGATCTTTTAAGAAATGTAAATGGCGTGCCTGGTTACCATTCCAGGCGTAGATGAAAACAATTTATTTTACATCCAAAACCGAATACATAAGAAACTTAACGACCGTTCTCCAGCAGAACAACTGGAAACGGTCGCAGCTTATAATTTTGTCTTTCTTCCACTGTCTTCTTGACAAGGGATGACTATTTTAGCGGCTTTTATGTGAGTACGATGAAACGACATATTATCCTTTTCGACGGGCTACCCGTTCAATTCCAGCAACGACCGTTTCAAATAGCTGCGCCGGCAGATCATGTCCCATCCCTTCAAGTAACATAAACTCTGCACCCGAGATGGCTTGAGCCGTGTCTTTACCACATGCAGGGACAAACATCGGGTCATCCATACCATGGATAATTAATGATGGAACCGTTACTTTTGCCAAATACGGACGTCGGTCGCCTGAAACGGCAATTGCTGCGATTTGTCGCCCAACACTTCCCGGGTCATAGGCTCGCTGCACTTCCTCTCGAATGAGCGAACGATACTCGTCCGCTTCGAACGGATAGCCGGTGCCGCTAATGCGTTTGGCAAAAGCCAGACTATGAGCCAAATACCCTTCCTCATCCTCCATCGGATTCGGTGCAGGCTGAGTCATTAACGCCATGACTTCCGGGGATGTTGGTGGAAGGTCGGGATTTCCTGTTGTCGACATGATGGAAGTAAGGGAGAGCACCCGTTCCGGGTACCTACTGGCTGCAAGCTGGGCAATCATGCCGCCCATCGAGCGTCCAACGAAATGTGCCTTTCTTATCCCAAGGGCGTCAAGCAGACCGATTGCATCGTCAGACATATCATTAAGTGTATATGGAATATCTGGGCGTTGTCCGGACATAAGTGTGTTTGCAAGTGCTTCAAAATTTAACGTAGGGTGATGACTAAAGTGGGTGGATAGACCCGTATCACGATTGTCAAATCGAATAACTCTAAATCCTCGAGCCACCAACATCTCACAAAATGGAACGGTCCAACGAATCATTTGGGTTCCAAGGCCGGCAATCAGAAGAATGGTTTCGTCCGTTCTGTTGCCATAGCTGTCATAGGCGAGATCAATACCGTTTACTTTCAAGATATTCATTGTAGTTTTCTCCTTCAAATGAAATGAATTTAAGCATGCAATCCTTTTCATGTATACTCTGATATTGCCAAAAAATCGATTTGACGTTGTTCTTAGATCTCTTCCTTTATGAATGCATTCTCGGCTAATGTTTTGATATGGTCTCTGATATCGGGTGCCCAATCGTCAATTAATTGGTAAAAACGATCCTGATTTCCGGCATATAGTGCTCTCAAGGCCTCTTCGTGCTGTGGAAAATCGCCCGCCATAGCTGTCATAAAATGATAACTTGCTTCTTGGGCCAGGCGAATTTTACTCTCACTTGTCCCCGAACGACGAGCTTCATCGATCAGTTTTCGCAAAGTTACAGAGGCTCCACCAGGTTGGGATTTAAGCCAATCCCAATGTCGAGGAAGTAATGTAACCTCTCCAGATACCACCCCCAGCTTGGGACGACCAACCCGTTTTGTTGCTTGCTTGCATTCTTCCTCAGCTGGTGCATGGTCAGCGGGGCTACTCAAACGTTGAAGTACCTCGGCTGTATTTCCCCGAAAATCAACATCGATTGGTTTTCCCGTCAAATCGTTAAAAATAAGCAATTGGGTCAATTTCGTATCATCCAGGCTTTCCTTTACAAAAGCAACAACGTGCTGCAATGTCCCTTTCGCAATGCGCACTCCCCCCACAAAGGCAGTACAGGTTATTTGAGTTAGTTCAGTCTGCATGTTATACCTCCTTACAGCTTCTTGCAACAATTATACCCGGGTAAAATAAAAAGATCAATATTACCCGGGTGAAATTATTTAATCTTTAATTCTCAAGCCTTCATACGCCAACTGATGAATAACGAAAAGGAAGCTCGATGAGCTCCCTCCTCTGCACGAATGACATCTATTGGATAATCAAATTGAATCCATTTTGAATCTGATGTACATTGGGGTTCGCAATGTTGCTCGTAGTCAGATGGTTAAACGTTGCTGAACCATTGCCGGTATACGTGTATATCGCTGCTCCTTTATGCGGCGTTGTGAAGCGTGATGTCTCAATTCCATCTAGACCGGTACCATTGATATTGATGTTGTTGAACACAATGTTCTCAAAACCACCGCCGTAGCCGAATTGAATGGCACTCCGCTGTGTATTGAGAATATCTATGTTCGTAAAGGTTACATTCTTAATGGCATCATTGGAAGCTTCCAGATCGATCGCTCCGCGTTCCCCGTTATACAGATCCTTGCTGGTACCACTATTAATAATCGTTGTATCCGAGAACTGAATGCCCGTGTTGTTTTGGAAATGGTACCCCGGGAAGACGGTATTCATTCGGATTGCTGAACCGCCAACTGTATCAACTATCAGATTGTTGGTGGCCTTATGTCCGCTACCTCCAAAAAAGGCGATTCCTGCTGCACGCCAGTTGTTCTCGATAGTGTTAAACGAGAAGGTGTTGTTCACTCCTGCAGGAGCACCATTCACGTTGCTGGTCCATACGGCCAGACCATCATCACCATTGTTGCGAACACTGCTATTGCGAACTGCCGAGTTGCTCGTGCCTTGGGCAAAATTGACACCATCAGCAAGGTTATTCCGAATACGACTGTTCTCAATGACCAAGCCATCGGCGATGATTGCTGGTGTGTGTGCATAATCCCCTACCCAGAACCCGCATTCAAAATGCTCAACCCAAACATTGCTGACCTTTGAGTTTTTACCAAAATTGTCCATAAAGCCCTTGTAGACTGCATTCTCGCTATAACGCGAGCGCAGCATGGAGTTCATATAGACATTGCTGAAGTCGAGTTTGCCTTGTACTCGGAAAGAAATACCACCCGATGCTGCATTCGGATTGGTGAATTGGATATTTGTATGCCAAATGCCTGCACCAACAACCGTGAGGTTATTAATCATGTTTGTTGGCGTTCCAATCTTCCACATGTTGCCCAGATGGAATGTACCTTCCGGGATATATAACGTTTTGCCTGTAGAAACGGCGGATTGAACGGCAGCTTCAAATGCGGCAAGATCATCCTTACCATCGTTAGCCACCGCACCAAAATCGGTTACCGAAACAGCGTTGGCCGGACGCGAGATTGCAGCAGGTACAGTTTCGATTTCAAGAAAATCAACGCCATATTCAAGGCTATCCCCATTGGTCTTTTGAATACGAATTGTATCTCCAGCTTTCAGAGGTATATCTAGTTTCCAGTGGACTTCGTCAAAACGGAACAATGGACGTCCTGCACTTGGCGTATCTCCCGGATGATCACTAGAGAAATACTGCCAGTTGTAATAAGAGGTCAGAGGAACAGTTTTGACTTTGCTGCCATTTACATACACATCCAGTGATCCATCCAGTCCCATACCATCTGCCGAATCCGGCATCGTAAATCGCATGGTAACTCCGGCGCCACCTTCGCCTTGTCTGACCGTCCATTGAGCGTAGGAACCATTGGTTGGCAGGGCAATATACTTCTGACCCGAAGCTTCCGACGCCGTTAATGCCTGGTCAAAAGTCGGTGCTGACTTCAGCGTTGCACTACCTCCACGAGTCGCATCATCCGTATCGTACCTTGTGTACGGCATGCTCGCTCCGCGGGCAGAATATACAGTCAGCGGGGTTGTCGATACATTGTTCGATTGTTTCACCTGGGCTTCATTACTATCAGCGGCAACGGTCGTTGTCACATTATAGCTACCGTTTGCAGCTGTCCAGCTGCCGACATTGACATTGACGGACGCACCCGGAGCCAACACACCACTATACGAGCCAAAGTACGTCTGAATCGTTGCTCCGGCAGCATTTTTGAGTACAACTGTGACACCGTGCGCACCGCCTGCTGAAGCCTGATTACCCTGATTTTTCAGATTAACCGTAAAAGCTACCGTGCTGTTTGCGGTAGGATTGCTCGGACTCCAAGAGACCGTTCCTACCAGATCCGAGCTTGTAATTGGTGCAATGATCAGAGCAGATGAATGCGTATAGTGGTTGTTACTTTCATTCTCTTCGATGATCTGATTTTTCTCATCCACCTTCGCGCTTAGCGTATATGATGCGGCGGTCCGGTTGCCGGCGTTAAGCGATACTGTTGTTGAAGCCCCGGCCTGCAGAGCATTTACAGATGCAGAACCAGCCAACTCATTATTCAGATAAAAATTGACGATAGATGCCGGAGATGCAACGGAGCCCATGTTTTTAACTGTGGCATTCAGCGTGATTGGACTGTTCTCCACAGGTGAAGAAGGCGTCCAAGACATGCCTGTAATCGTCAAGTCGGGATTCGGTGCAGCGGTGCCAAATACCTGAAATTCAGCAATTTGACCAGCTGGTGCGCCCGAATTCGCTGTAATGTTTAATTGCAGACGTTTCACCGTTGCTGTAACGGGAATCTTCACGTTGTTACCTGAAGCTGGATTAAACGTGTACAATTGGGCAGACACCAAATTGCTGAAAGTGGTGGTGTCCTGGTTATGTCCAAGTACTTGAATCGTCTGCGTTCGTGTACTCCAAATCGGATCCGGGTTTAGTTTCAGTACAATCGCAGTAATCTGATGATTGGAACCGAGGTCCAGCGTCAGCGTGCTCGGATTGCTGCCTCCCTCCCAGTACGTATTGATATTATTATCGTTTGCATTCGCAGCGACATAAGACTGACTGCTGGAAGATGCCGTGATTGCTTTACCGATTGCAATATTCGTTCCTTCCACAGGCGCTTCGGGTTCAGACGGTTCAGGACTCGGTACCTGCGAAGATGGACTGTAAATTTCAAATTCAGACAATTGAGCAGCGGGCCATTCGGTATTTCCGGTCACCATGAGACGAACATATCGTGCTTCTGTTGCTTCAAAATTAATCGTAGTCGTATTCTCTGCCACGGATGGATCAAATATATAGTCCTTGGAAGCAACGATATCTGTGAACGTTGAACCGTTACTGCTTCCTTGAATGGTGATCGTCTGTGAGCGAGTTTCCCAGGCTGAAGGCAGCTTCAAGTTGATTTGTTCAATCGTCCTATTTGCTCCAAGGTCCACTTGTATCCATTGCGGAAATGCGTTGTTTGCACTCTCCCAGTAAGTCGTTTGATTACTGTCAATCACATTGGTCGGGCTATAGGTTGGGTTGTAGCTGCTTGCGGTAACCTGTTTACCCAGTGACAGATTCTCCCCACCAGCAGCCGAAACTTTCGCAGAAAATCCTACATTCAGGAATACGCTCGAGACCAGCATCGTTAATACGAGTGACCATACAATGGTTTTGCTGCGCATTTCATTCCTCCTCAGGATGCTATATAAACCGCTACTTAAAATATTCTCTGGGCCACTCCGAGCGCAGTACCATCTTCGATCCCTGATATCCCCGGAATTTTTGAATTTCCTTCTCAAAAGGAATATGCGGTGAAGCTTATGCTTCCGTTGCAGCTTTCTTTCAGAATGCTTTTAAGCGAGCAATCCACTTCCTAAGATCAATTGGTTCTGCCTCTCCATTAACGCATGGATGTTTGCTGCGGTTTATATAGCAAATTTTTTTTGAAATAAAGTGAATCTTAATTCCAGCTTATTTAACGTTCATATAACGCTCATAAGCATCATTACGGATGGTCACCAACCGTTCAAGACCCATGTCATTCAGCTTTTTGACATAAGCATCCCACCCCTCTTCAATACCTCCTTTCGTTACCCATTGGGCACGCATCGTTGCCACATAACCATCAATATCCGTTGTCAGCGTTGGCAGCTCCTGAAACTCTTCTGCATTGTACATGACCTTTGGATAAGGCGTTGTTACATCTGCGCTGCCCAACTGATCGATTTGCAGTTTGAGTCCGTCTCCCGCCTCTGGATTGAGCTTGATGTTTTCTTCAAAGGAAGGGCTTACATATTTAGGCCCAAAATCACGCAGCGATTGATCCCAGTACCATGCATCGGCACTTGTGCCTGCAGGAGGATCCATCAGTGTGTACGTGCCATCATCATTTTTCTCAATAACAGTTCCGATTGCACCCCAGAAATTCTGAATGCTAGCTTCATTCGTATAGAATTGATCGGCCCAGCGTGCTGCTACTTCCGGAACCGTACATGAACTTGTAATAAGCAATTCATTACGAGCCAGATTCATACCGCCAGGGTCGCCTGGCTGATAACGTTTGCCATCAGGTCCGGCAATAGGCGCAATCGCTTCATACTGGTCGCTCCACTTGCCAAACACCGCATCAGGGGTCCATTGGTTACTGAAGCCGACAATGGGAATGTCTGCATTTTGCCATTTGGCTGAGGTCATGGTGTTGTCTTGGGTGAACAATTCCTGATCAATCAAACCTTCTGAATACAATTTATGCGTGTAAATAAGAGCTTCTTTATAAGCGTCCGTTGTTGGAAAATAGACCGGTTTGCCATCCTGAACGATCATGCTGCTTGCATTAATATCCGTGATCCCGAACGGATTCAGAAAGTCCATATTCAGACCCGTTTCCGTGTATGGAATCTCATCCGGTTTCCCGTTTCCGTTTGGATCTTTCTCCTTAAACGCTTTCAATACCTGATACAGTTCTTCTGTGGTTGTAGGTGCCTTCAACCCCAGTTTATCAAGCCATGCCTTGTTGATTACAGGTTGATTCCTGCTCTTCGGACGGGAAGGTAATCGGGTAGGCATGGAATAAATTTTGCCGTCAGGAAACGTGCTTATTTTCTTCATGTCAGGCGTCTCTTCCATCGCTGCCTTCAAGTTAGGCATATACGAATCGATGTATTCATCCAGCGGACGGAAATAGCTCAGGTTATTGACAATGTCCGAATCGCTGAACACCTGATCCCCCAGAATAATATCCGGAAGCGTACCACTCGCCAGCATAATCGATTTCTGCTCACCCCAATCATTGGAGGACATGACCTGCCACTCAATTTTTACGTTGGTCTCCTTCTCCAAATCCTTGAGCCATTGGTTCTGGGTGAAGGTGTCACCCATGTTCCCCCAGCGAACCGTTAGTACTTTGAGTGTTACCGGATTATTGACAATCGGCAGTCCTTCTTTATTAAAATCGCTTGATATTGGAGTCTCTGCAACCTCGCTGCTATTACCACTGCTGCATCCAACAACGCTTACCAGCATCACGGTAACAAGAAGCAAACTATTCATTTTGGTAAAAAACTTCTTGCCTATCTTCTTCCCCATGTAGGACCCTCCTTGATTCGTAATGATTGACATCTGTCTTATTCCTTCACTGCGCCGATCATCACCCCCTGATTGAAATACTTTTGGATGAACGGATAGACACACATGATCGGAATCGTGGCAATAATAATCACGGAATACCTCATTAGATTTGCAAGACGCAAGGCGACTTGTGCAGCCTCCCCGGTTCCCATGCCAGACTGCATCTGATTCGTAATGAGAATGTTACGCAGGATCAATTGAAGCGGATACAGGTTAGGATCTTTCAGATAGATGAGAGCATTAAAATATGAATTCCAATACCCTACGGCAATCCATAACCCCAAAACTGCGATGATTGCTTTGGACAAGGGCAGTACAACCAGCACAAAATACCGCAGATTACCACAACCATCGATCTGGGCTGCCTCCCATAGATCCCCTGGAATACTGGTCTGAAAGAATGTCCGGGCGACGATCATATCGAACACCACCACAGAAAACGGAAGTACCATGACGAGAAACGTATTGTAAAGGTGAAAATCGCGAATGGTCAGGAAGGTTGGAATTAAACCGCCACTAAAAAACATCGTAAAAATAAAGAACAGAGAGAAAAATTTTCGTCCAACCAGATCTTTTCTTGATAAGGCATAAGCCGCCGAAATATTAACAACAAGTCCGATAAGCGTTCCTACCACCGTGTATAGAATGGTATTGCGATATCCGATCCATATATTTTCGTGCCTCAGCAGTTCCTTGTACCCTTCAAGCGTAAAGCCTTTGGGAAAGACCCATACCTGTCCGTTAGCCACAGAAGAGGGATCACTGAAGGAGGCAATGACTATAAAATAGATCGGATACATGATTGCAATCAGAAAAAGAATAGCAAAAGCATACATTATACCTTCTGCCACTGTCATGCGTGATCGTCGCTTCACTCGGGGAGTTCTGGTGGTTGCTGCCGTCTCCATAACGCTCATTTGGTTGTTCTCCCCTTCACCATAGACTGTTTTCACTGTATTTCTTGGACAACTGATTAACCAGAATCAGCAAAATGAAATTAATCACCGTATTAAACAGGTTAATTGCCGAGGAGAAGCTGTATTGACTGCTCAGCAAACCGATTTTGTATACATACGTAGACAGAATCTCACTGGAAAGGATGTTCAAGTCGTTCTGCATAAGATAGACCTTCTCAAATCCAACACCAAGCAGTCCGCCCATCCTTAGAATGAGCAGCGTGATCGCCGTCGGCAGAAGCATCGGAATATCAATATAACGTATCTTGTGCCACCTGCTTGCCCCATCGACCGTTGCCGCTTCATAGAGGCTTGGATCTACGGCAGACAACGCGGCAATATAGATGATGCTGTCCCAACCGACGTGCTGCCACACATCAGACCATACATACACGCTGCTGAACAGAGCCGATGAGCCCATTAAGTCCGGCGCCTGTGCTCCAAAGAGCTGATACATATTGCCAACCAGTCCAGTGCTAGGCGAGAACAGAATTAGCATTAATCCGACCATGACTACCGTTGAAATAAAGTGGGGCATATAGGAGACGGTCTGGAAAAATCGCTTGAACCTGCCTGCCCTCATCTGGTTCACCATTAATGCAAGCATAATCGGCAGAGGAAATGTAGCCAAACTGTACAGGCTGATTATAAGTGTGTTACGTATCGTATTCGTAAATTGATAGGAATGAAAAAACTTCTCAAAATACTTGAATCCCGCCCATGGACTGCCACCGATTCCTGAGGCCGGACTATAATCCTTGAATGCGATAATAACGCCGTACATTGGCTTATAAGCAAAAAGTAGTGTTAACACGAAAGCCGGTAAAAGTAAAACGTAAAGCCCCCAATTACGCCTGATTCTTTCCATTGTCTTTCCAAAGAATAGTGGGTAAGTCCGCACAGTTCTTTCTTCCCTCCTTCCCATATACTGATGCTGTTTTCCCGTTTGAATCATTCATTTCAGGAATAACCTCAGTATAAACGGCTTCCCACTTTCTTTATCGGACCCCTTCGTACGGTATTCGGACTTCTGATGTTCCTTTCTGGGCTTGCCTGCGGGTAACCTCAAGCTTGCAAAAGAAAACATATCGCAATCCAGACCTTCCTGTGTGTATTCCGGACTTTTGAACTCCAAAAATACAAATCTTTATGTTTTTTTCATGCAAAGGTTTTATACTATTTCTGAGATGTTAAAGCGTTTACATTATGAAGCATTCAAGAAAGGGTGTATTGTTCTGGCAAACCTGGGCGCCATTAAACCCTATCCGATTCGTCATTATATTCGCATGATGTTCGTCATTTCATTTGTCGTGTTCGTTCTGGATCTGATCATCAGTGTCGCTTCCATCTCCTTGGTCAGGCAGCAGTCCGCCCAATACTTGCAGGACACCACGGATCTGTACATCAATCGCATTAATCATGATTTTGCCTACATTAATCATTTCATGGGATGGACTCTCGCCAATGATGAAAATCTGGAAACGATGAATACGTATGGTGTGAATAGCATTCCTTTTCTGAAGTCCAACGAGAAATTACATAAGCTTTTTGCCGAATTACAACGAAACTATGGCCAGTCGTACAATTTCTTTTATTATTTGGAAAACAGTGAATACTTCCTTAACTGTGCGCCAATAAGCATCTCTTATTCGGATTATTCTGAAGTGAAAAGACAGATCATTACTCTTACTCGTGATAAAGCTGTATATGAGAAGTTCTATTCCCATTGGACACCTATTCACGTGAATGGCACTTCATATCTGATCAATATTGTACCGTACTACAATAGGTATCTTATCGCGTTGATCTCCGCAGATGATCTGATCGCTCCGTTACAGCAAATGAATCTGGGTGCGAGCGGATACGCCTCTCTCGTGGATGTGAATGGCATGCAGCTTTCCGGACCTGCCAGAGGAGAAAACAGCGTTGAAGCAAAGACTTCGTTTATGGATGTGCTCCAGTCACACAGCGTAGTTAGCAGTGACTTTTCCAACGCGGATTTTAGTGCACGCATGGTTATCAAATTCGGTGCATTTGAGAAAATCATGGTGGCTCAGCTGCTCATCATGCTGCTTTTTTTGATTGTAACCTCCTCATTAAGCGCAATCCTTATGTTTTTCAGAAAGAATCTGCTTGTTCCCATTCAGCGTTTTTCCAAAAATCTTGCTCGAATAAACGAGGGTGATGAGGCGACAGATCATAAGAGCAGCCGGATTACGGAACTGGAACAGGTTAATGCACAATTCAAGGAACTGGTGGGCCAGATTAAGCGCTTCAAGATTGATCGCTATGAGCAGGAATTGGAGAAACAGAAAATACGTTTGGATTATATGAAGTTACAGATCAAACCTCACTTTTTCCTTAATTGTCTGACAAGCATGTACAGTATGGCACAGATGCAAATGTTTGAGGAGATTGAAAGCATGGCTCTCGCCACGTCCCGGTATTTCCGTTACATCTTTCAAAGCGGAGACAATTTCGTTCTGCTGGAGAACGAGATTGAACATGTAAGAACATATCTGGACATCCAGAAATCACGTTACCGGGATGCTTTCTCCTATCGAATTGCAACGTCCGAAACGATCACAGGTATCGCTGTTCCACCACTGGTAATACAAACCTTCATCGAAAATGCTGTCAAATACGGAGTCTCACGGGAACGGGAATTATGTATTACGTTATCCGTTAATGTAGAACAACAGGAAAATGGTGATCGAGTGCTGATCCATATCTCTGATACGGGACCCGGATTTAAGCCTGAAATTCTTGAAGCTCTCATCCGTGGAGAAGCACTGGAACAAACAGGAGGCAACCGCATTGGCATTATGAATACCATTCAACGTTTGGAGCTGCTATACGGGCATGAAGCTGCAATTACGTTTGCAAACGACACCATTGGCGCTCGAATCACGCTTTCCTTGCCTAAAATGGTATTAAATTCAGAGCATACTGGAGAGGTGATAAATCATGAATGTATTGCTGGTTGATGATGATTACTTTGTTGTCATGGCATTGGAAAATAAAATCGACTGGGAAGCCCTGGGAATTAATACGATCTTCACGGCCTACAATATTGCGCAAGCCAAAGAGGTACTGCAAAATCATCCGGTTCAAATTCTTGTTTGTGATATTGAGATGCCGCAGGGAAGCGGACTCGAGCTGCTCGCCTGGGTCCGTGATGAATCGTATAACGTACAAACGATCTTTCTTACCAATTATGCTGATTTCAACTATGCGCAAAAAGCCATCGAGCTGCAAAGCTTCGATTATTTTCTAAAGCCCATCGAATTCGACAAGTTGACTCTGATTATTCAGAAGGCAGTTGCCAAAGCCCGGGATCAGCAGTTTATTCAGAAGGCCATTTATGAAGGTGAACTTTGGCAAAAAAATAGAAGCAAGCTTATTGAGGACAGCTGGCGCAGGCTCATCTCCAGTAAAGTCTATCTGTCCAGCTCCGCTGATGTTTCTGCATTTTTGTCTGAGCAGCATCTGCCATATGAGCCAACGGATCTATTTCTTCCTATGCTGGTTAATCTGTTTCCGTATGAGGGTACGCTGGGCAAAACCGACAAAAATCTGTTTGATTACGCTTGTTTGAACGTGATGGTTGAACGGTTTCAAGACCGTTTGTTCTCTATTGAAGCGATATCCGAGATCAAGGATCATAACTGGATGGTTATTATAAAATGGAACAGGTTACCGGATGTACAACTTATCGAATCGATGTGCAGCGCCTTTATTCCGGAGGTAAATAACTACCTGAAATCGGATGCCTGCTGTACCATTGGCTTCTCCCTGCCGCTCGGACAAATCCGTCATACGGTGAATGAACTATTGTTGATGAATGAGGAGCGAATCAAACACCGCAACCAAACCTTCTTGCTGGAGAACTACAAAAAGCCCGAATTAGATTATATACCGCCTGATCTGGGATTGCTGGAGCAATTGCTGAATGAGCATCGTTTCCAATCCTTTCTGGATGAAACCGGTCGTTATATGCATCAACTTGTCCATGAAGGCAACGTAGGTACCGCTGTACTCAGTCTGCTGCGTCTTGATCTGGTGCAGCTAGTTTATGCCCAATTGAAAAGTAAGGGAATTGAAGTCCACAAGCTGTACATGGGCAGTACGAATGATCAATTGTTCATGCAGTCTCTGCATTCGATTGAAGATATGCAATCGTACATTGCCTATCTGGTCAATACGGCTGCGGAATATTTGAATGTTTCCGAGCAGCCGACGTCAGTTGTACACGAGATCTCCCATTATATACGCACCCACTATGGAGAGGACCTGACAAGAAATAGCCTTGGAGACAGGGTTTATATGAACCCTGATTATCTCGCAAGGCTGTTCAAGAAAGAGATGGGCATGTCCCTCGGCAATTATGTTATTCACATCCGTCTTGTAGCTGCCAGGCATCTATTGGAGACCACCACACAATCGATTCATTCCATTGCCGGACATGTGGGGTATACCAACTACTCACACTTTACCAAATTGTTCAAACAGGAAATAGGATGCAGCCCTAATGAATATCGTAAAAAGTATAGAGAAAGTTCACACGCAATAGGATGCCAAGGCTGACGATTAAGTTAATCAACTGCTTTCCAAATACCTCTCCAGTATAACCCGCGATTCCTTCTTCATTTTTTTATTTGAATATCTGCGCAATTAGCAGTAACGGCAGAGAATCTCCATTCCATCGCGTTTAGGCATCAACCTTGTTCGATGTGGGCAAGGTCCTCTACTACAGAAAGCTGCAGAAGATCCTTGGATCTACCTGCAGCTTTCTGTAGTAATAGGTTTCCAAGTAGTTTAAATTGATTGCTCACTTTGAATAATATAATTAACTATTTGTTGAGCATCGGATCTTAACCCAACCTAATAGAGCACTCTCCAGGAGAGCGCTCCTTGTAATTCACTTATAGTTGATGCTCGAATTAACTTTTGTAACGGTATTCATTTTATTAAGGATGACCAATGCAAGTATGGCAATTGCAATCCCTGCAGCACCAATCCATGTAATCGACGTAAGAGAGAGCGTTTCAATAGCTATCCCTCCCACGCCAGCCCCTGCTGCCATAGCAAGCTGCATCATGGACTGATTAAGACCAAGCATAACTCCTGATGCTTCAGGTTCAATTGTCGTTAAATGATATTGCTGCGTTGGACCGGATGACCATGCTGAGAAGGACCACAACAAAAGAACGATCATAACACCAAGTAATGTATGGGTCACAACGGACAACAGGATCAGCATTACAATGCGGAGTGCCAATCCACCGGATAATGTTCGATGAACGCCCCACCGGTCCGTACTGAAGCCGCCGATTTTGGAGCCAATCATGCTGGCAATACCGAATATAAGCAATGCGCCGCTGAGATATTTATCACCTAGTCCCGATACTTCAAGCAAATAGGGTGAGAGATACGTATAAGCGATGGAGTAACCTCCAAGCCAAAAGAAGGTGATCGATAATCCCAATGCAACTTTAGGCTTTTTCAATAAACTTAACTGCTGTCTTAGAGGAATGGGCGCGTCACCCTTAATACGCGGAATGGCGAAAGAAAGAATGATCATTGCGATAATCCCCAAAAGTGCAATCCCCCCAAACACGGATTTCCAACCAAGAGTGTCGGCTGTGATTCGTCCAAGAGGTACACCAACGATTAGTGATGCCGTGAAACCCATGACCACTGTGGCAATAGCACTTGCTTGTTTACCTGCTGGTGCTATTTTAGCTGCAATATTTAAAGCAGTGACCACAACAACTCCCGCACCAATCGCCATAATGATACGAGCAACTACAAACAGGCCATATCCTGGTAGGGTAAATGCGAGGATATTAGCAATCACAAATATTCCTAGGCCAATCAGGATTAATTTTCGTCTGTCCATACTCGCGGTTACCGCCATCAGAATTGGAGTGAATATAGCATAGACCAGAGAAAAAATGGTGATTAACTGACCAGCTGCAGCCAGTGAGACATCAAAAGACCCGGCTACCTTATCTAAAATGCCAGATAAAATATACTCAGAAGTCCCCACCAAAAAACTAACGATAGCTAAAATATAGACCTTCAAACTCGATGACATATATAATACAACTCCTTTAATAAAGTATAATAAATGACATATTGCGAAATGTAGATATGTATAATACAAATAAACATATAACGAATTGTCGAAATGATTGGCGAAGAAAAAACTGAATTCTTGGTAAGAACTCAGTAACGACTTACATATCATTCATCATATAACGAGCCAACTGTTTTATAGCTTCCTCGTCTCTCTGATAATACGTAAATTTGCCTATCCGTTTTGTTGTAATCAACCCTGCCCGCTGCAATATCGTAAGATATTGAGAAGCCGTTGACTGTGTCATGTTAAGCTTGTCGGTTATTTGACTTACACAAACCCCTACTTCCTTCATATCCACTCCTTCATGGGGTTTGAAATGCACGTATGGTTCTTTGAGCCACTGTAAGATCTGTAACCTGGATTCATTCGAAATAGCTTTGAATACTTCAATTGGATTCATAACACTTATTATATCGATCATTTGCGATATGTCAATTTAAATTTCTTATAATATATAGATCATGGAAAGTACCATGCAATCGCCAATCGGTACAAGTTCTTGTCCTTGACTTGGGACAAGAAGCTTGTTCCGATAAACTAATGAGGTGAAATCGAAGTCTTTATGTCTGATATGATTTAGATTATTGGATAATTCAGCTCGTACCTTGGGTAGCAATAGTATGGTGGTCTCAGTCCTATTTTTGACATGGGCCAGGAATCCTCCATATAGACCATCTTTACTTTTTCATTTGAATGGTTTACAAGCAATAGCTTTACTTCTGGATTAAACTCATATCTCAAAATGGTAACCCCCTTCGATTAGGAATGTGAGGACTCTCCCCCATCAACATGAAGAACTTGACCAGTAACAAAACGAGAATCATCAGAAGCAAGATAGACAAAGGTTGGCGCGAGTTCAAATGGATGTGCAACGCGTTCCATTGGATTAAATGCTCCATATACAGCGACTTGATCTGACGAAAAGCTTGCGGAAATAAGTGGAGTCCAAATTCGGCCAGGGGCGACGGCATTGACTCGGATCCCTTGTTTCACGACATTTTTTGCCAGAGCACGTGTCCAACCGACTATTGCGCCTTTTGTGGCCGTATAATCAATCATTTGCTGCTCACCTACGTACGTCACCACCGAAGAAGTGCCAATGATTGAGCTGCCTGGTTTTAAGTAAGGAAGCGCTGCTCTTGTTGTGTAAAAATGAGAATATATATTCACTTTGAAGGTGTCATCAAATTGTTCATCGGTAATGTCAAGCAGACTTAGTTGTTGGAATTGGATACCCACGTGGTTACAAAGAATATCTAGACGTCCAAACGTATTTACAGTCTGTTCTACAATGGAGATACACTGTTGTTTGTCTCGCAAGTCACCAGGCATTAGAATACAACGTTGTCCGAGTTGTTCAATTCTCGTTTTTGTTCTATTTGCATCCTCATGTTCATCTAAGTAAGAAATAGCGACATCTGCGCCTTCTTTAGCAAACGCAATGGCAACTGCTGCACCAATCCCACTGTCACCTCCTGTAATAAGTGCAACTTTTCCTGTTAGCTTTCCGCTCCCCTTATAATTCGGATTTTCGATAATTGGAAGGGGTACCATTAATTTTTCCACGCCGGGATGGCTGAGCTGGCGCTGTTCAGGCAAACTTATTGGAATTTCTTGGTAACGCGTGATTTTCCCATAGTTAGGGTACATAGGATAAGGTTGAGTTATCATATTCGCCTTAAACATTTGTTGCATTTGCTTTATTTGGTCTAGTTGACGACTTTGGTCGTTTTGATCCATGGAAACCTCCTGTAGAAACAATTTTCTTCTATAGAATGTTTATGTTGATCACTAAAAATAAAGTAATAATAGTGAGAAAAAAGTTGATTCATGTTGTCCACACTCCCCTCTCCTCTGGTTATTTGCCTCTAAGACATAGCTGCACTAAATCGTGCACATTCTTATACTCGGCTTGGGCAAGAAATTGTACCCATAAAACACAAAAAGCCGCTAAATATAGCGACTTCAATCAGACTATGTCTTGTCCCTCCGCAACTTCATATGTTACGATAAAATGTTGTTAGATGAAATATTGTAGACTAGGGCTAGTTAACTAAAGGTTTCTGTTAGTTCAATCAATATCTGCATAATTAGTTTTATTTTAACGTTTTAATCAACCAAGCCTTTATCAATGGCAGAACTGTTATTGGTTGCATGGCTTTGGTGTGATTTATCTCATTTCCCTTTATGATTTCTACCTCCCATCCCCAGTGTTGCAATTCTTCTTTAGTTTTTTCTAGTATTCCTACAATATCAACTGTGACACTCCCAAAGTTTTCTCCATAAACAATGGTATCTTGTTCACCTGCAAACGTCAGTTTTGGAATAGACAACTGATGTTGAATGTTTCGATCATTAAAATTCATTAAATTTTTATACATTGTTACAAATTGTTTGGTTTGATTTGTGTCAATCTTCACCTGTATCGTATCCCAATCGATCTCTTCTGGACTTTCAATGTTTTGTTGTTCATCGAGAACTGGAGAGTTTTGATTCTCCAAAGCCTGCTGGTACGTCTTGTTGGTAACAACCATCATTTCTTTGTATGGACCATCCAATGGGGGAAAAGCACCCATAATTAAACTTTCTAATCGATCTGTCCTAATGGCTAATTGTAAGCCAACTAATGCCAACCACGAGTAACCATAATAGCTGAACGTATTTATGTTCATTTCATCAGCAATCATTATCAAATCATTTACAATGTGATTAGGTGTAAGATTTTCTGGATTCGTGTTTTGCAATCGATGTCCTTCATAGTCAAAATATAAAACTTGAAACTCGTCTAACAGTCCTTCAACAAAGTGTTTTCCAAGCTCAGGATCCATTCCCCACAACTTTAAGTCTTCGGCTTCTTGCCCATATACAGATTCCTTTGCTATGGGTAACATGATTGTCTTATGATTGGGATTTCCAACTAAACCAACTTTTATTTCTGTTTCATCCATAAGTTTAATGATTTTCTCCATATGAATCCCTCATGGCTTGTTTATACTACTATCATATAACGTTCATGCAATCTTTCGGTTTTATGATTAATATCCCTTTAGTGATAGGAGTTCAATTAAAATATACTTATTGAGGCACTTGAAGCTTTTACTTTAATGAAGGAGTATTAAAAATGGATAAATACACCCCCAAGCAGATTGCTGAAATTTTAAATATCAGCACCACAACCTTGCGAAGATATGAAGAACAAGATCTGATCCCAGAGGTACCGAGAACGATAAGTAATCACCGTATCTATACATCGGTCCATCTCCAAGCTTTTAATGTTATTAGAACTTTGTTAAAAGGTTATGAAATTCCTAGGGTCTACAAAGTAATGAGAACGATTAAGAAAAAAAGATTTGATACAGCTCTTTGGTTAGTAAATGAACAACTATTTCATATACAAGTCGAGAAGCAAAGAGTGGAAGAAATACTCACTATGATTCAAACTACTGATTTCACACAATTTAAAAAGTTTAAATTAAAGGAACTCATGAGTATTGGAGAGGTTGCAGAGATAGCAGGCGTAAATACTTCAGCTATACGGCATTGGGAACACGAAGGATTGATTCATTCAGAACGAAACAAAAACAACGGTTATAGGTTATTCACCCTGCTTGAACTACGCAAAATATTAGTCATTAGCAGTTTAAGAAAATCTGTTTATTATATCGAAAATATGAAGAAGCTTTTACATGATCTGGATTCACACTCCTATGTTCAAATTGAACGATCTCTTCAGCTCGCTTTGGAAAATCTAAATGAACAACTTTTTCTTCAATTTAAAGGCATCGAAGAACTAATGAAATATGTAGATTTATTAGAATAGAAAACATATATATGAGATGAACACGGGTTAGCTCTTTCTTTTCATATACTAATCAACAAATTTAAATGAATTGTTACCTTTCTTGGACTAACCTGCGCATAAGCTTAACAAAACAGCCGATCACATTGATCGGCTGCTCCTTTGTATAATTACGCTACTGTTTTTAATGAACTCGTTTTTTTAGAAAACAAGAGAGGATCTCAAACCAATGTCAAACCGCATGATTTCTGCCGGCCCGGTAACGTGGAATGTGATCTACGAAAAATAGGTTCCGCTAGTTTTGTTCTTTTCAATCTTATTCAGATACCGGATAATCATCTCCGGCAAGATCAATAACAGAACGAGGCTGCTATACAAACCATATGTATAACTACTCGCATAGGCCAAGCCGAAGCCTTCATTGAACATAAACGTGATTAGATGAATCAACATATTCGTAAAACAGAAAGCATAACTTCGGATCATGTAATTCCGGTGTTTTACGATTCGTTTCTTTTTAATCTGCACAATCGCCATAACTGTTATGACTGGCCAAATGATGTTGATTATGTTAAATGCAATGCTGTTGATTTTGCCGCCTGTGGAATAAGGAGCCATGTACCCGGATGTTAGCACAACCAGCATCACAGAGACGACATAGACATACCCGTTGATCCGATGAATTTTCCGGTGTTTCTCCAGTATGAAGCGTGAAAAATTGACTAATCCTGCTGCCATTGCTAAACATGCAAATGCAACATGAATGTACATGATTTTCAGCCATACCGGAAGATTCAATTCACGCTTCAGCCCGGTTTTGTGACTGAGAAATGCGGTTGCTTCCGGATCGAATACGTAATGCCTAACTAGCGAATACAGAATGAAAATGATGCTGACACCGACCAAAACGCGGTAGGCCATGTTTGTTTTTCTCATAAATGAACCTTTCCATTTCTAATTTCATCTGTCGTTACATTGAAGCTTAACCAAACTAAGCGATGCCCAATCAGTTTCGATGCTGGCAAGAAGCCAGCCTTGGCCCTGATCCCGAGGATGGATGAGTTCCACAGTCCCACCGTCTTGCGTTTCCACTTTTAGCTTCAGGTGAACAACTAGCTTCCCCTGAGGGGCAATTGTTATTAATATTTTACATTCCATCAGCAATTTTGTTGGGAATCATCTCTCATATACTTTTCTTGAAAAAAACAAAAGATAAATACTTAACAAACTTCCATGTCCTCTTTGGTGTAGAGCCTTGAGTTTGACGTCCAGGTAATCGGGTTGTATCCTGCTTCCTTGATTTTCTCCAAATCAAAATCAATCAATAAGGGTCTGTTTGGATATCGACCCGAAGTATTCCACAACTACCTCACGGAATTCGAGAGCAGCCTGCGATATGTACCGACTCCTGTGCCATAACAAAGCGATCTCCCGTACCAACTCATGATTCTCTACTTTGAGATATTTGATATGTTCCCCAGAATACCTTGCTGTACTTGGTATAAATGCTATGCCAATTCCCGCTTCCACTAGAGAACTTAGCCTTGCAGGTTCATCGCCTTCATACACATATGTAGGTATAAACCCAGCCGATTTGCATATGGAATCCACTAGATCGCGAGTACCGTAGCCTCTTTTTACCCCAACAAAAGATTCATCCCTTAGCTCAGTCAAAGATATGCTGTTTCGGTCAGCAAACCGATGCCCTTTGGGAACAGCTACAAGAATCGGGTCGATGAACATGATTTGACATTCTATGTCTTCCCCTCGTATAGGAGGTGAGGACAAGCAAAAATCAACCTCTCCTCTATGAAGAAGCGTAACCATTTCCTGCGTGGTAAGCATTTGCACATGAAATTGGATATCAGGTCGCTTGTTCCGAAACTCTCGAAGGATCTGAGGCAATGTGCTTGCAGTGGTCACTGCCAATTCGAGTGTGCCATGTTCTGCGCTGGACAAATCGCTAATCTCCTGCTTCCCCTGTTCCAATTCAAACAACGCCCTTTCTGCACGGAGATAGAATCTGCTTCCAAACTCATTCAATCGCAGTTTCCTCCCTACTCGATCGAATAACGGGACTCCCAAATCCTCTTCCAAGCGCCCAATTGTTTTGCTTAGTGATGATTGAGTGACATGCAAACTGCGTGCTGCTTCGGTCATATGTTCCAAACGAGCTACCTCGAGAAAATATTTCAGTTGAAGAAGTTCCATTTTACACCCTCCACTCATTCCTTTGAGTCAATGAAATCATAACATAAAATGCATTGGAATAAATAAATCATTTCAAGTACGATGATGACACTAATATACAGAGTGGGGGATTGAAATGAGTATTCGCAGTAGGTGGTTGATGATTTCCGTTGGACTAGGGATTCTATTGAACCCTTTGAATTCATCAATGATTTCAGTTGCTATTCCAAGGCTGCAAAATGTGTTCCAGCTCGACTTTACAGTGGTATCCTGGATTATTTTTTCGTTCTACATTGCGAGTGCAATCGCTCAACCGATCATGGGAAAAGCCAGCGATTTATTCGGTAGGAGGAGGATATTTCTTAGCGGACTTGTTGTATCCTTCGTTGCATCATTATTAGCTCCACTATCCCTAAACTTTGGATGGCTTATCGTATTCCGCATTGTGCAATCCGTCGGAACAAGCATGATGGTTGCGGTTGGAATGGCCATTGTGCGAATTCATATTACGGAGAAACAAGCAACTGCACTGTCAATGTTGTCCATATTCCTATCCGGAGCGGCAGCGATTGGCCCCTTTATTGGCGGGGTCATCATTCACTGGTGGGGCTGGCCTGCTATCTTTTTGGTTAATATTCCTTTCGTGGTAACAAGCTTTCTATTAGCTTGGAAGCATATTCCTAAGGATGATCCGTCTACAATATCCGTTGCTCGCAACATGTCCCTTCGCAAATGGTTGGAATTAATTGATGCATATGGAGTTCTGCTATTCACCGTGGGTTTGGTTTCTCTGCTTGTTGGATTATTGTCCGCAAAATCATCTGGTCAAATTTCATTTTATAACGTTATTGTCGGACTAATTGGCTTCGTTGGACTGGGAGCTTTCGTGCGATATGAGTTAAAAGCAAATACACCCTTTATACCTTTACGCACATTCGCTAAATATCCGGCAATGACTTGGATCAATGTGCAATTCATGATCGTTAACCTGCTTTTTTACTCTCTCTTTTTTGGGCTTCCTTCTTACTTGCAAATCGTACGTCATATCAGCGAGTTTCATACAGGGATGCTCATGCTAAGCTTAGGCTTGTGTTCTCTCATTGCTTCGCCAATCGCAGGACGCTGGATCGATAAATCAGGACCCCGGCCAGCATTGCTTATGTCCGGTATGCTGATGACATTGGGGTCCATGTGGATCGTAACACTGGATCAGACTTCACCGGTTATCAGTGTGTGTCTGGCTTTAGCTGCATTCGGTATTAGCAACGGGTTGAACAGTGTCGCTATGCAAGCAGCCTTATTCAGAAGTACACCAAAAGAAATTATTGGTGTAGCATCTGGAATATTCAATACATCAAGATACCTGGGAACTATCCTCTCTTCTTTGCTAATTAGCGTTGTAATGGGCGATAACTTCAGCTTCGAAGGATTTCGAATACTTGGAATGATCCTCACGTTAATTGCATTGTCATTGGTATTCATGAATTGGCGGCACAAGGATACCAGGCAGTTGCGTGAGTCCTAGTTATCTGACAGATGTAAATTATCCTTTGTTACTCAACAGAAAGCGGCAGCTGATTGTGAAAATCGGCTGCCGTATTATCTTGTTGAATTAACGTTTCCGGCTATTATCATGACGGCAGGATAATCTTATCATCTCTTATCATCGTAAAAATAGGCGGTTCATATGACCAACCGACTCCTACACGACATTGAAGTAAAGTTCTCCCGTTAGTTGAATCATTTCATTGATTTTGCTAAGGCGATCATTTCCTCTTTAGTTAATCGGACCATGTTCTTGTTCCTCGACACTCTCTTTATATTCTTCTATGGACATTTCTCAATACCACGACGATATTACAACAAAAAAACCGTTAATATTAAACTTAACGGTCTAAAAAATTCGATATGTTTTCATATGAATCAACTATTTTTTGAGATTACACTCGATGTAGTTTATTTGCTTATTGATAAGATAACTATACTTGAGAGCTATTTTGGGGAACGATTGATCTTCATCTCAATGATTTTCTTTCCCGAGAGGAACACTGATCTCCTCACTTCTCTTCCCTGCTATTTTCCATATGCACAAAGAAAGACGCGTACGCCTTCTGTGATGATGCGTTTGGTTTGTTGTTCCACCAAATCGCCTGCTTTTATCGGTTGATCAAATACCAACAAAAACGTTAAGGCAGCGAAGTGTTTAGTAGCCATTACAGGATCGGGCACATCGAGCAGTCCGGTTTGTCCAAACTCGGTAAACCTCCTGATTATCCCCTCTTCCGTTGCGTTATCCAGCTTTTCTAGAAACGAGCCAGGCAGGTTGGCGGCTTCCAAATTAACCAGACGGATCAAAGCACTGTAATCGGACGAACCGTTCGCAGAAGCTACGAATTGTTCGCAGAATAAGATAAGCGCCTGCTGCAGATCCTCAAATTCCCAGAGGTAGTCTGATATCCCTTGCTTGATCATGTCCAGAACCGCCTCACTGGTTTCTTCCACTACAGCAATCAGCAAGTTCTGTTTGTCGCCATAATAATCATAAACGGTCCGTTTGGAAACTCCCGCTTTAGCTGCGACTGCATCGACGCTGGAGCGATCAAACCCATCTGAAAGAAACAGGTCTCGTGCTGCCGCCATAATTTTGGCTCGTTTGTCTGAAGATCCTTTACGTATTTTTTTATTTTCCGTATTATCCATCCTTATGTTTCCCCCCTACAGATATACTATCAAAAATAAGTTGCACTTTACAAACTACACTGTACGGTGTAGTGTAGTCATTGCAGCATATCATACTCTCTGATCAAGGAGGATTTTATCTATGAAAACCGTGCAGTCTGTTGTTGATGTTCTCATTGTCGGGGCCGGACCAACAGGTCTTACACTTGCCTGCGACCTTGCCCGTCGAAACGTCGACCATCGTATTATTGAACGAAGCTCCTTATATAACGTAGCGTCTCGCGCCAAAGCAATCCAGCCCCGCTCGCTTGAGGTTGTTGATGATTTGGAGGCCGTTCGTTACATTGTGGACACAGGTGTTGTGGATTTGCCTGTTCGTTACTATACCGCAGATGGCAGGAGTGTCGACAAGCCGGCTATTACCATTGCAGCCAGCGCTCAATTGGAGACACCCTATCGTGATCCGGTCTGGATTGCTCAGTATGATGTGGAAAAAGCATTGCGCGAACGCTATGCGGCGCTTGGCGGTCATGTTGAGTTGGGCGTGGAAGCTGTAGGGCTTGAACAGGATTCGGATGTTGTGACGGTAACCGTGAATTCACCACTTGGAGAAGAGCACATTCGCGCTCGTTATGTCGTCGGCGCTGACGGGGGCAAAAGCAATATTCGCAAGTTTATTCACGTACCGCTAGTTGGGGAAACACACGATGATGAGCGATGGTATCTTGGCGATGTACGATTGGAAGGGTTGGATCGCGATCATATTCATATCTGGACATCTTCGGAGGGGATGGTTGGGGTGACACCACTTCCGAAATCCGATATTTGGCAGCTACAGGCTACAATTCCGGCAGATATCGAAGAACCTGAGCAGCCATCACTAGAGGCGTATCAAGCCATGTTTGACCGACGGGCCGGAGCAGGACTTGTTCGGCTCACGGATGCTTCCTGGCTTTCCATCTACCGTGTCAATGTCCGTATGGTTGAATGTTACCGTAACGGCTGGGTCTTCCTTGCCGGCGATGCTGCTCATGTTCATTCGCCGGCCGGCGGTCAAGGCATGAATACGGGCATTCAGGACGCGTACAACCTCGGTTGGAAGCTGGCGACTGTCATACGCGGAGCAGACACCACCTTGCTTGACACTTACGATGAGGAGCGACGCCCTGTTGCTCAAACCGTGCTTGAGGACAGCACAAAGAAGATGCAAGAGGTCATAGGAACGGCGACTGAAGGCGGTGGATTGTCCCAATCTTTGAGCACCATATCTGACGATCTGACTAGTGGGCTTCTCATTTCCTATCGGTCAACTTCTCTTACCTACCCGTCTGCCCGTAGGAATCTTACCCGTTCATTGCCCGGGGACCGTGCTCCTAATGCCGAAGGTCTGCAGGGTATAGGATTTGCAGTAAGTGTATTTGACCTATTGCGCGGCCCACACTGGACTATTTTGGCTTTTGTAAACCGCACAGATCATCCTTCTTTAGAAAATATCGCCTACAACGAACTCCATGTGCATTGCATCCTTCCATCGCATGCGGAAAAAGTGGAAGGAATAATAGATACCGAAGGGAATACCTATCGGATTTACGATGCAGCAAGTAATGAACTTGTATTGATTCGTCCCGACGGTTACATTGCACTGCGGGCCTCTATTAATGATACCGCATCGCTTTTAAATTATTTGAATTCCATTTATCGAGCAAATTGATTTGGTCATGGCCAGCGGAATTTGTTTCAACATCTCATATGGATGACGGCTCTTATATTCGTTTAATTTTGGTTATGGAAGGACTGTTACTATGGAAGATATTATTCGAACCGTTAACTTGACCAAGCAGTACGGAAGTAATGTTATTGTAGATCGCGTTTCGATTTCCGTTAAGAAAGGAGAAATCTATGGATTCCTTGGGTTGAACGGTGCAGGGAAAACGACGACCATCCGAGCTCTTCTCGGAATGAGTAAGCCTTCTTCTGGAGAAGTGTATTTATTTGGTCAGTGCTGGGCGAATGGGAATCCCGATATGTCAAGACGAGTAGGTTATATGGTGGAAGTTCCTTATGCCTACCCTACCTTTACGGTTAGGGAAAACTTGAGTTTAGTAGCCAGATTGCGAGGATTATCGGTTCCGAAGGCAGTTAACGAAATTATGGAGCAATTGAATTTGACCCAATATGCAGATAGTAAGGCAAGAGATTTGTCACTTGGAAACGCGCAGAAACTTGGATTGGCCAAAGCATTAATTCATAAACCGGACGTCCTGATTCTTGATGAGCCAACCAATGCGCTTGATCCAGCCGGAATTGTCGAGATAAGGGAGCTGCTGAAAGCCCTAGCGTCTCAACAAGGGGTTACCGTGTTTATATCGAGCCATATCCTTGAGGAAATATCCAAAATGGCTTCTCGAATCGGCATTATTCACAAAGGCGTATTGCTTGAAGAACTGACAACAAAAGACTTTGAAACCATCCGCCGAAAGCAGTTGATAATCGGAACAAAGGATGATCGAAAGGCTCAAGCTATTCTTACAGAGTCCGGGTATGCGGTACATTCGACTTCGAACGGCTTTGCGCTACCGGACGAACATGCCGTTAAACATCCCGAACATATTGCGAGATTGCTTGCTCATCATGAAATACCGCTTACCTTGCTTAACATTGAAGAAGAGAATTTGGAGCATTATTTTCTCAATGTAATCGGAGCCGAGGAGGAAAAACGGATTGAGACCATTGTTGACAGCCTGTAGTGTTGAAGTTTACAAATTGCGTCGTTCCTATGTTTTATGGGGCACGCTTCTGTTTATATTGTTTGTGATCACGTTGTCCTTAGGACAGCCCAATTGGCCTTCCTTTTTTGAACGGACTGCGTTTTTGTACGCATCTGTGTTTGGACTGCTGGGGTTTGGATTGGTAACAAGTTGGACATTCGGCCGAGAGTATTCCGATCGAACGCTCAAGGATTTGCTTGTTTTACCTGTATCACGTGGTAAAATTGCGATTGCCAAATATGTCGCAATTATATTCTGGTGTTTTGTAATGATGTTGATCAGCTTGGTTTATGCCTTAATACTTGGTTTTGCACTCAGACTTCCTGGCTTTTCGTTTGCGATTGTACAACATTATTTGTTCTTAATACTTACTATTGGTGCTCTCCACCTATTATTAAGTGCACCTCTTGCCCTATTGGCCTGTATATCGCGAGGTTATCTGGTACCGATCGGTTTTGCATTTACAACTTTAATGTTAGCATTGGTGTTCGGTCCTACCGCCATTGGAGCCTATCTGCCATGGTCTGTCCCTGCTTTGCATTTGCAGGAAAGCGGAGTATCTTTATTTCCGTTGCTGGCTACTAGTTACTTACTGGTTTTCTTAATCGGACTCCTAGGTCTCATTGGAACGGTTACATGGTTACAAAACAGAGAGCAGTGATTACCAGTCTCTTATTGTTCATGGAAAGTACAACCTTCAACATGTATCTGAGCTCTGTAGCATAGGAAGGCTCAACCATATCGTCTACAGGCCCTCCCTCCATTATCTTCAGCGCCAGCATTTGATCAGCTAAAAGGATATTGAAACAGCGGCATGGTAGAACACAAAATCCTACCATGCCGCTGTACGTTCCACGTTCGTATATCAATACATCCTCTCTGCAGTACAAAGGAGTTAATGAACAATGAGAACTGGGCAAATTGCCAGCTGTGAAACCTTGTGGCTGACACTTCCAAGCATGATTTCTTTTATGCCGCTTAGCCCACGGCTTCCAATAATAATGAGTTGCTGCTTAGTATCCCTTGCATATCTTAATATTTCATGTGCAGGGTTTCCCTTAAGATGAACTGTTTTCGGGTTAATCCCCGCAGATTCTAATTTGGATTTGGCTTGTTGTAATTGTTCCAAACTCGCTTTCTCCATTTCGTTCAATATTTCTTCCAAGAAATTCTCTGGTACATATGTCATGCCATTCGATACATATTCCTGGCTGACATGAATCAAGGTAACTTGAGTTGATTTGTTTCGGGCTATTTCAACGGTTGCATCGAGGATTTTGTTCGTTATTTCATCTTGATCAATGGCCACCATAATGTTCTCAAACATTTTTATCTTCCTTTCCCTGCAGCGCGTAGCTATACCGATTACCTACAAAACGGTTTCTTGCTGCTCCAATCCCAACTAAAAAGAGTAAGACTGAAGCACCAAGTAGAATGAAAAGTGGTAGTTTCCAGCTATTTGTCGCATCATGCAGATATCCTATAAGGGCCGGACCGACTGCGGCAAGAAGATATCCGATCGATTGCGCCATGCCTGACAGTTCGGCAGCTTGATGGGCATTTTCAGTACGTAATCCAAAAAACATCATGGACAAACTAAAGGCGAAGCCTCCCCCAATGCCGAGGATTATAATCCATAACAATATGATATCGGAACTACCGTAAAGAAGTCCGAGCGTTCCCGTCAAAAGCAAAGTGGTTGTGATGCCCACTAACAAACGTTGGCTAGACATTCGCCCAGCAATAACGGGAACAAGAAAGGTAAATGGAAGCATGGCTAACTGCATGATCGAGAGGTACCATCCGGATTGGTTGGAGTCAATTCCTTGTTGCTTTAAAATTTCGGGCAACCATGCGATCAACACATAGAACACCATAGATTGAATACCCATAAACAAGGTTACTTGCCAGGCAAGAGGGGATCGCCATACATTGACATCGTTACTGTCCTTCTGTTGGCTCGTCGTGGCTGTTTGCCTCGTTTGATTTCTTAATTGGGGTAACCAACAAAGGATCGATACGAAGCTTAGAATCCCCCATATTCCCAATGCTCCCTGCCATTTTAGACCTGCGTTCACGGCTAGCGGTACACTTATTCCTGATGCGATTGCTCCACATAAACTCATTGAAATGGAGTAAAGACCTGTCACGGAACCTATTTTATTTGGGAAATCCCTTTTGATAATACTAGGCAATAATACATTACATACGGCAATTGCGAACCCGAGAATTGCAGTCCCTAGATACAGGTTAGCTGCGCCAGATAAAGAACGTATTACAATCCCAACCGTCAGAAATATGAGTGCAATCAAAATGATGCGTTCAACACCATACATTCGTCCTAATTTGGGTACTAGAGGCGATAATAAAGCAAAGGCAAGCAAGGGCAGCGTTGTTATGAGGCCGGCTAATGTATTTGAAATTTGAACGTCATCCCTTATGAGACTCACTAAAGGCCCGACTGAGGTTAAGGGAGTACGTAAATTAGCTGCAATCACTATAATGCCGAGAATGATAAATCCTATAGAGGATGGAATGGCTTTTTTATTTTGTTGGTTCGGCATTCTTCAATTCTCCCTTCTGAATTTATACGTATAGTTTGTTTCCTGCTGATTAAAAAAAGACGCAATAACATCCGCGCGGACAATAAAAGTATATTATAATATATTATTATTTACAATAATTATTCTTTATTATATTTTTGGTTGTTTGGAAACAAAAATACAACTCCGAATTCCCGTCATGGAATTCGGAGTTGTATGATAAGTCAAATTATGATCTTTAGAAACCATACTTTAAAGAGATATGGAGCACTGTCTCGCTATTCGTATGATTGGTATAAGCGTGAGGACAATCTGCACGAAAACTGATCGTATCATATTGATTCAATGTGTGAATTTCTTCGTTGACTTGAATTTCAATGGAACCCGTCATTACTGTTGCAATTTCAGTTGTATTGACATGATGACCTTCAGGGTAATACGAGCTATTTGGCTGTAAGTAAGCCCGGCACATTTCAATACCGTTGCTTTTAAAGACGGGTTCAATGATCCAATTTTTTTGATCATTAGAAAATCGCAGTCCTTCGCCCGCTCGATACAAACTCACAGGGTCTTCTGATTTGAACAAAGCCAAGAGCGGCATAGATATGCCTTTTGATATTTTCCATATAATCGCCAACGTTGGATTGGTCTCGCCGCGTTCGATGTTCCCCAGTGTAAGTTTGCTTACGCCCGTTATTTCCGCCAAGTCATCCAAGCTCATATTTTTTTCTTTTCTGTACTTTTTCAAGGCACCACCCAATTGTAATACCATTTGTTTTGATTCATTGAATTCATCCATTAAATATTCACCTCAACAAAAACTGTTATAGCTAGTATATTGTTTATCTGAGTGCTTTTCCAGACGATAAGTATTTGTTCCGCAACTGTCTTCTGCTAATAATTGTGTTTGGAAAGCCTCCCTCCTCAATATTTAGATATAATGTATATACTTCCAAGTATTTGAGATTTACAACATTTTATTTATAAAGTTATTTTGAAAGACAAGCGATCAATCCATCGTAGGAAACCAAGGCAATATTCAACGGGTGGCGAAGGCCACCCGTTGGCTACAGAATAACTATTTACAGCCATTAAAAATTGCCAATTTGGCTAAAATGGTTCATCTAAGTGAATGGGGTCGTGAGCTGAACCTAACAATAAAAAGTATCAGCAAGGAAGCAGGCCAGCTCCCACTTCGTCAGGCTCAGTCCCTTCGTAGCAGCTTGTTTTAATCACGAATGCCGTTCAACATGATTTAAAGGCTGTATTTTGAGGTCGAAGTTAACATTAATTTTCATACTTCCCCAATATTTCAACCATTGCTCTTCCGTTAATTCTTTAGAAAACGGCTTGAGCGAATGTGTTCCAACTTCTAAGGGATCCACTTTCAACTGTTGCATGCTTTTTAATAATACTGACGTTTTTTCCTCAAGGTATACTTCAATCTCATGAATGAAATGTTCCAATTGTTCCTCGCTTTGAATATTCTTTTCTCCCTGGTATTCCTCAATTCTTCCTTTCAGGCCCACATGTAAAGTCAAGGATGAATAGTCACTCGATAGCTTCATGCGAATTTTGGATCGAATTCGTCCTAAACTGATCGATAACTTTGGAATAGCCAAGACTTTTAAGAAATGATCGTTATCCAGAAGTTGAAAAATCTCATCGCTTATGTCTTGAGTGACCATTGCTTCTTTGTCATTTCGGAACAAGGCTGTTCCTACGTAATTGAAATTGTTCTTATCCGCATGAAAAACGGGCAGAATCGGATCCTTAAGCGGAGAATATAACTTCTTCATAAATTGATGAATATTGACAATGCTCATCTCACCTTGGTTATGCTTCTCGTAATGTTTTAACATCCGATAAAGGAAATAATCTTGGTTTTCTTGCTTCGTCAATTGATTTTTTATGTATTCATCAAAATCACCTCTTACAATCACTAAATAGACACGCATTGAAATATCGGGATCAACCAATATCGTATTGATCAGCTTTTCAATGCCTTCTTTTTTTGCCAGTTCCTCATTGATTAATAATATTCTCAGCTGTCCCTGTTTCAGTTCCCGATAATAAATTAAATTAAACTCCTTGCCTCCCTGCTTTATCAGATCAACTTCCTTGGAGAGAAATCGTTTTTTTTCTTTGATGAGTGGGGGTACTAAAGTGCTGATTTTAAACTTTCCCTCCGTCCCCTTGTCAACCGACCAGAAAACTACAGGAGCAATCTCTTCGATCAGATTGTTTTCGACATATGGAGCAGTGCAGCCGGTTATGCACATAAAGGTTACAATCGCCAATAAACCATAATACTTGTAGGGTATCATGCCTGCATACTCTCCTTTCGTTTAACCACAGTGAAAAGGATCGTAGGAACAAGCAAATAAATCAAAGCGCCCAGCCAGATTTGAAGGTTCAGTAACATCGTTTGACCCGGAACCGTTTGCCATAACCATCGATCCATGATGATGATACTTATCAAAATGACGAACCAACTCGACAACAATCCGGTTAGCGTTGTACTTGAATTCATTTTTTTCATAAAAACTCTTGCAGCTCCATAAAAACACAACAAAAGAATTGAAATGTCAAATACATAATTAAACATATGGAAAGAGATTAGAATGTACTCGATTCGTTCTAAAGCGCTCGTTTGAAGATAGCTTCCCATATATGCAACCGGAAAGTTGATCCTGCTTAAGAAGTTGGAACCGTAAAACAATACGGAAGCTATGAACAATAATGAATATTCCAAAATCGTCAGCATGTTGCCCATGACAAGATATTTGGTTATTTTTGTGTTGGAGCTTAACCATGGAACCATAAAGGCCAAATACACTGGACCGGAAAATGCCGACCATAAAAACAGCAAACCCTGCCATGATTGCCCTGACCATTCGGTGGGGATTAGAGGATACAAATCGCGGTAATTTGAAATCGACGAAAAGAAAAAAGGAATAAACATGATTAAGATCCACGCCCCGCATAGAAAGGCGATTACGACAAAACGCAATGTTTTTTCCATGCCATGTGAAGCCACAAATAAACTGATCGATAGAATAACGAGGATCAGCCACGTTTTATTCATTGATGGATAAATAAAACTATGGAGCATTTCAACGTAACCCAGAGTGATGATTGAAATTTTCAACAGGATTATCAAAAAACCAAGTATTGCAAAAATGTGAACCGTCCGTTTTCCAAAAAGCTGTACAAATCCTTGATAGCCTTTGGCTGCATAACTGGAAGCAAACCATCTGGACAGCATCATCAAATTAAGTTGAGACAGCAGCCCCAAGGCGATTATTCCCCAAACCATATAGGAATGGATCAAATAAACGGGCATGATTAGAACAAAATAATGCATTTGCGTACGATTAACCAACAAAAGTAAATGGATGCCGCCAAGGGTGGAGGTTTGTTTGAATAAGGATAGAGTCTTCATTTCTTCATCTTCTCCTGTCGCCATTTCTGTAATGGTTTTAGATTACTCGGACGCGTTTTCATCCAAATCAAGGGACCGCGAATAAAGAGGTCAATCCAATCCTTCCCGTAAAAAGGAGAAAGCGGTGCTAGATAAGGTTGACCTAGTGACGTTAATGCATGGAGATGCGCAAGAATTCCGATCAATCCAACCACGATTCCTGGCAACCCAAGAACCGATGCAAGGATAAGAAGAAATACTTGCAACAGAACCATGGATTTGGTCATTTGATAGTTGGGGACCAAAAAGAAAGCAATAGCGGATATACCCATCAGAACAATTAATACTTTACTTGCAAAGCCTGCTTCCACAGCCGCTTGTCCTATGACAATACCGCCGATAACCCCTAAAGTTTGACTCGTTTTGGTCGGCATTCGCAAACTAGCTTCTTTGATGATTTCCAGCGTTACGATCATGAAAAGTCCTTCCACAAACGGAGTAAAAGGCAATTTGCTTCTCGATTCCAATAATACGAAGAGAATCGGCAGTGGAACCATTTGGTAATGAAATGTAGTTAACGCTACATAAAAAGGAATCATCGTCAAAGAAATAATAAAACTTCCATACCTCATTAAACGCAAGAAACTGGCAACCGGCCAACGCAGGAAATAGTCTTCGGGTGATTGGAACAGATGAAATAATGTAATGGGAGCAATTAATGCAAACGGTGAATTGGAGACTAATAAAGTCAGCTTACCCTCACCTAATGCGTAGGCACAGGCATCCGGCCGATCCGTTTGTAGAAACTGCGGAAAGACCGTATGGTTATGATCTTCAATAAAAGCTGCAAGCTGTGCGGAGTCTAAAAACTGATCGAAATCCACACTTTCAATTTTCTTTCTTGCAAGGGAAACAAATTCCGGATTAATGATTCCGTCTATGTACAATAACACAACCTTCGTTTTACTCAGTGACCCGATAGTGAAGCTTTCTGTTTTTAATGTCGTTATAGGCAAACGTCTGCGCAACATTGTAATGTTTTTATCGATTTGCTCGCTGAAACTGTCTTTTGCTCCATATATGACCGTTTCCGTTTCGGAAGGTTCAACTGCCCGACCAAGAGGATTTTCCAATTGAACGCCTAGGCACTGATCGTTGACGGAATCGTAGAGAAGAACAAATCCTTGCATTAATTTTTGCTCGGCATCTTCGATTGATGTAATTTCCGAAAAATCGGAATTGATGATAACTGAAGAAACCGTATGGTCAGTAGATCGATGAAGCGGCTTAACAATCGCCTCGTTCAAACGCTCTGGATCGATTAACGTTTTTATAAATAAAAGATAGACTGAAGCATCGGTACCCATTCTGTGTTCAAGAACTTCGGCATCATCCATATGATTTAATTTCTGTTTTAATTCATCAAGCCATATGGACATGGACTCTTGAGGATTTTCCATCTGAGGTTCGTGTTTTTCAACCATGGTCTTCTCCTCCTTTATTCTAATTGATCAATATGATCATATGGTTAGTATATTGTCCTGTAATCGAAAAATCATACGACTGGCCCTGGATCGGAAGCTTGGTAGCGAATTGTTTTGGGAAAAATGAACAAAAAAACCAACGCGACCGACAACATGTCGGTACGCATTTGTTAGTTTAAATGAAAGAATTATCCATAAGCCTCAATGTCTTATTTATTGCTGATGCTGAACTGATGTTCATGTCCATCCGCTTACATTACATTGTCCATAACCATTATTTACCACCTAAACCATTGTGTCATCAGATTTAAGACCAACGGTATGACGACGACTGCCGTTATGGTATATTACGGAACCGTTTCGCCTCTAACATCGCTTCCATCCGTGAATTATAATCCATATCTTCCCTTCTCCAGTTATTGAGGAAAAGGGTCACCTCTTCCGGTAAGCAACCTTATGAAAAGCTTGGATATAACGAAATAGTTCCTCACCCTTATCAGACACATGCGTGTTTTCATCCAGTGGCAAAATCATTGCCTGATACGGTTCAGGTACCATACTATATTGATGAACATAGGAGGTTAGGACAAATCCGTTGTGTTGCCAAAACTGAATGCGTTGCTGATGAGCCTCTGTTGTCCCGGACTCCGCCTCGATGATTATCCCTTTGACTCCATGTTCCCTTATGGCCCAAGCTCTGAGTTGCTTCAGCATCCAGGTTCCGATACCCGACCCACGCAGCTTCTGTTCAATCGTAAGGTAATCGATGATCAGGATGCGGTCTGCACCATTCCCCACCAGTCCAGTAACTGCCATCGCCACCACTTCTCCATGATGCACGCCCGTATGTAAATAACCAATCCCCCGATGCAGCATACTGCGAAGAATCGCTTTTGTCTTGGCGCCCCTTGGAAAAGCCTCATGATAGATTCGCTCCATCCGGGCCCATAATGGTTCATCCCACGCCTCTATAGTCATAAACTCTAATTCCAGCACTTTTTTCACCCCCAGTTTTTATCAAAACAAATCCTGCTTTGTTTCGTCCAAATCCCAAGTTCCAAGTTGTAATTAACGGATGCTGCACCAACAAAAAAGCAATGAGGCTTGCAAAAAAAAGGTTCCGGTGTCACATTAAGCGTTCCTCTCTTAGAATCCAGTAAAATCCTCCCTTTATATACTAACCGTGTTAGATTAAGATCATTCTACGAAGAGAGCGGCTCTATGCGCCCCTCTCCTATGATTATTGTACTCTAAAATTGCTTGGAGCATATTTGTTTCCAAATTTGTTGTATAGGGCTGAAACACATAGTATATCAATAGATCATGTACTGAGAAAAATACGGACAGTGTCATCGTCATAATCCAGATGGGAAGCAGTGTACTTATATACAGCACAAAAAAAAGAGCAAGCCATCTTTTGGATGACCTGCTCTTTTTCATGTAAAGCCTCCTCTTCATGACATTGCCAAAGAGGGATCTTCAAGTGATTAGTATTGGTTCGATTGTCCGCCATCAATAGGAATGACAGCACCATTAATAAATTCGGATTCGCCCGATAGCAGGAAGGCAACAAGACGACCTACTTCTTCAGGTTTACCAAAACGTCTCTTAGGGTTTACGCTAACAAATTCTTTGCCCGCTTCTTCCCATCCTTCTTCTCCACCGATTTGTTTAAGGGAACCGACAACCATCGCAGTCATAATTGCCCCTGGAGCGATAGCGTTGATGCTCAGGTTATATTGTCCGTACTCGATTGCTGCATTTTTCGTCATTCCCGATACAGCGTGTTTACTTGCGACATACGCCGCCTGATTCAGAACTCCGCGAATCCCGCCAACAGAGGCAACATTGACAACGGAACCGGATTGTTGCTCTTTCATCACGGGAAGAACGTATTTCATGCCATAAAAGACACCTTTAAGGTTAATGTCAATAACTTTGTCAAACACTTTACTGTCATATTCGGCTGTAGGAGCCTGAGTACCTTCGATACCCGCATTGTTGTAGAAGCCATCGATGCGACCGAACTTTTGAACTGTAACATCCACATATTTTTGAACAGCTTGCTCATCAGATACATCAGCAGTAAGCAGAAGAACTTCTGCCTCAGGTGCAACTTCCAGAATTAATTTCTTGGTCTCTTCAAGTGAAGGTTGATTAAGGTCAACGAGAGAAAGCTTGGCACCCTCTTTTGCGATTTCAAGTGCCGCTGATTGCCCAAGACCTGAGCCTGCTCCTGTAATTAAAACAACTTTTGATTCAAAACGTTTACTCATGATCCGTACTCCTTTATTAAGTGAATTAACGAAATATTCGTCTATTTTAGATGAGAATCGAATTCTCAAAAAAAACCTTACATTGGAAATAATAAATCACAAAAAATTCACTTGGAATAATCAAACACATCCAAAGTGTCCGCTAAACAACGTTTTATACTCATATGTTCACCCAAGTAAGCAAAAATAAACATTTGTAATCGATTATGTTGAAACTGTCATTCTCATGTGATAGCTATCCATTCAAAAAAAAGTCACTCAGGACAATTCCTGAGTGACTTTCGACTATTCTGGCAACCACAATGCAAGGACTTCGGAAGGAGTCCAAGTATATATTGATGTGTGAGCTTGACGGCAAATATAGATGACCTCTTTGTAAAGAACACGATCCCCGATGCGGTATGACGTATTCTCAGCCCAAGCCTTTGGTACATCCGGTTCTATAACTGGAGGAGATGACTCAAGTGTAGTAACAGTAATCACGTTACTCGCTTCAGATACATTCCCAGCAGAATCCTTGGCTTTGATTGAAAATGTATACGTCGAGCTTGACTTCAGACCAGTAACCTCATAACTTGTCACGGTTCCATTTACAGTAGCGATCCGATCTGATCCTTGGTAAATGTCGTAGCTGCTAACGGCCACATTATCCGTTGAACTGGACCACATCAGACTTACCGAGGCTGCACTCACGGTATGAGCGTGAAGATGACTTGGAGCCGTTGGAGCTGAAGTGTCAGGTGTGGTTGCAGAAGTTGTCTGCACCGTAATCTCCGCACTGAGAGGTGATTCATTACCTGCGGCATCAATCGCTTTTAACGCATAGGTATAAGTTGTTCCTTGACTTAATCCACTTACATCATAGGATACAGATGTTCCTGGAATAGTCGCAATCTTGTGTCCATTTTGATAAAGTTCATAACTCATTACACTTACATTATCAGTCGAAGGATGCCAGCTAAGTGTAAGTGATTTTGTCGTGATGCTGCTTGCTTTTAGATCTGTTGGAGCTGTTGGCGCTGTTTCATCAATGTTTGATCCATTTCCACTACCCGATTTCGTTAAATTTACGTCAAGCGCTTGATAAAAGGCATTACCAGTATCAGCGATTTCCCAAACGCCGAGAATAACATGATAACCGGTACGGTCTGCTGGTATATCACATTGATGTGAGACCGATTTCTCTGGCAATTTCCCGCCATCACTGTAGCTACAGAACAGTTCTAGATCCTTACGCTCAATCGGAGCATTAGGGTTCCAGTGTTTTTTGGTTATGTAATATTTCCACTCTTTTGTTGCATGTGCCGCTGTCAATTTCCAGGTAAATGTTTGGCTTCCTGTTTGCATGTCCAGCTTCGTCCAACGTTCTGCCGATTGAGTATATAACTCCGGAAAAATGCCTCCACCTGTAATTTCCCCATCGGATGGGCCTCCCGCCGGAAAGTTCCCTTTTGCTTCCACACTCTGTGGTTCATATTGGACCTGACCACAGTTACTATTGAGATTCTGTTGGCACAAGTATGCACGACTGGCTGGTGACTCTAGGTAACCGTGAGCTGAGATGACATTTGCATACACCAGCAAAAACAATATACCCGTGGCAAATACCAGGACCGTTTTCGGTATCAAGGATGTTTTCCTAACACCTGAGATCGAGAGATAAGTTGACATAATAATCCTCCTGTAAAGTCTGATGATGTGAACAAGAAAATTTTATAAAATTTTACATAGAGTCTGTAAGAGAACAAAGTTCTAATTTCTTTTGGATAAAAAAACCTTGTATTGATATTTGTTTTGTTGAAAAACAGGAGAAAAGTCGTATTAGCTCTTGGTTTGAACATGTGATAATTGAACCGATTCTCTCCTAGTTGAAAGAACAAAAAGCCGCTAAAAGCGACTTTTCTGTTTGAGTATACCGTTTCATACCTTGCTTCGTTGACAAATAGAATTGCAATTGTTAGCATAACCTGAGTTACAAAAGACAAGGAGGTTATCCCTATTCAACCCCGACAACGCCAGGAAAATGAGCGAAGCGAGCTGCGAGAGAAACGCCGTTTAAGCATCATTGAAGCTGCCATATCTATTTTCACACAGCAAGGTTTCGAAAAGGCTACCATGCAGGAAATTGCCACAGCTGCAAGCCTTGGGGTAGCTACTGTATTCCGCTATTTTCCCAAGAAAGAGCATTTGATTGTTGCTGTTGCTTCATATATTGTTCAGTCCGAAGTGGTTATCTTTGAAAAGATTGTGCATGGAGAAGGAACATGTTACGAGAAATTAAACGAAATATTCGACACCCTGATTTTCTTTCAGCAAGCTGAGCATCAACAAAACTCCAAGTTGATAGAAGCCTTTGAATGCTACGTGGCGCTTTCCAAAGAGCCTGTAGAGCATATGGAATTGTATCAAACGGAATATAGCAAAATTATTGCTTTGTTTACCGAATTGGCAGCACTGGGAGAACAGGATCGTTCGGTCCGCGCCAGTTCAAATTCCGTCAACATTCTACTTACGATGATGAATGTATTCGGAACATTTTCCAAGAAAATGTCCATGCTGGAAGGTATCGATGCATTCAACACTCGTGTTGACCCCTCCGAACAATTCAACTTACTGAAGGGTCTTTTCCTAGATTCTTTGAAACCTTGACTTCAATGACGTTTGAATGCTTAATTGATTCCTAAAATGATAAGGAGAAGGCACTGCAGTTGTGGGCAGCCCCCTCATCCCCTACTTTTTACAGCTGGTGAGTATTACTATCGTCGATTCACTCCTGAGGAATATCTGAGATACGATCGGTGAATAGACGGAACTTAGCCATGTTTTTCACTAGTAACTGTCTTTCCGGTAATGGTTTGATCAAAACCACTGGCGGCTTTATGGTTTTCTCTCATAACCGATTCGCCTTCTACATCGATGTTAGGTAACAAACGATCAAGCCATGCAGGAATATACCAGGCGCTTTTTCCAAGAAGGGTCATTATCGCTGGCACAAGTGTCATACGCACAATGAAAGCATCCACGAGTATGCCAAATGCCAGGGCTAATCCCATAGATTTGATAATGGTGTCCTCTGCAAAAATAAAGCTGGCAAACACGGCAATCATAATCAAGCCTGCAGCAGTAACGACAGGACCACTATGGTTTATCCCGCTCTTTACCGATTGTCTTGCATCTCCAGTATGAGTGAAGTCTTCACGCATTCGGCTTACAAGGAACACCTCGTAATCCATGGCAAGTCCAAACAGAATTCCAGTGACGAGAATGGGAAGGAAACTAAGCACCGGTCCAGGCTCAGGGATACCGAACATACTGGCCAGATAACCGTCCTGAATGACCCAGACAATAAAACCGAGTGTTGAACCTAGTGTAAACAGAAAACCAAGTACAGCCTTAATCGGTACAAGCAATGATCGGAAAACGAGCATGAGTAGTACAAAGGCCAGACCAACAATCAATAAAGCGAACTTAGGTAATGCCTGTTGCAATTTCTCAGAAATATCAATGTTTACCGCAGTTCCACCAGTAACCATAATCTCGACTTGTTTATTGTTTTGTTGATCGGCTTTTTCGCGTATGGTCTCCACCAGTTCAGTCGTACGAATGTCGTGCGGGCCTGTCTTAGGTAACACTGTAATGATGGCTGCATTTCCCGATGGACTCGGTATTGCGGGTGTTGCACTAGAGACATTCGGTAGATCGCTGATGTAAGCCGTTGCTTGAGCGATTGCTGATTGAGGGTCCTCACTATTATTAGCTTTAGCTACAATAACGAGTGGACCATTGAACCCTTCACCGAATCCTTCAGCCATGAGATCATATCCACGACGCTCAGTCGTTTCTGTCGATTTCAGGCCATTATCCGGCAAGCCCAGCTGCATATGCAGAAAAGGCAAAGTACATATGATTAAGACGGCAATACATAGAATGCTAGTAAGCCAAGGCTTTCTAGTGACAACTCGACTCCATGCGTTTTCGTTTGTTTTCTCCTTTTTGCGCCCAGACCATTTTCTCAGCCAACGATTTTCGCAAGAAGGACTAATGCGGTCCCCTGCTGCAGCTAATATGGCTGGTACGAGAATGATCGCAATGAGGACAGCTACAAATACGCTAATAGCAGCCGCAAGTCCCATCATTGTAATGAAAGGGATTTGTACGACGGATAAACCCACTAGCGCGATAATTACAGTCAGTCCTGCAAATACAACCGAGCCTCCTGCTGTTGCATTAGCCTGAGCGATGGCTGTTTCTCTGTCATATCCTTCTGCCAACTGCTGACGGTACCGTGACATGATAAATAGTGCATAATCAATACCGACTGCTAAAGCAAGCATGACTGCTAACGTAATAGAGAATGATGACATCGATACGAAATTAGAACCAATAATGACAGTCATCAGTCCAATTCCGAGTCCTATGACCGCTGTAAGTATGGGTAGTCCTGCTGCTAGAAACGAAGTAAACGTGAACGCCAAAATCATGAAGGCAATAAGGATACCAATGACTTCGGATATGCCGCCAACTTCTATTTCAGAAAATGCAACACTGCCTCCTATCTCTGTTTGAATCCCTTCCTTACCGAGCCACTCTGCAATGTTCAACACATGTTCTTTCGAGTTCTCATCCACTTCACTGGCAGGTTTGGAATACGTAATGTCCGCATAACCAATCTTTTTATCTGCGCTGAGCGTCATTGACTCAAATGGGCTAGCTACAGATTTGACTGATAAATCCGTCTTTACAACTTTCAGGGCTTGCCGAATGTAATTTTTGTTTGCCTCGGAAGTCAATGTATCATTTTTCGCTTTGAAAATGAGCCTGATCTGACCACCGTCATCTGATGATGGGAACTCTGAGTTTAGGACTTTCGCTGCCTGATCCGACTTCGTTCCTGGTATAGTCATTTCACCGGTAAACGAAGTACCCATACCAAGTCCTAAAGATGCAAGCACAATAAGAAGAGCTAGTCCCATCGTTATTACCATTTTCCGATTTCTCGTTGACCAACCCCCGAGACGATATAACCATTTTGCCATAGCTTATTTCTTCCCCTTTCACTTCCACAAAAATCCTAGAGCTGCCTAAGGAAACGCTCTGTACCCCCATAGTAACGAAATAAAAACAAAAAAAAATCGTACGAAAGGGCAAGCCTTTCATGTACGATGGGGCATAGAAGGGATAGGACAAAACGGGCATACCATTATTTTATCTTTGATTACGAAAGAGTGCCTTACAAGTTACAAGTGTAAAATCCCCTTTTCGACAGCTACTGCAACAGCTTCTGATCGTGAATTGACTCCAAGTTTGTTATAAATGTTAGTGAGGTATGCTTTTACTGTTCTCTCGGCAATACCCATATCAAAAGCAATATCTCTGCTGCGTAAACCACGAGCCACGGCTTGTAAAACGAATAATTCTCTCTCACTAATTAGGGCTGACTCCTTGTCAATTAATAGTTGTGGCTGTGTTTTGGATTCTTGTGAAGATTTGGCATGAAACGCAAAGACTCTTGACGTTATTTCAGGTTGAAGCAGTGTTTCTCCACGAATGGCAGAATCCAGAGTTCGAAATAATTGTTCTCGGCTCGTATCCTTGAGCAAGTACCCTTTGGCTCCAAGGGAAAGTCCCTCGATCATCAAGTCATCTTCGTTGTATGTCGTTAGAATAATGACAGGTATACGAATGTGCTGCTCGTTCATGCGTTTTAAGGTATCCAAACCACTGAGTCCCCCCGGCATATTTAAGTCCAGAAGAATGACATCAGGCTGTTTGTCTAACATAATTCGGATCGCTTCTTCTCCTTCCTCAGCCTCTCCGACAATTAGATAGTTGTCACTGGTCTCCAATATTAATTTAAGTCCTTCACGCACCACCCAATGATCATCTACGATGAGTATGTTATATTTCATTCAGACTTCTCCTTTTTCAAATGGAACACGAAACAAAATAGTCGTTCCTTGTTTACCGCTCTCAATTTCTATACTGCCACCTATCAACCTGGCCCTTTCATTCATCCCAATCAAGCCATAGTGCCCGGATTGTTTTCCGATTCGGTCTACGCTAAAGCCCCTTCCGTTATCTCGTATAATAAGAAGGAAATCTTCTTTCTCTATAGCCATTTGAATGGTTACGTTCGTTGCCTGGGCATGCCTGGCTATGTTCATTAATGATTCACTTAAAATGTGCAATACGTGCTCCATGCCTACTTTGGATATGGAACTGGGAGCATTCCCGTCCAAAACGACCTGGACTCCGGTCGCCTGTTGGAAACGTTGAATTTGTTCCTGTATTGCCTCTCCGAAGGTAATAGCCGGTGTTGCCTTGGTTCGAAGGTCATCAATGGCTTTGCGTGCATCAGCCAATGTTTTGCGTGCTTGTCCCATTGAACTACGGATAATCTCGTGAGCACGAGAAAAGCTTCCTCGATTCATGTGCTCATCTACGGCCTCCAGCTGCATTATAATACCGGCGAGTCCTTGTGCTAATGTATCATGCAGATCTCTTGCCATACGTTGTCGCTCGCTTGTTAGCGTCAATTCCTCTACTTTTTGATGAGCCTTCTCCAGCTCATGCAGAAACGTTAATGTTCTAACACGGGCGTTTACCTGACGATAGAACAGCACAGCATAGGATACCACGACAACGATCATCATTAACAGTAATAGAATTAACAAGGCGACATCCATGCCAGATCGTGTAAACAGCGTTACCGTGCAGAATAATAAATATAATACAAACGCAACTAGCACAATTTTCGCTGTCTCATAGTATATTGCAAGGGTCTGTCCAATCAATACCGGAATTAAACCAATCAATACAGCAGGCATACCGTCTGGCATTAACATGGCACTTCCGAAAATTAACCCTGATTGAAGAAGAATGTAGAGTAATTTGGATCGTTGTATAAGTTTGTTTACTTCCCAGTACACGATTGTATGAGTTAACATTGCAGCTACAAAGAAAATACTGGGTACTAATATAGGAGCTGACATGGTTTGCAGGATTAAAGTCGCCGTGGCAACAAGCCAAAGCCAGATCAATATCGGAATACGAGAAGACGCAATCGGGTCCGTTTCTTCATTTATTCCGGACGGATTCGTCTTCATCCGTATTATATTCATGGGATCACCTCTTGTATAAGTCATTATAGTCCAAATCACAGCCAATAAGATGTACGATCGTGCATGCCCTTTCGTACATACCCTATTGTAATGAAAATCGTCCACAAGTTAGACTTATGGACGATAACTTTGAAGAAGGATGTAAAACCTCCCAAAGGGTTTCCCCTCTGGCCATTTCCTATTATTGTAGTGTTGCAGAAGGTCAACATGAATCATCTATTGCTGATCGCAAAAAGGAATGAACTAAAACATAAAAGATAAGTGTGCTTGTAGACTTATTACAAGCACACTTATCTTTTGATTAATAGGGGGATGTACAGTGAATGATTAGAGTGTGATGCCACCATCTGCGAGGATGATTGATCCTGTCATGTAACTGGAATAATCAGATGCAAGAAACGCAACGATCTGGGCGAGCTCTTCTGGCTCTGCATAACGCCCGATCCGCATATTCGGAAACTCTTCAGGCACGTAGCCGCTCTCCTGCAGCGATTGGGGAACCGCTGCCGTCAATGTGGTAGCTACACCTCCAGGACAGATGGCATTAATACGAATACCTTTGCGAACATATTCAATGGCCGCCGCTTTGGTCAAACCCGCAACCGCATGTTTACTTGCGGTGTATGCACCCAGACTGTGTTCAGCACGAATGGCCGTAGTGGACGCAGTATTGATGATATGGCCGTATCCCTGTTTATCCATAACCTGCAATGCATATTTCATGCCAAAAAAGATCCCTTTCACATTCACATCCATGATCCGTGTAAATTCTTCCTCGGAGATATCCTGGAAACGTTGGAATTTCTGGAGTATGCCCGCGTTGTTGAATGCCACGTCAATTTTCCCATAGACTTCTACTGCTTTTTGAATATAGTTTTGCACATCGCTCTCTTTCGATACGTCAGCCTGTACAAAAGTAGCTTCGCCGCCATTTTCGCGAACCAGCGCTAACGTTTCTTCCCCTGTCTGCTCATTGAAATCAACCAGTACAAGCTTCGCTCCGCGAGATCCCATCATCACCGCGCTGGCTCTACCTATTCCACTCCCAGCTCCCGTAACAACGATCACTTTACCTTCCAGAGAGATACCTTCTTTATTTCCTGTCGGTGCAACAGGTTCTGGCTTCTGGGCTGTTGCTCCTAATTCAATGGCTGCCAGTTCCTCCTTCAAAGACTGAAGTGTAGACAAAGGAATATCTACCTGAGGCAATGCAGCTAGTTGATCCAACGTAAAGTTAGTGGCCATCTTGAACGTTGGTTCCTTCACGAATTCCGGCAAATGCTTTTCCAGTACAGCAAACGATTCTGCGTTGTTCAACAATTCACCAATTCGGATATTCTCGTCATAACTCATTAGGTTCATCTCTCCAATATATTGATTAATTTAGGTTCAAACTATTATTTCGATTAATATACGACCGGAAAAGCTTTGAGTCCCCGGATGATCATCCCTGGCCTCCACTCCAGCAGTTCCGCATCCGTATTTAACCGAATCTCCGGCAGCCGTTGAAGTAAAGCGTTGATCGCAATCTCGCCTTCAAGTCTCGCAAGTGGAGCGCCAAGACAATAATGAATTCCTTTACCAAAAGCAATGTGGTCATTGACTTTACGAGTAATGTCAAACGTATCAGGGTTCTCATATCGACTGGAATCCCGATTCGCTGAGGATAAAGCGACCAGCATCATGTCTCCTTGGCGAATTTGTATTCCTTGAAAATCAACATTTTCCGCAGCCCATCGAACATTGCTAATTTCTGCCGGCCCATTAAACCGCAGCACTTCCTCAACCGCCGCTTGAATCAGATCCGGTTGCTCCATAAGTAGCTGCATTTGCTGCGGATGTTCCAGCAACGCCAGCATGCCGTTACCGATTAGATTCACTGTTGTTTCATGCCCCGCTATGATGAGTACGAACACAAGTGCATATAATTCCTGCTCTGTTAGTTTGTCACCTTCTTCCTCTATGCTGATGAGATCGCTAATGAGGTCCTTTTGAATATGGCTACGACGCTCCGTGATCAGTTCTTGTAAGTAATCGACAAAAGCCTTCATCACTTCATCGCTCTCCTGATTCATCTGTGGATTGCTGACACTCTCCATAATGGTGTTGGACCAGGCTCTGAATTTGTCTTGATCCTTCAGCGGAACGCCTAACATTTCACAAATAACGATAATGGGCAGCGGGAAGGCATAGTCCTCGATCAAATCAAATTCCCGAGTGTTTCCGGCCTGAATCTTGTCCAGCAATTCATCGCTTATTTCCACAATTCGTCCCCGCAGCCTCTCAATCATCCGGGGAGTGAATGCCTTCTGAATCAAGCGCCGCAGTCGACGATGATCTTCCGGACCAACACTGATCAGATTCCTTGAAATAATCGCCTGATGCGAAGGAAGGGACTCCTCCGTTTCGTTGTTCCTGTTATCGAGAACCCCGGTTACAAACCGACCATCCTGCAAAATGTTGACGGCATCCTCATAGCGAGTAACCATCCACGCAGCATGCCCACTGGGTAGTAATAGTCGATGGACAGGCTCTTCGGCACGCAGCTTCTCGTAGACTGGGAAAGGCTGCTGAATGAAAGAATGATCCAAAAAATCAACTTTGGACTTGGAACGACCTTGATTTTCATTGGTAAACATCGCATCACTCCTCAAAATGATAGTTTTAATATCATTGCAATATAAAGACTATCATATTTAGTGATTCACTTTCAAATAAGTTCATTTAATTTCAGTAATGGGCCATAACCCATATCTTCTTAAGGATTCAAGCGTTCTTCCAGTTCTTTTACAATTTGAGGATACTTCTCATCCAAATCGTACTTGCGCAAGCAGATATAGGTAAGAACGAATATCACCAAAGGAAGATATATCGTCAGAACCAGGATACTGGTAATCGCAGAATCTGGCTGTGTTACTGACGTTCCATCGTAGTTGCCCATTGCCAGAATCCAGCCGATCATCGCGGCAGCAAGCCCCATACCAATTTTAACGCCAAAGCTGTTCGCGCTATTGACCATCCCAACTAACCGTTTACCGGTCTTCCATTCACCGTATTCCACGGTGTTGTTCACCAATACCCCGCCCACAGCCATCATTGGAATGGTTGCCAGTGTTGCGATACCGCCAAGTACTATAGCTGCAATAAAGTTATATGGCATGAAGCAACGAATAAGTGATGAAACAATGCCAAGAATCATGCCTATCCGTGCAGTTTTGGTAAGTCCGAACTTCTTGATCATGGGTCCCACCATAACAAAACCCAAAAATACCGGTACCAATCCAACTGCTCCCATGATTCCGATCAGGTTCTCATTCCCAAGAATATACTTGGTGTAATAGATTCCTGTTGAACCGTTAAGCGTATACAGCATGTTGATCAATAACTGAGCAAACAGCATGATGACCCAGTATTTGTTCTGGAATAGGAGCTTAATGCTTTCCCAGAAGGGAATGTTATCGCTTTCAACAATACTTGCGCCAGCATTATTTTCTTTGGAAGCCAAGAAGGTCAGGATTAAGGAAATGAAAGATACAATACCCAGTACAACTGCAACGATAATCCATGCTTTTTGATCCCCACCAAGCATATTGGTTATTGGAATTAATGCGATTGCGATGATCATCCCGATAATATATCCAAAGATGGTTCGGGTAAGGCCCATTTTCCCGCGTTCTTCTACACTTCTGGTACGAATCGCCATCAAGCTTCCGAAAGGGATCGCAATTCCCGTATACACAATGGCTGAAGCAAACGCTACTGTAGCTAAAGCATAGACGGTTTTTACCGTTGATGATGCTTCAGCGGGCACGGTGAACAGTAATATGATAGATGCCAGGGTAGGTAGAGCCATCCATAGAATCCAAGGTCTAGCCTTTCCATATTTGGATTTTGTCGCATCAACGATTCTACCCATCAGCAAGTCTGCTATGGCATTGATAAATTTGGTGATGAGCATGATCGTACCCACTGTGGCAGCTGCAATCCCTACCTAATCTGTATAAAAATAAGTCAACATCCCGATCAGTCCGTTGATGGAGTTTAAAGCTACTTGGGCTGCTCCATCGCCTAAGTAATGGTACGGGCGCATTGTTTTCTGAATTCCTTGGGCATCAAGGCCTAATGCCCTGAACTTTTTACTTCCCTTTCCAACTGGTGGATTAAAAATTTCCCGCTCTGCTTTCATTGCTGTTCCCCCTTATTCATTCGCTTCTTGGTACCGCTTTCAAACATTATTTTAGTCCTCCGCAAAGCATAAATATGGTAACTTCATTATTTTTTTAGTAATTTTATGTTGGCGCTTTGCTTTTTTTATGCGCTATAATTTCGTTCTGCCAAAACGAATTTCTGTAATCCAAAAAGGCGCTGCTCGTTTCCTGCAGCGCCTTCCATATTCTCTTTACACACCTAGGAGGCATTGAGCATTTGTATGACTCTTCTAAATAACTGTTCGGTCTCCTCTGGCGTATTGGCGAGCAATTCGCTTACAGATAATTCATAAGCATATTGGATCATCGGGTGATCCAGCATACCGGGAGCGTGCTCGTTTAACATTCGAACTGCTGTAGGCTCTTCCACAATCTCTTTGAGTGTCGAATCCATCGTAAACCGTTCTCTTTCAAGACGGATTTGCGTCGCATATTCGAAGCTGTAAGATCCGGAACCAACCTCCACAGGCATGGGTTTCTCAGGAAGTACAATAATTGCTGTTGTATTTGCTGGTATCGTTACATTTACAATAATTTTACCCGCCCTGCATGACCAAGAGCTTTTTATCTCTCCGTAGACTGAATCAAAAGAAGCATCTACCGAACTGATTCCTCGGATGAATTGAGGTTTTATGAGAATCTTCTTATAACCTGCTTCAATTGGATTAATTCCCGCGAGTTTTCTATACATCCATTCACCAATGGATCCATAGGCGTAATGATTCAAGGAGTTCATACCTGAGGTATCGAAATCACCATTAGGTAGAATGGAATTCCAGCGTTCCCATATCGTGGTTGCCCCTTTTTTTACGGCGTACAACCAGGATGGGAAATCCTCTTTTAAAAACAAGGTACCAGCAAGGTCATGCAGGTTATTGTCCGATAAGGCATGACACAGATATGGAGTACCAACAAATCCTGTCGTGAGATGGTTTTTATGTTTCGCTATATTGTTTTCAAGCGTCTTGCGGATCCGATCCTTGAATCTATCCTCAGCAAGGTTAAAGTGCAGAGCTAACACGCAGGCCGTTTGAGTTTCGCTAACCAGTCTGCCAGTTGAAGAGATATATTCTGCATTGAAAGCTTGTTTGATCTGGCTGTGCAATTTTTCGTAACGGACGGCATCTTCGGTTTTGTCCAGAAGCTTGGCTGTCTTTGCAACCAGTTCGGTCGAATACGCATAATAAGCGTTTGCTACCAGATAAACATCTGTAGCCCCTGTTCTTTCGTTACTAATCTCCTCTTTGTCTAACCCTAACCAGTCCCCATATTGATAACCAGTCTGCCATAATCCATTCGCTCCACAACGTGCAGTAATATAATCAATCCACCCCTTCATGCTGTCATATTGTTCTCGCAGCAATCGAAGGTCTCCGTAGGTTTGGTACATGACCCAAGGGACAATAACAGCGGCATCGCTCCAGGCAGCAGCACCTTCCTGATTTCCAAGAATGTTAGGAATGACATGGGGAACCCCATATTCCTCCGTCTGCTCAGAGGCAAGGTCGCGCAGCCATTTCTTGAAGAAGGAAGCAACATTCATATTAAACGCAGCGGTCCCGGCAAATACTTGTGCATCTCCTGTCCACCCTAGACGCTCGTCTCTTTGAGGGCAATCCGTCGGTATATCCAAAAAGTTACCTCTTTGGCTCCACTGAATGTTGCTTTGCAATTGGTTCACCATCGCATTGGAGGTCACGAAACGGCCAGTTTCCTCCAAACTTGAATGCAGCACGCAAGCTGTGAATTGATCAAGCTGGATCTCATCCATCCCTTCAATGGCGATATAGCGAAATCCGTGGAAGGTGAAATGAGGGCGGAATATTTGATCTTTACCATTACAGATTAATCGATCAATGGATACTGCCTGCCTTAACGTATCCGGATAGAAATTCCCCTCCTTATCAAGAACCTCAGCATGCCGTATGGTTATCGTTTGACCTTTCCTCCCTTTTGTTCGAAGCTCTACGAACCCCGTAAGGATTTGCCCGAAATCAATGACACGTTCTCCTTTAGGGGTTGTAATCAACTGAAGGGCAGGAAGTCTTTTTGTGATTTTGACTGGTTCACTTTCCTGAGAGACAAGTCGATTATTATCAAAAGAAGCCGTTTCCACATCGAAGGACTGGCTTTCATGAAAACAAGAATCATAAGTCTCGCCCATGTAAATCTCACTTGAACGGATGGATCCGGTAGTGACCTGCCAGGTTTTATCGGTTGCAATGATCTCTTTTGTTCCATCCGTATAGACAATGTGGATTTCCGCGAGTGCAGCAACTCGATCCCCGTAATGGTTCGGAGTACAAGTGAAACCGAATATGCCTTTATACCAGCCATTCCCCACCGTAATCTCTATTTTATTCTGACTCTCCAGCATTCCGTCCAAACGGTAAGTCTGATACTGCAATCGCTCGTTGTAATTCGTCCAGCCAGGTGAAAAGTAATTTTCTCCTACTCTTGTCCCATTGATCGCAATTTCATAAACACCGAGTGAAGTCGTATAGATTCGGGCTTGCTGAATCTCCTTTTCGACAGAGAATTCTTTGTAGAAAACGGGTGGAGCACTTTCTTCGCTCGGGAATGGATGTGTGATCCACTCTGCCTGAAAGTTGCTGCCTTTCAGCAACCCGGTCTCGAAATGTCCTTTAATGACTGCGTGATTACCTTGGTTATCCCAAGCTTCGACTTGAACTTGATATAATGTCGTGGCCTGCAAACGAGGACCAGCGTATTCCACTAAAACGGAGACGTCTTCATCCTTCTTTCCAGAATCCCAGATTTTCTGCAAATCTTGTGTGACTATGATTCGGTAAGCGGATTGCATAACGTCCTGTTCAGTAGAACCTAATTTCCATGAGAATCTCGGGTTTATTGTGTCCAGTCCAAGCGGATTTTGCATGTACTCAATCCGGAAATCTTTTAATTCCATGAGATAACCACCCTTCAACATAGATCGTGTACCAATATGATAACGCTTACTAAAATATCATAATGAATTTTCCGCATACAATATGGTAATATCATTGTAATTTTGTAATTTTGATGTGATAAGATGATTAAAAAAAAGGAGCCCAACACAAAATGGATCTAAAACGTCAATATAAACTCATTGCTGAACTTTTTGATATGTCCATCTTCTTTGTACGTTCCTCCGGAGAGGTTCAATTCGAACTGTTGGGTAATCGAATCCTTAATCCGCTGTATAAAAATGATAAACAATTCTTTTTTTCAGTGTTGGGGTTTGATCCATCCGTGTGTAAAGAAGATCCTTCCGTTGTACGAACGATGTTTTTTGAGAACTACATTCTTATTCCTATTGGTAACGATCAGAACGATAAAGGAACCATCATTTTAGGACCTTCCCTTCCATTTAGCTTGATTGAACATAAAATTAATGGGCTTATCAATGACACAAACCTCTTTGCCAACCGGGAACAAGTATTTCATTATTATCAGTCTGTTCCTGTAATAACCCATGAGAGGCTAATCAACATCACGATCTTGGTTAATCAATTGTTTAATCATGAATTGATCGAAGCTGAGGAAGTAGTACAGAACTCTTTGCGCGGTATGTATATCAAAGATAAAGAAATACAAGGCTCTATACATTCTTCAAAAGGCTATGATGAGATGCTCCATCACAACCCACTCAATGAAAAGAAATTCTTAACCATCGTCAAGGAAGGTCAATTGGATATGCTTAAACACTTTACACAACTTGGTCATGAAAATACAGGAGTCCTGTCCAAATCAAGTCATATCCGTTCTAAAAAGAATCTTGGCATTATCGGTATCGCTCTTGCAGCCAGAGCAGCAATTGACGGGGGGCTCTATTCGGAGATTGCTTTTTCGGTAAGTGATGTTTACATACAACGCCTCGAGGATCTACGAACCGATAAGGAAATCGATCAGTGCTGCTTGGAAGCATTTTTTTCGTTAACCGAAAAAGTCTCTCAGGTTAAAGAATCGCAGCATTCTAAAATCGTAACACTGTGCAAAAATTATATATATAACCACCGTTATTCCAAAATTACACACGAGGAAATTGCTGAACATGCTGGTATCAGCCCAAACTATCTGTCTGTACTATTTAAAAAAGAAGTGGGAGTTCCCGTGAATGAATATATTCAACAGATCAAAATTGAGGAAGCTAAACATATGATTCAATTTACGAGCACACCACTTTCTGAAATCGGGTCCCTTTTGAATTTTACGGATCAGAGTTATTTCACCAAAATCTTCAAAAAACATTCCGGCAGAACCCCTAAGCAGTATCAACAAACGCATCATTTGATAGAGGACTAAGCCCGGGCTGCGCCGGGCTCATTCTAAAGATGCCTACATTCAACGGTTAATAGCGGATAAGATGCTCTGTAGTGTTTCTTCTGTGAACTGACCGTTGCTCATAAGTGCTGCATTGTGCAATGTGGTACCCATAATTAGTTCCTGCATTCCCTCACCCAGTCCTGCTTCATTCCCGTCATATTGCCCCATCGCACCCATAATTTCAGCACCAACGGGATGCTGCAGTAATTCACCAAATGTGGAATGCCTGGTAATGGGTTTGGTAACAATAACGCTCGATTCTACCTCGATTGTTTCAATGAGTTCGATCTCTCTTGAAGATTTCCCGACCATAATGTCGAATTTACCTGTCTCCACATGCCAGTCTTTCAGCTTAACATCGTAGTAAGCAAACGCTCTTTTGTCCAGATCAAATTGCACGATGGTCTCTTCACCAGGCTGAAGTGAAACTTTGGTGTACCCCTTTAATTCCTGAAGTGGACGTGGGACCGTTGATTCCACATCACGTACATATAGCTGAACAGCCTCTTTGCCCGCTCTTTCACCCGTGTTTTTAACTTTTGCTGTGACCGTTACACTGCCGGTATCTTTGATCTGTTTATGACAGACCTGTAGATCACGATATTCAAATTGGGTGTAGCTCAAACCGAAGCCAAATGGAAACAAAGGCTCCACATCTCTTGTATCGTAATGTCGGTAGCCCGTAAAAATACCTTCCCGATATTCGGCAGTCTCGCCGTCTCCGGGGAAATTCAAGTACGACGGATTGTGGATCAGTTTTTTAGGAAATGTCTCAGCCAGTTTTCCGCTTGGATTTACACTTCCAAAGAGAATATCAACGATCGCACCACCCAAAGCCTGTCCTCCAAGGTATGCCTCCAATACAGCCTTAACTTTATCCAGCCAAGGCATTTCAATGGGGCCTCCGTTGCTCAATACAACAACAATATTCTCTTGAACCTCCGCGACGGCTTCAATTAAAGTTCGGTGACTTTCCGGCAATTGAAGGTGTCTCCGGTCGAAACCTTCGGACTCATAGCGTTCAGGCAGCCCGGCAAATATCACGGCAACCTGTGCATTCTTTGCGACAGCTACTGCTTCTTGAATCAGTTCTTCGTTTACAACATCTTCGTCTACTGAATAACCAGCCGCATAGGAGATGCATGCACTATCAGTGGCTGTTTTAAGGATTTCTTCATAGATGTTATCCAGCTTCGTCGGCATAATGTGTGAACTACCGCCTCCCTGGTAGCGCGGTTGCTGCGCGAATGCTCCGATAACTGCTATGGAATCTTCGGTGTTAAGAGGCAGAATACTCTCCTCATTCTTAAGCAGAACCATGCATTCACTTGCAATCTTTCTGGCCAACTGGTGCTGTGTCTCTACATCAACCGATACTGAATTCCGCTTGTTATCAACAGCTTTGAATACAAGTGACAACAATCTCTCAACAGACTGATCCAGCACCTCTTCGCTCAACGTTCCCGATTGTACAGCTTCAATCATTTTCTTGCATCCTACTCCGTTACTGGAAGGCATCTCAAGGTCCAGACCGGCCGCTAGTCCCTGATCCCGTTCATTGACAGCCCCCCAATCCGACACCACTACGCCTGCAAATCCCCATTCTTCCCGAAGAATTTCAGTCAGTAACCGGCTGTTTTCGGAACAAAAGTCCCCATTTACCCTGTTATAAGCGGCCATGACAGTCCAGGGCTCTCCCTTTTTCACTGCATACTCGAAGCTAGCCAGATAAATTTCTCGCAATGTCCGTTCATCGACCACCGCATCGACAGACATTCGCTTATATTCCTGGTTGTTTACCGCAAAATGTTTGATGGAAGTACCCACACCTTGGCTTTGTACGCCTTGAATATAGCTAGCTGCCAAAGTTCCCGATAAATAAGGATCTTCAGAAAAATATTCAAAATTTCGGCCACACAGCGGGGAACGCTTGATATTCACACCAGGCCCCAAAACAATGGAAATATCCGCCGCCGCTGCTTCTTGTCCGATTGCTTTCCCCATCGTATGGGCCAGTTCACGATTCCACGATGAAGCAACTCCACTTCCAGATGGGAAGCAGGTAGCCGGTACACTTTTATTTAAGCCTAAGTGGTCCGCGCTCCCCTCTTGTTTTCGAAGTCCGTGAGGGCCATCTGTCATCATAATAGAGGGAATCGCAAGGCGGTCGATGGATATGGTGTTCCAGAAATCTTTACCTGAGCAGAGTTCTGCTTTTTCTTCCAATGTCATTTGACTGATCATTTCTTTTAAATTAGGATTCATTCGCTCTCCTCCGTTGGTAAACATAAATAATGAAATCGGTTACTTCATAAGAGTAGATGAAATGCTCCTAAATATATGGTAAAATGGTTTCCTTTTTGGAAAAATGATATGGTTTTTATAATGTGTGAACTCCATAAGTGCTAACCTTATTTCTGCTCATAAAACAATTCATGATTACTCCAATGGATTGTCGTAATAGAGAGAGATTCCATATTCATTTTGACAAAAAACCGCACCTCCGTTCTGTTAGAAGGTGTCTAACAACGGGGTGCAGTTCACACATTGGTCAGCTGCTTTCTTATTTGTATTCAGTTCACGTTCTCGTCGTCTAACTTATGCAATAGGAGTACCGTTAGGGATTTCAGTATCAGGCTTCAATAGTATTACATCTCCTTTTTCCGGAACTCCACCCAAAACTAATACCTCCGATTTGAATCCAGCAATGCGCCGAGGAGGAAAATTGACGATTCCAACAATTTGTCTTCCTATGATGTCCTCAGCGTTGTAACGCTTCGTTATTTGTGCACTTGAGGATTTCATCCCGATCTCCGGTCCAAAATCAATCTTAAGCTTAATCGCTGGGAATTTTGCTTCTTCAAAATACTCCGCTTCCTTAATCGTTCCGACACGAATATCTAGTGCTGCAAAATCATCGATCGTTGCCAATGTTTGACCTCCCTAGTGTTGTAGTTTAATGCGCTGGACGAAACGGTTTCAGGAGTCGAATCCCTTCCTCAATGGATCCCTCCATCAGTTCTAAGAGCTGGGGTACCAGTTCCCTCATCCGCGGGGCGCTCAGGTGTCGATCGAGGGCTTCCCGGTTTTCCCAGCGCTCGTAGATGATGAATGTACCAGGCTGGCCTTCTACCTCGTGAGCCTCATAGTCAATGTTTCCCTGGTCATTGCGTGACGGGGTGACAGCTGCAGTCATAAACGCCTTCATTTCTGCTTCTCTCCCTGTCTTGGCTCTAGCCTCCCATAGTACAGTTACGTAACGGTTGTTTGTATCGTTCATGCTAATTCCTCCTAATTTATAAATAGAATCGTCACTGCATACCCAGAAAGGGATAACGCTAGCCTCATCATTAGACCACCTAAAGATCCACCTACAACAATGGCATGTTCAAACGGTTGTTGCGACATCAGTCATACTCCCGTTACTGCAGCTTCATCTGGCTGCGGAGCATCCGGTCGAGAAGTTTATCCGGGAGAATACGAACCAGTCGGGTCAGCAGTGCCGAATCTCGGCCAGCCGTATAGCGGGTGCGCGGGTTACTTGCGTGGATGGCTCGTGAAACCACTTCTGCCACTTTCTGAGGAGGAATACCGCTCGTAGCCCATGATTCAGCCTGTGCTTTCACGGCGTCAAAAAGACGATCATGGCGTCTGTGCTGATCGGGCGTCATCAACTTGGACAGCCGATCGGCTGTCGTAACCCCTTTCTCCGACAGGCTGGTGCTGACACCGCCCGGAGTAATCATGATAACTTTGAGTCCGAACGAGGACATCTCTCTGCGGAGGCTGTCATTGATCGCTTCCATCGCGTACTTTGCAGCTGAATAAATTCCGAAACCGGGCATGGAGATTTTGCCGCCAACGGATCCGATATTAACTACGCGTCCGCCGCTCTTCAGCAAGGCAGGAGTAAGCGCCTGAATAACCGCAACCTGCCCAATCACGCTGACTTCGATCTGACGACGAAATTCATCCAGCGGAACCATCTCAAGAGGTGCATTAACGGCAATGCCGGCATTGTTGACCACGGCGCGCAGCGGGCGTCCAAGTGGATCTTGCTCCACTCGTTCGGCCAGCGCCCTTAGTGTGTCGCTAGCGGTAATATCGAGAATCACCGGTTCGATATTGTTTTGTTTGATTTTGTCGGCATCTTCCTGACGGCGAACCCCAGCTAAAACGTGAAATCCTTCAGCGGCGAGCTGCTCCGCGGTAGCCCTGCCGATTCCACTTGAAGTACCTGTGACGACAACCATGTCTTGAGTTTTATATGGCATTGTAAACCTCCCGAGTTTGTTAGTTTTGAATCACTGTATAGCACTGTTATACGGTCATTATAGCACCGCTATATAGAACTGTCTATAGCAGTGCTATACATTTTTTTCGTATTGTATTCCTCCTGCTGCCTGAACATCATTAATGACAAGCGCAGCGTGATATACTTTGACGCTCACGTCGTACCGTAGCGTGAGGAATGAGCTCATCGAATCCCTTTGAAAATAAAAAAAAGATCGCCATCCTGCTTGAATAGGCGATCTCTCTTATGTGTTACCATTTGTAGTTCTTCATCTGTACCATGAAACAAAACAAAGCCCACATAGGTAGGGGCTTTGTCTGGAGTCTCCAGCTCTTTTATCGATCCCTCATTTTGAAGGAGAATCCGGCATTGGGATCAAGATAATCTGCATCACGCTTTCTCGAATGAGATCAACGACGTCGGGCTGGGGTGGGGGTGCCTTGCGAATTTGGGACGTCACATACAGCCAAGAGGCCGTATTGGCAGAAGCCCAAACCAGATCTGCCGCAGCTTCGGCTGAAACAGCTAATTTTCCTGCGGCAGCAACTCTTTGAACATTTTGCACAAGTGCTTGGTACGACTGATCTGCCGCCTCGATGTGGGCGCCCTCAAGCAGCCGCCCCATCATTGCCGCATATATCCGAGGACGGGCTGCCGCGAAGCGGACATAGTCATCCCACCCCTGACGAAGCGCCATCTCTGGAATAGGGGACTCCACTGCGGCAATTTTGCTTTCGAATAACTGTTTGAACGCTTCCACTATAGCTGCACTCAGGAGTCCATCGGCATTACCGAAATGATGGTAGAGTGTAGGAGCCGTAACCTGCGCGATCGAAGTGACAGCTCGTGTCGAAAATTGGGCTCCGCCCTCTTCTTCCAGTACCTTAAGAGCAGCTGCTAATATTTTGTCATATGTGTTCATAACCTCTATTATAGCAGTGCTATATAGGTATGTCCATGACAAGGCTGTACCGTATGACCATGATCATCCTGTATGAGATCACAACATGGTGAAACCCTGCCTCTTTTCGTTTTAATCGGTTCTATTTATCCAAAAGTAGGTGCAGGTAATTCATCAATTTTCAAACGTAGTAAACTATACGGTTTTTTTCGCAAGTCTTTGCCATAATGAAATCTTGCCTGTCTATGTAATTGGTTCACAATTACATATAAGTATTGATCCGGACCAATTGAAAACGTATCTGGCCATAAAATTCGGGGATCATGGGCGATGGTTTCCATAATTCCATTCGGCAATATCTTTCGAATACTATCGTTTTCATAATCTCCAGCATACACGTTTCCTTTTGCGTCCGTGATCATCCCATCCGATGCACCCTTCTCTCCCCAATAGTGCACAAGATCACTTAACTTGAAATCCGGTATCGTTCTGTCTCTTAATGATTCTGTTGAGATCGAGTATAGCTGGCGACTGGTTAATGGACAATAGAATAACGTTTTTCCATCAGGGGAAATGGCTATACCATCAGAGGCCAACCGAAAGGGAGATGTCGAACCATCTGGGTTTCGATTCATCAAAATTTTACCTTCCACTTTCGGTACAAAATACGGATCGGGTGAGGTTGAGCTTGCTCCATGCAACCGTCTATACGCATTTCCGTTTTCTAAATTTACGACGATAATAGCACCTGGACCATTGGAAGAAGAATCCGTTATATAGGCGTAACCTGCGTTACCTACTCGAAAGTCAAATCGGACATCATTCAGATACGTTGTCGGCAGGACCACATCATCTGCAAATGTATATACTTTTGTTATTGTATTTGTTTCTAAATCTACCGCGACTAGTTTTGCCCCTCCTATAATGGGTTCAGAAAAATTTGGTGCAGCCGTGTCCAGTACCCACAAGGTTCCCCTTCCATCAGCAACAACACTTTGCACACTGATGAAGGACATTGCGAGATTCAAGGGGTTGATCAAATTCGTTTCTGCATTAGGATAAGGCTGCAGCTGACCCTCAACAATTTCCGCTACCGTAAATTTAACGTCATCTCCCCATTTCGGAAAGCAAATAAAGATACGCCCGGTTTCGGATACACTAACGCCTGTAGGCATAGCCCCGTAAAACGAATGAACGAGTTCTAACTTACCAAAATATTCTTCCATAGGTAACATAGGCAGTATGATGTCCTCCTCAAACATAGTTGGATAGATATTACCTATAATTATGTTCAAGACGTTTTCTAATGCCTGGCCGTTAATCATTCTTTTTCATCCGTAATTTTGAAATGGTCTGAACCATCTAAAATACAAAAAACTTCGGCGTAAGCCGAAGCATGTTGACCGTAACTATATATGTTCTAGGAAAATTGCTTCCTCCGATCGTCAACGCAGGGTAAATCCCCATGCAGAGAGTATCGGAGAAAAACTCGGAAAAGAAGGAAAATCTCTGCCAATATTATCAGTACTAGGACCGTTTTATTGTTGGTCCGGCAGACGTAATGCATTTGCGGAAGTTTGCGCTTGATCTAAAAATTCATCTGCTCGGGTCAATTGCTGCCGGGCTTTTTCCAACGCTTGTGAATTGGTTGCATTAGATTCATTTAACGAGCTTATTGCCTGATTTAGAGCCGTCTGCACCTCAGAAACTGCATTAGATGCATGCTGCTCCAGTGTATTTCCACTCGAGTTAAGGGCACCTTCTGCCGGTTTTCTTGCATTTTCGGTGGCTAGATCAATTTTGTTTTTATTGGGCACAGTGAGTCCTCCTCCCTATTTCAAAATCATTTAAAACAGAAATAAGTATCGGATTAAGATTTTGATTATATTCCTGCAATGGTATGGGAATATTCGGATCTTCCTCTTCCGCAATCCATTTTAGTATAAGTTCCGATTCGTTGGAAAATCTAACGTTAATGAAAAAGGAGGTGATCATTTCTCCATGAACAACCCAACACTAGCGCCGCACGAATCGATGGAACTGCATGAAGCTTTAAACTTTAAAACGCTATGCATCGCTAAGTCAAAACTGATGCAAGGCCTCGTCTTTGACCAAGAGCTAAAAGCTTTAATGCAAAAAGACGTCACTCAGTCCATACAACAGATCGCCGAGCTGCAAGCCATTTACGCGAGAGCTCCTTTCCAAGCGCCTGTTCCGAGTAGTCCGACACCTATAACACATTAAGGGGAGCTCAAATGAATACCGATTATTTAGACCCGATTAACTCATTAAATATGCCGGAAATGGCAGATATGACTTTTGCCATGGACTTCCTTATTCGTGCCAAGGAAGGTGTGCGTAATTTGTCCATCGCTCTGACGGAAACGGCTTCACCAGATGTAAGAGCCCTGCTGCACACTCAGCTTAAACAAGGGATTGCAATGCACCAGGAAATCTCGGAGCTCATGATTCGCAAAAAGTGGTTCCATCCTTACGAGCTGAATGAACAGTACCAACTCGACCAGCTATCCGCGAATAATACGGTAATGATCGGGCAGATGAATCTGTTCCCGGGAGATACGTCGCGTAAAGGGATGTTTGATCGGACCCCAGATGAACATATTGGAGGACATAAAGCATGAAGGCGGTAACGTATCAAGGGGTTAAAAATGTCGTGGTCAAAGAGGTTCCGGATGCGAAGATTGAGAAACCGGACGATATGATCGTAAAGATCACCAGTACCGCCATTTGCGGTTCTGACCTTCATCTTATTCACGGGATGATCCCTAACCTTCAGGAGAACTATGTCATCGGACATGAGCCGATGGGGATCGTAGAAGAAGTAGGCCCTGGCGTGACAAACCTGAAAAAAGGCGACCGTGTAATCATCCCGTTCAACATCGCATGTGGAGAATGCTTTTATTGTAAAAATCAGCTGGAAAGCCAATGTGACAATTCCAACGAGAACGGAGATATGGGCGCATATTTCGGCTACTCGGGAACGACCGGCGGGTATTCTGGCGGGCAAGCCGAGTATTTACGGGTTCCGTTTGCCAATTTCACCCACTTCAAAATTCCAGAGAGCTGCGAACAACCGGACGAAAAGCTAAGCTTGATCGCTGATGCCATGACCACGGCATTCTGGAGCGTAGATAATGCCGGCGTAAAAAATGGAGATACGGTCATCGTTCTCGGATGCGGCCCAGTTGGACTCTTGGCCCAGAAATTCTGCTGGCTGAAAGGAGCAAAGCGGGTCATAGCCGTTGACTATGTCGATTACCGCTTGCAGCATGCGAAGCGAACGAACAACGTCGAAATCGTAAACTTCGAACAAGATCAGAACATTGGCAATACGCTCAAGGAAATGACCAAAGGCGGCGCCGATGTTGTCATTGATGCAGTAGGTATGGACGGCAAGATGAGTGATCTTGAATATTTAGCCAGCGGTTTGAAACTGCAAGGCGGCACCATGAGCGCATTTATTATTGCTTCACAGGCTGTCCGCAAAGGCGGCACCATCCAAGTCACTGGGGTATATGGTGGTCGTTATAACGGCTTCCCGCTCGGTGACATCATGCAGAGAAATGTGAATATCCGTTCTGGACAAGCTCCAGTTATTCACTATATGCCGTATATGTACGAGTTGGTTACGTCTGGCAAAGTGGACCCCGGCGACATTGTTACGCATGTCATTCCGCTCAGCGATGCCAAGCGGGGCTATGAAGTGTTCGATACAAAAACGGACAATTGTATTAAAGTCATCTTAAAGCCTTAAATATGGATAGATACTTGGGAGGATAATCCGAATGAATTCCAAATACGCATTGCATGAGGTGCTTGAGGTACATGAAATAGCTGCATTCAAGACGGTTTGCTTAACGAAATCCCAGACCATGCAAGCTCTGGTAACCGATCCGGAACTCATGCAAATTTTGCAACAAGATGTGACACTATCACAACAGCAGCTTCAGGAACTCAGTGAAGTGCTGTCCAAAGCGACTGTATAGGAGATAAAAAAATGAACCCAATATTAGAACACATGTCAGGCCTTCATACGCTTACTGATGACGTGATCGCAATGGATTTGTTGATAAACGCCAAGAGCGGAGTCAGAAATTACGCCATGGCTGTGACCGAATGTGCCACCCCCGAAATCAAGCAAATTTTGATGAAACAGCTCGATGAAGCGATAGTCTCTCACGAAAAGATATCAAATTACATGGTACAGCAAGGCTTATACCACCCTTACCATATTCCAGAGCAAATTCAGCTTGATCTGCAAAACATTCAAACGGCGATGAACATTCCGTCCTGACACCGTTTAACCAATGCCGGAGACTTCTGAGTGCATAGTGTACTGTGTCCATAATCCAGCAATGAAACAAGGGCGGATACACTCCGCCCTTGTTTCTGCTGCGTCACGATACAAAACTTAAACAAGCGTTTCGTTTCTTTTTCTTCGCCAGTTTTTCTTTGATATTCCTCGCGATTCTAACGGGCACATTCCATTTTAAAGTAACTTAATTACCTTTTCTAACTCATCCACCAATACTTTGGCAAGTTCAAAATTAGTCTCTTTTAAAGCCAATTCTATTTTCATTTCAACTGATTTTTTCTGTTGTTCAGTTTCTAAATAATCTTTATCAAAATGACTAGCATAAATCATCTGTCTAAATTCCTGCATACTCATTTTGCTAATTGTTTTATCATTAATGATTAAAACATAATCCATACCATTTACAACAGAATAAAAATCATGAGAAATCATGAGAATCGCACCTTTATAGTCTTCAATAGCTTTTTCCAGTGCAATTTGTGAGTAAGTGTCTAGATGGCTTGTCGGTTCATCAAGAAGCAACACGCCCGCTTGACTGCCAGAAACCTTAGCCAGTTGAAGCATGTTTTTTTCTCCACCAGATAATGATTCAATCTTTTGATCAAGGATTTCTCCTTCAAATCCATAATCTATAAGATGCAATCTAATCTCATCATACGTTTTAAACCCAGCATCTATGAAATCATGTAGGATGGTATTCGAATCTTTTAGCATTTCACCTTGAAGCTGAGATAAATAAGCCACATTCACATCATCATTTATTTCAATGGAAGCCTGATTGTTTTTATAGATTTCACGGAGTAAAGTGGTTTTCCCGGTACCATTCGGACCGATCAGGGCTACTTTATCTGTTGATTTGATCTCGAAATTCACATTTTCCAAGAGCAGCTCGTCAAAGGAAACGCTATAATTATTGACTTTCACGACAACAGTGTCTTCGATTTCCTTATCGATACCAAAACGGATATTTGGCTGCTTAATATCGACAAATGGCTCTTTTATTCGACGTGCTTCCAATCTCTCTTGAAACTTGACTCTGGCTTTTAACGCTCTGCCTCTGGAGGCTTCCGAATTATACGTGGCGATCTCTCTGAGATTGTCGATGATATGATCGTATCTCTCGATCTCTTCAGCTTCAGCAACCGCGATTTCTTGCAGCTCGATCTTAGTCTGAAGCAGCGAGAAGTTGTACTCGATATATCGCCCGTCAAACTCTTGGATCTCCGTGTTTTCAAGGTGAATAATTTTGTTGAAACAATGATTCAGTAGATAACGGTTGTGTGTAACAACCAGCAGCATTCCCTTGTGGGAATTTATTAATTTTTTAAGTGAATTTAGGTTTTCAAAGTCCAAAAATACATCGGGTTCATCCATAATCAATAAGTCTGGACGATTGAGCATTTCCTTCATCACTTGAATAAGTTTAAATTCCCCACCACTCACGTCGGATATATTGAGATCTTTGAGTTTCATGAGGTTGGCCAGGTTTAGCTGCTTATTAATGGTGTTTTCGAAATTGTCCCCATCCATCGCTTCGAATGCATCCAAAGCCAATTGAACCTTCTCCATCAGCGAATCCATGTCAGACGTGGTAGACATCTCCGCATACAGAGCTGTGATTTCATCCTGTATCTTAATAAATTCTTCGCCGATATATTCAAATACGGTTGTTTCTTTCGTTTTGTCGACTTGCGGGAACTGACTGACATACCCTATTTTGCATTCCGGGTCTATCTCTAACTTGCCCTCGAACAAATATCTTTCCGGATCTATCAGTATATCGACGAGTGTACTTTTCCCACTGCCACTTGTTCCTATAAAAGCACAATGCTGTGCCTCTTCTAACGTAAATGAAATGTTGTTATATAGTTCTTTTTGCGGAAATGAGAAGGATAAGTTTTCAACTTTTATCATCGTGTTACCTTTCTTTATAACCTTAATGGTGACTATTATTAAATAAATTATTGAACACAGACTTTCAGAGTAACACTGTTTACCAACTAGATCAATCTATTTAATGATGTTCAGGAGTTGTTTTTAATGGTATTTTTGCATAGTGTAAAGCAAGACACTTAGACGTATAAGCTCTGATTTAATTTTACATTAGACCTACGCTTAGGATAAAACAAAAAGACTCCGGCTCTCGAAGAGGAAGTCTTCAGAAATTTTACCCTTTAACTAAAATGGGAGGGATAATACGATAGACACTTTATCCCTTAGTGCATCATTTCTATATGGTATTCATAAAAAGCTAATTTTATCTGTTTTCCCCAGTTAGGTTTTTAAAATGTAATGACAATTTTACCTACAGCATGATGTGTTTCACTCAAAGCATGTGCATCATAAATCCCCTGTCTGCTAAACGGGAATGTTGCCCCTACTATGGATTTCATCTTTTTGTCTTCCATCAGATCAGCTATTTTCTGCAATTGATCACCGTCTGGCTGCAGCCAAATCCCCTTTGCTAATACGTGGTGAGACTTAGCCATATCATGGTCGGGTTGACCAACAATAGTAATCAGTCTTCCGGTATTGGGTTTAAGCACTTTATAGCTGTTCTCAGCTACTACTCCACCCATCGTGTCAAATACTAAATCGATCTCTTTTAGAATCTCTTCAAATTTTTCCTTTTTGTAATCAATGACTTGATCCGCACCCAGTGAATAGAGAAGTTCATGGTTTTTTTCACTTGCTGTTGTAACAACGTGAGCGCCGGCATACTTTGCTAATTGAATGGCATACATCCCTACACCACCTGCACCAGCATGGATAAGTACAGTCTCACCTTCTTTTAGATGGCCATGTGTAAACAAAGCCTGCCAAGCCGTCAAACCTGCTAAAGGTACAGCCGCTGCCTCCTTATATGAGATGGAATCTGGTATTTTTGCCAGTAGGTGCTCATCAACGGCTGTATATTCAGCATATGTCCCGAAACGAGTGGTTTCAGGACGACTGAATACCCGGTCCCCTACGTTCCACTTCGAAACGTTTGAACCTATTTCAGAAATAACTCCAGCTGCATCCCAACCTAAGATAATAGGGAATTCCCAATCAAACATTTGCTTTAAGTAACCTTCTCTTAATTTCCAATCAATTGGATTAATCGATGTAGCCTCTAGTTTTACAACCACTTGATTAGCTTCTGCCCTTGGTTTATCCACTTCCTGCTCAACTAACACATCTTTGCTTCCATATTGATTAATCACAATTGCTTTCATTTTTTGAACACTCCTCTAAGCTAATAGCATTTTACGTGCAATCCCCGATTATCGATTTATATCTCGTCACTGCATTTTCATAAATTTGGTCATAACTTATGTTTCAACAACTAATACAAAGTTATACCAATAATCCATTTGAATTTTTACTAACTGCCTTTAATCATTCTAAAAACAAGATTACAAACGAAAAAATACCTGCCCCCTCCCGGGCAGGTATTAAAGGTGAATCGTATGAATGGCTTACCAATGTCGATCACTAAATATCAGTCCAGAAGACTGTAGATCTGAATGCTCTCCACCTTGGCATCCTTGATATGAAACGACATCACATCCACATAATTGGACGGCTCGTAACGGAAGTCATCCTCTTCATCTGGAGCTCCATCACCTAGCAGTTTCCCCTCAGGGTAGGCGTTTTTGAGTGTATCCAGGCTGTCTCCTGCTTTAATGTTTCGTACTGTTGCATACTTAGGATCTGTTATCTCGATATGAAAGATGGAGTCTTGTTTCCCCTCCGGTATACTGATTGTTTTAATTTCCAGACCAGGATACGTATATACCTTTTCTGTAAAACCGATTAACGTATCCATGTTGGTTCCATCGTCGGCAGTGTACGTATGGGATTTCAGATTATCCGGTTTGCCGAGCATCTGTTCCATCTGTTCTTCATTCGCTGTGTCCGAAATCGCGATGGTGTGCTCATTATAGACAAAAGCAAGCTCCTTCAGCACCACATTGCCTTCCTTCTCCATCGAACCTTCCTTAATCGCTTCACCACTCTGTTCTTCGGAATTTTCAGAAGGTGGTGCTGTGGAATTCGATGCTTCTTCACCTTTGCTTTGTTCATTTGCTGTGTTCTGTCCGGTAGCTGGAGATGTAGCATCACTGGACTGACAGCCCGTTAATGCCCCCGTTAGTAAAGCACCTAGTACGATAAAACCTGCTGCTTTCTTGGTTAACTTCATCATGATCCCTCCATAAATGTGTGATTTGTTCTTATGAAGTGATTATAAAAAAAGCATTTGTTAGTCTCATAACAGAAATGTACCAATCTTGTAACGTTACCTAATTAGGCTTGGGTTTAGAATGCGGTCTACACACGAGGCAGAACAATCGTAACAGTCGTTCCTTCCCCGATCTGACTTTCCATGTCGATATATCCATTAAAGCGCTCTACAATCTCCTTGCAAATCGAAAGTCCAAGACCTGAACCGTTCGCTGTACTTGCATTTTTTGCTCGGTAAAAGCGTTCCTGCACTCTCTCCAGTTCATCGCTCGCGATCCCGATACCTTGATCACGTATCCGAATAACGACCTCGTTTGGCGTATGTTCCATCTCTACATTAATCTGTGAGTGATTGCCTGAGTATTTGATAGCGTTGTCCACAAGGTTGGCAATCGCATGGGACATTAACATTGGATTGATGTTGGCGTAAACTCTTGTTGTATCCTCATCATCCGGTTTTTCCTGTGCTTTACTAACCATAATCTTGATCCCTTTATCCTGGGCCTTCGCTTCCATATTCATTGCGACTTGCTGAATCAGTTCGTTCATTTCCGTTTTCTCGGCTTCCAGTTCGTTAGAACCAGCCTTGTCGAAGCGGGATAACAGCAACAGTTCATTAATCAAGCGTGTAAGTCGATCCGACTCCTGCAGCAGGTGACCGTAGATTTTTTGCAGTTCCTTGTTCTCATTCTCCCCTTCAACCAAGTATTGAGAGAAACCACGAATGGCTGCCAAGGGTGTTTTTAACTCGTGAGATACGTTGGAGACAAATTGTTTCTGGTACTGAATGTAATCATGCAGCTGACGCCCCATGGAATCCAGCCCATCTGCCAGCATGCCCATCTCATCCTTCCGGTTAAGATGAACTCTCCGAAACTCTTGTCTCGAGAAACTTTGCACTGCGCCAAGCAGCACCTTAATCGGCTTGGTTGTGTTGCGGGCAATCCACAGACTGGCTAACGTAATTAGCACAATGAATCCGCCTGCACCCACAAACAGGATATAACGGATTTGGTCCATAATCGCATAAAAGTACGAAATGTCGTCCACGAACTCATACACATAAGCATTTTCGTAAAATTGATTCTGAATGGGAGTTGCAAAATAAAGCAGGTGATCTTCCGTTACTGTGTAGGCATAACTGCCGCTCAGGGCTTTCTCAATATTTTTGTCAAAAATAAGCGGTTTGCCATCATTAATGATGATGCCATCCACAGCCAAGCCCAGCAATTGCTTGGAGCTGTCGTAGATACGCACTTCTTTGCCTGATGCTTTCAGCTTCTCCAGAGCAAGTCTGACGATTTCCTGAGTCTGTGGCTCTCCTGTAGATGATCTATGCTGTGCCAACACCTCACGGAAGGACAACTCGGACAGATCCGCCTTCTCCATCATCTGTTTTTCAATGGTAATGAAGCTGTAATAATCAATGGCTTTATTCACCGCAAAAATGATGATGCCAAAGGACAGTACGGAGAAAAATAAAAAATTCAGCAGTAACCGGGTTGCATACTTCAGGCCTCGCCACCTCCAAGTTGATAGCCGAATCCATAGATCGTCCTGACATACTTCGGTTCGTCCGCGTTATCCTCCAGCTTCTTCCGCAATCGCATGATGGTCATATCCACACTGCGACTGTCTCCCATGAAGTCATATCCCCATCCGATCTGCAGCAGCTCATCCCGGGTAAAGATTTTGTCCGGCCTTCTGAGTAACGTTTCCAGAATTTTAAACTCTTTGGCTGTTAAAGACACGGGCACACTGTTCTTCAGCACCCTTCGGCTTTCCAGATCAAATGTAAGCTCTTCATGAATGATGCGTGTAGATTTCACCTCAGTACCTTCACTGGATTCCTCCTTGCTCTCGTTTCTTCTCAGAATCACCTTGATCCGAGCGAGCAATTCACGATTGTCAAAGGGTTTGGTCATGTAATCCTCCGCCCCCAGCTCAAGTCCGAGCACCTTGTCGATAACCTCATTTTTGGCAGAGAGCATGATCACTGGAACGGCGCGTTTGCCGGTGATTTCCTTGCATAGGTCATATCCGGAGCAGTCAGGCAGCATCAAGTCAAGCACCACTAAATCGGGTTGAAAAGATTCGAGCAAATGCAGGCCAGTTTTGCCATCCTCTGCGGTCTGCACATCGTAGTTTTCTCGCCTTAGCACCAGCTCAATTAAATCTCGAATTGCAATTTCATCATCAATGACTAGGATTTTCTTCATTGTACACCCCTATGTAGCCTTATTCTCCAGCTTCAATTATATTTAACCCAATCTTAGCACAGACACTTTAGGTTCCTCCACCAACTGGAAGATGAGGTATATTCCACTGAGCCCAACATAACTTGTAATAAACCCGAAGAAAGGAGAACAACTCAATGGATCTGCTCTGGGTACTCATTGTTGGTGGACTTATTGGCTGGTTAAGCGGCAACTTGATTGGGCGTGACGTACCGGGCGGTGTACTTGGGAATATCATTGCGGGTTTTATCGGTTCCTGGTTAGGAACAGAATTGCTGGGACCAAGGGGTCCAGTGATTGGCGGATTTCATATTATTCCGGCCATCGTTGGCTCGATTATTGCCCTGCTCATCTTCTTCGCTCTGGCACGCGGCGGAGCCTTCCGAAGACGTTAACGAAGTGAAGCGGAAACCGATACCGTCGTTTATTAGAATTGTATTAAGATGCTGCCACGGCATGGTAGGTAAAGGATAAACACAAAAGGACCGAAAGCATTCATCGATGCAAGATGAACACTTACGGTCCTTTTTTGTACTGAACTATCCCTTCTTCAGCGCAGCGATCTGGTGTGCTACACTTTCGGCTAATGTTGCATCGGCCTCGAATAAATAGCCTAACACAATCGTCTGTATCTCATGAGAAACTGCCGATAAATCATGAGCGAGGTTCTGAACAAGATGATCCTGTTGAACTCCTGTTAGAGACTGGTAGAATTGTCCCGCTTGGGTGAAATTATCAGTCTTCGGAATATCGGATCGAACGAGCCGGCCAGCTACATAACGCCCTTCTCCGCTCGTTACCTGATCCGTCGGTGACCAGTTGGCTTGATGGTTAATCGGAATTTTGCGAAACTCCGATCCAAGGCGATGGCGCTGTGAATCCCAATAAATATTACTGCGGCCTTGCAGCATTTTATCATCGGACAGCTCAGCACCATCCAGAAGGTTGGACGGGGAGAATGCCAGCTTCTCGATCTGCTCCTTATAATTCGTAGGGTTCTTATCCAAGACGAGTCGGCCAACGGGCAGAAGCGGGAATTGACGCACATCCCAGACTTTCGTGTCATCCAACGGATCGAACGGCAGCATTGCCTCATCCTGTGGGTTCATCAACTGCACATACAGCCCATACTGGACGGGTGTACCTTGTGCAATCGTGTCATATAAATCTTTACCCGAATAATCGGGGTTCTCGCTAGCCAATCGAGCCGCTTCTTCCGCATCGATATATTGCTCTCCAGCTAATGGAATCCAGCGATATTTGACGTAGAAGCGTTCGTTCTTTGCATTTTTCCATACATAGGTGTTAACACTGTGTCCTGGCGTATGGCGGAGGCTCTTGATCGTCCCTTCGTCCGAGTACAGTCGTACAACGAAATGGGTTGCCTCTGGTGCTCTAGCAATGAACCCCCAGAATCGATTCGGATCAATGAGATTGTTAACGGGTGATGGCAGGAAAGCATGAATTGACTCAGGAAACCGGATCGGGTCTCGTACGAGAAACACGGGGATATGATTACAGAGCAGGTCGAAAACGCCTTGCTCGGTATAAAATTTCGTCGAAAATCCACGCACGTTGCGGGATGTATCGGGTGTTCCTTTGTTGCTGACCGCAAGTGAGAAACGAACGGTAACGGCAACCTGTTGCCCTGGCTTTTGCAAGAAGCACAGGTTCGTATAATCGGCCATCGAGTGTAGGGTTTCAAAATACCCCAATGCTCCGAATCCCTTTACGTGGACCGGGCGCTCTAAAATTTTTTCGTGGACAAAGGTTTCGAGTGTTTCATGCAGCAGACTGTCCTGCTCCAGAATCGGCCCCCGTTCCCCTACTGTCTGTGAATGGTGTTCTGGCGACTGCTTGGCATGCCACTCGGATTGCACATTGCCTCCCTTCCTGCTTCGACTGTTTCCCTGATTATTAGCATTGTTAACGTCCATTGGTCCGCCCCCTATACCTACATTCTCGGGGATATATATGCATGGCTAGGTACTCAATATGACAGCATGTCATATTCGGAAGCTGTATCTAGAACCTACAACGAACATCTACTGGGACAATCCTTGGTTTGAAACTTCGATGCGTTTTTTTAATAACAGACCTGTGACAGGATTATTCTCGCTGAACGTCCAGACTACTGAAAAATCGTTCAACAAAAACATCACCATATATTTTCTTCATATGTACTGTGTTAAAAATATATTGATTCATATGCTCAAGATTGCGCAGACTGCGTACCAATATTTTCCGTTCATCGTCAGATAGATTAGGGTCATTTTCAATCTTCGTCATCGCATTTTTCACACGTGAGGACACCTGTTCAACATACAGATGATTTTTGGATTTTGGCGGAATACATTGCGTCAGGTCACAGTTCACGAAACGAACACCTTCAAGGATGCAGTTTTCAAAATTGGCGATTAGCTTTTGTTTGCCATTTCCCTCAAACGTAATATCAATCAGCTTGCCGGTAAAGGAACAATTAACGATATTCGCCGCTTGTAAAATCCGGTCATTGAATCTGCACTTAACAAAAGTACAGTCGATGAAGGTTGCATTCTCCAATGTCATGCCTCTCATATCGCAGGAGGAAAACTCACAATTGGTGAAAACAGCTTCGCCCTTGGCAATGCCAACTGAGCGCAAGTCGGAACGAATAAATGTACAATGATCAATCATAGTATCCGCAAAAAATCTCGCATTGTTAAGATCGCAGGTATCAAACACAAGTTGATTCAAATTACAGTTCCAAAAAATAGGTGAACCAACATTCGAGTTTTTTATAGTCGTTCCGCTTATCTTTACGTGCTCATACCTGACAATATCAGAAAATAATTCGTTATCTATGGACATACCAGACTCGAGTCTTCTCATCCTTCGCACCCTTACATTTTTCCCTTCAGAATCTCTTATCATTAAAAATACACTATACTTTCAAATGCTGCTTCTAAAAGTGATGATTCCCTCTTAGATTTTTCAAGATATATCTATGTAACTAAAACCCAATATTCTAATTCCACCATCTCAGTTTAACAGGCAATTATAGATAATATATTATTCTGGCAGGATCAAAACAAACCGAAGGGTGTTTCAACACAAGGCGGTTTGTTTTATTTTATCAACAGCTGGCTTTCCGAAATATTACTTGCTGGACTAGTACATACTAAGGAAAAGTTGGATGAAGCTTACATAACGGGGGTCTCTTCATGGTATTTACAATCACAATTATCATCGTAGCACTATTTGCGATATGGGGAGCCGTCGCTCCTGATCAGCTGGCTGATGCGGCTAACGTAGCCTACAACTTCTCTATTCAGAATTTTGGCTGGTTTTATTTGCTAGCAACACTGTTCTTCCTAATTTTCGCTTTCTATCTGGCATTCAGCCGATTTGGCAATATCAGGCTGGGGGATGACGATGATGAACCGGAATATTCTACGGTTTCCTGGCTGTCCATGCTGTTTAGCGCTGGTATGGGCATTGGGCTGGTTTTCTGGGGAGTTGCTGAACCGCTATCCCACTATTTATCCGCACCGGAAGGAGCGGTACCCGAAACAACACAAGCCGCCAGACTTTCAATGCGTTATTCCTTTTTCCACTGGGGGCTACATCCCTGGGCTATCTATACCGTCATCGGTTTAGCGCTCGCTTATTTCCAGTTTCGGAAAGGTTACAAGGGGCTGATTAGTTCTACCTTTATTCCTTTGATCGGTGAACGTCTAGCTGCAGGCTGGCTTGGCAAGATCATTGATATTCTGGCCGTCATTTCCACCATTTTCGGTGTTGCGACCTCGCTTGGTTTGGGTGCACTTCAGATCGGTGGGGGGCTGAATTACTTATTCAGCATTCCCAACTCAACGCTGTCCCAGGTTGTCATCATCGCCATTGTAACGGTATTGTTTTTAATCTCGGCTACTTCCGGTCTGGATAAAGGTATTAAGATGTTGAGCAACACCAACCTCGTTATAGCTTTGCTATTAATGCTGTTTGTTCTGGTGACTGGGCCGACTTCTTTTATATTTGACACATTCACGACCACCTTGGGCAGTTACCTGCAGAATATTATTAACATGAGTTTAAGACTGACACCGTTCTCCAGAGAAACCTGGATTGGAACCTGGACGCTATTTTACTGGGCATGGTGGATCTCGTGGGCTCCTTTTGTTGGCACGTTTATCGCAAGGGTATCCAAAGGAAGAACCATTAAGGAATTTGTAATTTACGTCATGGTTATTCCAAGCCTATTCGGATTTATCTGGTTCTCCGTCTTTGGGGGAACAGGACTTCAGTTGGAATTGTTCAATGCCGCTCATCTGGCAGAAGCCGTCAAAGAAGACACAACGACCGCTCTATTCCTTATGCTGGAGCAGCTGCCTCTAGGCACGATTACTGCCTTCGTTGCTACTCTTCTGATCATGATCTTCTTTATTACGTCGGCCGATTCGGCTACCTTTGTCCTGGGCATGCTGACGTCAGATGGCAAGTTGGACCCGAGTACAAGAGTAAAATTAACCTGGGGAATCTTGCAGTCCGCCATCGCGGTAGTCCTGCTGATCAGCGGGGGATTGAATGGCCTCCAGACGGCCTCCATTGTGGCCGCCCTGCCGTTCGCTGTTGTCCTTATCGGCATGTGTGTCTCCCTGCTTAAAGCTTTGCAGGCTGAGGACAGAGAACGCCGTCAGAAGGAAAAACGACAGCGCCAAAAACTGAAACGATTACTGGAGGAACAGGAACTCGCAAAATGAAGTTTCCTAGAGCTAATGTATACTTGATCTCTATAGAGAAGGCACCTGCTTTTAGGCGGGTGCCTTTTTATGAGACTTTAACGTATTTTTTCAACAAATATATTCGCTCCATTAACCTTAATATGACTGTTTATTAATTTCTCCAAATGGGTGTAAACCATTTTCCAGTAAAATACAATTAGACGAGATAAAGCAAGGTCATGTATGGTGATTACATAACAACAAATTTTGAGGAGTACTTTCACACTATGATCAATCGATTCGTTAGTCTATTTTCCATTCCTTCGTATGCTTTACTCTTTATCTGTATGGCATTGCAGGGAATGGGCATTTCGCTCAGCACCCCCTTTTTATCTATTTACTTCACGGAAAGGCTTGGCGTATCTATTGGCATGTTTGGTCTTTATCTAGCCGTTACACTAATTGCAGGAATATGGATCAGCACGCTAATCGGGAGACGTTCCGACCTCGGCTTAAATCGAAAGAGCGTTTATCTTTTCTCTACTCTCTCTAATGCCCTGGCCTTTAGTGGATACTTGTTCATTCAGGATTTTCCGATTTTGTTCATTTACATGACTGTGTTTACTGCCCTTGGTGCACCAGGGATGCCCCAGTTGTTTGCAATTTCCAGAGAAGCAGTGATCAAGAGTCATTTTACGGAGCGTGCGTTTGCTAATTCTACCTTACGTTCTGCTTTCTCACTCGGCTTTATTACAGGTCCTTTAATCGGAACATTATTGCTCGCTGCTGTTGGATTTAAGGGGATCTTTTTAGGTACGATCGGTGCTTTCCTACTTGTTGCTCTGCTTGTTTTCCTGTTTCTCAAAACAAACACAGAAATACAGAGCAATCATGCTGAAGTGAAAATAAAAAGTTTCCGGCTGGCTCAAAACCGAGATATTTTAATTCCTTTTCTAATTCTGATACTCATGTATACCGCTCATTGGATGAGCAGCATAAACACGGCTCTCTTTATTACAAACAATCTCGGGGGAACGACAAGCGATGTCGGTTTAGTCAGCAGTATATGTGCTGCGCTGGAAATTCCTTTTATGATTGTACTCGGTCTACTTAGTGCAAAATATAGTAATCGAATCTTGGTGTTATGTGGAGCTATTTTCGGAGGAGCTTATTATTTCGTTATTCTCATTTCAAACGCGATGTGGCAAATGCTTGCAGCACAAATTTTGCTCGCTGTTTTTGTCGCCGTCATTTCTGCGATTGGTATTAGCTACATACAGGACCTGCTGCCCAGAATGCCAGGATATGCTTCCACGCTATATTCCAATTCATCCACAATAGGCAGACTGCTTGGCAGTCTTGTTGGTGGCGGAGTAGCCAGCATTGTGGGTTACCGATACTCATTTATCTTCTGCTTTATCCTTATCATCGCTGCTGTGATTATGCTTACGGTAAGTGGACGACAGCCTGCAGATGAACCGCAAATTTCAACCTAACTACGCCGATTCAACGGGATAATATAGATATTTGGGATTTTCTACGTGTGGGTCATAGCATCTTATTCTAAACGGCAAAAGCAGCTGATCACTTTGATTAGCTGCTTTTGTTCAGCTATTAAGTAATCGTTTACTGTTAGTTTATTAGAGTAACCAGCTGGTGTTCCCCTAACATAGAAAGACCGCCATTAAAGGCGGTTTTAAAGTTAATCAGTTCTGCCCAACAATAAGTCCTGGGATATGGAGAATCTGTGATGATTCGCTGTAAGCCTTGATTTTATGCACCATTAGGTATTCATTCTGTTAAAGCTAGAGTCACTCACCTAAATTAGAGCGTCTCAGCCAACTTCTGAATCTTGGAGTGGGAAATCAAATATATAGGACCCAATGTTTCTATTTTGCCGTTCTTTACACGTATAGCGCTCTCCTGTTCTGCGGCATAAACATCAATGTTTTCAGACAAGGGGAACAAGTAACCTTCAACAAACTTGGCGTAGTTGCGTTTAGAATGAGACTCATAGGCAAAATGATTAAAACCAATACCATCATATACAGTGCTTATTTCAACTTCATGGTCAGACTCTATCAAGCTTAACCATCTTGCAGCCATGTTTAACGCACCTGCACTGGCACCCATTATAACGGCATTGCTGTTCTTAATAACATCTGATAATTCATACTCCACCAAGAAATCCTTCTGAAAAACAGGATCTCCACCGCATAAAAAAATGACAGAAGCTTCTTGAATAAGTCGATGGGCATCATCCTTCTGCATGCGGTAATCAATCAAATGATATTCATCAAAAATAATATTAGCCTGATTAAACCAGGTCCTTTCATAAACATTGTCAATGTTGCCTTGATCTTCTTTATTACCAGACGCGCTAATCATAACAAGCGATTTTCTGTCTGTTAGATCCTCATGCAACCATTTAACCAGCTTCTCTGGAAAAAAATTATTAAACCAACTGAAATAATAGTGAGTCTTCAAACTTAAATACCTCCATATGTACTATTAGCATTCATTCACAAAAAATATTTTTCATAAACCCAACTCTATATTACCATAACTTGGAACATAAATTTTCCTCGTGAAATTATGAATTAGCAAACAAATGGGAGATATTTTACTTACCAGTGTAAAATCAACTGTAAATAGTAAAAGACTTGGGCAGTTTTCACCCAAGCCTTACTTCATTTCTTTTTTATAAGGATTCTTGCAGTTCTTTAATCTCTGAATGCAAATTTAGCGTGTTGAGGATGATCTGAAGAGCTTCTGTCCGAGTAGACTTACCTTTAGGACCACCCCCCCGATTTCCTTACCTTCAATGATACCAATCTCAGCAGCTTTTTTAATCTCGTTAGCTGTATAGGATACTTTCTCTACACTTTTTAAAAACGATCTGGAAGGTTGGTCAAAGGTTTGCTGATTAATGCTGATGGTGGTGATCAAGCTCTAAAAGAAAGGGACACTTTGTTCTGACGACTACATCGAGTTTTAGTTCACCACCCGATAGCCGCACCATCGCAGCGGGGGTCTGTGCCCCCGAGCAGGAAACCATTGTCATCGATCATAATGGCATGCGCATGTCCCATGACTCTAGCAAAATCTTCAACTGTGTGTACCGCGTGTCCGGCCAGCTGTAAACGCTGCTGCACTTCTGCCGCGATCCGTCCCTCCACTCTCAATTCTTGCGTCGCCTCTCCCCATGTTCTTCCCCACACCCAGCGGGGTTCACGTACAGCGGTCTGGGGAGTCATGCCATAATCCACCATGCGGGTCAGCAGCGCGGTCTGTGTCTGCGGTTGACCTTCTCCTCCCTGGGTACCGTACAAAATATACGGCTTCCCATCGCGACAAGCCATCGCCGGCATCAGCGTATGAAAGGTTCTTTTGTCCGGTTCCAGCCTGTTCACATGCGACGGATCTAGCGAGAAGAACGAGCCTCGGTTCTGCAGCAATATACCGGTGTCTCCCCCAACCACAGCCGAGCCGAACTCAAAATAGAGACTTTGGATAAATGACACGGCATTGCCCTCACTGTCTACTACCGCAGCATATGCCGTATCATGGCCTACCGGCTGGGTATCCATCGGCAGAGCTCGCTCCATATCGATGCAGGCTGCCAGCTTCGCAGCATAAGATTTGGATAGCAGCCGGTCCAGAGGAATGGAGGAAAATTGTGGGTCTGTCAAATAACGATCGCGGTCACGGAAGCTCAGCTTCAGCGCCTCCACGAGCAGGTGATAGTATTCATAGGAACCATGCTCAATACTCTCCAAATCAAACTGTTCTAGAATTTGAAGCGCCATTATACCGGTAAAGCCCTGTGAATTTGGCGGGACCTGATAAAGATCAAGCCCTCGGTAACTCCCTTTGATCGGCTCCACCCATTCACCTCTGTGTCTCGCAAAGTCCTCCATTGTCAGCAGACCGCCCTGCTCCTTAAGTGAGCGAACAATCTCCTGACCAACACTGCCTGAATAAAATACGTCCCGACCCTGATCCGCAATCTGGAGCAGGCTGCTTCCCAAAGCAGACTGCACAAAGCGGCTGCCTTGCTCCGGGACCTTGCCTCCAGGCAGATAGATGGCGGCAGTCTGTGGATAAGATGCCAGCACATCGAAACGCTCAGCCGTATTGACATGCTGGTCCGGCGACAGCGGGAAGCCTTCCAGCGCATAGCGGATCGCGGGCTCAAGCACTTCTGCCAGCGTCTTCGAGCCATATTCCTGTAATATGGCATCCCAGCCGTCCACCATCCCCGGCACGGTAATGACGCTTCGGGGTCCCCGCTGCGGGATGGCTGACTCGCCGGCAAAGCAGCTGGCGGTAATCCCGCTGCCCGAACGTCCACTCGCGTTATATGCCCTGACTCTTCTCTCTTCGCTGCTATAGGTTAACCAGAAAGAATCGCCTCCCAGTCCCGTCATATGGGGGTATACGACGGCAAGACAGGCGCTCACTGCCACGGCAGCATCAAAAGCGTTACCTCCCTGCTGTAAAATACGTGATCCTGCCGCGCTGGCCAAAGAATGAGGACTGACTACCATCGTCTGTGTGCCTGTGACTTGAGGAACCATCTTGCCACCTTCTTTCTCTTCTATGTTCAACTGAGGGTCATTCCTGTTTGTTGCTAATCGTGTTACTCATTCAGACGCGAATGACTGAGCTGTATGCAAAGCAGACTGCCATCTGCCGGAGGCATACACCCAGCGACTCATTTTTGTACCTGATAGCAGCTGCGTGACATCCGAAGCATCCGTGACAACAAAGTTGCAGTCATGCCCTTCTTCTATTCCATACTCGTCGCGGCCTGTGATTTCAGCTGGTATATCCGTGATCATCCGCAGCAGCTGTACTAAATCCCGTTCACTGCCCATGTGGGCAGCATATGATGTGATTTGGGCGATCTGTATCAGATCCCCGCGGCCGAACGGATGGAACGGGTCTTGAATATTGTCGGAGGCCGCAGCAAGCGGAATGCCTTCTGCAAGCAGCTCGCGAATGCGTGTTGTGCCCCGTCTTACCAGGCCGCGATCTTCCCGTCCCTGAAGATACAGGTTCACCGCAGGGAGCGTTACCGCGTTCAGACCGGCTTCCTTCATCTTCGCCATCACATGCTGTGCATCTTTTTCCGTCATTGCAGACAACGAGCACAGATGATCTGCCGTCACTCTGCCCTGATAACCGTAGCGAATCGTATGCTCTGCAATGCTAAGCACGGTTTTTTTTTCGGGATGATCACTTTCATCTGCATGCAGATCAATGGGTACGCCGAAACGTTCCGCTAACCGAAAAATTCTGCCAATCTCTCTTTCAGAGTCATCTGCCAGATGAGGGGCTCCCCCCAGTACATCAATTCCCATCCGCAGTGCTTCCTCGATGGCCTCATCCGCAGCTTCATGATTGCCGCGGAACGGAACCATTAGCGCATATTGGATAGCCATACGGCCCTTCAACTTCTCCCGTACTTCCAAGGCTGCCTCGATCGTCCGAAAGGCCACCTCTCTCCCCAAATGAACAGGGAAGTCAAGGTGGCTCCTTATGGTCGTGGTCCCGTAGCTTAGTGCCATTCTGGCGGCAGTCAGCATGCGTTCCGCTAGCTGCTCCTTGCTGAATGTCTGTACAGCCTGGCTGTAATTAAGAATGGCTTCATGAAGTGTGCCGGATCGGTTCGATACCTGCGAGAGCGAGAAGGCCTTATCCAGATGCATATGACAGTCAACCAGGCCAGGCAGCATCATGCCGCCCTGCAGATCGATGCAATCCGCGTCTGAGAGCCGTTTCAGATCCGAACCGGCCTGATGCGGGACCATCAGACGGGAAGCACCGCTTTCCCGTGCATCAAGGAAACGATCTTGAAGGCGGATACTAACCCATTTTCCAACCTCCGCCTTTAGTTCATATAGACAGAGGTCTTCCCGGTGCGGAAGGCGTACATTAATGAAACGCAGCCCTGCACTCATTGTGCGGTAGCCAGCGCCTGAAGCACGGCCAGATCCTCCTCGTCAAGCTCGGTGGATGGACCCGCTTTGATCATATCCGAGAACATTTCGTCCGGTAGCATGGTCGTCAGACAATACAGACGTGTGCTGCCCGTGTTAATAATATCGTGATGGTTGCCCGGTGGAATGATAATGAATGAGCCTTGGCGGATCGGAGTCTCATACTCGCTGCCAACTTTGGCTAGCCCCTCCCCTTTTAACACATAAAAATATTCATAAGCCTCCCGGTGTTCATTGGATGGAGTTCTGCCTCCAACCTCGAAAATCTCCACAAATGAAGTGAAAGGAACCTGCTCCCTGTCGCACAGCAGGATGAACTTATTCGTATCCTGTGCGGAAATTTTGTGGACGGGACAATTCTCAAAGTTACCAGCAACCAGACCTGGAATGTTCACCATATACATTCAACCTCACTTTGATTTTTTTAGTTTATGCATCGCTTTTTATCTTTTTACCGGCAGCCTCAAACAGGATATGTCCTGTTCTGTACTGCGAACAGCCGTGGTGGCAATCTTCAACCCACCTGTTCCCGTGCTGTTCTTCTCGTCCCTAACACCGTTCGGATGCCGGGCGAATAACGGGAAGGCGCTGCCTGTCAACTCAAGCCGGACATACGAGCCAGCCGGAAGAGTGGCCGCCAAGGGACGCAGCCGGATCTGTGCTGTTCTCCATTCATTGGAAGCATCTGCTCCTTCACTGCAGATTTCCGTGCGACCCACACTCAGCAGCCGGGCCGTCCCTTGCTCGGATACGGTGGTAAGGATGGCCACCAGATCCGTCGGACCTCCCAATGTTTGGTACTGAACGGATAACTCCGGGGACCCAAAAATCGGGATATCCTCTGCAAGCGGTCCTCCCGTATATACCAGAATCTCTTGCCGTTCCTGAATGACAGCTCGGTCGGACGGCAGGTAGGAGTCCAGACGCATCGGCAGACGTGAGTCGTACACGAATACATCCGGCACAGCCTCCTCCACATCTTCCTTATGCTTTTCCAGTCTCCCCCCTCCTGCCGCACCGTTCGCCGGGGTCTGTGACCCAGACAGATAAAACCATTCGGACGGAGAGGCCCCATCCTCAAATAGAGAAGGCAGCTGTTCCGCCGTATGCCATTCATGACTCAATTGGTCAAAATATCGGATAGGCAGTTCACCAGACAGTTCCATGTCTTCCTTGCCCTTCAGCCAATAATCAAACCAGCGCAGCTGCTCCAGATGATGACCACCATCTGCCTGCTCACCATGATCGATTCCGCCCGCTCTGCGCCCCCATGGAATGTGAGCCCACGGGCCGACAACGAGCCGATGAAAGCAATCCGGCGTGGCCGTAGCTTGCAGCGCTTCAAACGATTGTAACGTACCCATGAGGAAACCGTCATACCATCCCCCAATATGAAGCGCCGGCACGGGTTCCTTTACGATATCGTTGATCCAGTTCATCTGCTCCCAGTACTCATCGTACGCTTGATGATCGATCCAATCATAAAATGCGGGAAAGTATTGCTCCAGAATTGGATGTCTTTCATTCAATGGCATTTTCCAAAGCATCTCATCGGGGCTGCGCATGAGTCGTGAGCATTGCTCTGCCGTTTCGAAGTCACCCGCTCTTTGTGCCGTGTCACGAGCCAGCTGGAAAGCCCACGGCAGATGGTTGCCAAGTGCGAACGAGCCATGCGGATAAAATAAGCCATGATACATGTCTGCCGGACACATGCTCGGTGCAATCGCCTGGAGCGCAGGGGGGTGAAGGGAAGCTGCTGCCCATTGTGTTAGACCTTGATAAGAGAAACCGTACATGCCTATTTTTCCGGTCGAGCCGGACAGACCGGCTGCCCACTTGATGGTATCAAAACCGTCCTCTGCTTCTTGAACAAACGGATTAAATTCGCCTTCCGACTCTCCCCGCCCCCTGACGTCCTGAATTACTACGATATATCCCTTACTTGCATACCAGACGGGGTGGGCATGCGTAACGGTAGAAGCAATCGACCGTCCGTAGGGCTGGCGCATCAGCAGTACAGGATATTCTCCTGTCTCGTCCGGCAGGTATATATCTGAATACAACGTTATGCCGTCGCGCATTGTGCAAGGGACCTTTCGCCGGATGACCACATTTCCAAATTTCATGCAACTCGCTCCTTTGCTGTAGATACGGATTGACTATTAAAATCCGCATGGCACGTTAACTTCTGCAGGTTGCGCCATTCTTCCATCATCCGTTGATCAGACACCGCTAACAGCCGAACGCTTTAATTTCTCCTGATTCAAAATGCCCTTCGGGTCGTTGCGGTGTTTGATTTCCCATAAACGATCATGCGCGTAGGATCGCCCGCCCTCCTTCAAATCCCAAGTGTGCGGATTATTTACTCTAACCCGGTTTTCCTCGTAACGTTCCATTAGCCGGTTCAGGTTTTCCTCCGTTGTGAACGGAACCAGCGGCAGGCCAGAGATCAGCAAATTTCCGTTTTGGCGAGCAAACTCGATGTGATTCATCACTTCTGGATATTCCTTTTTCATAGAGGAGATTTGCTCAAGGGCACAGGATGGATCAAAATTCAGCTGTAGATAGGTTAAGCCGGGGTCTGCCTTGCGCGCCCACAAAGTCGTATGATTCCATGTGAAATCGGAGACACCAACACCTTTGTGATACTGTTCGGCAGAAACCTTCATAGCCAAGTGACCTCCATACTCCGATAGGATACGTTCAAGCTGGGATTCGTTGGCCGTATCCACTTCCAGTAATGCGACAGCACGGTCAGCGGGGAGATCAAGCGGAAGAAAATAGGATGGTACAGGCCATTCATGGATGGAGATTAGCCGTTTCACCAAGGAAGTGTCCTCAGCAACCGACTGCCCGAAGCGAAAAGCCTGTTCAAAACCGTCAAAGGTTACGGCCCACTGCATCCATTCCACTCGGGGAGCCAGATTGATTTCCACTTCGGACAAAATGCCGATGGTACCGTAAGTATGCAGGTAAGGCAGCACTTCGTCTCCCTGGAGTTCAATGGTACGGGGATGAACCTCAACGGTCTTGATTTTTAGCGAACGTACCAGCCCATCCCAGATCGTCCCCCAGCTGATCGAACCGATGCCGCCAAAACCGCCGCATAAAAACCCGCCGATCGTCGCGGATTGAAAGGTGGAAGGCATCGTACGCAGCTCGTAACCTGCCTTGCGGGCAGTGGATTCCATTTTGCCGAGTCTGGCCCCGGCCTGGATCCGCATCGTGCCTTCTCCCATTTCGAGCACCTTGTTGTATTTGGCCAGATTCAGGACGATTCCGCCTGTGACCGGAACACATTGACCATAGTTGCCGGTGCCGTTCCCCCTGATGGTCAGCGGAACTCCCAGCTCTGCTGCTATGGAGAGCAGATCGTCAAGTTCTTCCTCGGTGCGCGGACTGGCGATGCACTCGGCGACCTTACCCTGCAGCTGACTGGCCAGCACAGGAGAGAAGTGATGATAATCCATCGAATATTTGGCAAGCGCCGCCTCCTCCCAGTGCAGCAATTCCGGATCCATGCGTTCTTTCAATACGGCTATCCAATGTTCATTCATTCGGTTCCCCTCCCGTATTTGTAAAACTGATCTCCATAGGAATCTCTTAGGATTTCGGCAAGAATTCATCCGTAAACACTTTGCTGATATCAGGCTCCTCTTTCAATGCTCCAATCTCCTTAAGCTGCTTTCCGAGCTCCGTCCAGCGTTCCTCTGTCATGTAGCCAACACCATGTGTCGCCGCATCACCTTCATATACAAACGGGATAAGTGCTTCTGCGGCATAGTTCAGCTTTTCTTTCGTAAAATCAGGGTTTTCCTTTAAAATGACGTCATTCACGGTATCATAATTGGTCTTGTAATAATCCCAGCCCTTCATCGAAGCCTCGACATAACCGCGCACAATATCAGGATGATCCTGAATATACTGCTCCGTTGTGAACAGCACATTGGAATACGGGTTATAACCGGCGTCTGCCAGTAGCAGGAAATTAATATCCACATTCTGCTGCTTCATCTCGTACGGCTCACTGGTTACATAGCCCTGAATCGCAACCGTATCATCAGCTACAAAAGGAGCCAGAGAACCGGTATATGCCAATTCCTTCACGTTACCCAATTGGTATTTACTCTTCACAAAGTCCCAAAAGACCGAGCCTGTCCCCACGTATACGGAGCGGTTGTTCAAATCGGCCAGGGAGGACATGTTCTGATTGGCATGAACCATAAGCCCCTGCGGGCTTTTCTGGAATATCGTCGCAATCGCTACAAGAGGGATTCCTTCTTCACGAGCGACCAGCAATTGATCCGCTGTAGCCAGTCCGAACTGCGCCTTGCCTGAAGCCACGATCTGTGTTGGAGACACCTGCGGCCCACCTGCCTGGATGGTCATATCGAGACCAGCCTCATTGTAATATCCTTGTTCCTTTGCCGCATACAGACCCCCGTGCTCTGCTTGTGCAAACCAGTTTGTCACCTGTGTAATTGCCGTGAGTTCCTCGCTTCCCCCCGTAGCAGCGGCATTCTCAGCAGTTGGCTGTTTCCCGCAAGCCGCCAGTAATGTGGATAAGGAAATCATTGCTGCGAGTAATACGACAGTTCCCTTTTGTCTGTACTTGTTCATCTCATTACCACTCCCCAAGGAAAATTACGGATGATTTACTCTACTACTGCTACCGGATTTCGAAGCGTCATAAAGCCACTGATTCTACACTCGGCCATATCTCCTTGCTGAATCCGGACGGACCCGGGTGTGCCTGTCATGATCACATCTCCCGGATAGAGAGTCATCATCTGCGAAAAATACGAGACAATGAACCATGGATGATACATCATACGAGACACCGTATTGCTATGAATAACCTCATCATTCAACACCGTTTCAACGACGAGGTTCTGCAGATCGCCTATTTCATCAGGTGTTATTAGTTGGGGTCCGAGACTGAAAAATGTATCGAATACCTTGGATCGCTGCAGGAATCTGGGGTTCCGTGCGTGAATGTCCTGGTTAGTCATATCCAGCGTTGCGGCAAAACCGGCAATGACCTCCTGCGCACGTTCTTCCGGCACATTTTTGCAGGTTCGACCGATGATAATGCCAAGCTCTGCTTCTGTTGTCACATTCATATCCTGAGCCGTAAGCTGGATATACTCTTCCGGCCCGATCAGGCTGGAGTCCGGCTTCATGAAGCAGACCGGCTCGCGCTCTGGAGGAGTAGATGCGAGATCAATCGCTTTTTGCACATAATTCATGCCAATTCCCCATATTTTACGAGGGTGCCGTAAGAGCGGAGCAGATATAGCTTCTTCTGAAGGAATGAAAGGGATGGATGAAACTGTTCTATCCCCGTGCTTCTGATACCACTGGACAAGCTCCTCTAGCTGGCCTTGCTGCAAGATCTCCATAACGTTGGTGCCCCATGAGCTTCCTTCCGCCCTGTTGATCTCCTCTAGAAGTATGAATCGTTCCCCATGTTCAATCGCTGCCTGTTCACCATCGCCGTGTTTCAGACTGACGAGCTTCACGGGGTGCTTCCTGCTGGCTGCTGAACCGGTTCAGTCCCGCGGACATCGGTGATTTCAAAATCACACAGTTCCTCCAGTGCCTCCGACAAAATCGTTGAGATTCGTTCCTGAATAATCCTGCCTTTCTCAGGCGTGGCCGTCGTAGCATCACCAGCAATGCCGGTAGCGGAGATATCTGCCATCTTCCAGGCGAAACGAATTTTCCCTTCTAATGTAAGAAAGCGGTAAGAGGACATATCCGGAAGCTCTTTGACGAGAAATTCCTCCTTCACCCAGTCCGGTTTAATGGACATCACGAGAGAGGTCTCATAATCGCCACCATGAATACCGTATTCCAGCTCCTCGGGAGACAGGAGATCCTCTGCCACATTCAGACTGCTGGGACTGAGATAGAAAACCATCATCCCCGTTCTGATCCGTATTTCTCGTGATACCGTATTTAGCAAATCCACGTTGCCGCCATGGGTATTAAACAAAAGTAACTTGCGAAAACCACTGGCCTTCAGACTTTCCGCAATGTCCAGCATGATGGCATGCAGTGTGCTCGCCGATAAGGAAATGGTGCCCGGAAGTCCGATATGTTCATTGCTTTTGCCATACGAGACCGGAGGCAGGAGCCATATCTCCTTATCTGCTCTCACCCGTTCCAGCGTTTGGGATAATGTCGCTTCCCCAATCAAAGTGTCCGTATATACGGGCAGATGGGGGCCATGCTGCTCCACAGCTCCGACTGGGAGAATAACCAGTGCCTTATCTTTCGGCAGTTCTTTGACCTGTTTGCTGGTCAGACGGGGCAAAAATCGTTCCTCCCACGCTGTTCCTTCATATCGTTGAAACATAACTGACACCCTTTCTCCTGCGGCTTTATTTTTTTTACGCGTAGCTTCATGTCCATATATCGAATGATGCTCTTATCCTTTTATTTCTGAATTTACTGCTGAAAGAAAGGATGTGGCCCATTCCAGCAGACGTTGATCCTGTCCCGGACCTGCAATGATCGAAATACCGACCGGGCATCCCAGCACCTCGGCAGCGGGGATCGTAAGCTGCGGTAGACCCGACAAACCGGAAATGCAGGTTAAACGCATCGTTTTCACTCTTCGTTCTTCAATTAAAGGCCCGTCCAAGCCCAGCTTCGGGGCCACTCCAGTCGTCGTCGGAATCACAAGCACCGTATCCGTTCTGAGCAGGTCAGCCATGTGCTTGCGTACCTCAACCCGGCGTTCAGCTGCATTCTCCTGATCTCCACGTTCAACAGTGCTTGCCCAGGAGAATCGCCCTGCCGTATCTGGCCCGAAGGTCGGCTGCTCACGTTCAATCCACGCCCCATGCTCCTGCCATATTTCATAGCCCTGGATCGTCCTGAACATGGTCATCCATTCAGGTAGACCCTGCGGGGCGATGCGAACCGTTTCATGGCTCGCAGCCATGCCGCACAGCAGCTTCAGGTAAGGGGCAAGCGCCTCTTTGCTCTCAGTATCAGCAAGCTCCCATGCATCCTCACCGATGAGCACCCGTCTGAAACCTGTACCCGAGTCTGTCTGCGGCAAAAGCACTTCTCCTATCCGGCACAGCGTCTCGAAATCACGTGCCATCCAGCCGACGGTGTCGAAGCTGGGAGCGAGTGGGATAACGCCTTTCGCGGAGACAATGCCATGTGATGGACGCATTCCATAAATTCCACAGTACGAAGATGGCACACGCACCGATCCTCCCGTATCCGTTCCAAGGGAGAAGTCAGCAAGCCCAGCGGCGACAGCTACCGCCGATCCGCTCGACGAACCTCCAGGGATACGATCGGGAGCCCTTGGATTCACTGGTGTTCCATAATGAACATTTTCACCATTCAAGCTGAACATCAGCTCATCCGTATGCGTCATCCCCGTTAGCCTTGCTCCTTGCTGCAATAGCAGGTTGAGCGTTTCCGCGTGTTCCGCCTCGGGCCCATGCGTCTGGAGCCAACGTGGATTACCCGCGCCATTTGTATGGCCACGGACGGCAAACACATCCTTGACCATAAAGCTGAGTCCGTTCAGCCTACCCTGCCCTGTCGGCTCAACGTTTACCTGGTTGACAACGGCGTTCCATTGGTCCTTCATTGCGTCATCCCATCCTTCCGTTCAGCCTTCTAGCGATGCCAGCTCTTCCGAGTTGTTTCTCTCTATAGGGGTCGCTGCCCCGTTCAGCTCTTCTACCAACCAGGTGGAATCCGTAACGAAGCCATAACATTGCTTGATATTGTACAAGGTCGCTTCTATGCAGAAATCCGGGGAGCTTGTTGCCGAGCAATCCTCCAGAAGTATGCCGTCATATCCGAGACAAGCCGCGTCCTGCAGTGTATGCATGACACACTGATCGAGATTTACCCCCGCAAACAACACCGTTTGAATATTAAGATTGCGTAGAATACTATCCAGTGGTGTATCCCAAAACCCGCTCATGCGGTATTTATCCACATAGATATCATCGGGAGACGAATCCAGACCATCGACAATTGCCGTTCCCCAACTGCCTTTCTCCAGCACCTTGGAGCCGTTCCCCGGCAGCGGGTCCCCAATGCCGTTGCCCCGCCCATCCGAATTGTATACATGAAGTACGGATGGCGGCACGTTCATTCGGTCTTCCCGGTTGCCCCAGTTCACCCATATCACAGGCACTCCCGCTTTTCGCAGCTCGGGCATCAGTCGGTTCAGCCTGCTGACCGGGTTAAGGAGCGGAGAGGTATCAACCCCAATAGAATCCAGCCATCCACCCGGTGTACAGAAATCATTCTGCATATCGATGACAATAACTGCCGTATGCTCGAGATCAAATATGACTTCCTGCGGCTGTGCAGGGAGGGTTACTGACTTGCCGTACTTTTGCGTTCGCCTTAGATCCACCAGCGTTTCGGACACTTGCCAATAGCTCTTTCGATTTCCAAGTTTGAACATATTAGGTCCCCTCATTTTTTCTGAAATTTCTGATTTGAAGCTTCAAATCCTTTTGGTTCAGGTTTATGGCTTCATCAGATACTCCGTTGTAAACGCCTGGGTAACATCTAGTGCCTTCGTTAATCCTCCGCCCTTGATCATCTGATCCTGCAGGGTGCTCCAGCGTTCCTTTGTCATGTAACCTATACCATTTGCCTCAGATTCTTTGTTAAGAATAAAGGGTTTTTCCTGCACTGCTTCATAATTCATTGCTTCTACCGTCATATCGGGATTATAGGTTTGAATAAACGGGTTTACCTTTTCATAGTTGTCTAGATAATAGCTCCAACCCTTCTGACTTGCCTGCACCACAGCTTCAACAACATCAGGGTGCTCTTTAAGATAATCTTCCGTCGTAAAAAGAACGTCTGCATAGTTCGCGTAACCGGAATCGGCGATTTTCAGATACTCCACCTCAACCCCCTGCTGAGAAAGTGCGTAAGGCTCATTCGTGATGTAACCCTGGTTGAGCGAACTGGGGTCATTGATAAAATTGACCAGCTGGCCGTTATACTTCATTTCTTTTACATCTGTCAGATTGTATTGGCTCTTGATATATTCCCAGTAAGGCACCGCTGTACCGATGTATACGGTTTTGCCGTTCAGGTCTGTGAAATCCTGAATGTCCTCCCCCTTGTGGTACATCAGAACCTGCGGTGTGCTTTGAAAACCGGCAAGGATACCGACAACAGGAATTCCCTGTTCCCGGGCCTTCAAGATTTCATCAGCATAAGAGATACCGAATTCAGCTTTGCCTGCAGCGACAAGCTGCATGGTTGACACCTCGGGGCCTCCTGGCTGAATCGTCATGTCGATCCCTTTGTCCTTATAATAGTTCTGCTGCAATGCCGCAAAATAGCCTCCATCTTCCCCTTTGGCGTACCAGCCCTCGATCAGTTTCACCTGCTTCAAATCTGTTCCGGCTTCCCCACCCGCCGAGGCGGCGGATTCTAGAGCGGAGGAATTGGAGCATGCGCTTAGAAGCAGTAGGATCAAAGATGCAGCCGACAGCAGCCATTTCTTGTAACGAAAGTTCATACGATGTTTGGACATGTTGGATCTCTCCCCCGGTTCTGGTATCATTTCATTGCTGATTCATGCCAGGACTTCAAAAGTTTGTTCGACACCATGTTGATGATCAGGAAAAATGCGATTCCTAGGGCCGATGCTGCTAAACCGCAGGCGAACAGATAAGGAGTTTGCAGGCGGGTTGCTGCAACGGTAATCCCGTAACCGAGTCCGCCTTGTCCGCCACCAATGCCTGCAATGTACTCACCCACGATCGCTCCGACAACCGAACTGGAGCATGAAATTTTCAGCCCTGCCATAATGTACGGGAGTGCCGCAGGAAATCTCAGCCTCCAAATGGTTTGCAGCTTGCTTGCATTATACAGATAGAATAAATTCTTCATGTTCTGATCCGTTGAGTTCAATCCGATCAGCGTATTCGATAAAATTGGGAAAAAGCTGATTAAGAATGAAATGATCACAATGGCATTTATTCCCGCTCCGAACCAGATCACTATGATTGGTGCTACCGCCACGACCGGAATAGTCTGTAGGATAATAGCGTAGGGATATACGCTTTTTTCTACCGTTTTGGACAGGGCCAGTAGAATGGCCAATGAAATACCGAGCACGACACTGATCGTAAAGCCAATCAAAGCCTCCACAATGGTTGTGCTTACCGACGTAATCAGATTCGCGCTGTTCTCAGCAGCGGCTGCGGCAATATCGGATGGCTTGGGCAAGATATATGGGGGCATTCCGAGTATCCGCACGATTAATTCCCATCCACCGATAAACAGGACAAACACGACGATTGGCGGCAGAATTTTTTTCATCAGTCCAATGACTGGACTCTCTTCTGCCGGATGATGGCTGCGGGCATTGTCCTTCCCAGAAGCTCGGATACCTGGTGTCGTTTCAACGGCTGGATTAGCTACCATCTCTTCCATGTTGCTTCCCACTCCTCTCATATCTGGCTATCAATGATTCAGTACATTGGACACGCTGCGTACATATTCACCGAATTCAGGCTGGGTCCGGAATTCATCATCCCTCGGATAGGCAAACGGAATATCAATGAAATCCGAAATTTTACCGGGACGAGGCGTCATCACTACGACTTTTGTTGATAGGAACACACTTTCGAACACGTTATGCGTAATGAACAGAACCGACATCTTCTTGTCCTGTTCCCAAATATTTAGCAATTCATTCTGCAGCGTCTGCCTGGTAATTTCATCAAGGGCGCCAAACGGTTCGTCCATTAACAGCAGCTTGGGACGGGATATCAACGCTCGTGCAATGGATACTCTCATCTTCATTCCGCCCGACAGCTCTCGGGGCAGCACCTTCATATAATCCTTCAGGCCTACCAGCTCTAGAACCCGCTCCCCTTCGGTAATTCGCTCCTTTTTGGATACGCCACGCAAAGTAAGAGGCATGGTGACATTATCAATCAGCTTGGCCCACGGGAGCAGGGTATGCTCCTGAAATACAAAGGCAATTTCATTCTGTTTACGTGCTTCCTTTGGGGAAGTACCCAGCACGGTCAGATGACCGGAGGTCGGTTCCGTCAAACCGGCAATCATATTGAAAATAGTAGATTTCCCGCAACCGGAAGGACCGACAAAACATAGAAATTCTCCTTCCCCCACATGCAGATTCGCATGCTGCACAGCTACAGTGCCATTGGGGTAGATTTTGCCGACATCATCGATTACAAGCATGGAACGGCTGTCCTTTTGGGCCGCTGCCTGTTGATTTTGGGTGAGCTGCATCTGAATCCCCTCTTCTCTTTGAAGTTGTGTCCTATCATATAGCCAAAAAATATGCATGTAAATATTCCTGACACAATTTTGGTTTTTTATCTAATGGTATACGCTTTACGTTGGTTCAAAAACAGAAAATCCTAGCTTATCGGTCAACTTATATGACATGCATATAACAAAAGGGATTGCAGGAATTCAACAAAACCCTATATAATTGCTTAAAAAGTGACGTGGTGTCCGGTACCTGATTCAGATATGTATCGTTTAGGAGGATGGATTGACATGCATTTAACTATAGAAGATGCGTTGGCGGTGTACCCGTTATCGGAAGGCAAGTTGGCCGCAGGCAAAAAAGGAATTTCTCGAACGATCAGCTCCATCAATTTGATGGATGCGCCGGATGTGATCAACTGGATGAAAGAAGGGGAGCTCTTGTTGACTACAGCTTATGCGATTAGGGATTCACCCGAGGATTTTGTTAATTTGCTGCAAAAGCTGAATGAACGTGGAGCCTCCGGGCTTGGCATCAAGCTTGGTCGATACTGGGCAGAAATACCAGAGATAGCTCTGCTGGAAGCTGATCGGCTGGGCTTGCCCCTAATTGAGCTTCCCTTTCAATTCACCTTCTCCGAGCAGATCACCGCTCTCTACCAATCCGAGTTCCAACGCGATACCCGCCGGCTGAATGAATTGCTTGAAACACAGAAGAAGCTGGTCGATTTTGCGATGCAGGCCGATGAGTACACCAATTATTTTCAAAGTATCACAAGTATTTTAGGCGTTCCTTTAGCCATCGTTACCTCTGAAGGACAGACCTTGTATAACATGACACGTTGTTCCGATATGGAGCTGTTGAGCGATTGGCCCTGGAATCAGGACAATCGGTTTTACAAGTCGGCGAGCAACCTTTTGTATCGGGTCCCCCTGCTGAAAAACGGAAAGTCATACGGTTACTTGCTGATACAAACTGAAAATCTGCTGGAAGCACATGAAATGGAGGGCATTTTTCACCAAGCTGCCGTCATTCTTTCCTATCATCTGGAGGTCATCCAGAATCAGGAGGCTACTGCGGCAGGCAGTCGTCTTGGCATGGCCATGGAACGTTACTTAAAGGGGAACGCCTCTCTGAAAACGGTGCTCGAATTTGCTGAAGCATTGGGAAGCACATTTTGGACCACACCCTACGTATGCATGGTATCTTCCACAAGAGCGGATGCTTGGGACCATGAAAATCAGAGGCGCAAACTGAGGGAGATTCAGAACAGGCTTCAGGACCATCCCAAAACGTCCTCCTTGGAATCCCATCATTTTTATGTGATGAACCGCATATATTCACTCTTCCCCCTTCTAGAAGAAGAGGCCAAGGATCGAAGGAAGTATGAGGATTCGGTACGTTTGTATGCTGATTTGATGCATTCATGGGAGCACGGAACAAGGACATGTTTTATCAGTAAAGTGAGAACGGGCATAGAGGAGTTCATCGACGGCTTCCGGGAGTGCGGGGAGGCGGAGAGAATCAGTACGGAGCTTGGTTTAAGCGAACCGATTGTCATGTTTGCTGACTTGGAGTTTATTTATCTCTTCAAGCATATTCCGCAGGAGGTTATGGTTCGGTATTGCTCTTATTTATTCCGTCCACTCATGGACAAAGAAGAGGAATACACCAGTGAGATGATGCACACACTTGAAGCCTATTTTGCCAACAACGGCCAAGTGAATGAAACGGCACGAGAGCTATACATCCATCGCAACACCGTACTGTACAGGCTGGAGAAAATTTCGGGGCTGCTGAATCTGGATTTGAAGAATACCGATCATCTGCTGCTCTTAAAGCTGGGACTGATGTTTAGGCACTTGATGTCGTCTGAGAGACAAGTTTAAAAAAGGTCAATTGTCGTCGCGCGCTCTATTCCACCCCAATAAAAAAACCTCAGCAGGTTTACCGAGCTGAGGTTAATAAATTCACCATACTTGTTCATTTTTATCTTTAGCTGCTGCCACTCTAGTGTCTTTTGATTCCGCCTGGATTTCGCATCAGGTGCTTCGAATACTCCCTAATTGACGACTAGAGCCGTACCTAACTAATTCATTTAATAACTTCCACCTTTTTATCCCCTGCTGTTTTTGCTACCTCTAACGTTGTATGACCTTGGATCGCGACGATCACGCCTGCAGCCAGCATAGAAACGATTAAAGCTGCGCTGAGAGTTGTGGACATTTTCTTCTTGACCATAACCATACCTCCGGTATCTATTATGTAATAAGCAATTCAAAATGGACGAGTCGATGTTGACTTCATCATTGCAAATAAGGAATTACAATATTTCACTTTTCTTGTGAAGTAAGCCACTTGTTGATTGTATTATAACTCACTGTAAATGATTGTAAAGGGATTTTTCTAGGTTTAGATAAACAAAATATTAGGCTCGGCGAATAAAGCTGTAGACTATAACTCCGTTATTTGGCCTCTTCAGTGAAGCTACATGGCTGAGAGAAGCAACACTTATATTGGCCTGAAGATAGATGGATATCAACCATTCCTGTGTTTTCATCGCGAGTGCTTTGCGGCATTTTACATATTTGAAGCCAGCGAGTGGTATCAAACCAAGCATTGATTGTACGTAAATTCTATCAACTCATGGACCGATGAATGTTCGCTAAAAGTATACTGACCAAGAATGGCGTTCACGCTTGCATCTATACTTAATTCCGCACCTGCACTTTAAGCTGCGTTTTTGTTCTTTATAGATCACCAGCAGAGGATGCGTAAAATACGTCGCTGTGCATATGTTTAATTCGATCCCAGTTAGCGGGATTGGTTGTGTCCAGGGAACGGTTCTCCATTATGGCTTGATACAAAGCGGTCTTTTCTTCCAAATGTGCTAAGTGCTGTTTGGCTTCTTCAAACTTAGCAAGAGCTGCCTCTCTATGCTTCATCATAAGTGTATACCGTTGTGGGATAGTTGAATCTCCTTCGAGACAGTAATCAACATACATTTTAATATTTTCAATCGGCATCCCGGATTGTTTGAGACATTTGATGCCATGTAACCAGTTGATTGATTCTTCGTCAAACATTCGAATATTATTCTGATTGCGCTGTACACTTGGCACCAAGCCTTTATCTGTATAAAAGCGAATAGCGTGCTCGGTGAGTCCTGTGATCTGCGCGGCCTCTTTGACGGTATGCATGAGAAGACCTCCTTGAAAAATATAAATTCCAGAGTATGCTTGCCTTCGTGTAACACGAAGGTGATAGGCTCATTGTAATGCAACTCGACCACGAAGGTAAACCCTGTTGAGGTGCCCGAATTCGAATCTAGGGCCATTGCATTATATTTAAAATATTAGGAGGAATTACGATGCAAACCGTCACATTAAACAATGGGGTAAAAATGCCGATTATCGGCTTTGGTGTTTACCAAGTTCCGGATGCTGAAGAATGCGAGAATGCAGTATATGAAGCGCTGATGGCTGGTTATCGGTTGATCGACACTGCATCCGGTTATTTGAATGAGGAAGCGGTCGGACGTGCGATCAAGCGCAGTGGCATTCCTCGTGAAGAGCTGTTCATCACGACCAAGCTCTGGGTCCAGGATGCCAGTTATGAGAGCGCCAAGCTTGCTTTTAACAAATCCTTAAATAAGCTGCAGTTGGATTATCTCGATTTATATCTTATACACCAGCCGTTTGGCGATTACTACGGTGCTTGGCGTGCCATGGAAGAACTGTACCATGAAGGTAAAATCAAGGCGATCGGTGTGAGTAACTTCCTGCCAGACCGTCTGATGGACCTTATCGTGCATAATGAAATCGTGCCAGCTGTTAACCAGGTCGAAACTCACCCGTTCTATCACCAAACCGAGAGTGCCACCTTTATGAAAGAACAAGGAGTTCAACATCAGTCTTGGGCTCCATTCGCTGAAGGGCTTAATAACATGTTTGGCAATGAAGTGCTGATATCCATTGCTGAGAAACACAGTAAGTCTGTCGCGCAGGTCGTGCTGCGCTGGCTTGTGCAGCGTGGGATCGTTGTCATTCCGAAATCAGTAAAAAAAGAGCGGATTGTCGAAAACTTCAACATCTTCGATTTTGAGTTGGATACCGAGGATATTGAACAAATTACGGCCCTTGATACGCGGAAGAGTCTTTTCTTATCGTATCACGATCCGGAAGTTGCCAAGATGATGGGAAACTGGAAGATTGATCTGTAAACCCTATTGTAATGTGCAAAAAGAATGTCGATCTGTCAGATCAACATTCTTCGTTTTTCTTATCCATCCGATTCAAAAGCAGACTATCTCAGGACTCGTAATTGAAGCATTCTACATCCATATAACCTTGTTGTGTTTTGAGATTCAAGTTGTATAACCCAATTCGGTCTCCCTGATCGTGTCCCCATCCCAATGGATAGACTTCACCCAGGTTATTGAAATTTTCGCCATCCAGGCTGTATTAACCGACGGTCCCCATATTCGTTACTAACTTTTCTAGTTTATCAGCGTCATCCATCGTTAACGAATGGAACTGAGTATCAGCCAAGCTATACAGATTGGGAAGTATACAATCGATTACGTGTCTGCCTTTTTCGGTTAGTTGTACGAATATCACCCGACGATCCGAATGACAAGGGATTCGAGTTAGCAGCTTTTTATTCTCCAATTTATCCAAGATATACGTCAAAGCACCACTAGTCAAAGAAACATGTTGAGAAATCTGTTGAATTGCCTGTTTCTCTTCATGTTCAAGCGATACTAACACAGAAAGTTCCGTGAAATTGAGATCTGCTTTCTTTAACTCGCTCCGAAATTGGTCCTGAATCATTTTTGACATTTGAATGAAATGAAGACATGCTTGATATCGAAAATTATTCATGGTTTCTCACTCCACTTTATATATCTCAGTTTTAAGATTCTTTATTTAGATATTACTTGTTCTATGTACTTTTGTCAATTTAAGACCAAGCTCAGGATCAACATTTCTTGTTACTGATACGTATAAAAGCCTCCATATTCAATCACCTGGAATGCTAGTTAAACGCAAAAAAACCTCCCAGGCTTCAAAGAGCTCGGTTCGGTTTTTATTCACAGCATGATGACAGCTATCTCAGTCCAACATCTATAAAACGATTGCCGATGGTTTCGGGAAATGCCTGCTTAATAGCATCAATGGCTCGTTGTTCCGTTTCTCTCGCTTGATGGAGTAGCGCTATCACAGACTGTACACACTCCGGTTCTTTGACATCCCATAAATCACATTGATCAACCCAACGAATCATCTCCATATAAAGATCTGACAAAGATCTATATTCTTGTATGACCTGAGCCATCTGGTCAGAGAGGTATCCGAGACCTGCAACATAGCTGGCCATAATTTCTCTTGATCTGCAATAATATCGGAGAACTGCAGCAGCTTGCCTCGGATCATAAACACTTGTTTCCAGTGCTGAAGCCATGACAGAATATGCAGCAGAGCCGCAGGCGTAATCCTGAGATGGCAGCATGTAATCATGGATTTCCCATTTGTAGACGGCCTGAATCAACGATTCCTTGCAGACCTCCCACAAATCTACCGCTCTACAGGATTCAAGCACTTGATAATACCAATAAGGCGTTCTATTTCTCCCAAAAGAATCGTAAGGCAAACGAGTAACGTCTTGGCCTTCGCTGTTACAGAGGAGCAAAACCTGCTCCACATCATCATACCCGGCAGCAATAACAAATTGGTCATGCCATACTATGACCCCTACACCCCGATCAATGGATGTCTTAATGTCCACCAATGCCTGTTTTTGATACAGGGGAAACGTCGGTGCAAATGAAAAGCCAGCTGCCTGACTGACCGTTACTCCAATAAAATCAACAGCTACAAAATTCTCTGCCATCCAGTTATAGGCTGAGATTGATTCTTCGGTCAGACGCCGATCTACGACCAATCGAAATACTGTTGCTGTCATGCCCGCAATCATGTGAAGCGGTAATTCCGTCCACTTCTTATGTATTAAAATGCGGTGCATCACATCTGCATAGGAACCCTTGCTGCTACTTATAATGTTTGCATCCTTAGAATGCTGGGCTTGATCCGATTGAATCAGGTCCAGATAAACTTGTTTTGCCATGATCCTTCCTCCCTCTGTCTATCTTGGCGAGTGCGCTCCCCATCGTGGTACAGTTGAGCGCTTACGATCAGGGAATTTTAAGGATATGATGCGAAAAAAATGGACCGCTTGCTCTTCTAGTGTTTTCGCTTCCATTAGAACCTGTGCCAGTTTGTCCGCTGCATCCAGCTCCAGAGTCCATTTGTCCTCCTGCTGACTCATAAATCCCCTCATCTGGTGAATTAACCTTCCAAGCTGGTCATAACATGAATAAGCTTGGTCCAGCTCATCCCATATGCCTTGCATATCCTGCAGGTACAATCGGATTTCATTTCGAGACTGACAATAAGATTCTAAAAGATACGTTGCCCCTGATGAATCATAATCTCCACTTCGTAGAGCTTGCACCCATACGTCATATGCCAATCGGCCAGAAGCGATGTTTTGGTCTGGTAATAGTCGATAAGGGATATCCCAATCCTCGATAGCAAGTCGCAAGGATTCCAACAACATATCCTGTTTGGGTATTGGAATCTGCTCACCAAAGATCTGACAATACCAGAAACCTGTGAAGTTTAGCCCGAAATTGTCATATAGCAAAATCTGAGGCTCCTTACTCCACCTATCTTGTAAGTAAAAGATACCATCGTTGTCATCATATCCATGGATAACCCCGAACTCCGGAATCCAATAGATTACTCCTTTTCCCTCGTCCAGACTTCGCTTCACCCATTGCACTGCATCCATCTGATAATAATCGAATGTAGAATGTCGCGTACGTCCTCCATCCCAGATCGTGAATATTCCCAGGTTGTCGATTCCAGGGCGGTGCGCTTCTCCCCATTGTCCATACGCCGTTACCGACATGGGAAGAAGCCTGCGATGCACCGAAAGTTTAAAGGCCATTCCCGTATACCCGGAGAGCAAATATTTTGCACCTTGAAACTGACCAGTATGGGTCAATATGGCATGCAGACTATCCACAAATGATTTGGACTCTCGTTTTACCACCAGGTTGTTTAACTGTACTTCGGCCAAGATAAGATCTCCCTCCATGGTCTTTACTTCACTTGAGCATGATTTGAATTGTGAAGTCTGTTAAGAATTGCGTCTGCATGGCTCTGCATCCTGCGTCTTAGCCACCCAGGAGATATTAATTCCTCCCACTCACTTATAAATAATTGCTGCAGGAAAGCCTCTGTATCATAAAATTCAATCGCGTGAATCCGATCTTGTGTGTCCCGAATTCGATACCCTTGCCACTGCTCTGTTTGCTGCACTTCTTTCAAACGAATTTCAGCTATAAACGGTTTTCGAACAGGTAGAGGTTCTTCCCATCCACTGAGCTGCATGTCTGAATCACATTCGAATGTTTCATCCGTCAATCGGACATGAACGATACCCTCCATCCGTATGGCACTTTGCTGTACAGGATCCGTTTCATAGCCAATGACGTAATCAGCATTGTACTGGGATACGATCTTCAATGGACACCAAGGAAACTGCCTTTCTCCGGAAAAGTCTCGGTAATACATATGTACTTTGAGTGATTCTGTTATGGCGTGGGATAATAATTCAACATGCTGAAGAAGCTTCGGCGATGCAGCGAATGTGGGAAGTGGTCGGCTCAATATTTTCTGCTCTTCAGCCGTAAATCTCTCTAACAGATGCGCCACACGCTTGACCACATCAGATTGCTCGTGATTAAAATGCCGATAACGATGAGCCAGATACTTAAGGACGCTCTGTTCTTCTTCTGTCATATATAAATGGGGTAACCGATAGGTCTGGTCCTCATAACAATACCCTCTATATTTTGCGAGATATAGTAAAGGAGCGCGTAATGAAATCGCCATATATTCAATATCGCGCTGTGCCTGACGCCGGGATATCTCAAATTCACGGGCAAGCCAGCTGCTGTTCGGAAAACGTCCGCTTCGAATCTGCTCGTCAAACCAGTGAATACGATGCATATTACTCATCTTTACAGGCCCCCAATTGATTCCACAATGTGCAAAACGTAACCCCATTATACCAAACGAATGGCCCGCTCCGAAGAACAGGCCTGCTACGTTATACGGTTGCTCTATCCACTCTGGATTGCACAGCTTTGGAACATTTCTTGCATACTTTCAGACTTGTTCCATCTGTTTTTGTTTGTGAATACAACAGTTTAATACGTGTGCTGCTGCATACCGGACATGTTCCCCGCCCCCGGGAAGGGATATTCCACAAGGCGCGTCCTCTTTTGGTTTTTGCCAATGGTGTGAACCTCTTTTCAATGTAGTTTGTGTGTTCACCGTTATTATAGAGGTCATGGTACGACATAGAATGTCGCAGCAGTACGTATTGGATCAGACCAATCCACAAAAAAGAAAAGCTCGCACAGGCAGGGTATGATAACTTTCCTGCCTGGTACGAGCGTCTACACCAAATTGCACTCCAACGGTATGATCCGGGTGAGTACGGTTAGCAATAGTTTATTTCATCGAGCGATATTCCAGTAAATCTGTCAAATTAGAGATTTTCTGCAGCAGCTTCTCCCCAATGTTGGTTTCCCTCACCAGTTTCCGCGCCAGTTCTTTGTCCACCAGTCTTTTTATGGATAAAACGTCCGTTCCGTTACACAGCACATCTTCTTTTGAATTAAATTTCTGATGAGCGACGAGCTGCATGCCGAAGGAATTATACAACAAGGTATATCCCGCGATGCCCGTTGTGGATTGATAAGCTTTGGAGAAACCACCGTCAATGACGACCATTTTTCCATTTGCTTTGACAGGGCTCTCTCCACGAATTTCTTTCACTGGCGTGTGTCCGTTAATGATATGTCCATGATCCGGATTCAAATCAAACTCCTGCAGGATCTTTCGACAGATCTCTTCCTTTTCACGTAAATGGTAGTAAGGGTTCTTTCTCTCCTTGTGCGCTTCCTTATCTTGGATAAAGTACCGTTCAAAAGTGGTCATTTCTCTTTTGCCAAAGAGCGAGGAACATTCCCCTGTCCAGATGTACCATACCATATCCGTCGCCAGATCATCTGTCTCTTCCAGATGTGCAAAGGAGTAGCGCAGGTTCTCTTCAAAAACATCAAGCAGCTGGCGGCCCGCATACGTCTTGCCTTCAATCTGCATTTCTTCCATATTTCCTTCTTCATCCAAAGGAATACAGCCGTGGATTAACAAATTCCCGTTGTATTTTAAATAAAGGCTGCCCTTTTTCATAAGAAAATTCATATGCCGGGCCAGCTTCTCGGAATGCTGAACGGAGAACAGCAGCTTTTCCATCACCTGGCGTTCTTCCTCCAGCAATTGTTCAGGGTTCTGCGGATTTACGGTTGCAAAACAGGTGTTTTCCAGCTGGTACGTTTTTCCGCAGATGTTGATTTCGTTTTTGTCATAATCGATCTTCTCCAGTAGAAGTCTTTCAGACATATTAAAGTCTGGGCGTCTTTTGATAATCGGCATTTCAAGCTTAAACTGGATCATGGCAATGGCCTGATGAATCTTGGTGATCTGCAGAATTTCCTGCTCCGATAGGTTATGGCCGCCCTGCAGCTTAGGTCTGAAAGATGGATTATCTTCATAGTATTTCTCCGCCAGGTTTAACAGTGGGCGAAGATTGATTCCGTATACATCTTCGATGATGTCCAGATTGTCGTATCTCGCGCAGATCCGGATAATATTCGCAAGGCAAACCAGAGAACCTGCATAGGCACCGATCCAGAGCACATCATGGTTGCCCCACTGAATGTCTACAGAATGATAGTTAATTAACGTATCCATAATTTTATCAGGGTCTGGCCCACGGTCATAAATATCGCCAACCACATGAAGGTGGTCAACCACCAGACGCTGGGTCGTATAAGCAAGGCCGATAATGAGATTGTCCGCCTGCCCCAGGGATATAATCTGCCGATATATTTCCTCGTAATACGGATCCTTATTGTTGGTCGTATCCGTCTTGTATAGAAGCTCTTCTACAATATATACATACTGTTTCGGCAGAGCTTTCCGCAGTTTGGAGCGTGTATATTTGGAAGAAGCGTATGAAACAAGCTTAAGCATGTTTTCAATCGTTTGTCTGTACCACTGGTTCAAAGCCTTTTTATTGCTCAAATCCCCTATAACCAGCTTTATTTTTTCTTCCGGATAATAGACTAACGCCGCAAAATCATTAATTTCCTGCTCTGTCCATATCTCACGAAATAATTCTTTGATTTTCTCTTTCACGGTTCCTGAACCGTTTCGTAGTACATGCTGAAAAGCCTGGAACTCCCCGTGCAAATCACTGACAAAATGCTCGGTTCCCTTCGGAAGATTGGAGATTGCTTCAAGGTTGATAATCTCTGTTATGATTTTTTCTTCCGTATCATATTTCTCAGCAAGTAGATCTAAAAATTGCTCATCCAAAACAGATGTCCCCTTTCAAGGAATGATCGTGATGTATAGTTGGGTCCAATCTTTGCAAATGCAATTATAACCAATCTATATATGTTTTTTTATCAAACACGGAAATCGTTCTAAAGGCTATCCGCAAAGGTCATTATACTCCAGTTTCTCCTGGTTCAACAAATTTCATTGAATGATTGTACTTGGCTTTTGGTTTATTTAAGCCACTGGACAACATCAGTCCATATGGAAGCAACGTCAAGCTATGGCTGAATTCATATTTATCGTTTAAGTTCATTGTAGTTATTTTGAAATATTAATTGTTGTGTCTACTCTATTCATAACTTATGAAACCAGAATGTAGGAAGGAAGCGAGATTATGAGCAATCATTCGTTAATGGGGTTTGCCCCTGCACTAGGATGGAATTCATGGAATACCTTCACGTGGGACATCAATGAGCAGTTGATTCGGGATGTTGCCGATGTGTTTGTTACAGAGGGTTATCTGAACGCCGGATATGAGTACATCGTCATTGACGATTGCTGGAGTCTGAAGGAACGGGATGCAGATGGCAATCTGGTCGCAGACCCCGCTAAATTTCCGAGTGGAATGAAGGCGCTTGCAGATTATATCCACGACAAAGGTCTGAAATTTGGCATGTACTCCTGTGTTGGCACACATACTTGTGCAGGTTATCCAGGCAGCTTCGAGCATGAATTCCAGGATGCTGCGTTATTCGCCGAGTGGGGCGTGGATTATCTAAAATATGATTACTGTTTCAAGCCGCGCCATATCTCAGGTGAGCTATTATACAAGCGCATGAGCCTTGCACTTAAAAACTGCGGGCGGGATATCCTGTTCTCTGCCTGCAACTGGGGAGAAGACAACGTATATGAGTGGATTCGTGAATCAGGGGCTCATATGTATCGCTCCACCGGTGACATTCGCGACAACTGGCAATCGGTCAAGGACCTGGCGCTGTCCCAGCTCGGCAAACAAAGCTACACTGGCTCCTTCTGCCATAATGACATGGACATGCTCATCGTTGGCATGTATGGTGGAAGCAACAACGACTTTATTGGAACCATCGGCGGCTGTAATGACACGGAATACAAAACGCACTTCTCGCTCTGGTCCATGATGGGATCACCGCTCATGATTGGATGTGATGTCCGCAAGGCCAATCAGGCCACCAAGGATATTCTGTTGAACCCCGACCTGCTTGCTATTAACCAGGATGCAGAAGCACGCGGTGCCTATCGCATCAAACCCGAGCCTCAATGGTTCCATACAGATGATGTATTCATGCTGGTGAAGGTGCTGACAGATGGCGATCTTGCCATCGGTTTCTTCAACTTGAGTGACAGTCAACGCGAGCTGTCCCTTCAATTCTGGGATATGGGGCTGCCTTACGCCGCGGGTTATTCCCTGTCACTCTACGATTGCTGGGAACACAAGGAGCTGGGTGTATTCCGCGAGCGTTATGCACCGGTGGTTGGGGCCCATGATTGTCTCGTCGTGCGAGCCAGATTGGTGAAATAAATGGCACAGAGCCGGCTCTGCACCACTTGCCAGGTTCCGCTCTCGTCGGATGATGTGGGTATTTATATCAAACTGGTCTCTCGAACAGCCCAGCAATTCCTCTGTATCGACTGTCTCGGTGTGAAGCTGAATTGCGGGCGGGATCCGATTGAGAAGCTGATTCGTTACTTCCGTGAATCCGGGAACTGTGCATTTTTTCGATAAAAAACAATATGTAATCTGTCTATTCGTTAGTGTACCGACCGCATTCCCTTAATGTTCTGCTTGTTTCTGATGCAACAGCATGTAGGCTGATGGTGTATATGATGTCGCCTTTTTGAATACTCTTGAAAAATATAGCGGATCATTATACCCAACCGAATAGGCTATGGATTGAATGGACAATCTGGAAGTCTTCAGCAGGTCACAGGCGCGCCGGATACGGCATGCCGTTATATACGCCGAGATGGATTCGCCTGTAGCTTCTTTGAACTTGCGGAACAGGTAGCTTCGCTCCAGATTCACGGCCTGTACAATCTCCGCAACCGTCAAGGTCGATTTCCAGTAGTTCTGCTCAATATAGGTTCTCGACAGCCACACATAATCTCTGGCTTCCTCCTGCGTCTCGCGTGGAAAATACTCCATGTAATAGGACAATAACAGGTGCAAACGCGCATCTGCCCTAAACACTTCACTTGGTGCTGCCCCCGCATTCCAGGCCAGGTGAAACCAGGGTTCCAAGGTTTCCGGCGCAGCTGGCAGTACGGGATGCTGGACCGAAAACTGTGTCAACTCTATCAGTCGTCCTGCGTCTCGGCCGTTGAACTCCATCCATACGTATTCCCAAGGGTCGGCCGGGTCGGGATAGTAATAGATTTCTTTTTGCGGAAAAATAATAAAGCTCTCTCCGGCACCCAGCCGAAATTGCTGGCCCCCGGTTTCCAGTGTACCCTGCCCTTGCATGATATAATGTAGCGCGTAAACGTCACGCACGCCCGGTCCCCACTGGTGAAGATTGACGGGTTTATGGGCGCCGCTTATGAAATAAACTTGACTCGCCCTGCTCCCGTCTAGCCATAATGAGTCCACATCTGGCTCCTCCTTTCTTGATACCAGTCATTATATATGATTTTGTAGAGTTTTTGATTTATTTTGATGCTAGAAACTTCCTTTCAAGTTGCTTATGATCGAGATAGTGGTCTCATAACCCAACAGATATATGTAAGCGCAACCACAAACATCTTGGATCGACATGAATAAAAATGCTCAATTCAGAGAGGAGAATGTTGTGTTGCTTAGAATCGTTCAGGTAGAAAATGGCCAAGTTCAGGGGCTGCCTGCCGCAGACCCACGTGTTACCAGCTTTAAAGGTATTCCATTCGCCGCCCCACCGGTAGGCCAGAACCGCTGGCGTGCACCACAACCTGCATCCGATTGGGATGGGGTGCTGCAAGCTTTTGATTTTGCCCCCACCTCGATGCAGGCCCCGACCGTCATTGACGATAATAACATCTATACGCGAGAGTGGTCTGTTGATCCCGATCTGCCGATGAGTGAGGATTGTCTATATTTGAATGTGTGGACACCTGCCAAGCGAATGGATGAGAAGCTGCCTGTGTTTGTCTGGTATTTTGGCGGTGGGCTTCAGGTGGGTCATACTGCTGAAATGGAATTTGATGGTGAGCGCATTGCCCGCAGAGGCATTGTCGTGGTTACCGTCAAATACCGTCTGAATGCGTTTGGTTTCCTGTGCCACCCCGAGATTAGCGCTGAATCCCCACAAGCACCTGCGAACTTTGGACATCTGGATCAACAGGCAGGTACGGCCTGGGTGAAACGTAACATCGCTGCCTTCGGCGGTGATCCGGATCAGATAACCATTGGTGGACAATCTGCAGGCGGCGGCAGTGTGCTAAGTCAGATGACTTCCCCGCAGAACAAAGGCCTGTTCCAGCGAGCTGTCATCATGAGTGGAATTGCGACCGAACTGTATCCCAATGTGCGCGTACCTTCTGTCCGCGGCACACTGCGGGATGCAGAGCAGAAGGGCGTTGATTTTTTCCGTTTTCTGGGCGTATCCAGTTTAGATGAAGCCAGACAGCTGGACGCCGTCACGTTGCAGGATAAAATTCTGGAATATCAAAGCTTCTGGGGAACAGTTATCGATGATCAGTTCTGTACAGATGATCCGTTCATTCGTTTCATACAGCATAAGCGCGAACTCGTTCCCGTTATGCTTGGGCATACCTCTTCCGAGTTTTGGACCCAGCCTGCGGTAAGCAGTATGGAGGAACTGAAACAAATGGCGACTGAACTATTCGGAGAGGATGCGCCCGCCTTTTTGCAGCGCTGTGGAGCCGATACTGGAGATCTCGATCATATATTGCAGCAGGCATCGATCCGCATGATTGAGCATGCGATTCAACTTGTGATCCGCTCCAATAGTGGTCATCCATCCGAGACGCCGCTCTATTATTATAATTTCGACGCAGAGATTCCGGGCTGGGATCAGCCAGGCACGTTCCATTCCGTTGATCTGTGGTTTTTCTTCGAAACGCTCGCCAAATGCTGGCGGCCTTTCGTCGGTAAACATTATGACCTGGCGCGCCAGATGTGTAATTATCTGTCCAATTTTATCGCGACAGGTGATCCGAATGGTCTGGATTCCACCGGCAAACTTTTGCCCTATTGGATTCCAAGCAGTACTGAGCAGCCTTACCGCATGGAATTCGGTGATACGTCCCAGTTACAGCGTGCAGAGCCGGGGCCGGTACTTGAATTGGTCATTGAACACTATTTTAAAAAGCAGAGTGAGCCCGTTGTGTAACATTTATACTTTTAAATGAATCAAACCCTGAAGAGCCTTGCAAGTATGCATGGCTCTTCACGTTGTCTCGCCTGTCGTTACTTGATCCGACTGCTCACCAAATGCTGCCTAATATAGGGAGTTACCCTGTAAGTGATTTAGATCAGATTAGATCAGATAAAATGACTATCAAGTTTCAGCAATCTTTCCGCGAAAACCTCGTTTGCTCTGGTAGGAATATGATCTATCCGGCGAACTAAGGAAAAGTTTCGTTCGATGTGGATATCTGGAATGGTGATTTCCTTCAACATGCCAGCGGATAACTCCCTTTTTACAACCCAGCGGGACAACATGGCGATGCCTAATCCAGAGAACACCGCTTCTTTGACGCCCTGACTGCTGTTGAACACGTATGAACGGTTTACCCGGAGTCCCGTCTGAGCCAGAAATCGATCACTAGACGATCTGGTTCCGGAACCCATCTCGCGAAGTATCCACACTTGATCTTGCAATTGTTCCAGATCCGCAATCACCGAAGTTTGAAGAGGATATCCTTCCGCTGCCACAATTATCAATTCGTCCTTCATGAATGGTGTCACGTTCAGATCTTGGGCCTCTATGTCCTCTTCAATCAAACCAAAATCGATATGATTATCTCGAATAGCTTCCACCACTTGAGATGAATTTTCGATGAATACTTCCATGGCCACTTCAGGGTATTGCCTGGCAAATGATGAAAACAGGCGAGGTAAAACATATTCTCCAATCGTAAAACTAGCCCCAATTTGCAATGAGCCACTAACATCATCCTGCAATCTGGCAATATCCAGTTTCGCCGACTCATATAGATTCACCATTTCCTTGGCACGTACATATAGCAGTTCCCCAGCCTCCGTCAGTTTCACCCATTTGGGCGAACGATGCATTAACTTTACATCAAATTCCTTTTCTAATTTACGAATGTGCAAGCTAACACCGGGTTGTGATAAATGTAATAGTTCTGCCGCTCTAGAGAAATTGCGCTGTTCCACTACAGTTATGTACACTTTCAAGCTTTCCACGATCATATAATGCATCTCCCTCATAGGATTTAGCCCCAAATATTACTCCAATCATTATGATTCGTTATGATAAGCATTTCATTCCGGTATTTCTCTTTTCAATCATAACTAATTATAGTTATCAGTGAACAAGAAATAAAGAAATCGGACGTGATATCCATGAATTCAACTTCTGTTTTGCTGCAAGATAAAAAGGATAAACAAGGGGTTCTGCTGGGAATTGGGCTTACTCTAATGCTTGCCCTTGCTGCCAAATATGCAGCCGGCTTTCCTTTTCTACACATCATGGGCCAGCTGGTACTTGCTATTTTGTTCGGCATGATCTGGAGAGCGGTCAGAAATGTACCTGATCATATGGTGAGCGGAATTTCCTTTTCAGCTAAAAAGCTTCTGCGATATGGAATCATTTTGCTTGGCATGCGGCTGAATTTGAAGGATATTATTCATGCAGGGCCCAAGGTTGCCTTGATCTCCTTCCTGAACATTACCATAACCATTTTTGTTGTGTATGGCATTGCCAAATTTTTTCACGTCGAGAGACGTTTGGGGCTATTAACTGCATGCGGAACAGCGATATGCGGAGCTGCAGCAGTTGTAGCCATTGCGCCTCAGATCCAAGCCAAAGACGAAGAAGCGGCCATTGGTGCAGCTACTGTAGCGATTCTGGGAACCATTTTTACGATGGTATACACCCTTCTATATCCATTTCTACACTTGTCTGCATCAGGATACGGCGTGTTTTCTGGCGCTACATTGCACGAAATCGCACATGTGATTGCAGCTGCAGAACCTGTGGGCCCAGATGCTGTGGACCTGGCTGTCATTGTTAAATTAACGCGTGTAGCCATGTTGGTGCCCGTCGCTATCTTGATTGGATTCTGGACGAATCGTTTGGATCGCTCCAAAAATTCAGGAAACAGCAAGATGAATAAAAGAAGCCTGAAATCCTTCCCGATCCCTTGGTTTATTTTCGGATTCCTCATGATGAGTGCTCTGAATACGCTGCAGGTTATTCCTTCAGGCTTGACGAATCTAATCATTCTTGCAGCTTATATGCTGATTGCTATGGCCATGGCTGGTCTGGGCTTAAGTGTAGATACAGTTTCGTTTCGGCGATTGGGCCTAAAGGCTTTTGCAGCTGGCTTTATTGGCTCCATCGTTCTTTCCCTCATCGGATATGTATTTTTAAAACTATTCAATCTCGGCTGATGAAAATAGTGTGCCATCTATCCCACTTTAGACAAACCTTACTACGATAACTGAAAATAAGCCGCTAATATAGCGGCTTCGATGGAATCATCTTCTTGTTCCTAGACAATAGGTCTACGAAATAGTGACATACCCAGATCTTATTTTATACTTTTTTACCAAATTTCACTGCAACTCATTCACTTATATCATAGAGATGTTGTATCAGGCTAACGTTTCCGGTTAGTTGGATGATTTACTGTAGAGGTTATATCACAAATTTTCCAATGGCATTAGCCACACCATCATGATCATTTGAGTCAGTTATGTAAACGGCGCATTTCTTAAGTTCAGTGATCGCGTTCCCCATGGCTACAGGAAATCCGGACAGATGGAATAGGCCTAAATCGTTAAAATCATCCCCAAACACCATCACATTTTCTGAATACACCCCAATTTCACTTAACACCCATTCCACTGCTTTTTCCTTTGAAGCGGATTTATGCATGATTTGGATCAATGCTCCTCCATCCGTTGCGATGACATTCACATGGTCACCAAATTGCTCGCTTAGATCCTTCCATGTGTTACAACCTAGAACTAATATTTTGGTTGGGGATAGAGAGTCTATATCGTGTTGGTCAACAACCTGAGGTTTCAGATCATTTGGACGGATACCAAATGGAGGGCATTGAGAGTCCAGAATTGGTTTACTTGTGTACCATGAATCATTAACCTCGTATGCGATTACGGATTGCGGCATGTTTAACTCGATGAATGTATTAATCTGTTGGTTGATCTCCAAAGGGATTGGAATATGACGCTCATTTTGTTTCGATTTGCATATAACTAAAGCGCCATTGTAATAAATCATGTAATCTACAAACGGAAACTGCTTCACAAATTGATTTGCCGCTCTAGGCGGCCTTGCCGTGGCAACGATAATATGTATCCCCAAATCAAAACATCGTTTAACAGCCTGAACATTCCTGGAAGATATCAATTTATCACTTCCGAGCAAAGTTCCGTCCAGGTCCAGCACAATGGCCTTAATTGTAGACATCCGACCCCTCCCCACACCGCTAAATTGGTAAAATAATACTATGCTTCTAGAGGTGTCGTCAACGTAAAAAGAAATTGCAGATATGCAGGATGAAAAACAACCTTTGTGGTTGGGAAAACGATCAGTCCGCGTTTCACCTAAGATTATGTTCGAGAGCAATGATCTGGAGTGTAACTTATTCGTACTCCGTCGTGTTTAATCTTCAAATGCCTTAAGGAGGGTTCAATGCCAAAAGCCATTGTAATAACATTCCTGTCTATCTTTCTAATTTTACTGACAGCATGCAGCAACGATAGTTTGCCAAAAGATGAACCAAATATCTCGGAAAGTGAACCGAATTCTAATGCCGATCTCGATATAACAAAAACGAAAGATGCTGTAACGAAATCATCGTCGAATATTGACTTTGAAGCTGGAATGACTATCGACCTAGAATCAGCTAAAGATCTGTTAAAAGAGAATGAGCGCCCCGCGCTGCGAGTACTCGAAAAGAACCTGACTGCTCTCGTAGAGCATGATCACAAAATGTATCAATCGGGTTTTGTTAATGATCGACTTGCCGATGCGATGGAATTTTATTATGGGGAGCACTTCCAATATAAATTCTCAAGTATCGAAAGCATTGGGGAAAGTACATCTATCAGGAATCAGGTGCATATTACAGTTCTTGGTGAACGTCTGGATACAACAACAGGCTCGGTTGAAAAAATAAGATGGATGTATGCAATCCGGCAGAATGCACAACGAGATTGGGATATCTATACCATTGATTAAGGTCATTCATCTGCATCTGCTTATTATCTAGATTTATTAATAAGAAACATCCCTTTCCATGATCACGAAAAGAATCAAGTTGGATGACGTAGTTGAAGAAATCTTCGAGACTCTCCTCTCCGACATGACTCATTCGAAAATTCTCATTAAACTCAGTAGTCAACAGTAAACCACCTCTCATAGATCGCACATGTCATATTCCGTTTTGGATAGTTTAGAACATAATGAAAACAGTTGCCTGCTTAGGCAACTGTTTTTTATCGATGCGCTTTCACTCCCTCCATTCTTACTCGCATGATCATCCTGCTTTATTGGCCTAAACCATCCCAGAAGGTTTGGAAAGTACCTTTCTCCACCTCAAAAACGACGGGTACATTACCGTACCGCACCAGTCCTTCTTTGAACAGAACCAGTGGGACCTGCGTCTTGTCTTCCAGCGCTAGGTAGATAATCTTCCGGTCTTCCTGACCATATAGATGCTCTTCCAAGTCTGAAGTCATGGCTAGTGGTTTGGACTCATATAGTGCTGAAATAAATTTTTCCAATGATGGGTCCGCTGCCAACGGCTGTACCTGTGATAAGCCATTATTCCAGCTTTCAAAGGTCTCCCATTGTGCAGAATGGATGTTACCTTCGAGATTCAGCTGGCCAAACAGATCGACACCGCTCCCGATGGTGATATCATTGTTCTTGTCAAACAATTGAGCAAATACCTGACCATCCATTTCAGTATATGACATGATTCGGAAGTCCTTATCATAGCCATCAACCATATAGATATCCGCTTCACCAATGTTGGAGGCCAGCTCTTTATATTCATCCTGACTACTCAACTCATTAATGCCACCCGTTGTAGTACCCAGCTTTTCTCCGCGCAATGCCAGCGCATCCTCACCGTTAAGTGTTGTCGGGGACTGCGTATAGACATGCCCCTGGTATACAACCAGTTGAAGCATACTTGCCTTTGGACCGCTGCTATTTGAATTGGGGAGTTCCGTCTTCGGAATCACTACCGGGTCATATGTAACGTTCACTGCTGCCATTTGTGTCCCCGGTTGTGTCGAACCGTTCCACTGCTGCCATAAGCTCGGCGCAGCCAGTCCGATGCTGGCAGCAATGACAACACTCGCTGCAATGTAAAGAGGCTTGCGCTGGCGTTTTTGTTTATGGTGCTGCACATTGGAGATGTTCTCCATGCGTTTTCTCATTTGGTCATTTGTTTTCATCTGATCCACCGCTCTCTTATAATTTCGTTTGAATTGTTCCTCGTTCATTCGGTTCCTCCCCTTCAAGCTCCAGTTTTAACAGCTGTCTCCCCCGCTGTAATCGCATCTTCACCGCTGATTCGCTAATCTGTAAAATTTCACTGATTTTTCGGACTGGATAATCCTCGTAATAATACAGATGAACCACCGCTCTATACTTGATGGGCAATGACAGCACGAGTTCGATGAGCACCCGGTCTTCAGGATCATCGGTCGTTAGAAATTCTGCTCCCTCCAGATTGACCTCCCGTTTGCGCCAGCCTCTACCTAATAAGGATTTGCAGTGATTGGTGATGACTCGGATCAACCATGCTTTCTGATGCTCTGCATCGTTGAACGTAGGGGCTTTTTCCATTAGCTTGATGAAGGTATCCTGAGTAGCTTCCTCCGCGTCCTCTCGTCTCCCAAGGTGTACCATGGCTATTCGGAACAGAGTATCCGCATAAGTCTCATAAATGTTCATCACATGATCGCCCGGTTGGGGCACGGATCGCCGCATGGTTGTTCAGCCCTCCTTTATACCTCTAACACTCTTAAGGACGGCATTTGGTCACATTTTGTTGAAAAGTTTCAGGATGTTGAAGAAATGATTGGATTCGGCATTCAAATTGCATACAAAAATACCGACCCTCAAATTTCAAAGGTCGGTTTACCCATTCGGGAGAAGAAAACAATGGTTATAACTTTCATTATGGTCCACTCTTTGCAGTTATATACCATCTTGCTTTAACGCTAGTTGTTATTTGGACAATTCTGTAATATCAACGTTCATATGCTCCGTAAGCATTAAGGTAACATCCACTTTCACTTTGCTCCATAATAACGTCATTTTATGAATGTAACCTCTCACCGAATAATTTACCGTTAAACTTAGCTCAGACCTCTGTTCATCAATGATCTTAATATGGTGTTCCTTTAAACTTTGTTTGGATCGGTACATCTCTAAGGCGATTTTCTTTTGGGTACCGTCTAAGTAATCAACATAGACCGATTTCATCTTAAAGTTTGAAGCGTATATTTTATGCTTATCTACCTCCAGAGCACTTAACAGATAGGGAAGCTCTACCAGCCTCTTCACGAGTGCAAGTTCCTCAGAAGTCTGTCTCACCGTACACGCCTCCTTCTTCAAGTTTGACCGTGACCAATTGATCAAAATCGACCCATTCAAATCCATTGTGCATTTCAATTTTGATTTTCTTTCCAACGGTACTGACTGAAGTAACGATTCCGTGTATATATCGATTGCCCGACTCATTAAACACTTCAATGGTGGCTTGTAATGTATAGTTGAGCGACATATCTACATTTTGAGCCATGATCTCCCACTCATCCTCATGAATTAGCGGTTTGGCTTGAACATGAATTTGAGTACGATGCTGTATGATTCGCTCTTTATGTTGTGGAAGCATCATGCGGCTTGATTCCCATAATCCATTGGCCTCAAGTTTTTTGCTCATTTGTAGTGCCCCCCAATTTTAGATGCTCTATCGATTGCCTGACCAGCAGCTGTAATGGAGCTTGCTCGAAGTATGGCAATGTCGCCAAATCGATCCTTAATGTCGTCCATCACCTGATCAATAGCCCGTTTGTGCTCCTGATCATCAAAGAAAGATAGTTGATATGTATCCGCGTCGGATAATTGAGAAAGGGATACGCCTACACGGCGCACCGGTTGCCCATCCCAGTGTTGATGAAATATGCGTTTGGCAATCTTGCACACATCAACGGTTATGTTTGTTGGATCAGACAGCTTAACCTGCCTGTGAAAGCCTGTTGGATGGTCGAAATCTGCTCCAGACACACTCACGGAAACGACACTACCCATCAGTCCTTTTTTACGAGCTCTTCGGCATACTTCAGTACAGATATCAAGGATGACCACTTCGATCTCCCAAGCCTCTGTGTAATCTCTAGGCAAGGTCATTCCGTTGCCAATATCCTTTTGTGTACTGTGTGTGTTGACGGTTACCGGCGAGTTATCGAGTCCATTGGCGATGCGCCAGATCACTTCTCCATTCACGCCCCATTTACTCTTGAGTTGGGTAAGAGGTGTATTCGCCAAATCTCTAATCGTTCGGATACCCATCTTCCACAGATGTTTTTCCATTCTTGAGCCAATCCCCCACATATCGCGGATGGGCTTATCTCCAATGTGGAGGTGTAATTCTTCTTTCTTTAAGTGGAAAATGCCCCCTTTGACCTTTTTAGCGATCATATCGCAGCATAATTTACTAATGATTTTGTTTTCACCAATGCCCGCTCTTGCGTAAACCCCTGTTTCATTATAGATCTTATCTTGAATTTGCTTGGCTAGATCGACAGGATCATTACCAAACAGATGCATAGACCCTGTAAAATCAGCGAATAATTCGTCTATACTGTACGGCTCAACCAGATCGGTAAACTCCTCAATAATGGACATGATTTGAGTAGATACTTCAATGTATTCTTGCATATGAGGTCTAACAATGATTAGTTCAGGGCACTTCTGAAGCGACTGCCAGAGTGGTTCTGCGGTGGATACACCCCTCGCTTTGGCTAATGGACAAGCAGCAAGAATAATGCCAGAGCGTCTTGCTGGGTCGCCTGCAACGGCAAGTGGTCTATTTTTGTATTGAGGCATTTTCGCCTTTTCGACTGAAGCATAAAAGCTCTGCATATCTATGAGCATAATGGTTCGCTGCTTAGTCAACACTGAAATCACTCCTGTACTTAAGAACGTATGTTTGTATATATTATAAACCGAACACACGTTCTTTATGCAAGAGGTAAATATTTATATTCCTCCGAGGGATAGTCATACTCAACTTTCAGAAGCGTGTCTTATGACAAAGAAAGACCCTGAGGGAACAAACCCTCAAGGTCGATCAAAGACTTTTTCATGATTGATCTCTTTTTCTCAATTAACTACGCAATATCTCATATACACCCCAACGATGCTACAAAAGGAGCCCGAGCCATTAAAACAATAAGATATAAGATATCTATTGTGTAATAAATATAAAGTGCATATCCCTTCTATATAAACAGATTATGGTTTGATTTGTCAGCCTGGCCCAGATAATAACCAACCCCACCAATAGTAACCTGATCCATGATCTCTTCCCGCTGGATCCCCATCAGATCCATAGACATCTGACAAGCAACCATTTCAACACCTTGTGCTAACGCAGTTTGAATCAATTCTTCCAGAGAGGCGACGTTGTTTTTCTTCATGATGCCGCGAATTACTTTAGGACCGACACCAATCATATTCATTTTGGACAAGCCTAACTTGTGACTACCACGTGGCAGCATAAGATCAAACATACGGCCTATCATGTTTTTGGATACCGGTCCCGGCTGATGCTTGCGAATAATATTTAGTCCCCAGAATGTATAAAACATGGTTACTTTGCGCCCGCTTGCAGCTGCGCCATTAGCAATAATAAGAGAGGCTATTGCTTTATCCAGGTCGCCACTGAAGACAACCATCGTACTGGCAGGTTCAACATTCTGAGCTTCCGAAGCAGATGATCTGACCTGCTCTGTCTGCTTGGTTAGTACTGCTTCTATGATACCGTGCTTACCACGTTCCAACTGTAGGAGTGCTGCGCCAGACATTCCTGCCCATGCCTTTACATCTTCGTAAAACCCTGGATCAGAAGCTTTTACCCGCAGCGTTTCTCCATCGGATAGTTGATCCATCTTCTGCTTTACTTGTATTAACGGACCAGGGCAGCTCAATCCGCATACATCCAATTCCCCATCGATACGTAATGGCTGAGAAGAGAGTTGATCCGTCTGATGTAATGTATTTTGCTTTGGATGAGAAACATGAGCGCCATGATTCTGATCATCTGTAACCTCATGCTTTTGGCCAGGAGCTGGTTTAAATTGCGCTTGGCGATACGTTTTGAATCCACCACTCAAATTTTTAACGGTGAAACCGTGCTGACGCAAAATTTGTGTTGCAGTATATCCCCGTAAACCTACTTGGCAGTATACCCAGATTTCTTTAGAGACATCTAGCTCATCCATTCTCTCACGAAGCTCATCCACTGGGATGTTTAATGATCCGGGAATGTGGCCATTCCGATGCTCCAGCTCGCTACGTACATCTAGTAGTATGGTTTGCTCCGGCTGGCGCATAGACAGCTGATCATAGGTGAATGTGTTGACACGTCCAGCCAGAATATTATCTGCTGCATACCCAGCCATATTAACCGGATCTTTTGCTGATGAATAGGGCGGTGCATAACTCAGTTCAAGTTCAGTCAAGTCGCTTATATGACCCCCAAAATGAATAGCAACGGCAATATCATCAATCCGTTTATCCACTCCTTCGAATCCGACTGCCTGGGCACCCAGGATTTTTCCTTCAGGTGAGAACAGCAATTTCAGAGTAATTGCACTTGATCCTGGATAATACGATGCATGAGAAGCAGGATGAACAATCACCGTTTGATAATCCACGTTAAGACGTTTTAATGTTTTTTCATTGCTGCCCGTGGTTGCTCCAGTCAGTCCAAACACTTTAATAATAGAAGTCCCTTGTGTTCCTTGGTAGGTAGAATGTATGCCAGCAATCCGATCCGCAGCAATACGTCCTTGTTTGTTCGCAGGACCTGCAAGCGGAATCGCTGTCTTGGTTCCATGGATGTAATCACTGACCTCAATTGCATCACCAACCGCATATATATGCGGTATATTGGTTTCCATGCCCTCATCAACAATGATGTGTCCACGTGTCCCTAGGGCAATACCACTGCTTTGCAGAAATGTGGTATCTGGCGACACGCCAATCGCGAGAATCACAAGATCTCCTTTTAAAACGTGACCATCTGCAAGCTCGACCCCGATGCCATGCTCCAGTGAACGAAAACCCTTAACACGCTTGGAAAACTGTAAAGTAACACCATGCTGCTCCATTTCTTGTGCCAGTGCAGCTGCGAGTTCAGGATCAAATGGAGTTAGCACTTGTTCATTACCCTCGACCAGCGTTACATGTAGTCCGGCTTCCCTCAAATTTTCTGCCATTTCAACACCAATAAATCCACCACCAATAATGATTGCTGATTCGTTGTTAGATGCACTTATTGCATCTTTGATTCGATCAATATCTGGAATGTTACGCACTGTATAAATCAATGGATTATCTATACCCGGCAAATCAGGGACCATCGGACGTGCACCGGGAGACAGAATTAACTCGTCATAGGTTTCTTCGTATTGACCGCGCTCCTCGCTGTTCACTAGAATCGTTTGATGCTGGGGGTTGATGGATATGACCTCACTCTGTGTACGTACATCAATTCGGAAGCGATCTGCCATTCCTTTAGGTGTTTGTACTAACAAACGGTCACGCTCAGCAATCGTTCCGCCTATATAATAAGGTAAGCCGCAGTTGGCAAATGAAATGTAGGGACCCTTTTCAAATATGACGATTTCAGCATGTTCATCCAGCCGGCGTAGGCGGGCAGCTGCTGACGCACCACCCGCTACTCCACCAACAATGACTACTTTCTTACTCATGATTCACATTCATCCTCTCCAAATAAAACAGTTATAATCTGTTCAATACGTTGGTTTGCAAGTATATAATTCACTTCGAGGCCATTTCGCTCCGTATCAACAATTCCTGCACTACGCAGCTTCTGTAAATGCTGGGAAACGGTCGATTGCGGCAGATCCAGACACTCCTGCATATAGGAAACATTACATTTCTTTTTACGCATCAACCCGCGCACAATGCACAGGCGTATAGGATGGGAAAGGGCCTTCAGTAAGTTAGCAGGTTCCTCAAACTGCTTCAAATCACCGCTATCGTTAAAACCGAGTTTATCCAAAGTTAACCCTCCTGTATCGTTATATTAGAATAATACGATATAGTAAAATGAAAGTCAAACGACTTTGTTTGTTAATATTATCCTTTGTAGTGGTTATCTCCTATATTAACTCACTCTTAATTCTATACTTCATCTTATTTTTAGGACAATAAAAAGACGTTGTCATGCGCTATGACAACGTCCTTTTTCAATTAACATATTCACTATCCTCTGATTTACTATTCTTAAGTATTACATATTCAAGCCTGATCGAGATTCAGGTCCAGAAAAGCTCTTCATTCCAATAAATATTACATTTGTGACCCAAGCTGTATCAAAACCTCTGCATCTTCTTGAGCTATTCCCTTGCCAATCTTGGCTTGCACTTGATGGACAAATCCGTTGATTGCGCCTTTTTTTCCTCCCTCATTACCTGACTCATCGGCTCGTTCTACTTTGGTCAATTGTTCCTTCAATCGATCAGCCAGCTCTTGATCATTAGCGAGGAACTTGTCGATAAGTCCTGCCATGCCTTTATAGGTAAGGATCACCTCATAAGAAAAAGAAGAATTCGTAGCGTTCCCAGCGATATCATGGGCGGAAGCATGGACCAAATGCTCCCCAACACCATTCAAATAGGCGGGGCGATCTGCAAGCACAGCATCACAATCACTTTTAGCTACACCTGATAATGCATCCTGAGCGGAGCATTCGATCCGGACTTCCTCATCCAGCTCATAGACGGATTTTCCTGAAAACTCGATGATAGGAGCCGTTTTGTCAATCTTAACTTCGGTAGTAGAGGGTACCCCGGGCACACCATAAGCCGATGCCGACCAATAAGTTACGGCCGTCACCCCTTCTTCGCGTACGGTAAATTCAGTGGTACCGCCTTCGGTCTCGCCCAGATTGATTTCCTCAGCCCCCGAAGTTTCGAAAAAGATGGAGCTTGCTCCTTCCGAGTTTAGCGTAATTGAAACATCTTCATGATGCCAACCCTGCTCATTTGCCTGCGGATTAAACACAGCTTCAGTTAAGGGAGCCGTATTATCTTTAACCGTTACGGAAAAATCGTCATAGTAAGCTGTAGAGATATTATAGCGGCTGGTTACCGCAATTAGTCTGCCATAAGCTGTTCCTTCCGGTGCCGTACCGCGGAGAGTTACTTTTTGCCATTGGTGAAGTCGCGATTCATCCAGATGCGTTTCCAAAGTAGACAAGCTCTGCCCTTCTGCGTTATAAAATCGGAACATGAAACCAGGCTGGCCTGACTCAATATAGATTTGAGTACTTGCGGTATACTCCTCTCCAGGCACTAATGGAATTGGATCGCTTTGCACTGCAACGGAGGCAGTACGAACAAGGTCCGTTGTTTTCAGGCTATAATCACCGGCATAACGCTTGTTGCTGCTCCGCTCAAAATAAACATCTCTACTTGTTGCAAACAGTGAAGTCCAGCCAGGCAGCTTTCCGCTCTCTTCTGGCTGCTCCAACCCCGCATTGTTTACCGGCAAAGGGAGCCCCGGCGGTTCCGCCACAATCTCTCCATCAATTTGGATCCGATACAGAACCGTATTGGTTGCGAGATCTGTAAAATACAGGTCCCCATCCATGCCAAGATCAAATCTCGAAGCATCCGTTAATGTTCTGAAATCCAGTGTTTCCGGATCAATCACCGTTAGCTTGTTGTTAAACAGGACATACAAAAGTCCGTCTTCCGACCAGCGCATCGGATGATGATGCCACTGGGTGTAATAGAGCTTCGGATATATCTTCTTATATTTTACAAGTTGGTACGTGTCCGGATCGATTGCAAATATATATTCGTAGGATGCTCCCCAGATCAATCCATCCGGCCCGAGAGACAGGTCCCCAATGAAAATCGGATCGACAAGTTCGGGAATATCCAGCGTAAACTCCGTTATTTTTTGCTCATTTTGAACATCCCACACAAAAATTTTGGCCTCCTGCTCGCTCGGCGTGGAGCCCAGTCCTCCTCTGATGGTTGTAGATCCAAAAACCTTCCCGTCAACATAAGCGGTACTAAGCACACTCTGATTCTGAACTACGTTTCGATGGACTTTGGTTTCACCTGTAGCGGTATCATGGACTGTAAGCGATCCTCCCAGTGTCCCGTATCCTGAAATGGTCGAAATAAACAGCTTACCGTCCCCTTCAGACATATGCACAAGACGTTCCTGATCGTTCCCGAGTACAGCGAGACGCTGCGGATTCGTGCTTCCCGGTTCCTGATTCAGATCATAAACGTACAAGCCACCTTCCGGGTAGACTCCCATATAAACTTTGTTTCCAATCGGGTATACACTGTCCGCTTGACCAATGCTGAAAGGTTTTGTCGTCATGCTCTCTAAATCTACCAATGAAGATCTGGCTTGTGAACCCGTTGTTATCAGCTGTGTATCAGATACACTTTGGAGACGATTGACGACTCCCGGCAATCCCGGAATAATTGGTGGCTGTACGATGACCTTTTGGGTATCGATATTGAGCATGGCCACTCCGCCGTCATATCGTACCGTAACGAGCGTTTTTCCCGGCAGCTCGGGATTGTTCTGAAACTCGACCCAATCCGCCCCTCTGAACCCACTCTCATAGGTCATGCCGGTTTCCTCTACCTGATGTGTCACCAGGTCAAAGGTTTTCAGTTTTTTCTCGGACATATAATACAGCTTTCCATCCACAGAGTCAGCTGCGTGAAGACCGGTTACCTGCTGGAGCTCCACATCAAGCCAGGTTCCTGTTGTAGTATCGTAAATATAACCCTCACCCGGTACACCACTTCCATCCGTATAACGCGCGAACAAATAACGGTTATCGATCGTACTCAAATCGTATACTGTATCATTTTTGACGGTAAGCGAAGCAGCAATATTCGTTTTTTCACCTGTAGCCAAATCCACACGCACGATCTGTTCATGGGCTGTACCGGCATAAATATATCCCCCCTGGTAAGCAATGGAGCGAACATACTCCTGATCAAGCGCACCGATAACACGGCCATAATCCCTCACCTGCTTGGTCACAGGATCATACTGCCAAACCTTGCCCCCCGGATAAGTCCCCACATACACTCTACCCTGTTCATCCGTCGTGATACTATTGGAGACAGACTGTCCTTCAAATTGAGCCACTTGAACAGCCTGATGGGTGACTGGCGAATACTCCCATAATCGTGCACCCGATCCTTCGGCAGCCACATAAAGCGTACCGTTCGGCGCAACGGTATGCGCCCAGGAGCTTTCCGATGGCCCAAGTGAAATCGTCCGAAGCAGTTTGTACTCTTCGAGGTCAATCACATTCAGGAAGCCAGGCTTGCCTTTACTCGTGGCATACATGACTGGTTTTCCATCCTCATAGCCTACCGTTCCGTTAAAGACAGCTACCGTGTAATTGTTGGGAACAAGCAGTTCTTCGGGGGCGCCGAAGTTTTTTTGAGTAAGCCTGGATTCCTCTGCTTGGGCAGGAGCAGACTGCACGGGAAACATCACAATAACAAGTAAACAACTCATGAACATGGTGATCAGGTTGAAAAAAGGCTTTTTCATCACACATCTCCCCTTCTTCATGCATTAAAAATACTTGATCAGCGTGGCAAGTGCCCCTTGAGCCGAATCGGATTGATAATTTTCATAAGCTTCAGATGCTTCATCCAAGGTAAACATATGCGTAATGGCGGGACTTACCGTAATTCGCTTATCAGCAAGCAGCCTGACGTATTCGTCCATATTTCTTCCTTCTGTCCACCGCACGAAACCGATGGGATAATCCTGATTGTGGTGCTCGTACTGCAGATCGTACCTTCCAGGTCCGCCTGCTCTAGAGATAAGGACCTGGGCTTCTTTGCGAAACATCAAATCTCGTGAAAACTCCATGGACAAATCACCAACGATCACGACTTTTCCACGGTCACGAAGCCACTCAAGTGACTTGTTGATCAGCACTTCTCCAGGCCCGCCAGCACATAAGAGGATGGAATCGAATCCTAAACCTCCCGTTTCGTTCATCACAAAACGCTCCACTTCCTCTTCAGTTGAAAAGCCTGCTTGAATGCCCATCTGCTCCTGAAGCAGCTGTACCCTCGCTTTGCTCAGATCGTATGCAGCCGTGTGACATGCACCAGCAGCGGCGATTTGGGCCACAAGATTACCGAGAATGCCCAGTCCAACGACAAGCACCTTGTCGCCGAATCTCACGTCAGCCGTACGAAGCGCATGTATGGCGATGGCTCCGAGCCCGGTAAATGCAGCCTCTTCTGGTTTCACATGTTGAGGTACTTTAGTTACCAGATTGGTCGGTACCGAAATGATTTCTGCATGTCTTACATAAGGCACACCATAACAAGCCACTCGGTCTCCCGGTACAATATCTCTCACTTCACTTCCCGTTTTTTCTACAATCCCAACAGCGCTATAGCCAAGGTATACCGGGGATTCGCCTGATCTTTTAATCGCACTCATCTCCGTACCCGGACTAATGCCGGAATATTCGGTCCTCACTTGCACATGTCGTTTGTTCAGTTCGGGTATATCCGCATGCAGTATCGTGACCTTTCCTTCCTTTGCAGCAACGATTTTCATTAGATACGGCTCCTCCTTCAGTCGATTTAGCCTTTTTCCGAACCGAGCATCACCCCTTTGGCGAAATACTTCTGAGCAAACGGATAGATGAGCAAAACGGGAATCATCGAAAGTACGATGGTTGCATTTTTAATCGACTGTGGGGCAAGGGCTGAACGATCCACAAGTCCCGCGTCGTTTTCTGCGCTGTAGATTAACATATCCCGCAGCACGACCTGCAAAGGATATTTATCCGGATCGTTCAAGTAAATCAGCGGTAGGAAAAAGCTGTTCCAGTGGCCCATGAAATAAAAAAGTCCGATGGAAGCAAGCGCAGGCTTGGATAAGGGAATGACAATGTTAAACAGAATCCGGTATTCGGAAGCTCCGTCGATCAGGGCCGCTTCGCGGATCTGGGAAGACATGTTTTCGTAAAAGCTTTTAAGAATGATCAGTTCCATTGTCCAGATGGCATTGGGAAGTACGAGTGCCCATACCGAATCCGTTAACCCCAGCTGCTGCACGACCACATACGTGGGAATAATGCCGGGATTCAAAAACATGGTGAGGACGATGGCCATCATAAAAAACTTGCGTCCGAAAAATCCTTTTTGCGACAAAGGATATGCAGCTACAGCCGTAAAGAGTAAATTCACAAACGTACCGAATGCCGTATAAAAAATAGAATTCAGGTAGGCTCTTGGAATCGTGTCATTTTTAAGCACCTCGACATAAGCCTCAAGGTTCAGCCCTTTCGGAAAAAGAAACACCCTACCTTGAACGACCGCTGCAGTATCACTTAAAGAAACGGCCGTAATGTACACGATGGGATAGAGTGTCGCTACAGCAACAAGACAGAGGATCAGCGAATTCATGACACCAAAAACCGATATTTTGCGCTCACCTACCATAAGCCATTACCTCCCAGCCGTTTGCTGATCGCATTGGCGGACAGCAGCATCACCATTGCAACGAGCGCTTCAAATAATCCTACTGCGGCTGCATAACTGTAATTGGATTCAAGCAGTCCTTTGCGGTATACATACGTTGAAAATACGTCTGCAACGTCATAGGTCATCGGATTATAGAGCAGCAGCACTTTCTCATAACCGACGCGAATCATGGAGCCTGTTTTCAAGATGAACATGATAAGCATCGTGGGAAACAACCCAGGAAGCGTAATATGGCGGATCGTATGGAAACGACTGGCACCGTCCACCTTGGCCGCTTCATAAAGCGTAGGACTGATTCCCGCAATGGCTGCCAGATAAATGATGGATTCGTATCCTGCGTTCGCCCATATTTCCGAAATGACATAGATCGGACGGAACCAGCCCGGATCTACGAGAAAGTATTTTTTCTCAAAACCAAGAGCAGCCAGCATTTGATTCAAAATACCATGGTTTGGGGAGAGAAAATCGATAATCATGCTGCTGATAATGACCACGGACAAAAAGGCAGGCAGATAACTGAAGGTTTGAACAGATTTTTTAAACCATTTGGTTCTGACTTCGTTCAGCAGAAGAGCGAGCATGATGGGAAAGGGAAAGCCGAAAATAAGCGTATATAAGCCCAAGAGCAGCGTGTTCCGGAAAAGCAGCCAAAAATCCTGGTTCGTAAAGAACTTGATGAAATGCTCCAGTCCCACCCATTCACTGCCAAGCACTCCTGTAAACACACTGTAGTCTTTGAAGGCAATAATCAATCCATATAGGGGCCCGTAACGAAAGATGACATAAAATAGCATGCAAGGAAGAAACAGCAGAAGCAGCTGCCTGTCGCGCTTAATATGATTCCACGTCTGTTTAAGCCGACCTCTGAAGCTCTTCTTTCGCAGTTCTTTATGGTAAGCTGCCGAATGTTCCGTGCCGATGTCTGCCATAAGATTATCGCCTCCAATACCTTTTTCCCTAAGGAGGAAACGTTCCAAGCATCGCCTCCTCCAGTTCAATCATGTCTTAAGCTCATTTATTTGGATTCGTCATATCTTTTTTGAGCTTCATTATAGATTGCCATCAGTTCCTCCACACCGCCTTTGCTGATCTGACCTCTGAAATTCTCCCACTCGGCATCTCCGTAGCCGGCGTCAAGAATATATTTGGAGTTGAATTCTTCAGCTGATTTTTGCAGTGATGTCTGCAGCTCGGCAATCTTGGAGGTTTCGTCGTCCGTAAAATTAAGTATCGGATCAAGGGGCTCGAAACGCTCCTCTTTCACGATTTTATCCTGCGCCTCCTGTTCTTTCTCCGAGAAACGATAATAGATGCTTCGATGGTCCGGTCTTAGATAAGCGCCTTCAAGCCACATGGCATAACGATCCTCGAGCACGGTTATATCCACAAGGGGAAGATCCTTTAGTTCCGGGTACACCGGATATCCGTCCTCCCCCCATTCGAAGTTCACCTTTTCCACTCCGATCGTCATTAACTCGCTCCCGGATGGGCTGGTCAGATAATCGAGCAGTTTAAGTGAAGCTTCTGTATTTTTGTTCTTGGCAACAGCAACGCTGAAATCTGAAACCTCGGGCAGGGTTCTAATATTGCCGGTCGGTCCCACGGGATTGGCATACCTGAGGTCATAGTCTGGATTTTGCTCTTTGATCTGGTTGTAAAAGAGATCCAGGCGTCCAATCCAGTCAAACGTGACAAACGATTTGTCTGTGGTCATCTTGGTCGTCCAGGAATCCTGCGTATCCGTCAAAAATTCGGGATCAAGCAGTTTTTCGTTGTACAGCTTCTTCATGAAATCGAGCATGTCCTTATGCTCCTGCTGTACTGCAGCGTACTTCCATGTACCGTCTTTTTCATCATAATAGGCAGGGTACTGATCCGTATTGCCGAGTCCCCAGCCGAAGGCCCAATCTCTGAAGATATTAGCCAAGCTCTTGGAGGCATAGGGGTAAGAATCGGGATAAGCTTCTTTTACTTTTTTCAGAGCTTCATAAAACTCGTTTGTATTCGTCCATTCCTTGATACCAAGCTCATCGAAAATATCCTTCCTGAACATGAATCCGTGATTGACTTTGCGATTGAGATTATAGATAGGCCAGGTATATATATTGCCGGCTTCATCGCCGAAAGATTTGATGACCCAGTCGTTTTCTTCCATATATAGCTTTTTGAAGTTAGGGAGCTGATCTGCGTATTCATTGATGGCAACGACGCCGTTTTGTTTGCCGATTTTCTTGAGTTCGGCCGGTTTTAGCCCTGTAAAAATGTCCGGCAGCTTACCGGATGCCACAATGACTTTTAATTTATCCTGGTAGGTTTGTGGGGAGTACGTTTGGAAGTTCACTTTAATACCGGTCCGTTTTTCAAGCTCCTGAACAACCAGTTTGCTCGGACCCAGGTCTTTTGCATTGCTTGGCAGCATGTACGTGATGGTCGTCGGCTCATCAACAAGAGGCAAAGTAAGCCCCCCTGTATCACCGTACTGTCCGGGTTCCTGGGGCGGTAGGGCGGTCGAACCGCCTTTGTCTGTACCGCTGCTGCATGCGGCAAGGATTGAGGTCAACAGTGTGATCGCAAGTAGTATGGAAATCCTCTTTTTCAGCTTCATCAAACATTCCTCCTTCAGATAGGTGGATCTGATTCACTAGAGCAAGGAGTCAAGCACGTATAAGATTTGATCACATTTCCATGAGGATGGTGCATTTTTGTAGACGACTTTGCTCTGCGCACTCCAAAAACCGGATAACTTCCAGCGTTTCGGAAGGATGCACGGTGCACACGCCGTTTTTAAGCCAATTCATGACCGACTTCAGGAGCTCTTTGTAGCTCGGTTCAAGCGAGATATGCTGGTTAGCGTTTCTGTTATGCAGCGTTATTCCAAAGTTCTCTGGACCATTTCGAATTCCCCGGATCATCCCCATCCTCCCCTCCTTCCAGGTTCCAGTAATGAGCTCGCCATGATCGGTAGAGAATGCGGTCACTTCCCTGCATCCAGGGCCCATGACTTGAAAGAGTAGTTCTGCCGAATGGATGCCGTACCAAAAATAATGTCTCTGCGTAAATTCGATGTGCATTGGGCCGTATACGTCCGCCCCCAAGATGTCTCCTCTTGTGCATTCAGGCAGGGCTTCGGCATAACGCAAGCTTGAAGCACTCATTAAAGGGATTTGAAACTCTTCTGCGAGTCTGATGATTTCACCTGCGTCTGCTGAAGACAAAGCAAAAGGTTTATCGATAAATACGGGTTTCCGGTAAGAACAGATCGCCGTGAACTGATTCAGATGTATCCTTCCGTCGGCACTCAAGATAAGGATGGCATCGGTGTTTTCTGCTACCTGCTGCATCGTGGGCATCAGTCTCACTCCGTATTCTTCCGTCATCCGGCCGGCAAAAGTGTTAACACGGGTGAAGCTGAGTGGAAAATCCGGAGATCCGCCCGCATATGCAGCCGTCACAGTCACATCTGCAAAAAGAGTCTCCTGACTTTCGTGAAGAATACGGGTGAATGCCAGGGCATGAGAACTGTCAAGGCCGATGATTCCGATATTCATGACTGGGAAAGCGCAGCAACCCTAAGCCACTCATCCAGACGCTGCTTCACAAAATCATCATCATTCAGGTGAGGATACTGGCGGTATACCCGATCGATTTCCTCTTTTTGCCCGTCGGATAAGGTCTCCTGCGGATTCAAGCACCAAATTCCTCTCATGAGACCCTGCCTTCGAAGAACCTCGTGTATCCCCGGTATACAGCCAGCAAACTGATGGGCAGGATCAAAAAAAGCGGCATTGGCATCTGTAATCTCCACGTTTCGCGTGAGCAAGTCCCGTGACAACGGTGATCCCTTGGGCTTGCGGAGACGTTTCACTTCTTCCAGCAGCTGGACCGCTTGATGTGTCCAGACAGCGAAGTGACCCAGCAGACCGCCAACGATTTCTTTTTCCATGGTGCCTTCTTCCGTTTCGAACCGAAAAGTTGTAAGTAGATCCATCAGAATGTTGTCATCGTTCCCTGTGTACAATGCAATTTCATTGCGGCGGCTTGAGCAGCAAACCGCTCGGACAACATCAATCGTTTGATATCGGTTAAAAGGAGCTATTTTGATGGCGATGACATTATCAATTTCAGCAAAAGCCTGCCAAAAATCGAAGCTCAGCCAGCGGCCACCAACAGAAGGCTGAAGATAAAATCCGATGACCGGCATCATTTCGGCTATCTTTTCCGTATGCCGAAGTAGGTCCTGCTCACTCCAATCATGAAGTCCACCCATACTCAGCAGCACCGCATCATATCCGAGGGCTTTACTAATCCGGGCTTCTTCCGCCGCCTGTTCACTATCCCCGCAAACGCCTGCCACCTTGATGAAGGGCCGCTGCAGGCGAGCTTGCTCCGTTTCCTCTGCAGCCAAGCGGAGCACCCGTTCATAGAGGTTAACTTCGGGATCCCGAATCTCAAATTGGGTGGAATGCACACCAACTGCAATTCCGCCAGCTCCTGATGCGATGTAGTACTTGGTCAGCACCCGCTGATAGACTTCATCCAGCTCTCTGCGTTCATTTAAGGCAAGCGGATGAGCGGGGATGACCAACCCTTCATGGAATGCAGCTGCCAGTTCCGGTGTAAGTGAACCTTGTTTTTTGTCCATTCAGAACCTTCCCTTCCTCTCCGAAAAGTGGGTTGGTTTGTTCCACGTAGGTCCGCCGGATTCAACCCATTCGGCAATGAAATCAATCATTTCCAGCAAGCCTACTCTCGGATAACCGAATTCGCGAAACGCCTTAGCTGCATTGCTGAGTAGAGCCGTTTCGGATTCACTTCCCTCAAACGATGCAGTAACGCCAAATCTTTTGGCAAACTGCTGCGCTGCCCAGCGTACGGACATGGTCTCAGGTCCGGTCACATTCAAAATTTCGGGAGGACTTTGGCACTTAAGCAGGCTCCTTAAGGCAATCTCATTGGCATCTCCCTGCCATATCACATTGGCATGCCCCATCGTAAGTGATATTGACTTGCCTTCATGGACCTTTTGAGCAATTTCGAGCAGCACCCCATAACGTAAATCAATGGCATAGTTCAAGCGGTACAGCAGCATCGGCGTGCCATACGTATGTGAGAAGTATTCAAACATTCGCTCTCTCCCCAGAGTAGATTGTGCATATTCACCGAGAGGTTCTGGGGGTACTGATTCATCTACTCCGCCGAGAGCGACCGAGGAAAAGGGATACACGTTCCCGGAAGAAAAAACGACGATACGCGAATCTTTATACTTTTCTGCCACTCTTCCCGGCAAATACGTATTCATTGCCCACGTATAATACTCTCTGCCCGTTGTACCAAACTTGTTGCCAGCCATATATATGATGTTGTCCGCTGCAGGCAGCTGCATGAACTCGTGATCGTCCAAAAGATTGCAGGAAATCGTCTTCACTCCAGCGCTTTCAAGATCGTTCTTCACCTCCTGATCCTGAAACCGGGATACAGCAGTCACCTTCTTGTTCATTCCTCCCGCTCTGATGGCTTGTGCGGCCAATCTCGCAAGACTTGGGCCCATCTTCCCGCCTGCGCCCAAGATAAGAAGATCCCCGTCCACTTTATGTAAGTCATTGATTAGCCGATCTGATGCCTCCGAAAGCTTTGCTTCCAATTCAGCCACGGTTTTCATCCGAATACGGTCACCTCTCCCTGTTAACTTTCATAGTTGGATCTTATGTGGTTCATATTTTCAATAAGAAATTAGCATACGGCACGTTTTCTGTCAACTGGTTCTTTTGTAGTTCATATAAAATAAAAAAAGCACTACCTGATGGCAGTGCCTTTTTAAAGCTTCTATTCGTTTTTTTATAACTTGAGACTTTCAGACGGAAGCAGCACTTCAGCGAGTCCCTCTTCATCCATTAGATAAGACATATACTGCTTCAGGCTTTCTCCGAAACGAATCTGAGTTTGCATGGAAATCGACAGATCCCGATACGTCATGTATTTTGAACTATAGTCACGGTGAAGCTCCAACCTAGACGGTTTGTTTTTAAGCTCAACTGAACATGTTTCCGTTATATATCTGCTTGCAGGTAGACTGTAGGTCTGCTGCCTAATATAGGTCTGTGCCTCATCTGAATGGAGATAATTCACAAAGCAGGCTGCCGTGTCCTTTTGGCTCGATTCTGCACTGAGAGCAATGGCCGTTGACAGAAGAAGTGTCCTATCATTCTTAAAATGTGGTAACTGTGCGATATCAAAGGAAAAGTCCGCATTTTTAAGCTCATTCAGCATGTAATATGTGGTTAGCATAACGGATACCTTCTGCTCCTTAAACAGCTTCTCGGCTTCAAATTCACCTTGTGCCAAGGCAAGCGGAAATATGCCTTCCTCCGTCACAAGATCCCTCAGCCATCTCAAACCTTCTGTAGGAAAACCAGTTTCGTTCTGAGCTGGACTGGAATCCGTCGAAGATAGATCGTCCTCATTTTGCATCCAAAAAATTGGCCACCGATTCATGGAAAATAACTGAAAAGCGATACTGTAGCGATGTGGCGCCTTAAGTTCTCTGAGCAGCGCCGCCAGTTCATCCCAGCTCCAGCTGCTATTCGGTTCACCCAGTCTCTTCTCTCTCAGATGCTCCTTGTTGTAACACAAAATAACAGGTGAATAGATGAAAGGCTGTGCTGCCAAAACACCCGATTCCTTCTCAAAATATGTTGTAAGAAAAGGGTAAATTGTCTCGTCTCGATCCTGGTCGACCAACAAATCAAGGTACTTTTTTTCTTGGAATTGGTACATATCCTGCAAGTTGATGGTTAACGCATCGACAATCCCTAGTTTGACAAGATTAGCGATACTGTCTGAATTCATATAAGGAAGCTCAATGGTCTCCACATGAATATGTGGGTGTTTCTCGTGGAACCGCTTAATAAGCTCCTCCATCCCTGCTTCTTTATAAAGTGAGGGATATACACCAAAACGAATGGTTTCCCTTGAAGCAGGCTTTGCCACCTGCGTGCCGACCCTGGGGATTTTAACGATCAATCCCTCCTGTACAAGCTCATCCAGTACGTATCTTACGGAGTTTTTACTTAAATTGTACTGTTCTGTTAGTGCCAACTCAGAAGGCAAAAATTCTCCCGGGCTGTAGGAGCCGGAGTTAATTTTTTGCTTCAGGTCGGCAGACATATGTCTGGTTCTGGTCTGAAAAGTATGACGATCAATTTTCGCCATGGGCCGTTCCACCTATCCTCTTCATCTTTTTTATATTTTACCTATATTTTCATTGTATTTCCTGATTATTATTTTTTATTATACCAGATATGAACCAGATTTACACACAGTAAGTAAATGAATTCACAACCCAATCACTCCAAGTTTCTTGGAAACAAGTAAAATCCGGAACGGATTGTCCCGGATTTCATTAAGGTTAACTCTGCTGACCATAAGTTTTATCCCTATATGCTTAACATAATTCCAAGTGAATTCGCGCTCCCTGGTGGCTAGGCTCCAGCTGTAACGCTTCATTAAATCGTTTTTTGGCCTCTTCTTTGTTCCCAAGACCCAGTAATCCAAGGCCAAGCATAAACAAGCAGTGGGTTTGATTCCGCTTATTCAAATCATCCTCAAATACCAGAAAATCAGGTAAGGAGACAGCAAAGTAGTCGATTTTCACATCATCAAACAGATGTCGTTCTGCGTAGTCAATCAGCTTGTTAAATCGGCGCTTTGCTTCTTTCGAATTGTTCAATTGATCCCACGCTAGGCCTTGATAGAATATCATCTCTGGTGGCTGATCATTGTAATACATCGCACTCGCTGGTTCCTCCAACCCTTCTGATGCGAGTTTCCAATGATACACAGCCTCTTCTAGCTGTCCGAGTCCCTGATAAGCCATGCCCAGCTCATAGTGAATACTGTTCTCTTGCGCGCCTTCAAGTTTGCCCTCACCCAGATTCTCCGGATATTGAAGCGCCCGTTGAAGCAGGTAAATGGCTTCTTGATAGGATTGACCTGCATTCTCCTGCTTGGCAAGCTCAACGAGAGCTAGTGTATATTGTCCTGTTGCTTTTCCCTCCCCGCCTTCCCAAGGATGAAAGCGGCGACTTAATAATAAAGACAGTGCTTCATGATGTTTGCCTAGCGTGTTCAGCAGTGTAATATGTTCGAGATAAAGATCGTCGCGTTGTTCGACCAAGTGAATGTGTTCCTGAAGCTTCGTTAATCGTTCTTGTGCTGAAACGCCCATTTTCTTAAGCAGCTGATCGAGCTCGTAGAAAACTCGGGCATCATCCTTGTCACATGCAAATGCCTGATGAAGCGATTGCAATGAAGCTTCTGCGTCATGACGTTTGTTATAATAGGCCAGCGCAAGATTGCGGTGAGCCGTGGCGAATTGGTGTTCAAGGCCCGTGGAAATCTCCCAGTGCTGTATGGCCTCTTCCGCTCGTTTTTTATCATAATACAGGTTACCTAAATAATAATGGGCCTTACTATCCGATGGATTTTTATGGACTGTATGAAGCAATACACTTAGATCAAACAGGCTGTTCGGGAAACAGTAATCCGGGGCAGCCGCCCCTCCAAGGTGACGTTCATGTTCTGCTTTATCCGTGAGTCCCATCTTGTCGTAGACATAAGCAAGTGTATAATGAGCCATTGGATACGTCATTCCGCTCTGTTTGGAGCATATTTCTTCTAATAAACCTGATGCTTCCTCATAGAAACCACTTCCTGCATAATCCCAAGCCAGGTTCAAGTAATTATGCGCGTCATCTCTCAACAACCGGCGTAGTTCCGATTTCACCAGATGAGCCTCTTCGGTTTTCCCGATGGCTTCAAGATTCATGAATTTCTCATATCGTGCACCAAAATCCGCAATGTCCATCGTCAGCGTTTCGTCTGCAAACACAATAGCTTCCTCATAACGACCCAACCTGCGAAAGAGCGCCGTTTTTACGAGCCTTGATTTGTAGTTTCTTGTATTGCGAATCAATGCACGTTCTACCAGATCCAGTGCTTCGATAAACGCACCCCGCAGGGAAGCAATCTGGCTTAATGCGTAATAACCGCTATCCTGATATGCTGCAGACCACACTGCTTTATAAAAGGCTTGGAAAGCCTCTTCATTTCGTTCCTGGAGCTGGAGCGTCAAGCCAAGTTGATAATAAGCTTCACTGTCGTACGGATTGGGATTTCGCCAGGTCAATGACTCAATGGCCTTTCGGAAATGCGACTCCGCTTTCTCCAAATAACCTCTTCGAAGCAGAAGTGTTCCATAAGCAATGTTGAGACGAATATCAGAACCATCTCTTCTTAATCCTTCTTCGTAATAGCTTTCCGGTTCAAACGTAGCGTGCCTGTACTGCTCCAAATGAAGTCCGGCAAGATACAACTGTTCTGTACTCTTGAGTTCTTCTGGACGAGGAAGCGGTTTGGCGGCATCCGGAATCTGTTCGATGGATGGTTTCGCCGGCTTATAGCTGATGAGCTGCTTTTGCTTGGCATCTCGCACTTTGACAATAAGGTCATGCTGCTGATCTTCATCGTCCAACGTAATGATCGTTTTGTAAGTCGACTCGGGCGAAAGTGTAACCGTATCATTGACATACGTACGCTTACGTCCCTTCAGTTCAATTGTCGCACCTTCAAATATAGATGTCGCATAGGCCATTACTGTCGCAACGCGGAGTTTTTCATCTACCTCTAAATTCACCGCTGCATCGATAGAAGCGTTTTTGACAACGCCAATGTTTTTGTACGGCATGAAATATTGGGTAAACGACTTTTCTTCATACGGCTGAAGCCAGGTAAAATCGGGTTGGTTATCAGTGAATACGCCTGTCATTAATTCGATGTAAGGTCCGTCTTCATCCGTCAGACTTCGGTCCCAGGCTTGGCCGAACTCCCCGTTGCCCCACGTCCACTGCTTCTTGCCTGGGGAGATATGGTGGTTGGCTACATGCAGCAATCCTGCTTGTACGCCATGGTCGTAACCGCCTACAAAGTCGTAGTCGGATTTATATGCCATATAAGAAGTCGGGACCGGGATATTTTTATACCTGGAGATATCGACGCCTTCGGAATAATCCATTTTGTAATAAGTCCCTGTAGCAATCGGGAATTTGGATACATCCCTTTTTCCGTGATCAAAGACTGCTGTAACATCAGGTGGAAATACGGTCTGTGTATGATCATTAACAGCTACGGCCGGGTTGGCCCACCACAAAAAGGTTTGCGGCTCGGAGGTCCGGTTATACATTTGCGCCTTAATTTCGATATAGGCCTTACCTGGATGCAATGTGAAACCCGTCGTTACTTTTGTGCCGTACATGCGATCAATCTCACTAACCCATACGGTTGCGCTGCCGTCTTCATTCTCCGTTGCCGTGTGCTGTACAGGTCCAAACGTATTCGGTCGATGATGCTGCGGCCAGTTAAATTCGATACCTCCTGAAATCCATGGACCAGCAAGCCCAACGAGAGCCGGTTTGATAACACGATTGTAATACACGAAATCATAATTGTTTGTTTTATCTAATGCGCGGTAGATCCGCCCACCAATTTCAGGCATAATTTCGACGCGGACGTATTCGTTTTCAAGAATGGCCATGCAATAGGATTTGGATTTTTTCTCATCCAGGATTTTATCGATGACTGGATGCGGGTAGACTCGTCCGGAACTCCCCTGGTACACGCGTTTCTCCAGAAACATGGGGTTTTTGTCAGGTTTTCCTGTTTCGTAAGTGGGAATTTCAACCTGTACCTCCCATACCCGCACCTGATTAGAAACGGCTGATGAATCTGTTGTACTCATATCGAGATCCTCCTTTGTGTTATACGTTCAATGTAATGCCGCACCCCCTTTCATACAATTAACGAAAGTCGGTAGTTGATGGATTATCTTCTTAAACTTGATTGCACAAATGTGGGTAATGAAATAACCGCTCTATTCAATAGAGCGGTCTCTAATAAGTTAAATAACGATTAAATAGTGTGTTATTCTGAAGCCATGGCATCAGCTTTTGTTGGATGGACGGTGCCAAATGGATGTTGCGGTGGAGCGTAAATCACATAGACTTTAAGTGATTTGTTTCCTGTGTTCGTTATGTTATGCCACTTGCCAGCAGGTATCATGATTGCATAGTCTTCGAAGGCATTCACGACAAAATCGAGATTCTCTCTACGATCCCCCATCTGAACCAGTCCTTGACCTTCTTCAATCCGAATAAACTGATCTGTATTCGGATGAACTTCTAATCCGATATCTTCACCTACATTTATGTTCATAAGAGTTACTTGGAAGTGTTCCCCCGTCCATAAAGCTGTACGAAAATTATTATTAAGCTTAGTTACTTTTTCGATATCTACCACCAGAGGTCTCTTTCCGTAATCCTTTAGAAGCATCACTTGCTGGCCTGTATTTACCATACCCATATGAGATCCTTGGTCTAGTGAATGATTGTTTCTTTCTGTATAATTTGGATAATAATACGGATTATGTCCATTCGTGTATCCACCATATTGATGTGCTGGTGTGTGGTAGTAATACAATTTGCACCATCCCTTTACAAATATTATGCAGTCAGTATATGACTACATACGGGGAATGTGCCTAGCGAAACAAAGGGCTGAACTGGTTCCTCCGTTTTCATGGATACTTTTTGGATCGAAAGTTGATTAGTCATTTCTAATCTCCACCTTTAAGTAAGGAAAAAGCAGCTGCAACAGCGACTTCGAGAAGATATGTACTTGTCTCGCGATAAGGCTCGATAGGATTGGCTATGGTTGATGATTTTGTCTCATAATAAGATTGAAAATTCGCATGAGTAATAATACTAATGTAGACCATGCATTTCTATCATTATCTGTTTGATTCTGTAAATCTAGAGAACCAGATTTCTCTTACACTGATTAATCAACTGAATCCTTGGGTCATCATTTCTTAAATAGGGTAAAAGTTAAACACTCTAACCTTCATTGTAGCGCTGAAAAGGAGTGAGATTAATCGTATACAAAGCTTCTCCGTATGTACTTATGGTTGGTATTTTCATCATTATTTTTGACGGAATTTGGGTTGTGAAAACATATGATTCATATGATGTTTACCCGAAGGAGACATTTCTTCTTTTGCTTCTTGGCGCTTGTTTAATGATCCTTGCATATGGGACCTTATATATAAGGAGAAAGCATCATACTCCAGACCTAAACAAGATAAAAGATACAGAAAGCGAAGAAGAGACCAATAGTCAGTTGTTTGTTAACCGGATGTGGGAGCAACGAGAGACAGTTGGAGGCAAATTACTTCTATTTGTTCTTACCTTCCTTGCCCTTTTGGCTATTTTTGATTGGGGTTTGGCTCTTAATATGCTGCAACCCATCCTATTCGTTGGAATGATTGTATATTCATTTTTTTATATCATGCATGATGGTACCGAGGATGCGAGTGAGGACGAGTTTCGACCTAAAAGTAATATTATGCTAATATTTTTGCGTCTAATAGATTACAGAACACATCCGTTTAGTATAGGACTTTTCTTGTTTAATGGTATAGTCCTGACACTTCTGCTTGCTAAACATTTTAATTTCAACCTAAGCCTCGAGACAGGTGGTAATCCCAGATATGTCATGAGTTTACCCACATCTGCTTTTATCTTATCGGGTTTAACCGTAGCATGTGGTTTATTATATATTAGTCAACAATGTCACTTTTTCGGACTGTCTCAGAAAAATCGGGGCACATACAAATTATTTCAGATTCATTTTTATGAAATCATTATTTGCGGAGCAACTTTTTTTATATGGTTAACGGTAGTGGTTCTTACATCGGTTATCGGTTAAATAATTTTGAAATTACTAACGACAAAACTAATGAGTTTCAAAACAATTTTTAACTTATTATTCGTAACAAAAGCAGCCGATCATCTGTGATTAGCTGCTTTCATTTTTATATCGCACTATTTTTTGTCTCTCAACAGTACCTAATATGAAATACCTACACGATATCTGATATAAGAGTCATCTTTAATTTGCTTGTAGGTAAATTCAGCTGTATCACTCACGGATATCTCAGCCCCGCCTTCAGGCAAAACGTCACGCTCTACTCGGTATACGCCTAAATGTTCTCCGTCCGGTAAATACGTAGGACACACGATCGTCCAATCCAATGTTGATTCTTGAAGCAGAGAGTACACACGGTGATGCTCCTCGGCAGCGCGGGTGGATTTACGCCTCGATTCACTGGATTGATATCGTAGAATACTCGGAAAAAGCCTGCTTTGCAGAATACCCGCTGTCCCTACAGTAATAATTCGCTTTATCCCTTCTTCATACATTGCTTCAATGATTAATGGCATACTTTTGGATAGTGTATTGGTCCCGTCTGTGTTCAGTGCACTGAACACAACATCAGCTACATAGATAGCACGCTTAATATCTTCCTGATTCAAGACATTACCTTGAATGATTGTTAAATTTTCATCATTTACCTGACACTTTTCGGGTTGACGAACCAATACAGTTACATGATGCTTTTCCTTAAGTGCCCTGGCAACGATCTGAGTGCCTACTCGTCCAGTTGCACCCAATACTAGAATTTGCATAAAAGATTCACCCGCCCCTTTTTCTGAAAAATATGATGTTTCTCTTATGGCTCATTATTCTTCTTTCATTCGTTATGAAAGAAGAATAATGAGCCGCTTTTAAACGCTCTTATATAATTCCGAATAAATGTATATTATCATCAGCAGCCTTAATTTTGTAATTCGTCCAATGTTCCCGGCCGTCATCATGGCAAACTATATAGATGATACCACGTCTCTTAGAGAATTCTTAATCCATTCTTTTAATAAACAAACGAATCACGATGATTAGCATGGCAACATGATATAAGAATCCAATGCTAAAATAAATATACGAAGCGAAAAAATGACCCGATGTCCCTGTTAAAAAAACCAATGCTGGCCAATAGGTTGGAATCCACACCCCTACCCACAACCACGCATCTGGTACGAAAAAAACGATAATGGGGCCAACAATGAACAATAGCGAACCAATCTTATATAACGCTAACCCCTCTACTTTATTGGCTGAAAAAGCTGCAACCAAAAGTGCAAACCATGGTGCTTCCAAAGCCAACAACACTAACACAAACCCGATCTCCCAATAAAACCCCGTTAATCCTACAGATAAGATAAACATCGTTGTTAGTAGAGTACTTAAGATTGTAGGTAAAGTTAACCTGTAGGAAATATAGCCTCTTTTCATGAGTGGAGTTACAGCATAATAGGAGATGACATTCTCATCTCGTTCGTCCAGCATTAATAAACCTGTCATCATACCTAACAGCATGGGGATCGTTACCATAAGAAGAATTGCAGCAAAGTGTCTGTATACGGTCAGGTCGAAAGAGTAACTTGCCTCCAGCCACTGAGCTGTCATTGGAAATCCATATCGAGTAAGCAAGATCAACAGTATCGGTCCCAAAAAGCCAGCCATCAAGACCGGATCATGGCCTGCATGACGAATATCATTCAATAAAAGGACTCGGAATCGATTCAATTTCCAGTCCTCCCCTCTCCTATTCTTCCAAGAACATATTTCTTGAAAGAATGATCGGCCCAATTATACATTACGTAGTTCCAGATGAGCAGAATAAACAGAGCGTATATAGCCTCTCTCGCCGATAAGACAGAGAAAGCGGAACCTAAAAGAACTAATGTGCCTTCTGTTGGAAGAAGATACAACAGTCTAGAATTCCATAGCTCAAAAAAACCAAGCAAGGGAAGTAGTAAAGGAAGCGCAAAAACCTGAGACATCAGGATAAACCCGTTAATCGTCTGGTAACGAACGACTACCCCGATGGATAATAGTGTCATAAGACTCGAAGTTAACAGTACTCCAACTGAGAATAAAAGAGGAGATTGTGGAATTCCACTGGATGTTATATGAATTACCCAAGCAGCAGTTAGAGACAGAACCGATAATGAAGCCACTTTTGCTAACAGATAATCACGAGTACGGAGCGGCGTAACAAAAAGAGGATGATGAACTCCCTGGTCTCGCTCCAGAAGCAATATACCTCCAGCCAAGATCAACCCGAGTGCACTAGGATCACTAAACGTTAACAGAATGATGGCCTTTTCTAAATAATCGTTCGAAATAAAGTTCAGCAATATCCAATAACATGCACAAACCAGGGCATATACGATATAAAACCCATGACGCCACTGAAATTTGATGTCAAAGGCAAAAGCGGATAGGAATTTCATGTAAGCTCTCTCCCTGTAACTTCGATAAATATCTGCTCCAACGAAGCCTCCTGAGAATGGATGGTTTCAATCGTATGGGTTTTCAAAAGACTTAAAAATGAATCATTTTCGCCAAGTCCATGTTGGGGAAAAACGGCATGAACCAATTGCCCATCTTTACGGTACTCAATTTTAATTCGCTGTTGTCCCTTACGAAGCTTTAGCTCCCGCGGGGAATCGATCAGCTTGATTTGTCCATCGACGATAAAAGCTACCCGGTCACAAATATCCTCTGCGGCTTGCATGTTATGTGTTGTAATAAGAACCGTTTTGCCTTCATTCTTTTTTTCCAGGATCAGATCTTTCATCAGTTTGGCATTTACCGGGTCCAAACCTGAGGTTGGTTCGTCCAGAAAAAGAATATCCGGGTCATTCAGCAGGGCCCGACAAAAATTCAAACGCATCCTCATGCCTTTGGATAACTGGGATACCCTCAGATTTGCCGCTTTCTCCAAACCGACTTGTTCCAGCAACCTTTTTTGATCTACCGTTTTCCCTGTATACAGCGATCGAAAGAGATTTAAATTTTCCAAAACGGTAAACTTCGAGTAGAAGTTCGGAAATTCAAATGCCACTCCAATCCGCTCATAATAGTCAGGCCCGGTATCCTTGAGTTCTACGTGCGCCACTTGTACAGTGCCTTGATATCCCTTAAGTACACCAATCAATATTTTTTGCGTTGTACTTTTGCCAGCTCCTGAAGGACCCAGAAAGCCAAAAATTTCACCTTTTGGAATATAGAAATCCATGCTTCGAATCGTAGGCTCCCTTAGCCCCGGATAAGTAAAAGTAAGATTGCGCACATCGATCATAAAAAGTCCTCCCGTTTCGATTCCTATAATAAACGTATAATCTTGCGATACACTGTTCCATCAGGCCACTCTCCAGACAGAAGATGTTCTTCTGTCCGACCTTCAAATACAAACCTCCTCTATAATGAATGTTAACATCGCTGATAAGGGAAAAAAGACAAAAAGAGCCCGCAGTGTGCAGGCTCCTCCATGTAAACCGTTTTTAATTTTCCATTTAATTACTGCTCTTAATTTACCGCGACCCAGATCATTTTGACAACATAAAATATAATTTACTTTGTTCATTATTTTCTATGACTTCACACTTCAGAAAATACTAAGTTTTCACTTAATCACTGGATACGCCAAGCGCTTTGTTCCGTTCCTTAAGTCTCTCGTATAGAGGATGCAGCTCCGCAATATCAGGTCTTCTCTGAGCGAGCCATCCTGATGGAAAGGATCTATAACAATTAATTGGTGTTCTACTAAAAAGGACCAACATTTCAATCAGCCCCACCGTTCCTAAACTCAAGATATACGACTAACTTTGCTACATCATTCGAGTTTTTATTCCATTTTTTAACATCCATGTTAAAATCGATATAACTAAATAAACGCTAATAAGGAGTATATTTTCACATGAAAGCTATTCTTATTGACGATGAAGTTTTAGCGTTGTCTTATTTGGAGCTTCAACTACTGAAGATGGAAAATTTCAGCCTTGATATTATCGGTAAATTCACAAACCCATACGATGCCTTGGATATCGTTGAACATGCCAAAGTGGATATCGCCTTTATTGATATAGAGTTACCTGAGATCAATGGTATTGAACTGGCGGAACGCTTGTTGGAGTTTGACCCTGACTTGATGGTGGTATTTGTTACGGCCTATCAGGAATACGCTGTGGACGCTTTCGAATTAAACGCCATAGATTACATTGTGAAGCCGGTTCGCTTCGATCGGTTGTCCAAAACAATGAATCGCATATTGGGCAAGAGTACCGCCAGATTGGATAACCCTGATCCCCATCAACCCCTCAGGATGACCATGTTCAAACAAGTCATGATTGAGGAGCCACAATCGCCTGGACAATTTACGTTGATGCAATGGAGAACCTTCAGAGCACAGGAGCTTTTCCTGTATCTGCTACAGCATAGGGGACAGCTTGTTCGTAAATCGTTTATCGTTGATTTATTGTGGAGCAATACAGATGTGAACAAGGCCTACTCACAGTTATATACAACCATTTACCATATTCGCAAAACGCTTACTGCATATGGCAAGAGATTTCAGATTAAGAGTGCAAATGAAGGATATTTATTGGAGCTGGACGATATCATTTTGGACGTATCACTATGGGAAGACTCGATGCAAACCATCGATATTTCAGAGGAGAACCTGGAGCTTCATCTGGAGAAGATAAACAGCTATACGGGTGAGTATTTGCAGGAATACGATTATTGGTGGGCAGAGGCAGAAAGACATAGACTTAAACAATTATGGCTAAACACAGCTCTAAGTGTCGGCAGTTGGTATGAGGATCAGCAGAGATTTGGCGATGCGTTGACTACATATTTGCAAATTCACCGCCTCTATTCATTAGAGGAAAAGTCTGCGTTTGCCTTAATGAAGCTGTATGACAAATTGAACGAGCCACAGAAAACGATGGAATGTTATCAAGAACTCACGACACGACTAAAAGAAGAATACGATATTCTCCCAGGGAACGATATTCAACTATGGTTTAAGGAATGGCAAGAGAAACAACTGCCCTCTTAATCCGCATTTTAAATGTATAGCAAAAAGAGAGGCCTATTTACTAGCCCACTATAACGTATGACAAAGGATTGTTCATGTTGCCAACTTTCGCACCTATTAAGAAATTCATATCCAGACACAGGATGGCCTGGCTCATCCTCATATACTTAACAGCTTTAATTGGAGTAAGATTTTTCTGGTATACGGAGTTCTCCCCTCCGAATCAGCCACATGCAGCCCAGGGAGAACTTGATTTGTCCAACTTGAAATTTACGGATCAACAGACGATCACACTGAACGGGGAATGGAACTTTACTCCGGGTACCTTCATTCAGCCAAGCACATCCTTTCGTGATACATCACATTCTGCTCATTTGACAGAGGTTCCCGGTACTTTTAATGATACGAGTCCTGAATCCAATTTCGGAACGTATCGACTTCGTGTACTTTTGCCTACATCTAATGCGTCTTATGGCATTCATATTCCTGAAATTAAGACTGCGTATCGCTTATATGTTAATGGAAGCCTTCTATACGAATCAGGCCATCCTGATGACAACCCGGTTGGAACGATCTCTAAGGTTGTACCCTATACAGGTAACTTTACCGTGGAGCAGTCCACCATGGATATCGTCATTCATGTCAGTAATTTTCACTACCATAATAAAGGTGGCATTATTCAATCCATTAAATTTGGTACTCCATCTGCTATCTTGAATGAAATACATTTTAGCGAAGATATGCAGCTGCTCGTCGGAATTATTTTGCTGCTTCATATGTTATATATCGTTATTCTTCTTTTCGTAGGGCACCGACAGAAAGAGCTTCTTTATTTTGCCGGAATTATTTTGTTTGCCTTGCTGGTTACATTAATAGACGATGATAAAATGCTGCTTCAATGGTTACCAATCAACTTCGAATGGACAGTACGTATGAGGATTATTGGATACTCCGCCCTTTGTTATTGTCTAGTGTTATGTACAAAGCACCTGCTTGGCGTACATCGTTTTAAGAAACTGATTTCTATTTTCTCTATTTTCTTTTACACCTATGTATCCATTACACTTTTCTTTCCGATCAGTTGGCTGGATTATACCTCTAAGATTCTAGGTATTTTCATGGTCACAGCCATCTTACTCGTACCGATTATTTCAAGGCAGGCTGTGAGGAGTGGTCAAGAAGCTGCCACTTCAATATTACTTGCGGGCATTGCCGTATCATTTAATATAGCATTCAGTGGATTGTTCAAATCATGGTTTAATAAAGACCTGCCGTATTACCCAATTGACCTGATTGTAGCCTTTGTTGTGTTTGCATCCTTTTGGTTTGTACGCTTCACCAAAACAGCAATACGTGCAGAGAAACAAGCGGAAGCGCTCAAGAAAGTGGACAAACAAAAAGATGAGTTTCTCGCGAATACGTCACATGAGCTTCGGAATCCACTTCATGCGATCATTAATATGGCCCAATCCATCATTATTCGGAAGAACAGTAAGCTGGATACAACGGATCAAGAAGATTTGATGCTGATTACCAAAGTTGGACAACGCATGTCACATCTGCTCGATGACTTGATTGATATTACCCTACTGAAGGATAGCCGGGTTACGCTAGAACCAACAAGTGTCTCTTTACCAGCAGTGGCCAAGGGAGTTGTCCATATGCTGAACTATATGACGGTTGATAAGAACGTGCAGCTGCAAAACGAGATTCCTGATACATTACCTAACGTAGCAGCTGACGAAAACCGGCTTACCCAAATTATGTTCAACTTAGTGCACAATGCATTGAAATACACCAAGGAAGGCCGTGTTTCCCTTCGTGCGGAGACGCTGAATGATGCTGTTTACGTTCATATTATAGATACGGGTATTGGAATTGACGAAGAGCTGCAGCAGCGCATATTTTCCCCGTATGAACAAGCGGATTCCAGCATAACTTCTCCAGGCAGCGGCTTGGGTCTGGGACTCAGCATAAGCAAAAATTTAGTAGAACTTCATGGCGGAACACTGGAGCTGACGTCTAAAATTGGACAAGGATCCGTCTTCACATTTTCCTTACCTCTGGCAGAAGCCATACCGGCTGTTAAAGGTGTACAGAACCGTGAAGAAATGGAGTCTCATCTCAATCATATGGTATCCGATGTGATGGAGGCAGCGATGGAAGCAGCTGTTTCTTCAGAGAATGGATACAAGGTGGATCATATCAAGGGGTCTATTCTTGTAGTGGATGACGATGCCGTCAATCTGAAGGTTATAAAATCATTGCTGGAGCTGGACAACTATGAGGTTACCGCTGTAAATAGTGCTGAAGAGGCCCTTAGACAAATTAACCATAAACAACAGTGGGATCTGGTCGTAACCGATGTGATGATGCCGGAAATGTCGGGATATACCCTGACTGAAATGATACGAAAGAAGTTTACCATTTTCGAGCTGCCTATACTGCTATTGACGGCTAGAATCAGACCAGAAGATATTCATACCGGGTTTCTTGCGGGTGCTAATGATTATTTAACAAAACCGGTTGATATGTTAGAGCTTCAATCCAGAATTCGCGCTTTAATCCATTTTAAACAGTCTGTAGACGAGCAATTACGTATGGAAGCTGCGTGGCTCCAAGCTCAGATTCAGCCTCACTTTTTGTTTAATACAATCAATTCCATTGCTTCGCTTAGTCTATTAGATCCAGATCGCATGATTACGCTGCTCGAAGCCTTCGGTGATTACTTAAAGGGAAGCTTTAATTCAAGGAACTTAGAGCGCCAGGTGCCTCTGTCCCATGAGCTTGATTTACTGCGAGCTTACTTATACATCGAAAAGGAGCGATTTGGAGAGCGATTGGAAATAGAGTGGAATCTGCCTGATCCATTGGAGGCTAAACTTCCTCCACTTACGATCCAACCTATCGTAGAAAATGCCATCCGGCACGGAATATTGAACCGTACCCGTGGAGGAAAGCTAACTCTATCTGCTACAAAAGAAGCGGATTACATCCAATTCATCATACATGATAACGGAGTGGGTATGGATGAGACCAAGCTGTCCTCCCTATTAGATCGTAATAAAAAAGCGGGAACCTCCGGTGTGGGATTAACGAATACCGATCGACGGCTCAAAAAAATGTATGGACAAGGCTTAACGATTCATAGTAAACCCGGTGAAGGAACGACGGTTTCCTTCATCGTACCGAACCCATAGCGTAATAAAAGAAGGAGCGAGCATGATTTCATGCGGCTCCTTCTTTTTTTTATTTCAAGCCAAAAGCTTGCCTTTTACGATATCGCTCGCCGAATGGCGCCATTGAATACTTTTCTTATAAATGAACCAAGTTAGATACGATAATCGCACTTTACAACCTAGGATTACCTGGTTCCTCATTTCCCAAATACATCTCGGTTTTTTCTCCATTCAATAACTGCTGAATTTGCTTTCGCAATTTGGAAGGATACAATGGTTGTCCGATCAGGTTATCGATATCAAGCCATTCATAACGGACGTGATGTCCGTCACCTTGGATGAGTAAATGGTCCGTTGATCCTTTATATTCGCATAAAAACACAAAATCCACACGGTGAAACGCCTCGCCATATACGCCTTCAATGACAAATTCCAATGAATTAGGAATGATCTCTACTCCGATTTCTTCTGCGACTTCACGCTTTACGGCTTCAGTTAATGTCTCCCCCGCACTTTGGCTTCCACCAGGCAATATATAAAAAGCATCGCCATCATCGTCTATCTTAATTGCCAACATTTTTCTGTCTTCAATGATTAAGGCCTTTACGGAATTTCTTATCCTTCTCTCCATCTTATCTACTATCCCCTATATTCCTATTGATTTTATCCTCAGGTTCAGTTGCGCTTAAAACGAAGTTAACATACCAGTCTCAACATATTCTGAACACCTCTAATGTATTTTTCGTCAATATTGGCGTAGAGATTTAGTCAACGGGCGAGGCAATTTGTATTGGTAATATTTACTCATTAAACAGTGTTCACATCTTTGTTACAGTGGATAAGCATTATGAAGACATAGACAGGAGTTTTAATAGACATGAACGTTCGCACCAAATCCATCATTGGTCTGCTTTGCGTGACGACATTAGCAGGGGCATATTTCAGTTATACAGAGCATCAGAATAATCGACAATGGGAGCAGCAGCAACAGCGCAATACACAATACTGGTCCCATATGCAATCAATCTACCTGCGCGATTTTGATTATGCGCTTGCGGAATCTCTTGCGGCATCTACGATTACAGATCGGCAAGCAGCACTTCAATCTGCGATTGAACATGCCAATATTATCTCGGAATATGTAAGGATCGGATCCGTTACCATGAACTTTCAATCTTCGTCCTCGTATGAGTGGTTCATCACAGAAGGCCGCCGCTATTTGGCCTATCCCGCCAGCGAGAAGGGAATGTCGCTCACCCCGGATCAATTAGAACAAATTCAGCGCTTGAGAACGTTCGCGAGGACCGCTCTATCGTATCTTGAGCAGATGAGAAAGAAAGCTTTGGATTCCTCTTCTTCAGATATACAACAGATTTCGACCGAAATGGAAGAGGCCTTGTCTGAGCTCGACATGGTCTTCACGTCCGGCAATAAAGCCTATAATGAATTCCGGTACAACCAGAATCCTTACATACCTCTGAAGCCAGGAACCGTTTTTGCCGGTGAAACTACGTATACGGCTACGGAGCTTGCGGCCAAAGCAAAGATTTTCATGGGCGAAGCTTGGAATAAAGGGGCAGGTAAGCAAATCGTCCACATGGCCTCTGGCGGGAGCAGCCCCGAGTTCGGAGAAGTCATGGATTTCAGGTTATCGGACACCGAAGGACAATCAACCAGCTCCTATACCGTAACACTAAGTAAAAGCGGACACGTGCTCCAAGTGAGACGCAAGGGCTCGATCTCCAAAGATGCAGCTGTAGAGCAAAATATGGACTTAAAGCAGTTTATCGAAGTTGCGGACGCCTGGATGACTCGCTGGTCTGACGAACGTCTGACATTAGCAGCAAAAGAGATAAAAGAAACTTCCATTTATCTCGTCTATATTCCAGTCCGGGAGCAAATCTCCATTCCGCAGATGAAAGTCGTATGGCGATTTGATCGCCGTACCGGTGCGTTGATGAGCTTTGATGCGTCAAATTATTTTTCCCATTATAATAAAAACTTTCCCCTTAACCCGAAGCTGACAGCAGAGCAAGCCTCTGCGAAGCTTGGCCCATACGTAAACGTCTCGGGTAAGCCAAAGCTGAAGCTCCACAACGACAAACTCGTCTATGCATTTCCCGTCACCGGGATTGAAGGCGTTACTCACGTATACATTAATGCTCGCACAGGCGCTGGCGAAGGTATTGACTACAAACTGTAAGCAAAAAGAGGCAGCCCCGCGAATACCATCGCTGTGGACTGCCTCTTTTGTGTGCTGCTGTCACAATAGATTAAATCTCACGAAAACACATTCTGGCTCTTTCTAAATTCACTCTTTCACGCTTGCCGTTCATCCGTAGCACAATGAGCTGAATATTCTGCTTCTTCTGAAGCAGATCGATTTATTAATCCGATCATTGGGTTTGTGACAATATTTCAGACGATGTCGGTGTAAACGTATACGTTCCGCCAGCTTCTGCATTGAAAGAAATCGGCTTAAGGCCAGGGCCTTCCAACTGACAAAGTCCAGCAATTGTACTTTTTACGTTGACTTCAGTAATTTCCGCTTTCGCCCACGAAAATCCAATGGTATATCCGCCTCGGGCCCTGAGCCCCTCCACACTCCCTTCACACCAGTTGTCTGGTAAGGCAGGCAGAAGCCGGATCACATCGGTGTGGCTCTGCAATAACATCTCAGCAATTCCAGAGGATCCTCCGAAGTTGCCGTCAATCTGAAACGGAGGATGATTGTCAAAAAGATTGGGCAACGTGGAGTGCTCCAGGAGAGCTCTTACATTTTCATAAGCCTTCTGCCCATCCTGAAGTCTTGCCCAGAAGTGAATGATCCAGGCCCGGCTCCATCCGGTATGCCCCCCACCATTCTCCAATCTACGTTCGAGCGTTGTACGTGCTGCTTTTGCAAGTTCCGGCGTGTGTTCTGGAGTGAAGCTTTCTCCAGGGTACAAACCAAATAGATGGGAGATGTGCCGGTGTCCCGGTTCCACTTCTTCGTAATCCTCCATCCATTCCTGGATTTGTCCGTATTTGCCGATTTGAGTCTTGGGAATTCGCTTCAGAGCAGCAGCAAGTTCTTCCCTGAATGTATGGTCCCTTCCGATCAACTCGGCACTTTGAATGCATGCAGTGAACAGAGCTTCAATAATCTGAAAATCCATCGAAGCGCCAGCGCATAGCACCCCAACCTCACCATTTGGTAGTCTGTAACTGTTCTCTGGAGAGACGGATGGACAGGTAATTAGACGCCCATCTGCATCCTCAATCAGATAATCAATGAGAAATTGGGCCGATTCCTTCATCGTTTCGTATGCTTCCTCCAGAAAAATGAGATTCTGACTGTAGCGATAATGCTCCCATAAGTGCAGGCATAACCAGGCAGCACCCAGCGGCCAGAAGGAAGCTGGCAGGTAGGTATCCTGAGGGGCCGTGTCTGCCCAAATATCCGTATTATGATGCGCGGTAAACCCGCGGCAGTCATACATCTTTTGTGCCGTAACTCGGCCAGGCTCCCGCATTCGCTCAATCAGATCGAACAATGGCTCATGGCACTCGGCTAGATTGCAGTTTTCAGCGAGCCAGTAGTTCATTTGGGCATTAATGTTGATCGTAAATTTGCTGTCCCATGGGGGAGTGAAACTGTCATTCCATATGCCTTGAAGATTAGCAGGCAAGGAGCCTGGCCGGCTTGAGGATATCATCAGATAACGACCAAACTGAAAATAGGTTTCGATCAATTCGGGGTCTTCTTCTCCCCTTTGGAACTGTTGTAATCTCTCATCTGTCGGACCATCATGACGATCAGAACGTTTGGACAGGTTCAACGAAACCCGGCTGAACAGTTCATGATAATCCGATGTATGCCGTACAAGCAGTGTTTCATAAGGAATCCGGCTGAGCTCTTCCATACGAAGTGTAGTGTATAATTCCGGATCTTCCTGGCGGAAAGTCGTTTCTGCAGTAAGCAGCAGTGTGACCGTGCTCGCGTCCTTCACCAGCAAATACTCGCCAAGGAGCTGACAGGCACCTCCGTCTGGTATCGCTTTCAACACAGCTGCGAAGGAACTGCCGTCTTTACCACCGCATTCACCCCGCATAATGAGTCCGCTCTGCTCCCACTTCTTGGTTTTCTCCAGATATCTCCAATTCTGTCGATTGAATCGGGCTTTCATGGACAAGGCATTCTTCTTGTCTGCTGAGATTCGGATGATGATGGCTTGGTCCGGATGACTGGCAAACAGCTCACGAGTATAATGGATACCATTAACGCGATAGCTAACCGTGGAGATGCCCAGGTCCAAATCCAGCTCACGTACATAGTCTTCAACAGGACCATCATGATTGCCGAATGATAACTGCAGCTCACCAAGTGGCACATAATGTCTTTGGGCTTCAGGAAGCCCGGCCATCGTCATGCTGGCCATCTCTTCAGCCTCCCGAAGTTTCCCTTCCATGATTAATTTGCGGATATGGGGCAGATGGGGCAGTGCATCTTCGTTATTCCGATCCCGGGGACCCCCATACCACATCGAGTCTTCATTTAACTTCAAACGCTCCTCCACTACACCTCCAAATATCATTGCGCCAAGCCGACCGTTCCCGATTGGCAAGGCCTCGTTCCATATCTCTGCCGGTTTGCTGTACCACATGCGATGATTGTTCCGATTAGATTCTTTCATTCTGAACCTCCACTATGAATTTCAATGAATGATAAGAGATTAATCTCATAATAACATCGTAACAAAGAATAAAAATAACGTATTCATGCAGATCCATACTCTTTCATGATATGGGAATCGAAAAGATCATGTATTGGGAGAGTTTCTTCAATAAAAATCAATGGTGGCTGCCTGCCATAAAAGATTACGGACCTGATTCGCAAGAATGCGAACCGGTCCGTGTTTGATAGGAATGGTTGATTTATCGCCCAGGATGGGTATAAACCTCCCCATTCTCCCTACTTGGAAATGGATGAAGAATCATACGCTGCCTGCATAATTTCCAGATAACGCTGGATGTTAAGGCCTTCCAGCCCTTTCACATAATCGTCCCAATCCTTTTCCAGACTCTTAGCTCCAGTGATGAATTGCAGGGCATTCTGGTCAATATAATCCTTGAGGTTCGTCTGCATCATGCTTGTTTCGTCCGCATTGGCCGGGTCCACCCATAGTGCCCAATGCGGAAAAACTTCCTTGGGTTCTTTGCCTTCCATCAAGAGTGTTGCCTCATAAAGTCGGCGCTCATATCCGTCACCTGCATAGATGTCCTTGCCCTGTACTTCGGCATCACGGTATGCCCTGTGGTGATTATACTGACTAAGCGCACCCCAGCTGTCATTACGAGGTTCCGCTCCTGTGGGGAGGGGAATGGCTTTGTAGAGCGGCTCTACCTGATCATTAAGGGCCACGTCGCCTTCCTCCGGCTTGCGCCAGCTGGTGCCCTCCTCACCCAAATATGCACTCATGGCTCCCTCTTGTGTATAGAGATAATCCAGCATTTTTATGGCTGCAATCTGTGTCTCTTCACTTGCCTTGTTTGTGAGGACAAACGATGCTCCAGGGTCAATTGGATAGTTATAGGTCGCATAATTGGCATGCGGCCCTTTCAAAGGAGCAATCGGATTATAATCCTTACCATAAGGAGCACCCTCAGCTGTATTTACAAAAAGAGATGGGTGCATGGCTGCACCTGCGCCAAGAAGCTGCGCATCCGCATTATCTCCGATTTTTTTAAAGGCCCCCACATTTTGCGTGAACGCACCAGGGTCAATCAAACCTTCATCATACAGCGACTTGATATAGGCCAGTCCTTCCTTCCACTCCGGTTTGTTCGCAACCGTATCAACCCGGCCATCCTTAGCAATGAGATAGGTTCTGTCATCGTCGTAGATAAACCCGTTCATCAAATAGGGAATGATGTGCACGCCGAAGTTTTCAATGGAACCGCTAAGAGGCACTTCATCCGCTTTGCCATTGCCATTCGGGTCCTTGGTTTTGAATGCCTTTAGCACTTCCTTAAATTCTTCCGTCGTTGTAGGCTCGGATAAACCAAGCTGCTCTAGCCATTTCGTATTCATCCACATTTTGTTCGGATAGGAGCAGTGGAAACATTCATTCAAGCCTGTCAGACCGTAAATATTGCCGTCGGGTGCAGTGTTCATTGCTTTATAATACTCACTGCTGTCCAGTACCTTTTTGATATTCGGTGCGTATTGCTCAATTAGATCATTCAGCGGCACAATGACACCTTGCTGGCCAAATTTCAACAAGTCCGTTTGAGAAAAACGGTCCACCCATGGAATGAGCAAATACAGATCCGGGTAGTCCCCTGAAGCCAATGATATTTGTCTTTTTTCAGCAGCGCCGTCAAAAGGAACGGTCGTCCAGTTGATCTTCACATTAAACTTCTCTTCCATCTTTTTCGTAAACTTGTTCGTTTGAAGGTTGGTATCTGAACTTTGATGAGCAAACACATTCATGGTCACGTTGTCCCCGGATGAAGGGTCGCTCCCCTCTTCTCCGCTGCCACCATTAGAGGATGAACATCCCGCAAGTGCTATAGACAGGAGCAGTATACAAGCAAGTACGAATGACCCTGTTTTTCTCAAATAGACCCTCTCCCTTATGAATAATTGTAGTGAATTAGCCCTTGACGGAGCCAATCAACATGCCCTGAACGAAATATCGCTGTACAAACGGATAAATGACGAGTACCGGCAAGCTGGCCATTACAATGAGTGAGAACTTCATCAGCTCGGCCATTTGCTGCTGCTTCACCATCTCTCCCACATCCATATTTCCCGTGGTGTTACTCAGGATCAGAATGCTGCGGAGAATCAACTGAAGCGGATAGAGCGATTGCGTTTTTAAATAAATCAGGGCATCAAAATACGCATTCCACTGCCCCACGGCATACATCAATGACAAAACAGCGATGATGGGTTTGGCAAGCGGCAAAATGACGCTGAAAATGAAACGGATATCACTGCATCCGTCAATATCGGCTGCCTCGGACAGCTCTTCCGGGATGGAATTCTGAAAAAAAGTACGTGCGATAATCACCTGCCACACCCAGATGGCATTAGGAATCAACAGAGCCCAGCGTGTATCAATCAGTCCCATGGATTTAACCACCAGGTAAGTTGGAATTAATCCGCCTGAGAATAGCATGGTGAATGTAATAAACATCATGAGAGGGCTGCGCCCGACAAAGGTTTTTTTGGAAAGCGGATAAGCAATCATTATGGTCAGTGCTACGCTAATGATTGTTCCTATTGTGGTGTAAAATAACGAATTGGCGTAACCCATGATAACCTGATCGTTGCGTAATACAGACTTATAGCCGTCGAGTGTCATATCCACAGGCCACAGCCAGACTTTTCCGGATGTAACTGCAGCCGGGCTGCTCAGAGAAGAGCTTACGATATAGATCAGTGGATAGAGCACTGCAATTAAGACCACCGTCAGAATGAGATAGATGATGGCTATAAACACCCGATCCCCAAAAGATTCTCTGATGGTGCTCCTCTGACTAACCGCTGAGCCGGCTTGGGACTGCAACTTGCTCATCTGATTCCCTCCTTTCCTTTTGCCGCATTACCATAAGCTTGTATTGGACAGACGCTTGGCAGCAGCATTGACTGTTAACAACAGAATCAGGTTAATAAGCGAATTAAAGAGGCCCACTGCAGTAGCAAAGCTGTAATTGGCATTCAGTAAACCCATTTTGTACACATAGGTGGAGATAATCTCGGAAGCCGATAAGTTCAACGGATTTTGCAGCAAATAAATTTTTTCAAATCCGACGGCCATGATATTGCCAACGCTCAGAATCAGGATAATGACTGCCGCCGGCAGCAGGCCGGGCAGATCGATGTTCACCATTTTCTGAAACCGGTTAGCACCATCAACCTTGGCTGCCTCGTACAATGAAGGATCAATACCTGCAAGTGCTGCCAAATAGATGACTGCGGAATATCCCATGCTCTGCCAGACATCCGAAAATACATAGATGGAACGAAACAGCCCAGGCTCTCCAAGGAAATTGACCGCTTCAAAACCAAGCGTCCCTGCAATTGTGTTCACAATGCCCAGGCGCGGCGATAGGAAAAGCATGATGATGGATACCATGACCACCGTTGAAATAAAGTAAGGTGCATAAGTAACCATCTGTACCGTTTTTTTGAATTTGGCATTCTTGACTTCGTTCAACGCCAGTGCTAGAAGGATGGGGACTGGAAAACCCACGACCAAACTGTAAAACGAAATATACAGTGTGTTTTTGATCAGGGTAGCGAACGCCGGGTTTTGGAAAAGCAGTTCAAAATATTTGGTGCCTACCCACGGACTTCCCCAGATCCCCTTGATCACGTTGTAATCCTTGAAAGCGAGCACTGCATTAACCATAGGCACATACTTGAAAATAATGAAGTACGCGACGGGAGGAATCATCAACAGATAGAGCTGCCAATGTCTCCTCCAGCTTCTGGACAAGGCCAGTTTCATTGCAGACCGCCTGCCTTGTTTTACTACCGTTTTGCCATTCGAGATTGTTGTTCTCAGAGTCATCCCCCCAGGAGGTAGCCTATTGATTAAGGCCCTCTTTTTTTGATAGCGCTTTCTTGTTCGTAATCATAAGAGGGTTTCCTCAGTCACGTAAAGGTACACTTTACTCAATGAGGTACGATTCAAGGACAACAAGGCCGAGAAGCCTGATATAGCTTTAATTTTGCAGTGATTTTTTTGATGTTTCTGGTTGGATTGATCATCATGATTGTCCCAGCTTCATTACATTTCATTCTCCATCTGGCGAAATGAACTAGGCAAAACCCCACGGACTCGCTTGAAGGCTCTCCGGAATGAATGCGCGCTGTTGTATCCGGTGGTCAGAGCAATCTCATCGATCGTTCGCTCAGTCTCACGGAGCAATTCAGCAGCTTTGTTAATTCGCACCTTCTCCACATAGTCGGAAAGGTTCTCTCCGGTATACTCCTTGAATAACTGCGAGATATATTTTTCCGGCTTACCCATTTGTTCTGCAATGCGATATACCGTTAAGGTTGCATCGGCATAGCGTTCCTGAATGTAAGCCATCGTTTCGTTAACAATTTCAGCATGTAAATTGGATTTTTTGCGTTGTATGTCCAGACATACGTCTTTTGCCAGTTGATGAAACTTGTCCCGGAGTACGGTAACACTGTCCGTTGCCTGAATAGCCGCAATCCGGTTCTTAAACTCATCGACAAGCGCTTCGTCCAGCATGATCTTGGGTTCCAGCTTCAGAAATGTTCCCTTCAATTCCACAACGAACTGCTGTGTCATGTCATAAGACAGCTCCCGCTCGGTAAAATTGCGGTGGAACAACTGATCCAGAACCCGATCCGATTCTTCCATTTCACCCGCCTTCAGCGTATTGAGCAGACGCTGTTCGGACTCCATCGGATAGTAATACAATTCGGTTTCCTTGACGGTGTCCTCGAATCTCACCAGATGCTCTGTTCCCATATGAATGGCATATTCCAATGCTTGTCTGGCCTCGTTAAATGAACGGCCAACATCATTCCACACCTCATAAGAAGCACCCATTCCAACAGTGGTCGACACCCGGTATTCCCCGTAAACTGCATCCATCCGTTTGCTCAGTTCGGAAACCGTTGTGTGCATGGCTATATCCGAGGGTTCAACAGTAAGCGGTTGTATAAAAGCAATCTGATCTGTTCCCCAGTCGGTTATCAATACCTCTGAATTCCATGCCGTCAAGGCTTCATGCACAATAAGCCTGGCGACGCTTAGTTCTTGAATAATTTCTTCGCTATCCGGACTTCCATAACCGTCTACCTTCACTATTCCTACAACCCCTCGGCTCGTATGAAGAGGTATATCGGTCTGGGAAGAGAGCGCCTCCAACTCGGGGATGGTGTAAAACTCACCTGTCAGCAGACGTTTGATAAATCCATCCCGTAACATGGGAATCTGTTCGTTTAATGCATTCTTAAGTACATGGTTATTGGTAATGAGGCTGGTGATATTGCTTGCCAAAAAATCATATTCGTTGCTTGTCTTTCCGGGCAGCCCTATATCCTGTTCCCGGAAGACCGACAGAAGCCGGTGAATCGGTGCGCTGTGTCGGTAAGCCAGCATTAGCCCAATCAATAATCCAATACCAAGTGTTGCTAGCGTAAACGTTAAGGTAACCTGCTTGATCTGATCGGCCTTTACCATAAGCGCACCTTCGGGGATGCCAGCCATGTAATTCCAGCCATTTTGATTGGAGTGAATGGAAATAAGTAGCCGCCCGTCGTCCATAGGCATCACTTCATCGTTCTTGTTAGCGGGCATACCTTTCAAGTTTTCCGCCTCGGCTTCATCTATACCACGCGAAAAAATAATATCCCCATTCGAATCTGTCACCAATGTCCACCCCCCATATTGCTCCACAATATGTTGAGTCAAACTCGCCATCTGATTCTCATCAATCATGACGCCAATGGTAGCCTGCGGCTTGTTGAAGCTGTTCAAAGGAAGCGACTGAAGAAACGTGATAGCTGGAGCGTCCTCAAACACACCACTGAGAATCTCCTTCTTATAATTTTGTAGGGGAATAATTTCGTTTAAATGAGGCTTTTTTAATACATTCTCTTTCCACTCTGCAAACGTGATGCCTTCCAGGCGGTTGGCAGCAAAATAATGCTCAGGTCGGTAGTAAACCGTCGTAGGCGTAATAATGACATTATAGTTGGGGATATAGATGAAAAAACGAGACAAATAATCATTCGTACTGCTGTACATGGACAGGCTGCGCTGCATGCGGCTCAAACCATAGACATTATTAACGTCATGCGGCTTGGGATCAGCTATTAGACGGTTTAAATCCTGGTTAATGGCCAGTTGTCTCGTGAAATCCTCAACCAGCATCAGATTTCGTTCAATAATCTCCTTGCTCAGGTTGAGCGATTTGAGGCTGTTCTCAATCGAGCTGGTCCTCGCTGCTTCAATGGATGTTCGATAGGAAGCATATCCGGCAATTTGAGGAATCATGAGAACAATAAGATACGAAATCATGAATTTGCGAAACAAAGGCGAGAATTTGGACCATAAGCGCTGCATATGTACCCCCTTCTTTCGTAAGCGTTTACAAAACTGTTTTGTTAATGATACACCTATCATTTGCACAAGGTGAAGGTACAACTTCGGCTTTGGGGTACAAATCCTTAAATTCCTACCTACGGCCGAAATCATTCACTGAAATTCCTTGCTAATTCCAACCTGTTGGTTCGTTTTTAAACGATACTGCATTGTGTGGCGGTGTTTTGTTTCTCAGCTCTCACGCATTCAACCGACCTAAGCCATAACGAAAAGAGCCGATCAGCTCGATCGGCTGCCTCCTTGCTTTTTTAAGCAATCATTTCCTTTAGCTTAGTCATGTATCAAACAAACTCAATTAACTTCCTATCTATTTCTGCGATGTCACCAATCTCCGATGAACCATCCCAAAGAACAATTGAAGAAGCTTCATCGTTTTCAACAAACTCATGAAGTTCGCACAGTTCCCCCATAAACAGAGCCCCATATTCTGTCCGTTCAGGTCCATGGAAACTTGGCTGAAGTTTAAACTTCATTAACCCTTTAAATTCAGCCGTGTCCATAGGTTGGTTGGTTTCCTCTAACAATTCTCGAATGACACATTGTTCAGCGGTCTCACCAGGTTCAATCACACCTCCTGGCAGTTCCCAGTTGTTTCTCCACTTATTATGCATAAGGAGGAACTTCCCTTGGCACTTCACCACAATTAGGGCATGGGTTAGTGGAGCATCCAGCGTCATCGTAATGAGCTTTTCATACTTGATAGGATTAAATTCCAAAAATATGTTGCCTTTTGAATCCGTCATGATTGCCATGCACACATCCTCCATTTCTGTTATAAAAAAATAAAAAACGCGCCAGACCGAAGTCCTGCGCGTTGTATATCGCAGGATGGGAAGCGCGAATAGCGTTAACCCATCCCTCTTTTTTCAAGGAACAGATTAACGCTCTCCATGATGATGACGTTGTTTTAATTCTAAAATATACATCATCCATTCTCCTACTCACTGACGTATGGAAATAATACCCACCATTGTGCTTTTGAGTCAAGTATAAGTTTTGATAATCTAAATTTTCTTTACGATGACCCAAACATATGTTAGCTTTTATAACATTACCATTACGAAAGCGAGTGGATTGAAGATGGATCTCCAGCATTTATTGACTATCCCCATTCTATCCAAAGCAAAAGTTATCGCCGGGCATCACGGCCTCAATCGCTTGGTACAATCCATTAACATTATGGATGCACCAGACATTGTACAATTCCTGAAACCAGGAGATATGCTGCTTACGAACGGCTATATACTGAAAGACCGCCCCGATGCTCATCTTGCATTCATTACGGATATGCATGCGATTGGATGTGCGGCACTTGCGATCAAGACACAGCGCTTCTCTTTTGAATTATCTCCGCAACTGCTCGAGACAGCCGACAAGCTGGGGTTCCCGATTATCGAACTGTCCGAAATCGACAATACACTCGGTGAAATATTCCAGCATTCGATCAGCTCCATCCTTCAAAACAAAACTCATGAGCTCCACTACGCCTTGTCTATTCACAAGCAATTTTCCACGATGGTTATGCAAGGAAAAGGCATTCCATCTATTGTCGATACGTTGTCCCAGCTGTTATCTTCACCTGTATTGCTTCTGGATTCGAAGAAGCAGATTACGGCAATCTCCCATCATGCACAACATATAGATCCCTATTCTCTCGCTGAGCCTATACTGACATTTATACATGAGTACCCTTCCTTCCAGATTGCTTCCTCTATCTGCCTGCTTAATACCGATAAATATAGGCATATCGAGCTGCATCCCATCTTCACCGACCGGCACGAGGGCTATTTGATTGCGCTGTACGACAGCTCTGCAGCCTCGAAGCTCTCCAGTCTGGCGTTAGAGCAAGCCGTTAATGTCATCGGTCTCGAATTAACCAAGAAACAGGCGGTCAAGGAGCGTTCACGCCGGTACAAGAATGAATATTTCTCCGATCTCATTCAGGGTTTCTTTCGTTCTGAACAAGAGGCGCTCCATCGCGGCAAAAAATACGGACTGAAGGCACAAGAGAGTTCGGTTCTCATCCTTGCCAAGATGGACGAATCTCTAGCGGCCAGGCCTAATCCGAACCTTGCTCCTATCAAGGAAGAGCGATACATCTCGGAACGAGACGCTTATTATGAGCTGATTAAACAGGCGTTCGCCAGACTGAATCTCACCTTCGTCATGTTTACGAAGAACGATCAGTTCGGCATTCTCGTTTTTTTGGGTGAGTCGTCTTGGGATGAACAAACGGTTGTCCAGCAGCTTGAGAAATTAGCGAGTAATCTGTATACGGATTCGCAGCTCAGCGTTTCATTCGGAATAGGCAACCCCTACACAAACGTATTGGATATCGGACTCTCCTATAAAGAGGCAGTTAAGGCACTCCAATCCGGCTATCAGCTGAAAAAGACCCGCTTCGTTCATTCCTATCAAACCATGGATATAAGCCGGTTGCTGCGCATGATTCCTTATGATGAGATTCTCCAGTTTCATCAAGAAACCTTCAAACCCTTCGCCGGACGGGATTCAAACGAACGCAGTGAACTTATGAAAACCTTGTCCTCCTTCTATGAGAATCATTGCCAAATCGGCGATACAGCCAAAGAGTTGTACGTCCATCGCAATACGGTTATCTATAGGCTGGAGAAATGTGAGAAACTGACCGGCAGGAACATTAAGGACCCGATGGAAAGTCTGCGCTTTCGCCTCGCCTTTGCACTTGAATCAGTGTTGAATGCTAACCCATCCCCTAACGAAGCTCCCCATACATTTTGAATGGATAGCGTGTCATTTATAATGACACGTTTATTTTTGTTTTTCTCATTTCACTGTTCACTCTCTGTGCATTTTAACTGATTTAATTCTATTTTTATGTTTAACATGACTAATGACAATTGATTCGACAATCTTTATGATAAGAATACATCCAATGATGTTATATTAACTAACACAAAAAAAGAATCATTCATCAACGCTGGAGGAAAGGGGCTGCCCATTATGGCTATTCAAATACAAAGCGTCTCCAAATCATTCGTCAATGCAAACGGAGAAGATATTCAGGTACTGGCTGAGGTTTCAATGCAAATTAAGAAGCAGGAGTTCTTCAGTATCGTTGGGCCGAGCGGATGCGGCAAGAGCACCATTTTCAATATTATTGCGGGTCTGCTCCAGCCAACGAACGGCAAGGTTATCGTCTGCGGTCAAGAGATCGATCAGACAACCGGACATGTCGGCTATATGATGCAAAAAGATCTTCTGCTTCCTTGGAGGAGCATTCTGGACAATGTCACGCTAGGCTTGGAAGTGAAAGGCATGCCCAAAAAGGATCGCGACGGTATTGCCATGGATTATCTGGATCGTTACGGCCTGGCTTCATTCGCCGGTGCCTATCCCTCCACATTGTCCGGGGGAATGCGCCAGCGTGTAGCCCTTATACGTACTCTCGTTACCCAGCCGGATATTATATTACTGGATGAGCCCTTCTCCGCACTGGATTATCAGACCAGACTCATTCTGGAAGACGAAATCTTATCTATCCTGAAATCCGAAGGCAAGACCGGAGTTCTTATCACTCATGACATCGAGGAAGCGATCGCCATCTCCGACCGCATCGCTGTCATGAGCAAAAGACCCACAACAGTGAAGCAAGTGTATGACATCGGTCTCGCTTCGCAGTACGGTTCAGCACTAAAAGCCCGTTCCGACCCCAAGTTCAAGCAGTATTTTGAATCAATCTGGTCGGAGCTCGATATTCAAATGGGGAGGATCAGCTAATGAAGAGTACATCACCTGAAATGTCCCTAACGAAGGACCATACTGGGGTTGCGAAAAATAAAACCAAACGCAAACAATCGCCTTTCACCAAAGAATGGACGATGACGATGATATGGCGGTTCATTATTGTTTCAATCATCCTGGTGATATGGGAAGCAGCAGTCCACCTTAAGCTGATAAACGGTTTCCTGATGGGATCGCCGAGTGCCATTCTTGATGCGGCTATCACCATGTTCAGCTCAGGTCAACTTTTTACAGATGTTCTAGCCACGGTTAATGCTACCATTATCGGATTTGTGGCGGGAAGTCTATTTGGCTCTTTGGCAGGACTACTCATGTGGTACTCCAAGACCGTCGCCAGGGTGCTTGATCCGTTTATTGTAGCGCTGAACGGCATCCCGAAGATTGCTCTAGCTCCCATGATTATCATCTGGTTCGGTTCAGGCATCTTTTCCAAGATTGTTCTTGCCTCTGTGGCAACGTTTATTGTAGCGCTGTTATCCGCTTACCAAGCGACTCACCAAATTGATGAGTCCCAGATTAATCTCATGAAATCCTTCGGAGCGAAGAAATCACAAATTTTCCGCAAAATTATTATTCCCTCCTCTCTGCCATGGATTATCTCCGCCTTCCGTATCAATATTGGATTGGCACTCGTGTCTGTCGTTGGCGGAGAATTCATTTCTTCAGACAAAGGCCTCGGCCATATGGTATTTGTCGAAGGCAACCTGTTCAACCTTCCGGCTGTGTGGGTCGGTGTGTTCATGCTTATGCTGGTTGCCATGCTGCTCTACACCTGTGTCAGTTATATCGAGTCACGCCTCCTTCCATGGAATGACAATAAAAACAGCAGCAAGTCCACCTCCGTATAAACAACTTACACCATAAAAGGAGCCTGATGACCAATGCGTATTTTCAAAAAGATAGCTATTCTATCAACGATGACCCTTTTATTGACTGCACTACTCAGTGCATGTGGAAGCAATGCGAAGTCTGTAAATGGAACAGACACTATGGCGAGCGGAGGGCAAGAAGATACCAAAGTGGATACGATCATGGTTTCCGAGGTGTATCACAACCTGCTCTACCTTCCACTGTATGTAGCAAACAATCAAGGATTCCTAGAGCAGAATCGTATTGAGCTATCCTCGATCCGCGCTGCCGGAAGTGGGCCAACTGCCTTGTCTTCGGTCATTTCAGGCGAATCTGCCTTCTCCTTTCATGGTCCTGAGCATGTCGCATTCGCTAATGCAAAAGGTGGAGATGCTCGCTCACTGGTCCTTCTATCGGGCAGCGCTCCTGTATGGGCGGTTGCGCGTGAAGGTGTATCCGTGAGCTCGCCAGAGGACTTTAAAGGCAAAACCATCGTTGTCGGCTTGGCACCCACAAGTTCCAACAGCTTAATGCGAAAGCTGTTCGAAGACAATAACATTGATATCGACAAGGATGTCACGATCACGGAGGTTCAGAATGGCTCCGAACTTGGTGCCGTATTAGCCGGCAAAGCTGACATTGCATTCGTTTATGAGCCTCAGCTTGATCAAGGAATTGCTGAGGGACTGCACATTGTCCATGATTTTACGAAGGATTATCCTGACTTTGCTTTTGCAACAATGAACACAACCACAAGCTTCATGGAGAAAAATCCGGATCTCACCCAGCGCTTCGTCACCTCTATAGAGCAAGCATTGGACTACATTCACTCGAATCCTGAGGGTGCCAAGGCAGTCGCGGTGAAGGAATTCCCGAATCTGGACAAGAAAGTCGTGGAGCAAGCCGTACAACGCATGATTGACAGTAAGGTATACCCCGCTGACGGGCATATCAATGAATCAGCCTTTGAGGCCGCGATCGGTATGCAGCGCTTCATTGGCAATCTGAAGGAAGGCCTCGCTTACGAGGATATTATCGATGCAAGCTTCACCAAATAGAGAGAGAAAGGTTGATTATTCTGAATCAGGACGACTATCTCACCCACCAATGTACTGAAAACGCCAAATATGCGAATGGAGTTATTACGAGCGAGGAGCTTGCCCTATTCACAGCAGACTTGGAATTGATTCGCAGCTTCAAGCTGCCTGAAGAAACAGGACCCAATCCCCCTTACAGGAGAGTGCCTCTGCGATGATAACGAAACCACTTAACGAGCTGTCGATCACCGAAGCGGCTGAACTGATTAAGAACAAGATGATATCTCCTGTCGAGCTCACACAGTCCTATTTGAAACGGATTGAAGAGATGGAGCCTGCTGTGCAAGCCTTTGTTACTATTACTGCTGAGCAAGCCTTGCAGGCCGCAAAAGAATCGGAACACAAGCTGATGAATGGCGATTATCTCGGTCCACTGCATGGCATCCCATACGGAGCCAAGGACATTATCCATACTGCTGGCATACGCACCTCGGCTGGATCAAGCACTTATCCAGACTTCATACCTGAGACCAATGCAACGGTGATTGATAAATTACAGACGGCTGGCGCTATCTTACTCGGCAAGACCACAACGACAGAATATGCCTTTCAGGGGGGAGAGCCGCCAACTCGCAATCCATGGAATGTGGAACATACCCCGGGCGGTTCCAGCTCCGGCTCCGCTGCTGCAGTAGCGGCTGGTATGGCTTCCTTCACACTCGGAACTCAGACCTTCGGCTCTCTGCTTAGACCCGCATCTTACAACGGGTTAACCTGTATGAAACCCACCTATGGCAGGGTTAGCCGTAACGGTGTCATAACAGCAAGTTGGAGCCTTGACCATGTGGGCGCCTTCACTCGATCGGCACAAGATAATGCAATTGTTCTTGAAGCCTTAGCCGGACAAGATGAGATGGACCCCTTCTCGCTGCCCCACAGCAAGCCAGATTTAACAAGCACTCTTATGCATCCTATTTCAGGAATGGTTATCGGTTTGCCAAGCAGCTTTTTTCACACAGATGAACCGGCGATCATGCTAGCCGTTGAGTCGGCAATAGCTGTACTTGAGAAGATGGGCATGCACACGAAGAAGGTTGATCTGCCTCCTTATATGGAAGAGACTTTTGCTGCTCACCGTACGGTGATGCGGGCAGAAGCTGCCGCCTTTCATCAGGAACGCTACGCAGAAGCAGCTGATCGTTACGGACCTACGATGCGGGAGCAGCTTGAGCTCGGCTACCAGACGAGTGCCGTTGATTATTTGCAGGCACAACGCATCCGAACGTTATTCCGCAGCGAGATGATGATGCTTTTCGATGAGGTCGATGTTCTATTAACGCCATCAACTCCGTATGTGGCTCCCTATGGCTACAAGACAGGCAGCCCGATCTTTAACGGACCCTTTACCAATACCGGTCTACCGTCCATCACCGTTCCTATCGGATTTGATTCAACCTCCGGGAAGCACCTGCCTATCGGCATGCAGCTCTCTGGCCCACACATGAGAGAAGACCGTTTGTTGTCCATCGCTCATCATTATCAGCAAGCTACGGAATGGCATCTCGCAACGCCAAGCCTAAACTCCCACTAGGAAAGGATTGATCGCTACGATGTCTACCATCATACACACAAGCGCAGCACCTCAATTCCCGCTCCCCTTCTCACACGCTGTCCGCGCAGGAGATTTTGTCTACGTCGCAGGTCAGGTAGGCGTTGATCCGCAGACGCTTGATCCAATTGGCGGCATTAAGGAGCAGACGGAACAGTGCATTCGCAATATAGAAGTTATCCTCCAGGAAGCGGGCCTCACACTCGATCATATCGTTAAGGCAACCACTCATCTGGCGCGAGTAGAAGATCAGGCCGAATACAACGAAGTATACAAGCGAATGATGAAAGAGCCCTATCCTGCCCGTATTACCGTATTCAGCGGATTAGGCCCTTACTTGATTGAGATGGAAGTGTTGGCGTACGCCCCTTCGGTGCGGGATGAGTAGTATAATGCCTAGAGATGCCTCGAAATCTTCAGAATTCTATTAAGGAAAAGAAAAAATAAAGAAGGCTTTAAAAAGGGACGAAGCAGTGTTCTAAGCTGGTTCGTCCCTTTCACGATATTACGAAAATTCAGTTTGGCGCTCATCTAAGCTATACGTTTCTATAGATATGAATATCTATTCCAGTATTCGAAGGTATGCCTTCGCCCATTAGTTTATCATTGTTCAAATAGGACAGCGCTTCGCTGTTCGTGATGATTTTAGGAGAGGTTCGAAACAATACATTCTCCAGTTTCTCATCGAACATTCCATTATTCTCGATATACATTTTACAAGCTTCCCCTGTATAATCCTTACCTTGAAGCATGTATCTTGCAGATAAGCTATGCCGACCGCCATTCGGGCCAATAATTTGAGTATCTACCCCTCCAGGAAGAATGTCACCTTCGAAATATTTTCCTGTGACATGGCCACCAAAAGAAATCATGACTACGGAGTCGCCATCATTATTGTTGGAGAGATCCGTAGTATCCCCTATTGCAACATGTACCGTGAATACTTTTTCCCATGCCATGAAATTCACCTGCTTTTTAAGTATAGAGTCATCTACAATTTAATCGTTAATGAGCATAAATTATAATTTCTGTTTCTCCACCATCTTGTAATAAACCCCCTTTTGAAGCTGCAAATCAATCGGGCTGCCTTGCTCTACAATTCGTCCCTTTTCAATCACCAGGATGTAATCAGCATTCTTTACGGTGGAGAGTCGGTGTGCTATGACCAATATCGTTTGCTTCCCCTTCAGGTTCAACAAGGTATCATTCAAGTCACTCTCCGTCATAGCATCCAGAGCAGAGGTGTACTCATCCAGCATCAGGATTCGAGATTCATTCATGAATGCCCTGGCTAATAAAATTCGTTGGATTTCTCCACCAGAAAGATTGTCTCCGTGGCTCTCCACCTTCTTGTCATATTGCTCAGGCATGGCTTGAACAAATGATTGAACATGAGCCATTTCAACAGCACTATTAAACCTGAACCAAGATTCTTCATCCATTTCTTCTTTTTCCAGCGGATAAATAATGTTTTCTATAATAGACTTGTTCCACAGCCATCCCTTTTGCGGAGAGTAGCCAACATATTTTCTTAATTCATGTATATCCAGTTCTTTAATTGAGACTCCGTCCAGTAAGATCTCCCCTTCATCTGGCTCTATGTACCTGTGGATAAGTTCAAAGATAGTAGATTTCCCTGAGCCACTTAATCCAACAATACCGACGAAATCTCCTGGTTCAATATTCAAATTGAAGTTGGAAATACCGAAGGAGTCCTCGGTGGCATAACGATACGATACATTTCTCAACTGAAGGCGCGGGATTCGGGTATAATCCGGAACTTCAGCTCCTGATTTGGTCTTTTCTAATTCAATTATTTCATTTAAGTTATCCACGATCACTTTCATACGGCTCATATCGATATTTAACGTAAAAAGCGTCTTGAATATGCCATATAACCTTGGAAGTATAACAATAAATGCCAGCAACGTACCTGGTGAAATTTGACCGTTCAGAATCAGGTACAGACTATAGCCATAAATGATACCTGTAACCAAAGAAATAACCGTGTCAGCAACAAGGTTTATGATCATATGATGGAAAACCCTGGACTGCTTTGAAACCTTCCAGGCTTCGTCATTCCAGTTGCTCCACCTCTTTTTCTCCGCCTGATGCCCGTTAGACATATGTACCGCTTTTAGATTGTGAAAAAGATCATTCAAATAACGTATTCCCTTTTCCAAAATGTCATAATAATGCTTATCCAGCCTCTCCGTCTTGTTTCTGAAACGCTTGAAGCCATACATAAACACAGGAAATGAAATCATTGCAACTAACGTTAGTTCAACACTCATAGAGAGCATAATCCACAAAGTAGCGATTAACAATATGCCATTTGATACGATCGACATGATGGTGTCTACCACATAAATTTCACATAATACCCCCACTTGTGAGGTAATCCGGTTAATAACTTCTCCCCTTCCGATCCTATCCACATTTCTTGGTCGGGTCTGCAGTAATTGAGAAAACAGGCGGAGGCGAAGGTTCTTGGATAAATGATTCCCCAACTCATTGTTATAATATGAGGTAACGCCGTTCAAAGCGGCAAATACAATGGGAATGAGCATAAGCAGCACAATATAGAGTGCAGCCTTCCCGATTTGCTTTCCTAGTAGGATACTGTCAAATAAATCTTTAAAAAGGAGCGGTTGAGCGATGGAGACTACTGAAGCTGAGATATTGAACAATAAAATTAAAAAAATCGTTCTTTTACTTTTAAACAATATCTCAATAATCTCTGTCCGAGTTGGATTCATAGGCTAGCCCCCTATTGGTGGATTGCTGCCTTATAATGATGCAAAAGTCACTTTAAATCTTAGTAAAACCTTCTATTAAAACAAACAATACTGGCTTGCTTCATAAGAGGTCTTAGAATCGGGCTAATGATCTCCTTTCTTCCTTAGCTCAAAGACTCCGTAATAGAAATTAGCCAATCACGGCTGCTATCTTCAGCCACGACTTCATACTGTAATGCCTTGCCCCTAGTCGGTCCTACCTCCGCCCAAATCAATCTCTGTGATTCATTGTCTCCGATGTAAACGGCTTCGTTGGAACGAATTGTTAACTTCTCAATCGTTTGTTTCTCTATATCAGGTACCTGAATACGACTTTTCGTTGTTCCGAAAATCCGGAATTGAAATAGCGTTTCATCTTTACAATATAATAAACTGACACCAACGAACGTATCATTTGGTTTCAGATCTCTCACAACGTCTTTGCCGGTTTCTGAACTCTCCCTAGCCATTTCATCGATTTCTTCCTCTGTCAGATTGTCAAATCCATAATAAACCTGAATATCCATCACATTAGCATCGGCAGGAATTACGGGCTCCCATGGTGATAGTCTTGCCATTAACTCTGTAACACCTCCCGACCAGTTCACTGCTCCGTAATTTGTTTGCTGACTGATTTTTTTATCAGCGGCTAGATATATCCCTTTTCCCATCCCAGGTTTTAATTGGCGAACAATGCGATCAATGGTATTCTCCTCTTGAAATGAATCGATATTTACAATGGCTAACACTTCTCCCTCTTCATTCCTCATTTCCAAAGTCTACACTCTCCTTGTAAGGTAGTAAGCACGCAGCTTCAACATCATGAGTAACCCCCATCCCAGGAACCGATTAGCGGTTCAAAAGCAGGACGGGGGCTTGGCTAATTATTCTCTACATTGTTATAACGGTACACTTATTGGACTGCAGTGACATTGATGTTATCAATATTTGGCCCTTCTGTACCGGTTGTGACCACTTTAATCGTATTCGTTCCAGCGTTCATGGGGACCTGAATGGTTTTTTCACTCCAGGTCGACCAGCTGCCTGTCGCCGGGAAAGGTTCGTTGCTGATGACTTTGGTTCCGTTAACGAAAATGTCGAGATTACGCGTTCCGCTTTCCTGGGCGTAACGAAATTTCACGTTTTTGGTACCTGTTATCGTGTTATTGATGGCATTCCATTGAATGGCCGAACCTGTATACGCATTAAAGTTCACGTATCCGGTCCCAGTGTATCCCGGGTAGAGAGTCTCGATAACGGCATCGGTAAGTGTAGTGCCCGTTTCCGCCTCGTACGTGGTTCCGCTGCCTGGAGTGACACTACCACCGGTAATGTTGGCTACAAACGTTGTTACGCTTTGGGCTGGCAATTGTGCTGTGAAGGCTCCACCTGACACCGTAATCGGTGCTCCACTTGCCAGGTTTCGGCTGCTATCCGTAACCCAAGAGGATACAGTGGAAGCGTTACCATTCTGCAGGACAAATTTTTGGCTTACAGCCGAGGTGCCACGATTAATCGCCACAATGACCGCCTTATTATCGCCTTTATAGGCTGAAACGAAAGTATTGGTATCCGGATTTTTGGTTGCATCGACTCGGTAATAGCCTGGCCGCACGAATTTGGAGAAGTGGGCCATATTATATCCTCGTTTGCTAATGCTTCCATCCTCATTCATTGGGCCATATTGTCTCCGAATGTACCACCAAACATAAGCCTGGAAATCCCCTTCAACCATGGCATTATGCATATGGTAAGATACGTCCAATGCCTCAGGCCAACGGTCCGACGAGTTGTTATCGCTGTTCGGGTAATACACTTCGGTCATCCACAGTTCTTTGCCGGCTCCCTTTTGCTTAAAGAGCGGGTATGCGAAATCTTTGAACTGTGTCCCGTACGTATGAGCTCCCAGAATGTCCATATTGGCGAGTGCCTGAGGATCATTCAGAATCGGGTCAGACATGTTTTTCAAATACTGGAACGATTCAGGTGCCATGACTTTGGTATTCTGAATGGATCCTGCATTCTCTTTCATGAAACGAAGGATCTCCTGCGGAGTCCACCAGGTCCATTCATGGGCATAATCCGGCTCATTTTGTACCGAAATGGCATACAGATCCACACCGTTATTTTTCATATAACTGACAAAGTCGTTCAGATGCTGCGCGTACGCAGCATATTTGTCGTATCTCAATCGTTTGGCGTTCGTATCCCCGTTCCGATTGAAGGTTTCGACCATGTCGCTTGGTGGATTCCAGGGAGAAGCGAATACGATGGCACCTTGCTCTATGGCTCTTTTGGCAGTAGCCACCTCCCTGTACCAGTTGTTTGGATTTTCATCGACATAGATTCTTAGTATGGAAAAACCCAGCTGGTTCGCTCCGTTGCCAAAGGCGGTTTCACGCTGAGCTGCCGTCAAGTCGCCAATCCAGGCTGGGTGGTTAATACCTCCAAACCCCTTGATAAGCTGTTTTTCGGAGGACAAATTAATGTTGGCATCACTTGCTGCTGATACGTGTGTCGGCGTTAACATGAGAGGCAGGGCTGTTAAACAGGCCAACAGGACATGAACCGATTTTTTTAAATTCATCTTAAATTTCAATATCTTCACCTTCCTCAAATTATTGTAAATTGAAAGCGGATACAAGAAAATCAACTTGTCCAGCAGCAAATAGAAATTTACGTACCAACCCCTTTCACATCAAAAACAAAAAATAGATTTTATTTGTAAATCTTACTATATTATTCATTCAGCTAAAACCTGACAAATTATAGGATATTTCTTGCGGCATAAGTTAAAGATTTAGTAAATCATCAGGTCAGCATCTTGGCAGATGTCAAAGCTACAAAAAATGACCCCTGAAGTATACAGGAGTCATCTGTTAAAGTAATATACAACCTCAAGATTGGTTCTCCAACTGTTTACTACAAAGGTCTTAATTCAGCATTGAATCGTCCATTTATGTCGTTTCGTTGTTTGTTTTCTTATATAAAAAGTAATCAAAATCAGCATGCTTGCGGGTACCGCCAAGATCCTGCACACAGAGACCAATATAAGTTCCTGTAAACCGGATGTATTCCGGAGATTCATCGGACAGATGTGTGACATCCAACCATCCACCTGCAGGATACCAGGATGGGTCATCATCGCATGCATAGTAAAAGCAGGCACGGTCGTACTCATACACCACCTTCAACCGAATCCGACTCACTGATTTCAATGGAATATCCTCCAACAGTTCATCGTATAATCCGTATCTCGACTGAAGAATTCCCAAGCACGTTCCCTTCTCTTCATGATAGGTGACCCGTAAATAGAGATAGTCTTTGGTATCATAGTACAGTATTAGCCCTGCCATTTGCTGTGGATGGTCCGGGGCAAATTCCAGGCAAGTTTCAGCTTCACACCTGAAATCCTGAAGCCTCCGGGCGACCATGCTTTGTCTGTGTGTCGAGCTCATGGACTCCATCCCGCGCAAGCGCAAGTAACCTGGACGTTCCGTCAGGCTGAGCCAAGATGGATCGGGTGGAATTCGGAGGGTATTCCAATCGTTCCGGAGCTCTGATTGATCGAAATGGTCCATTTCCGGTACCGGTTCAAATGGAACCGACGAGATTTTCGGTGCAGGCACCGAAACCTCCGGATACCGACCACCGTTTGAAAGCTTCAGCCAGCCTTCATCGCTCCAGGTACACGGTTGAAGAGCAGTCTCACGTCCCAGGATGCAAAATTTCTCATGAACTGGCCTTCCGACCAGATGAGCCATATACCATTCACCCGTGTGAGTTTCGACCAGACTGCCGTGACCAGCCTTCTGCAGATCTAAATCCGGTCTGCCGTATGAAGTGAGAATTGGATTAGCAGGGTCCACCTCATAAGGGCCTTGCAGGGAACGAGAGCGGGCAACCGTAACGGCATGTTCATAACCCGTACCGCCTTCAGCCGTAATCAAGTAATAATAGTCTTTGTATTTATGTAGATGAGGCGCTTCTGTCAGCCCCAGTTCTGTTCCCTTAAAAATGTTAACGGCAGATCCGATCAGCTTTTGGTCCTCAACAGAGTATTCCTGCAGTACGATGCCTGCAAATCGATTTTTGCCCTTCCGATGATCCCAGATCATGTTAACCAGCCACTTGCGACCATCTTCATCGTGAAACAAGGAAGGATCGAAGCCGCTGCTGTTCAGAAAAACCGGTTCGGACCATGGTCCTTCAATATCTGTTGCGGTCACAAGGTAATTGTGAGTATCTTTGAAAGCCCCTATACGGCTTTTGACATCTGTGTAGATCAGGTAAAATACACCATTGTCGTAACTAAGGCATGGCGCCCATACCCCTCCGGAATTGATATTTCCTTCCATGTTCAACTGAGTGCTGCGGGTCAGCGGAGAAGTTATCGGCCGCCAATGAATCAGGTCCCGGGAATGGTGAATTCGTACACCCGGGAACCATTCGAAGGTGGAAGTAGCGATATAATAATCTTCCCCCGCCCTGCATATGGACGGATCGGGATGGAAACCGGGAAGAATGGGGTTGGTAATCATATTCATTATAGAAGCAACCTCCGGTATTAAAATAATGGCAGATACAACAAATGATAAGAATGCATCACCATGCCAGCGCTTTTTTGCCGGCTTCCAGGGCAGTTATGATCCGGTCTACATCATATATATTCCCTCTCCATGTTCCGCCGCTGACAGCTTGCAGCGCAGCCCAAAGCCTGGTATCATCCGGCAAATTTTCATCAGGACGCATATCTGGATGAAAGGTCCTTTGAGCCAGAATGAAAGCTCCTTCTTCGGGCGAAAACTCCGTATCTCCTTCTCCAATGAAGTTTACGCTGCCCTCCAGCTTGCCCCGATCCACAACGATGTCAATCAAGTCGCCGTTCCGGAGTTTGCCAATGGGCCCTCCTGCCAGCGCTTCGGGCCCAACATGGCCAATACATGCTCCGGTTGAAACTCCCGAGAAGCGAGCATCGGTGATGAGCGATACATATTTCCCAAAAGACAAATGCTTGAGTGCAGAGGTAAGCTGATACGTTTCCTCCATCCCGGTTCCTGAAGGCCCGCGGCCAAGCAGTACAACAACGTCGCCTGCCATAACCCCGCCAGTCTTAATGGCACGGATTGCCTCACGTTCAGTTGTAAATACCTTGGCCCGGCCACGATGCCGATACACGCCATGTTCATCCAGCACATCAGGATCAATCGATGTGGATTTGATGACAGAGCCTTCTGGCGCGATATTCCCGGTTGGAAAGGTCACGGTCGAAGAAATTCCAAGACGCTGCGAGTGCTCTAAGCTCATGATCACACTGTCCGGATCAATCCCGTCCTTCTCTTCCAATTGCTTGCGTATGAGATGGCGACGTTCTGACGATTCCCACCAGTCCAGCACTTCACCCAGTGACGCACCTGTTACTGTAAGTACAGATTCATCCAGCAGGCCAAGCTGTCTAAGGTGAAGCATGACCTCTGGAACACCTCCGGCCTGAAAAACCCGTATGGTCGGATGGAAGATCGGTCCATTCGGCAGAGCACTAACCAGTCTTGGAACGTTCTTGTTCACCTGTATCCAGTCCTGTACCGTTGGCACAGTTAAACCCGATGCATGGGCAGCAGCCGGGATGTGAAGAAGCAGATTGGTAGATCCGCCGAACGCGGCATGAACGACCATGGCATTGCGAATGGACGCATCTGTAACAATGTCTGCCATCTTGATGCCTTGGGACTCCATGTTGATCAGTGCACGCGAAGATTGGCGCGCCATCTCGAACCAGATGGGCTGCCCTGAAGGTGCCAGAGCGGCATGCGGCACCGTCATGCCCATTGCCTCTGCTACCACCTGGGCGGTTGCCGCGGTCCCTAGAAACTGACAGCCGCCGCCGGGTGTAGCGCAGGCCCGACATCCTAGCTCCGATGCCATTTCAAGAGAGAGCTCTCCATTTGCGTACCTTGCACCAATGGTTTGAATTTTACCTGCATCCTCCCCATCAGTAGGCGGAAGCGTAACCCCGCCGGGAACAATAACTCCTGGCAGCTGCGGCATACCTGCAAGTGCGAGCATCATGGCGGGCAATCCCTTATCACAAGTTGCAACGCCGAGCACGCCTTTTCGCGTGGGGAGGGATCGAATCAATCTGCGGAATACCATCGCGGCATCGTTCCGGTACGGCAGTGAGTCGAACATGCCTGTTGTTCCTTGAGACCTGCCGTCGCAAGGGTCGCTGACATAGCCAGCAAACGGGATTCCTCCGTGGCTCGAGATTTCTTCCGCGGCAGCTTTCATCAGCAACCCGACTTCCCAGTGTCCCGTATGGTAGCCAAGAGCTGCGGGACTGCCATCTTCATTGCGGATACCACCCTGCGTACTTAAGATCAGAAACTGTTTCCCATTCAATTCTCCAGGCTTCCAGCCCATTCCGACATTCTGGGACATGCCGAACAAGTCGCCGCTTGGAGCATTCCGCAGCAAATCATCGGTTAAAGGCAGACGTCCTGTTGCTCCTGGAGCATGCGCAATAATATCATAGCTGCTTGACTCCTTCTCCCCCATAATCGACATTATCTGTTCGTACATGGTAGCCTCCCACAGTTTATGACTTCACAAAGACTGTTTTGATCGCCGTAAAAAACTCGATGGCCGCTTGTCCCTGTTCTCTGGAATGCGAGCTTGACATCTTCATTCCACCGAACGGTGCCTGCAGCTCTACGCCGGCAGTTTCCGCATTAATTCGTACGAGTCCGGCATCCATATCCCGGATGAAGGACAGCATGGCCCCGACGTTTTGTGTATAGATTGAAGCACTCAAGCCATAATCGCTGTCATTTGCCGACGCGATGGCCTCTTCCAAGGAATCCACCGGAATCAAGGCCAGGACCGGGCCGAATATTTCTTCCCGGGCAATGGACATGTGTGGTTCAACACCTTCAAAAACCGTCGGCTGTACATAAAATCCTTCTGCGAGCTCAGGATTGTCCGGTCTTTTTCCTCCAGCGAGCAGTTCGGCACCTTCATCCAGTCCTTTTTGAATGTAACCAAGCACGGTATTCAGCTGGCCTTCACTCGCACATGGACCCATCCAGCTTCCGGAAGACATGCCGTCCCCAAGACGGATTTCCTGGATTTGTGACAGCAGCTTTTCTTTAAAGGCATCATATACTTTTCGTTCAATAATGACCTTGCTGGTGGCCGTGCATTTTTGGCCAGTTGATTTCAAGCCGCCGCTGATGGTGGCCTCAACAGCCAAATCCAAATCAGCGTCTGCCGCAATGATAATCGGGTTTTTGCCACCCATTTCAAGCTGATACTTGGCTCCACGAGCAAGTGCTGCGGCGCCAACTCGCTTCCCGACTTCATTGGAACCTGTGAACGTTATTCCGTTTACATCGGGGTGCTCAGCAAGTGCAGAACCGATTACCGAGCCTTTTCCGCTCACGAGATTGAGAACACCAGACGGGATGCCGGCTTCCTCGAAGCATTCCAAAACCTTGGCTGCCGTAACCGCCGTTTCCTGAGCTGGCTTCAATACAACGGTGTTGCCATAGATCAGGGCCGGTGCCGTTTTCCAGATGGGAATAGCCACCGGGAAGTTCCAAGGTGCAATGACACCTACGACGCCAAGCGGCACACGGGTCGTGAACATTAGTGCCTCCCGATCTGTGGAGGGAATCACATCACCCGTTTTTCGCATGCCTTCCCCTGCGTAATATCTCAAAATGGCGACGCCGCGCATCGTTTCTCCCTTGGCTTCCGGGAATGTCTTCCCCATTTCTCTGGTCATGGCTTCCGCCACCTCGTCGGCCCGGCGCTCCAGCACATTAGCAGCTTGAAAAAGATAATTCCCCCGTTCCGCACCCGTTAAGTTCCGCCAGGACTTCGCCGCTTCTTTTGCCGCTGCCACTGCATTGTTCAGGTCCTCTACACCCGAGGCTGGCACATAACCCACGATTTCTTTGCGATTTGCCGGATTAATGCTCGGTTCCGTCTTTCCGGACGTTGGTTCTACCCATTCCCCGTTAATAAAATTGTTATAGGTCTGCTCTAACTGAAATGCGCTCATCGCATTCATCCTCCTTCTAAACTAGTTTGAAATGACAGGATTGATCAGTGTCCCGATATCACTTATGGATATTTCAATGCGGTCTCCTGGTTCAAGGGTGAAATCATTCGGAGGCACGATGCTGGTGCCTGTCAAAAGTACTGTACCGTCATACAAATCGTTATCCCTTGCCAAAAAGGAAACCAGTTCATCCAGCTTGCGGTTTAATTCACTCGTACTCGCTTCACTTTTAACAACCATTGATTCATCCCGATAGATCTGGCAGACGATGCTGAATTCATAGGGATTCTTCACCGTTTCCGCTAGTCGAATAGCCGGACCTATGGAACAGGAATTGCGCCATATTTTGGCTTGTGGCAGATACAACGGGTTTTCCCCCTCGATATCGCGGCAGCTCATGTCATTCCCGGCGATGTATCCCACAATGCTGCCATCCGCGGCAAGCACCAGTCCCAGCTCAGGCTCCGGGATCTGCCAAGTAGAATCGCTGCGCAGCGTGACAGCCTCATTCGGCCCGACAGTCCGGGCTGCAGTGGATTTAAAGAAGATCTCCGGTCTCTCTGCATCATAGACCTTATCGTAGAAGGTTTCCGCATCCAACTTTCCATCCGTAGCTTCATAATTCCGCGCTTCCCGGCTCCGCTGATATGTCACACCTGCTGCCCACACTTCCGGTGCATCTACTGGTGTGATCAGGTGCAGAGAAGTCCAATCATCGGTGAGCTTGTTTACCGGTTTAAGAGCGCTTTCAATCCATTGAACCGGAGTAACACCCTTCTCCCTCGCCTGATAGATTAAAGTCATAAAATCTGCTTGCGGCAAACGATACGCTTGTTCATCATCCGTAACGGCTGCCAACCACTTCTGTTGTCCATCCAAAAATCGAATAATTCTCATTCCAGCTTGCCCCCTATCTCCCTACCGGGTTGATAACATTACCATAGCACCAGCGATGTTTCATGACGATGTACTTATCACTCCGACGACTTACCCTTTTCACGCATTATTTTTCTGTTAAAATAAATCTAATCGTATTTGGAATACAGAGCGTTACGAGGAGGTAGCTGTGACCAAACTTTCAGAAGCCGTATATTTAGGCCGTCTGCCCGATGTTCGCATGTCTTTTCAATTGCTCGGACTGCATGCAAGACAAGTAGATTCCAATTGGACGTATCCTTCTCATGAACATTCCATGTATGAAATTCACTGGATGCTCGACGGTGAGATGAACATGGTGGTCAACGGTCAGTCGTACAGTCAATCGATTGGAGACCTTCTGTTTATCCGTCCGGGTATGACTCACTCCTGCACAGGTGCCGGACCGCAGGGTTTCACATACTTTTCCGTTCATTTCAGCGTACACGATACCTCCTTCTGCAGAGAACTCAACCGCTGCAAGGACATTTATTACCCGGCAGATTCGAGCCTGGCTTCGGGACTGTCCTCTTCACTCTGTACGTTGTACGATCTGGCTACAGAACACTTATCCATGCCGTTGTCTTCCTCCAAACAGATGAAAGTCCATGCCGCCGTATTCGAACTGCTCGGTTCCCTGGTTGGCCAGTTATCTCAGAACGCATCCGTTACCTTATCGAGAAAAGAAACCATCGCCCACCAAATTGCCGAGCACATTGAGGACTCCGTAAGATATATCCACCTTCATGGTGACGTTCGGGAGAGCGAACGAACTTGGATCCAAGACATCGCGAAGTCGCTGAACATTAGCCCTTCACAGATCAACCGGATCTTTCGAGAGGTATATGGTACAGCCCCGCGCAAGTTTTTATCAGAAACCCTTCTGAACGAAGCCCAGCGGCTGTTAAAACAAACAGACCTGAACATTGACCATATTGCGATGATGCTTGGATACAAGACCAATGCGCATTTCAGCCGTCAATTCAAGCGATGGACGGGCATCACGCCAAGCGAATTTCGCATCCATTCCCAGCGGACTGCTGCAGCGGAGCATCTCGGTGATTGAAATCCTTTTCCACATGAAATAAGCAGCTGCCGGGTTACCAGCAGCTGCTTCGCTGTGTCTAAGCGGTGTTTCAATCTGAGTTAGCCGTTATGCTAATGTAAAAGAAGCCAGGCTCGCGCCTCCTGCTCCCCTGTAAGTCAAATACAAAGCCTGCCTGCCGTCTGGAACGGTAATGTCCGCCGTATATTTTTTCCATTCATTTGTAAAATGTACCGGGATTGTTCCCAGAACAGGACCGTCCCATGCGGTTTTAATCTCAAATTCTCCATTGCAATATCCCCGGACCTTTACCGTGACCTGGCGAATCCCATCACAATTGAAATACTTAAATCCTGCTGTGGCTGAATCCACCATATTGGCAATATATCCGACCTCTTCATCACCGTCTCGTCCATCCTGGGTAATCTTCGGAAAACGGCTGTCCAGCCAAGCGCCTCCTCCAAAACCACCGGTATACATTTGATCATCTTTTGCGAAAAGATTACATGCAATGTATGCGGGATATTCCCCTTTTCCTACAAGTGGGCCTCCATTCACGCCGCAGGAAGTCATTTCTACCTGAGATATCATTCCATGCTCGTCAAAAGAGATGCGTTCAATGCAGCCCTGACGGTTAAATGCGTCCCCATTGGTATGGCGGTGATAGAATATGTACCAGTCTCCCTTGATCTCAACAATGCTGCCGTGATTGTTACCGCCATAATACATCGGCTTGTCAGCTGGTTTATAGGAATCAATATGTAGATCGCAGTTGCTTATGATTACACCCTGATATTCAAACTCTTTGTTAGGAAATTGACTGGTCGCATAACATAATTCGTGCATGACAATGGAGGAGTAAACCAAGTAGTAGGTATCCCCTCTTTTCCGGATGGAAGGAGCCTCGAAAAATTCATGTCCTTCGAATCCGCTGCCTTCGCTGTATGGCTGACTCGGCGCTATGAATACGGGCTCATCCACAATCGTAAGCATGTCCGGTCCAAGCACCGTCGCCATCGCACCGTGTCTCGATCGATCTCCGTGCCCACAGAATCCGGTATATAGATACGTACGCTCTCCTTCGGTCAGCACGCCTGGATCGAATTGGGGCTCGTCCCCTTCTCTTTCCCCCAGGCGAGTGCCATCTGTATATTTCACGTATCCGTAGAATTCAAACTTGCCTGCAGGAGTATCGCATACAGCCACTGAAACAACTGGCACTTTATCCAGCACATAATATAGATAATATCGTCCATCAGGACCAAGCGTAACGTCTGGGGCGTAAAGGCACATACTGCCGTCCGGGTTAAGCGGATCATCTGCCTTTTGGTAGATTACACCTTCATTGCGCCAATTCCCGAGGTCGTCCACAGGCGCGGACCAACATACGTAGTCGTTTAGACAGAAGACATGTCCGTTAAACCGGTCATGCGAACCGTACACATAAACTCTATCCTCAAATACATAAGGTTCACCATCAGGGACGTACTCCCAGGATGGAAGATATGGATTTAACCCCTGTTTTTTCATAAAAGCTACACTCCTCGTCAAAATAATTAAGCAATATGAATCAAAAACGAATTCGGTATAATAGAAAAATAGCCCGTCTGACAAACTTACATGATATAGGTGAAAATCAATGACAAATATATTTTACGTTGAATATGACGCAGCACATCATAGCAATTTTGTTTTTGATATTCCCCAAGGACATCCCTGCTGGCTTTTGGTCATTACACAGACTCCCGCTCAGTTCTGGGTAGATGGAAAACTCAAGGAATACCCTCCTCATTGTGCTGTTCTTTTCGAGCCCCATCAAAAAATTTACTACCGAGCTTCCGCAGGGAATTATATTAATGACTGGATCCGCTTTGAAAGCGATGAACCTTACGTAACCGAAACCTCACTTCCCTATGGCAAGCCTTTTCCTTTGGATGATCCTGAATATTGCCACAAGCTGTTCCAGCTGCTCGTCGTAGAGAATTCATTCAATAAGGACTACAGAGAATCCTCCATTGATTGTCTGCTCCGAACCCTGTTCAACAAGCTGCTGGAGTCTTACTTCCAAGAGGAAATTAGTCCTCAGCACTACAACCTTTTAAAGCTGCGTGCGGCCATTCATAACAATCCAAGTCACCCCTGGACCATATCGGAAATGGCTAAAATTATTAGCATCAGTCCGGGATACCTGCAGTTGATTTACAAAAAATTGTTTGGCCTCTCGTGCATGGATGATGTTATTCACAGCCGGATTCGCCTAGCCAAAGAATATCTCAGGCATGATCAGTATACGGTTGCGGAGATTGCAGACCGGTGCGGTTACCGCAATGTGGAGCATTTTTGCAGACAGTTCAAACAAATGACCGGTTCATCACCCAAGAAATTCCACAAACGCGCGAGTAACTTCACTCCCGGCCCAGCAGATTCCGAAAAGGTTATCCTTTGATTCCGGTCATTGTAATCCCCTGAATAAAATATCTCTGTCCGATGAAGAAGAGGATTAGCACAGGAATAACGGTAATTAAAGAAACAGCCATCAGCATCTGTATTTGGGAGGAGCCAAAAGAATTCTGGAAGAACTGCAAACCGATAGCGAGTGTAAAATTCTGATCGCTGTTCAGATAAATCAGCGGAGACATGTAATCATTCCAGTGAAAGGTAATCGACATGAGACCGACCGTAATCAAAGCCGGTTTGATTGCAGGCAGCAGTATTTTGTAATAAATCTGAAATGCATTGGCACCGTCGATATATGCGGCTTCATCCAAATCTTTCGGAATCGTTTTGAAGAATTGCCGCAGCAGGAAAATGTTAAACGCACCTCCCCCAAAAAAGGACGGAACGATAAGAGGCATTAAGGTATCGAGCCAACCAAGCTTGGTGAACAAGAGGTACGTAGGAACGAGAGTGACCTGACTGGGGAGCATCATCGTAGCAAGCACGACCGTAAATAACAATCCGCTGTATCGAGATTTAAACCGTGCAAAGCCATAGGCTACGAATGAAGCGGAAAGAACCGTTCCAATTGTCGCAAGTCCTGTTACAATTAAGGTATTCCATGTATAACGGGTGAAATCCGCGTATTGCCAGCCCTGAATGAAGTTATCCCAAGTAAACGTTTCCGGGATGATTTTGGGAGGCAGCGTATAGGCTTCCGAAGGGATTTTAAAGGCGGTTGAAAGCATCCATATAAACGGAAAAATAAACACGACTGCAATGATCGTCAATATCACATAACTCAGGCTGACTTTAATCCGGGCGCTGTTTTTTTTACTTTTGTAATAAGCCTCCATGGTTGCACCTCCCCAATTTTAGTTATCGTAATAAACCCAGTGTCGGGAAGTCCGGTTTACGATGAGTGTGATGATCATAATAACGACGAACAATAACCAGGCCAGCGTTGACGCATAACCCATTTCGTTGTATTTAAATCCGCTGTTATAAATATGCATCATGTACGTGTAGGTGGAGTAGCTGGGGCCACCCTCGGTTAGAATGTAAGGCTGCATAAAGATCTGGAAACCACCAATGATCCCCATAACCAGATTAAAATAAAGCGTTGGCGTGATCAGGGGCAGGGTAATCTGTGTAATTTTAACGAAACTGCTCGCTCCATCAATCTCAGCGCTCTCATATAAGGCTTCCGGAATATCCTGCAGCCCCGCCAGTGTAATGATGATGGAATTCCCGATGGTCCAGATCCCCATAATAATAATCGCCGGCATGGCCCATTTCGTATCGCTTAACCAGTTAGGACCGGTAATACCGAACAGAGAAAGGAAATAGTTGATAAAACCAAACTGGGCATTAAAAATCCAGCCCCAAAGCAAGGTAACCGCAACCCCTGATGTGATATACGGGATATAGAAGCTGGTCCTGAAAAAACCAACTCCCTTTATTTTTTGATTGAGCAGAAGAGCAATCAGAAACGACAGGAGTAAACTGGCCGGAACAGAAACCAACACAAAATATAATGTGTTTAACAAAGAACGGTAAAAAAGCGGATCCTGTGTAAAGGCCCTGACGATATTATCGAAGCCGATAAATTGGCCTGATCCGGTCATATCCATATCGGTGAAAACCAAAAAGATAGAATAACCCATTGGATATAAGGTGAATATGAGAAATCCTAAAAGCCATGGCGAGATAAAAAGGAAGAATTGTTTCTCCTCCCTGTTTGCAATGCGGTTATTTCGCGCCTTCATTCTTTCGCCTCCAAAGCTGCCTCCTATCGAGACCGGATTAGGATAGAAGGGGGAAGATCGCTCCCCCCCCTCGTTGTAACCAGGTGTTCATTATTCGTTTATTTACTTTGATGAATGGAGTCGAGAGCGGACTGAATTTGGGATGTATAGGCTTTGGCCGCTTCCTCTGCGGATTTCCCTTGAACGGTGACCTGCTGCCAGGTTTGCTCATAGAGGTCCCCCGCCTTTGCAATGGAGCCACCCCACGGGAAAGTTATGGCATCCTGCAGCCCTGTTACGAAATCCACCATGGAGATATCAGTGCCTTCAATTTTCAAGTTGGCAAACGTACTATCTGCCGATTCTTTTGCCGCAGGGAGATTTACCTTACTGTACAGATCTCCGACCTCTTTATTCAGGGAGACGGTTTTAATATAAGCCCACGCTGCTTCCTTATTTTTGGAATCCTTGTTCATGGCGAAGCCTGTCTGGAATTTAATGTTGACGGTTTTACCGGATGGATCTTTTGGAGGCATCACGATACCCCATTGAAAATTGGAACCGATATTTTTGGCAATCGTTGAAGCTTCAAACACACCCAGCGGATACATCGCAGCTCTGCCTGCAGCGAACATTTGGTCCATCGGCATGCTCTTGGCAGCCGCATCATCCGGCATTGCTTTTGCATTGACCAGGTCACCGAACAACTGGTACCCCTTCAGAGTATTGGGATCATCCAGAGTCTGTTTGCTCCAATCCTCGTTATATGGCATCCCGCCGTATATAAAAGGAGCGAAACTTTGCAAGATCCAGTGAGACACAATGCCATAGACCCGGTTGGCACCTTCACCCGAGGAGACCTGTTTGGCTGTTGCCGAAAAATCATCCCAAGTCCAGTCATTCGTTGGGTACGGGAGCCCCGCCTTGTCAAAAATGTCTTTATTATAAGCAATCATAAAATCTGAAGCGGTTGTTGGCATGCCTTCGCGTTTTCCGTCCGCATCGACATATCCCCCATCAACCCCCTGTGTTAACAATGCCTCGAGGTCCAGTTGATCCTTCTCAATATAAGGGTTTAAATCTTCGAACCATTTGGATCTCAACCCTTTCCAGTCTGGAGACATCATGATCACATCACCGGCATTTCCTGCAGCCAGTGCTGCATCCAGCTTGACATCAATGTTATCTGCCGGGAGCCAAACTTCATGTACCTTCACTTTTGGATACAATTTTTTGAAAATTTTGGTTGCTTCCTTTCGAGACTGGAGCTCCTCGCCGCCGCCCCACCCAAATACGGTAAGGTCACCGGAAATTTCTCCATTACCCGATGAATTTTCTGCTGCCTGATCACTGTTTGCCGAGCAGGCGGTGATCACTGTCACGAATATTCCGATAAGCAGAATGATTGCAAATTTTCTCATAGTTATCCTCCCTTTTATACTTAGGCGAGCGACTGGTGTCGTAACCCGATGAATGAATTCGGATTCTCAAGTGGCAATCGAATAAAAAGGAAATACTAATCTATCCTCATGTAACGCCGAGGATCTACAACCTTCCAAACCTGAATTTGTCATTACATTGCAAGGTGAAATGACAGTTAGCGCATATTAAAACACCACTCTTTCTGCCTTGTTAGCGTTTCCATCGTTATTTAAAAGTAAGGTTTCTTCGTGCTTGATACAATGACATATCCTTAAGAATTATTGATGAATAATCATATTCTGAATTTGAAATCCAGAGCTTCAATTCAATGAATGCCAAAAAAGACGACTCTGATCTCCGCTGTTCAAAACGGTTAGAGTCGCCCTTTTCTCTTTCTATTCTTTCACTTTTTTTTTGGAACTATGATGTGCGATAACGGCTTGAATAGTCCAGAGTAATTAGGCTGTTGGCAGACGCATTGGCCTTTTCTGCATCAAGCAGGCGGCGGAATAGGAACACCAGATTTAGCAGCAGCAGGTTTTCGGTTTCTTTAAGCGGAATACCTATTAGCCGTTCCAACTTCTCCAGTCGGTAAGCTGCTGTATTGCGGTGAATGTACAACCTGGAGGACATTTCATTGATGTGGCCATTACAAATTGCGTACGTTTCCAGTGTCTGTAGAAGCTCAGGATCATAACCTTCTACTGTAAGCAGGCTGCCAATATAGCGGTCGACATATTGTTGCATTTGCTCTCGCGGAATATCTTGAACCAACCGGAGAAGATCTTCCTGAACGGCAGACAATCTACCAGCTTTTGCGGTCATTGCTTTCCCTCCTTGAAATGGGACCTACTCTTTTCAAGATCAAGCATGACTAGCTACTTATGTTCACCTCTCCCGGGCAGACAACACTGAATTCCCTGCCGGTACCATGGTTAGGAAATGGCGACGCTTCACTATACGTCAACTGGCCGCGCAGCAGTGTCATCTTAACTTTACAGCCAAAGCTGCGGCCAATGTAAGGGGAATGACGATGCTTCTGATAGAGGTCTGATGCTTTAAGTGTGTAGGGAGCATTTAGGTCAACCAGGGCCAGGTCGGCATCGCAGTTCAATGCAATGCGTCCCTTCGCCTGATCCAGTCCGAATCGTTCGGCTGGGGCACCAGACAACAGACGCGCCAGCATTGGAAGGGGAACTCCCCTTTTCAGATACCCTTCATCCAGCATCAACTCCAACGTGCTCTGTACACCGGCAATGCCGCCCCACGTTTCAAACATATCATCCCCTGTCTTCATGCCGGCTGGGCAGGGTGAATGATCCGAAGATAAAAAGTCGAACCAGCCTCCCTGTAACCTGTACCATAGCTTCCCCTGTTCTTCCGCATCACGCAGTGGAGGTGCACATTTAGCTACAGCACCCATGACTGCAAAATCATTGTCGGTCAGACATAGATAGTGCGGACAAGTCTCCAGGGTTACATCAACTCCCGCTAGACGGGCTTCACGGATTCGTTTTGCAGCAGATTCACTGCTAATGTGGACAAAATGCAATCGGCATCCGCTCTCGGCTGCATAGCGCAGCGCCTTTTCCACTGCTTCCACCTCTGCCTCTATCGGACGTGAAGCTGTATAGCTCGCCGGGTCGAACCGTCCCAAGCTGCGGGCTTCACGAGTGAGTCTTGCAATAGTAGGCTCATGTTCAGCATGGAGTGCCAGCAGCTTGCCTGTCTCCGCAATCATTCTCATCCCTTCTCTGAGGGTTTCGTCGTCTGACCGACGAAATCCGTCCTTATCCTTGTCCCCCGGAGAAGACATGAAGGCTTTGAAACCGATGACTCCGGCGTCAGCCAACAGCGGCAGCTCCTGAAGATAACCGGGCATAAGTCCTCCCCAAAATCCATAGTCTGCATACGTTTTACCTGCCGCGCGGTCTCTTTTTTGCTGAAGTGCACGAACTGTAATTGTAGGAGGAACAGCATTGAGCGGCATATCCAGAAAGCACGTTCCTCCTCCGGCGGCCAGAGCAGCGGAACCCGTCTGAAATCCTTCCCAGGATTCCAGACCCGGCTCATTAAAATGTACATGAGTGTCGATGACACCAGGCATCACGGTCAATCCATGTGCTTCAATGATTTGGCCCCCCGAAGGATCAATGTTATCTGCGATTTCAGCAATCAATCCATTCCTAATACCGATATCCTTTCGCTCAACGGCTGCTTCTGTAACGATCGTTCCGCCTGTAATGACTAGATCATGCGATGTTGCGGATTTCATGCTCCGCTCCTCCTTATCCATACGTAAGGTTGTAACAGCACACCAGCAATCTTCTATGTGTTCATGCCGATAAGCCTTGCCGGATTTGTAGCTACCATCCGGTAAATATCATCCGGAGCGAATTGATAATCGAGCATGCTGGCAATCATTGTTCTCATCCCTTGCACAGGCGTTGAGGCCGCGCGGATCCCATAGTCCGTACCAAGAACGAACTGATCGATCCCCACTTCACGGATGGTATTCATCCATTTCGTCGCATTCGAGAATCTGCCGAGTTCAGCTCCCATATCCATATATTCTCGTTCTACATAGTAGTGGGTCCGGGGAACATCCGGATACAGCCAATCCACAAGACAGGCCTCTAGAAAAGCACCCCTGGCTGCAGTCGATTTTTGCTCTTCGATTGTCATTTGTCCACGGACGGGATGAGCGATTAACACCTTCGCTATGCCGTATTGTTCTGCAAGATCCAGCAGACGGAGCGCTTCCGGCACAGATACATGACCCGTATTCAGATAGACCTCCGGATGTTCTGCCACCATGCTTAAGATCTCATCCAGCGCTTCTGGAACAGGACCTTCCAGCGGTATCGACGTTGCCACAGACAGCTCTTTCTCCACAAACTTCGGATAAACATCCTTAAACGGAACAAGTTTGCCGTCGATCAGTGTGGACTCACGCTCAGCGGAATGGCGTGTACAATGTGAACCGAAGCTGATGAAGCGGCAGCCCTCTTCCATATGCAGTGCGGTTTTTACGGAACGCGGATTCATACCGGCATGGCAGGAGTTCATCAAATAACCCCCATACGTGTGAATACCCGGTACATGACGGTTCACTACCCAGGCCATCCCTGAAGCCCAGCCGAATACATCATAGTACACAATACTCCTCATGCCTGCAGCTGCGGCTTCCTGCGCTACCTGAATCGGGTCCAGATGCCCAGGGTTAGAATTCAACACTGGCCCTGCATGTACATGACTATCGATGGCACCAATCAGAAGCTCATCTGGCAGTTCCATTGACCTCCGATAAAAGGATTCATTCCATTTGGTACGGTCTGGAGTCCGGTTCTGTGGTTGTTCTTGATTGGAATCAAAAGTAAGCATAGTAATCCCTCCGTGAACGATAAATTTTTAGTGATTATCCCTTAATAGCTCCCGACATAACGCCGGCAATAATCCGTGAACTGAATACAAAATAAATAATCGTGACAGGCAGCATTGACAATATCATTCCGGCCATAAGCTGTGGATAGTTGGTGCTGTGCTGGGACTTAAAATAGGACATCCCGAGCGGAACCGTGCGCAGCGACTCATCATTCAGCAGGACGAGAGCAAATGAAAATTCATTCCAACAGGAGAAAAATTGTAGAATTGCGACCGTTGTCAGTACAGGTACGGCTATCGGCAGGATAATACGGTACATGGTTCCACTGAAGCTAAGACCGTCGATTGCTGCTGCTTCCTCAATTTCTCTTGGAATGCCCATCACGTAGCTGCTGACCAGCATAATTGGTAAAGAAAGGTTAAAAGCAATATAGGGGATGATGAGCGTATACCACTGATCTGCCAGCCCCCAATTTTTAAATAACAGGTAGATGGGAACAAGTAGAGCGTGAATGGGTACCAACATACCGAAAAGGTAATAAAAGATCATTGCTCTCTTCCCCTTGAAGTCCAGCCGGGCCGTAATATAGCCAGTTACATATGCAATTGCTGTAATGCCAATGACGGACAGGAAGGTGACCCTCGCACTGTTCCACGATAGCTGCAGCATATTCGTCAGCTTAATCGCTTCCCAATAATTACTAAACTGCGGTGCACTTGGCAAACTAAGAATATTGTTGGCGAATTCTGCTTGTGTTTTCAATGATGAATAACCGATCCAGAGCAGCGGTATGATACAGCTGGCGGTAAAGAGCAGCAGCAAGGCGTTTACGGCCAGCTTGGCTGGATTAGGAAAGAACCGACGGGGACTGCGCTGCGATTGTAGTTCCAGTTGTAACTCCATTTTTACGCACCTCCCTTGGAGTGATTACGGCGCTGGAGTATAAGTGTGGATAGTAGGATCATAAGCATGGTGAGCGTAATGATGGCTATGGCGAGCGCAGAACCGTATCCATACCGGAAACGCAGGAAAGACGTTTCATACGCGTATAGCGCCATCACCGAAGAAGAGTTGCCCGGACCGCCTCCGGTCAGTGCGTAGATATGCTCGAACCCGCGCATATTGTTGGCAATACAGAGCAGTGAAGCAACGACCAGGGTAGGTTTGGCCAGAGGAATGATGATATACCAGGCTTTGCGAACTCCTGTTGCTCCATCCAGTTCAGCAACCTCCAGAACTTCCTTATTGATTGTCGATAACCCTGCGAGCATAAGCAGTGTGAAGAACCCGATGTTTTGCCAAGACAGAGGTATGGAGGCCAGCAGAACGATTGGTCCTGTCAGATCCAGCCAGGATTGCACCAATGCACCCAGGCCAAGCTTGGTTAGTCCGGCATTGAGTAAACCGTAGTTATAGTTGTAGACCAGCATCCATAGAAAAGCGATAATTACCGGGGCAAGTGTAGAGGGGAAATAACTCATTGTCCGATGCAGCCCTTTTAGTTTTACCATCTTGGACATCAGCAGCAGAGCAAAAACAAAACCGAACCCTACTTGTCCAATCAAGCCATAAGCTGTCATCAGCACATTGTTCAGAAAGGAATGCCAGAACACATCATCCTGAAGAATTTCCTTGTAGTTTCCCGTGCCGATGTACGTTTTTTTGGGACCTCCTGTCCAGGAGTAGAAGCTGTCTCGAAGAGCAGCAAGTATGGGAACCAGCACGACAAATGAATAGATAAGAAGACCCGGAAGCAGATATGCCACAAGCACCCAGCCTCTTGGTCGCAGCGCCTTGCCCATGTTCTCACTCCTTCAATAATAAGTTAGGGTTGATTTAAAAAAGTCTCATAGGCTTGTTGAGTTTCCTCAGCCAGCTGCTCGGGTGTTCTGGAACCAGCCATTACACCTTGAATCCCCGTATTTAGCACTTCTACGATTGACGCATCAAACCAGAGGTCAAAGATTTTAGTTGCGTCAGCTGCCGCGCTGGCCTCGTAAGCAGCCAGGGCTACCGGATGCAGTTTACCAGTATCGAAGTCTCCGGGATCATAGGCCGGGAATCCTCCGACTTCTGCCATTAGCTTGGCGCTATCCGAACCAGTCATATATTCTAGCATCGTCATGATGGCGTCTAACTTTTCTCCGGCTTCTACCCCAGAGTTAACGCTATAATAGACACCGGCGCCTCCAGAAGAGCTGAGTGGATTGCCAAGTCCGTTCTCGACGCCCGGAAAGACGGCAACTCGTGTACTCGCCTTAATCTCATCCGGAGCATTGTTCACGATATTCATTGCTGACCAGATTCCGCTGACAAAGGCAGCCGATCGTCCTTCAAAGTAATAGTTAACCATGGTGTCGTTGTCGACAGAATTCAGGTCCTTATTCAGATAACCGGCTTTCGCCAGCTCACTCATGATGCCAATTCCCTGTATGAAACCTTCATCGGTAAATTTGGCACCATCGCCGTTCAAAATGGACTCCGTCCATTCCGGGCCGTTGATCCGATCAGTCAACGCACTGATCCAGCTGGACATGGCGTATCCCTTGGACTTGTCTCCGTAGGAGAACAGGTTAATACCTTTTTCGGCCAGTTTGTCTCCGGCATCCATCAGATCAGTCCAGCTCGCTGGGAACTGGTCGTAGCCGATGCTTGCGAACAGATCAGCATTATAGTAGATCAGATGCGTAGGCCCTGCTGCAATGGGTATCCCGTAAATTTGGCCTTCACGGGTTCCGGCATCCAGTGTTCCAGCACGGTAACCGTCTCGCCATTCAGGGCGTTTGTCCAATTCCTTGTCCAACGGGAGCACGATTTCGTTGTCCACAAAATTGGTCATCCATGAGCCGGGTACGATGAATACGTCAGGCATATCGTCAGCCGCGGCCAGTGCCTGAGCCTTAATGGAATAGTCCTCGTTCTGAAGCTGCTCCTCTATGATCTCGATATCCGGATAATCTTCTCTGAACCGCTTCAGTCCATCAAGTACTGCGGTATCTTCCGGACTTTTGCCGATATTAGATTCCTGATACCTGTGCATGAGCGATATCGTAATGGTATTGCCACTTTCAGCTGCTGATTCCTCGTTCTCTCCACTTCCGCAAGCACTAAGCACAGACGATGCCACCACCATTAACCCCAGCATGAATGACCGTTTGTTCAAATCTCCCCACTCCTTTGGATGCATTTTCGGGTAATTTAGAATCCAAAATTGGATACAATCCTATTCAAAAAAAATCACTTCTGAAAAATCTCTTTAAAATTCAGGACATTGGGCGCCGTTTCTGTGAAATTTAACGATCGTTCGATTTGCCAGAGATGCTCTGTCATAATGCGAGCTGCCTGCTCACCATCTTGCTGCTGAATTGCCGCTAGCAAGTCTACATGATCATGGCAGAAGCTCTGATCCGTCCCATATAAGGCAATGATGACAGAGGTGAGTGAGATCAACTCCTCGAGAAAATGATAGTAGTAATAGTTATCCGATAGTTCCGCGAGCTTAAGGTGTATATCAACCGTGACATCCAATGCGCCAACGATATCGCCTTCATGGCTAGCCTGATGCTCCTCCCGGATCAGCGTCTCGATAGGGACTAACTGCTCCGGCTTCACGGTTGCGCATAACTTTCGAACCATGGAGGTTTCGATAACCCTACGCATTTCAAAAACTTCTCTCGCTTCATCAACACTAGGACAAGAGACAAAAGCTCCCCGATAAGGTATAACCGTGACCAGCTTCTCCATTTCGAGCCTTCTCAGCACGTTTCGGATTGGTGTGCGGCTGACCTCAAAAGCTTCGGCCAGTGCATCCTCCACCAGTTGGGAGTTCGGCAGCAGCTTGTGCTGTGTGATCGCCAGTTTGATGTCCCGGTAGATTTCCCTCTCCTTTCCTTTAGTCATATACTCCATCACTCCATCTCTTCTTAGGGTTACCTACTAAATTAAGAATGACTGAACTCTCTTAATTGAATATTATGATAGTTTTAGTCCTATTGAACGTCAATATATGTAACCTTATTTCGGAAAAATGCACAATAAAACCGACCGATACTCTTGTTTCCTCATTTACACACCATATACAGGCTAATACATAACATCACAATGATATATATTCATTCATACAGACATTTGTTAATGTGCATTCCTCGGAGCTTAACTAGAAACTGTATTGATGAAAATAAAAAGCCGCTAAAATAGCGACTTTCATCGGGATTATATTGTTTTCTCCGTCAATGATACTGCATCTGTAAGGCAGTTAATTATGGGTTTAATCATTACGACAGCAATTCGATATACCCTTCAGTTCCGTGTAAACGAATTCGCTGCCCATCTTTTATCCATTTGGTCGCATTCTCCACTCCAACAACGGCAGGTAAGCCGTATTCACGTGCGATAACAGCCCCATGAGTCATCAGTCCACCCACCTCCGTAACCAAGCCTTTTATGGATAAAAACAATGGAGTCCAGCTGGGATCGGTAAAAGTGGTCACAAGTATATCTCCATCTTCCAGATCCGCCTCCTCCATATTCAGAATGACACGCGCCCGCCCTTCGATCACGCCTGAAGATACAGCGAGACCCACAACAGCTTCAGCAGGAATGTCCCCACGTTTGTACTTGCCTGTAATTATTTCGCCATCCGACGTGATCACTCGTGGTGGAGTTAGTTTTTCATACAATTGGTAATCATTTTTCCGCTTGTCAACGACCTCGTAATCCAGTTTCATCGTGCGCACAGCTTCCTGCAGCTCTTCAAATGAAAGATAGAATATATCCTCCTTTTCACGAAGAACATGGGCTTGGACGAGTTGTTCCGCTTCCTTAAGCAAAGCTTGCTTATAAACGGAGTAACGACTAACAATGTCGTATTTCGGATATTCACGATAACCAATGAAATTGCGGATCAGGTCAATCATTTGTTTTGTTTCTCTTGCTTTCTGTTGGCCGCCAGGTAATTGCTTCAAACGGGCTAATATGTCCTGTTCTTTTGACCAAGCTTCCTGTCGTCCTTGTTCAAACTTCTGTTTGCTGGCTCCAGGCTCAAGGTTCTTGATATTACTGAGGATCATGGGTATCAGCACACTCGGTTTTTCACTCCATCGAGTCCGAGTAATATCAATCTCCCCGGCACATCGCATTCCATATTTATTGAGAAAAGCAGAAATAGCTTCATATGCTTGCTGCCCGCCTTCGAATTGAACCAGTTTATCCATAAAATGATCATCTCTTACTTGTTGTAAGTATTCAATGATTTTCGGATAGGGACGAATCACATCGGCAACATCCAGCAGCTCCATACCCATTTCCGAAGTAATGTTATGAGGTACAGACAAGGAAAGGGTGTCTGCAGCGTTTTTTTCGCCTAACCATTCATCCATCTTGTCATTGATCCATGCGGATGCGTGGAAAGCAGCCATGATTACACTCAAATTTTTCGAGTCGGAAGAACGCTTCTTCCGCTGCTGCATATCTTCCAGAATGCAATCAAATACGTCCAATCCCGCTTTCGTTTGCATCGTATGCTTCAACTCAGATACCGATGTCTCACTACTCTGTATCAACGCAGCAACAATGGCCGAATCGCTTCCTGCCTCTTCTAAAATATCCGCAGGAGACATGCCCTTATGGCTTTTTATAGGTCCCTGTTCGCTTTTGTCAGTCGGGTCCAGTGGTATAAAATCTCCTCGCTCAATAATGGTCATTAATGCATCTTTTATAAGCGGGTCGGAGTGTCCCAAGACACCCAGCAAATTCTGCCTTCCCGCCGAGGTAGACAGACCCTTGGTAATATCGACAAACAACCTTCCACCACCCGTTTTAAACATGGAGGGGTTTCCCGTTAGCTTCCAGATGGACATTCCTAATGGTTTGATTGGATCTGTCATCATTTGCTGATGACCAACAGATACGTACACGTGATTTTCCTCATCATGTGCTTCAGGAATCGGATATAATGTGGTGATGGGGCGGCTCTGAACCATGTAAAATGTATCATCGTCCATACACCATTCGATGTCTTGGGGGCATCCGAAATGTTCTTCGAGCTGTCTACCCAAACGTGCGAGTTGTAAAATCTGTTGATCCGTAAGTGTTTGCGTCTTTTGCTGCTCAAGGGGGACCTGCTTGGTCTCTGTTCCGCCTTCCTTCCGTCCATACATTGCTACTTTTTTGGTTTCAATTCGCTTGCTGACGATTTCCCCATCCTTAACTTGGTAACCATCAGCCGACACCAGGCCGGAAACAAGCGCCTCTCCAAGTCCGAAACTGGCATCGATCGAGATCAGTTTCCGATTGCAAGTGATCGGATCCGCAGTAAACAATATCCCTGATGCCTGCGGGAACACCATTTTTTGAACCACAACAGATAAATAGACCTGCCTATGGTCAAATCCATTCTGCATCCGGTAAATTACCGCGCGTTCTGTAAATAGAGATGCCCAGCATTTGCGGATATGTTCCAAGATGGCTTCTGTGCCGACGATATTCAAATACGTGTCTTGTTGACCAGCAAAAGAAGCATGGGGTAAGTCTTCAGCAGTTGCACTTGAGCGCACCGCATAGGCATGATCCTCACCAAAGCGAGAGAGAGATTGGACAACTGCTTTCATAACATCGGAAGGAATGGCTGCTTCCAAGATGACCTGTTGGATCTCCTTACGGATTTCATTAACCCGTTCTCGATCTTCTACCTTAAGCTCAGACAGCTGATCCAACAATGCATGAACCCCTTTATTCTGTTTGATCGCCGCTTGGTATCCCACCGTTGTGACACAAAACCCTTCAGGCACGTGAATCCCTTCCAATTTGGATAACAACCCTAAGTGCAGCCCTTTTCCACCGACCAACCCAAGCTGAGTGTGATCTATTTCCTGAAAACCAAGAACCAGTGAATTCATTCAACCTCTCCTCTATCCGTTAAAATGAGAATACAATTATGATCGTTTCAGTCCTATCCCCCTCGAAGACCCCCGTTCCCCACCTTTCAAAAAAATAGCATTGACAAATCAAAATATAAGATGTACTATAAATATAGGAATAATAATACATACATACTTTTTTTGATTGAAATCAATGACGTTTATCGATTATATCATAGCGTTTTTTTGTGTTCAATTATTTTTTTGCTTAAAAGAGATGACCTTTGTTTTTAGGGTATCATCTCTTTTTTACGTAACAGCCTGAATAACTTAGCAAACTTTATATGTATTAAAGAATAGATGGGCAGAAAAAATCTAAATGGATCCCTTAAACAATTGCACAGAACAGAACCAGGAGATCTCACCAGCTCCTGTATTTGACCTCAACTCTAACTTCTTAAAAAAAGGAACTGCCGTATTAGCAGTTCCTTTTTTATATTGCAGGCGAAACTCCGCTAGCCATACCAATTTTGCTTAAGGCACAGTTAGTTTTGAAGGCTTACGAGTTCTTTTCTCAGCACGACTTGAGGCTGATTCAGAGTTCATTATACTAAGAAAGCTTTGGAGATGATGACTAACAAAATAAATAGTACCAGAATTGCACCAATGGACGTAAAACCACCATATCCCCCACCAATTCCGCCTACATTACCATTGCTGTATCCACTCATATTTCTTCCCCCTCTTCTGTGGTATGTGTTAGATTATTCAGAAATGCAACATTTGACAAGGCTATATACAAAAGGGGCTTATAGCTACTCAGCCTTTGTTCGTTTGTTTCGGCAATGGTAGGAGAAGCTAGGACTAAGGATTCGGAGGTGTCGGAACAGCCGGCTCTCCTTCGCGGCCAAGCCGCCTGCTTGCCGTTTCTCTACGCCCTGTTGCCGGAACGTGGGCTCCCGCTTTTGCCAATCCAAAGGTCGGCATATTGTTGTAAACACATTCATATTGCCCTTCAGGAACCAGATAGGTTTCGTGGAAAATTCCTACATCTCCCCCAGTTCCAACTTTGCGGTTGAAATCCCTCCATGCCTTCAGGTGGTTAGCTCCATGTCGGGCATAGTGCTCCAGGTGTTCAAAGCTCCTCCAATATTGAATGAGTGTAAGTCCACGGCCTGAAAAATGATAGGAACCATCCATGAACCCTAGCTCCTCCTTGTTTCGATACAGCTCCTGAAGCATAGGGGACATGGAATTCATAACAGGCAGCCATTTATGTACCGCCCACCATTTGTTAATCCGAAAACCAATCACGAAAACTACGAAGGAACCTTCCATCTGTGCGCTATAACGACCTGCGATCACTTTAGCCATACTTACTCACTCCTTCTCCTATATTTCAAGCAGACCCAGATGCGTATCATAAAAGCGGCTAATATCCGCTGAATTGTACAGTTGAGCCGTCAGAAACGCACCATAGAAAATGGTGAAGCAGATCTGTACCGATTGCTCCAAGGTGAGAGAGTTGTTGAGCTTACCCACTTGTTGTTCTTCCTTCATGAACTGTTGAAATAAAACGAACATATTAGGCGATTGACTCCCCGCTTCCTCGTGACCTGGAAAGAGAAGTGATACTTCCGCTTGACTCAGTTCAGGCATACAAGGCTGCATGTTCTGTTCTGCTAGAAAGGAAATCAAACTCGGCATCATCCCCGGCCTTACTTGATGCTCCTCAGCAACCCTGGACAGCAAATGGCGGAATGCCTGGAATCCTTTTTTCTCTTCCTGTTCGATCTCGATCATCCGTTCAGTAAGCCAAACCCGCATAAAATAAATCAGCAAATCCTCTTTACGTTGATAAAACTTGAAAAAGGTGACCTTGGATATTTCTGCAGTTTTGCAGATGTCCTCAATCATGACCTGGCTGAACATTCGATCCTTCATTAAGGATAATCCCGCTTCATATAACGCGATTTTGTTCTTGGCTTTTTTTAATTCCCTTAGTGAGATCTCCTGATTCATATTAAATGCATCTCCTCGAAGTTAACTACAGTAAATAAATTAACACGAGTTAACTTATTTAGTCAATACAGTTAAACAACAGACTAAATACCCCTAACATTCGCTACACAGATGCAGGGGTACAGGAGCCCTAGTGAAATAATCTTCATTCCATTGGGACGCATATTGTATTGTTGTACTGATAAAAAAAGCCGTTTATCACGGCTTCTATATTTCATTTACCATATTCTCTTTTACGATCTCGATAGATTTCACATTAAATGTCTAGTACAATTATACACTGAACAGTCCCATCGAGGTTGTGCTGTATGGAGTATGGTGACAGATGTATTCATTAAACTTTCTGTCATGTCGATATGCGGAATAAGTCTCTTCAATGTCATTCCTAGGAATGCACCGTGACTCACGATTAATATATTCTCGTTTGGGTGTCTGTCTGATATGTCAGCAAGGCACTCCCTGCCTCTTTTTACAATCTCATCGTCTGATTCGATGCCTAGATCCAGCCTAAACCATCCATACCCCCATCGATTGACACGCTCTTGTTCTGTTGTCCCTTCTATAAGCCCACAGTTCATTTCTCTCAAGCGTGGGTCGATCCTCACTTCAATATTCTTGATTTTGCCGATGATTTCCGCTGTTTCACGTGCTCTGGATAAATCACTAGAATAAATATAATCCCACTGTTCTGTGCCAATTCTTCGGGACAAGAGTTCAGCTTGTTGACGCCCCTTCTCATTAAGCGGGATATCTGAATGGCCTTGTGTCCGATATTCGTCGTTCCAATCCGTTACTCCGTGTCGGATCAATCCTAACGTTGTCATCGTTATCCTTCTTTCCCTTGGAATTATGTAATCGGTCAAGAGAAAACCTTCTGTTTATTCAACGAATGTTTCCCTTAGACCAATGATGCTTAGCCCCGTTTCCTTTTCTTCCTTGCTCTCATGATGAAGACGGCACTCACCACAAGGATTATTGCAAGGACGATATACAAATCAAAATCCTGTTCCATCATAAACCACATTTTGGATTCCAGATTGACTTGTTGCTTTGGCTCCAATCCCTCACCAAATTGTTTAGTTGCTTGATTAAGGTTATTCATTTCAATGGTCGTGCTGCACGGACTACTGCTTAATTCGCCATCCATTTCACTTATAAATATGAAGTATTTACTGCCTTCCTTGAAGTTAAAACCCCAAGTGTAGTCGGTTGCGACAATGACTTGAGAATCAACTTCCGTTTTCCAGCTTCGCTCAACTTCCACTAGTATATATCTAACTTTCTCTTTTGTGCCCGTGATCCCTTCTTGCTTCAGATCAACTTTAATATTCTTTATTTCACCGTAAACAGCACCCGTAGATCCGTCTAACTCTTCTTGAAGGCTTCCCTTCTCAGCACAGGATAGAGCTTTGACATCTTGACCATTCGCAAAAAAGAATATGGCTGTGAAAAGAAAAATGATCGTGAGTAAACGATGTTTCAGTTTCTTCACCTACTTCTCATCATATTGTTACGTACTTCTTACCCCTTATTGACTTTCTCAGCAGACGAAATGTTGCACTTATCTCCCAGCTAGTTAAACAAGAGCAGCCGATCACATTGGTCAGCTGCTCTCTTAGCTATGTTGCTCTATCGTAATTGATTAGATAAAAACTAATTACTGAGCGAAAGTTTCATCCCATCATGACTAGCAACAAATCCAAGTCGTTCATAGAACCTGTGAGCATCTTTTCGCTTTTTATCCGTTGTCAGTTGAATCAGCTCACACCCCATTGATTGGGCTTCATGAATAGCGTATTGAAATAAAGACTCTCCAACGCCTTGACCACGATAGTTCCGGTCAATACGAACACCCTCAATTTGACCACGTGTTGTACCCAATCTTGCAATCCCCGGAATAATTGTAAGCTGAAGACAACCAATGACTCCGTTGTTATCCAGGGCAATAATTATGGAATTACCGATTTGCTGTTCAATTTTTGCAAAAGCTTCAACATATTCATTTGGCAGTGGATCTATGAAGCGCTCTCGGGTAGCACCCATTTCATCATCAGCTAATAAACGAACAATGGCAGGAAGATGGGTTAACGTTGCAGTTCTAAATTCCATGTAGACCTCCAATACTGAATTCAAGGTTATTTTATTTACATATAGAATACCAACAATCTAGCTCCAAACACCATCGAGATAAAACATTAGTTTCTTAAAACAAAAAAAGCCGCTTATAGCGACTTTAAATGGAACATTTTTTTGTCTACGACAATCCACGTCTCTGCTTAATTTACTGCCGTCTGATGCGAGGTCTCTATATAAGAGACGATTGCTGCTGTATCTGTAACCATGCCGAAATACGTATCCACTGTTTTCAGCGTCATATCATGTTCAGCTTGTGAAAAAGCGGCGCAGGCATCTTGTATAAGGACAATGTGATAATCAAGCATAAAACCTTCCCTCGCTGTAGATTCAACACACAAGTTCGTGCTAACCCCTGTCATAATAAGGGTTTCTATTTTGAGCGTGTGCAGAATGCTCTCCAATCTGGTGTGGACAAACCCGCTGTAACGATGCTTTTTCACAATGATATCATTCGCCTGTGGTGTCACTTCGTAAAAATTTGCTCCCCAGCTTCCTGTACGACAAATAGGGTTTACCCCATCCGGAAAACGTGAAAGCCATACTTCGGAATCAGTAGCATCTTCATGGTTCGTTTGCAAAAAAATGATGGGAATTGAGCTTCCTCTTGCAGCTTCCAATAAAGAATGCAAATGAGGCATCATTTGTTTTACCGAGCTCACATCAATTCCGCTTTTGGAGATCGCCCCATCTGGATGACAGTAATCGTTTTGAACATCCACGACAATTAGAGCTGTATTTTTTCCCTCAAGATGAATTTTCATTTTATCCATGCATACACCCCCGGAACTTAGTATTTAGTAGGGTGCAGCCTTTTTATACAAAAAATGAAGTTGCATACCAAATCATTGACAGATGCTTTTATTTCTGGTTAGATGAAACACTTAAAAAGAACTTTGTGATCAAGGAGATACCGTTATGAAATTTATTTATTCTTTAGTCGGGAGCGTTGCCTTTGCTTTTTCAATTATTTTGGCTTCATTTAACGTACTAGGGCTAGCAGGATTCTATGATGCAACTAGCTCATGGCAAGATGATCCGCTGTCCGAACTTGCCTATATTATTTACGGATTGATTGCTTTTCCAATTCTTTCACTCGCTCTTTTTCTAATGTTTATCTGGATGTATCCCAAATGGAATATTCGAGGTATTGCAATCGCAGGAGGAATCGGAATCTGGTTGTTCTTCGGTATTTATATATTTTCTATAGCTATGGCTAGATACGTCATGTGGCTTCCTTTGGCATTCATCGTCCTAGGGTACTTCTTAATTAAGCGTAAATATGATGAACATAAATTAAGAAATCTACTGATTGGGTTGATTGTGGGATGGGTTGTTAGTTATCTAATGGTACTTGGCAAACGATTGTTACAAAATTCGCTAACGTCATATTTCAACTTCGATCTAGCTGAGAAAAAGTTTGTCTTTATTGCTATCGCATTCTTCGGGATTATAGGGTGGTTATTCGGAAAATATAGCAAACGTTCCTTATCATAAATGTATTGAATAATATCTTTCTTTGCAGTAGGTATACAGTGTATGTGCTATCTAATATGTTGTTAACGAGCGTCTCAATAGGGGGAACATATTAATGGATGTTTCATTATGTAAAGCTGATTTAAATGATGCAGTGACTATTCACAACATGAAAGTTAAAGCGTTTATGCCCTTGTTAGAAAGATATCAGGATTTTGAAACAAGCCCCGCCAATGAAACCTTAGAAAGAGTTATTACTCAAATCAATCAGTCTTTTACAGATTATTTCATCATCTATCATTATGAAGTTGCCGTGGGCGGAATAAGAGTCGTCAAAAAAGAGAATCAGATCTATAGTGTTAGCCCCATTTTTATTCTCCCAGAACATCAAGGAAAAGGCATTGCTCAAAAAGTCTTTACAATCATAGAGCAGAAATATGATGATGCAAAGTCATGGAGATTAGGTACCATCTTGCAAGAGAAAGGAAACTGTTACTTGTATGAAAAGATAGGCTACAACAAGACGGGTGTAAACAAAGTAATTAACGATAAAATGACAATGGTATTTTATGAGAAGCACTTAAAAAGGAATAGCCATTGGATTAAGTTAACCGCCTTATAATGGGCGGTTAACTTTTGTATGAGCTCCCAAGCCCACCTATTTCATAAATAAGGCACTGAAAATAAGAACATCCTGCAAGAAATGAATCGTCAGCGCCCAGAAGAAACCTTTCGTCTCTAACATTGATTTGGCTAAAAACCATCCGATAAACGCTGCCATGATTACACCCGCTATCCCGCCTGGATGTCCAAAATAATGAACGGCGCCAAAGATTGCAGCCGCCAGTCCTTGAGCTACATACGGGGACAAACCATATTTGCCTACAACAGCAACAAATGAAAACCGAAAGATGATTTCTTCAGAAAAAGCATTCATTAGTGCAAACACAAGGATGAGGATAACACCGGGATACAGCTCCAGTCTCACGGTTTCCCCGTGCACCACTTGGAAGTAGATTACGATAGCGGTTACCAACGTAATGATGACCGCAAAGTTTAGACCTAAGTGTTTCCATGTCTCTGTTTCTTTCGGCTTAATGCCGATCCACGGTTCGGGCCGAATTTTTCCATCTCGCTTTTTCAGATTTAAATACCTAAGCCCCCCCTTACCTGCCAACCCGTATACAATGCCAATCACAGTCACAGCTAATAACAAAACCGTAATCTGATAACTAATCTCCAGGTTGTATACATCGCTGTCGAAGATCTTTAATGGAAGAAGCGGACTGCTTCTAAACCATAACAGGAGAGGTGCACAAACAACCACCACGATTGTGATCAAAAGAATGGGAATGAAGGCGAAGCGTTTTTTATTCATTATATTCTCCCCCGTTTGGATGACTTAACGTCTCTATTGCATGCTGGCACCATTCCGTGGTCATTCGAAGATATCTCTCCCCATAGTCCAGGGTTAACAACCAGAGCTGGGCTTGCTTGCTTTCCCCTTTAGGAACACTCGCTTTAATTCCTGCCAACATCTTGATGAGCTGCTCGTTAGCTGTTAATTCCTCTTCGAGAAAAGTGATGAGTTGCGGGATATGACGTTCATCGGAAACAAAAAGCTTCATCAGCAGTTCGTTTCTCATTACGGGTTCTTCAGGTGGCAGAGCCAGCCAGGTATCAAGCTGGTCACATCCTTGCTCTGTAATGCCGTAGACAATTTTACGTCTCCCCGTCTCTGCTTCTTCCACCACCGAAACTGAGCCTTCTAACTGCAATTGTTTGATACTCTTATGAATATGTCCATACGATTCGTTCCAGAAAAGGCCGATGCTCTCCTTAGAAAACTTAACCAGCTCATAGGCGCTCATGGGCTTCAACCGAAGCAAGCCTAGAATCGCAAAGTGGGTGGTATTGATTCTTTTCATATGCCCTCCCCGTTCACAATGTATCTTTGAGATATATACAATTAGCATATTACTCCATTAAGATAAAGATTACAATTCATTTCTAGCTATCTTTAATTCTGTTCTCCAATGCAAAAAAAAGGAGTCATTACCATAAGGTAACACCCCTTTCGAGCTATAATAATGCAATATGCCTATAATCATTTTTGAGTGCTGCTTAACCCTTTTAATTCCATGCCTCTTGTAAAAAACACAATTCCAATAGCAGCAAACGTTACGTAATTACTTATCTTGGCTATTACTTCTTCATCATCCTCAGAATTGATCCAGAACAAAAGAACGAATGGTGATACTATCATTAACACTTTCATAGCTAACATAAATACATAATGTATTCTTTCCTTACGCAAATCCCCTTGTTTTGAGTTAATTTTAAAGCTGACTTTAGAAGAATCATAGATCGTTATTAATAGTGCGATAATGCTTGAATATGCTGTTATTTTCAAACCAATCTCAATCCATGGAACAAAAGCCGCAACGGCGATGCCCAGATAAATCCCAGCAGCTAAGTAAAAAAGGTTAATCTTAATCTTTCTGTGCAAAATCCCTCGCTCCTATCATATCAACTGTATATTTTACCATCATTATACAACAACAAGTGTTTGTTTACCTTTGTTTTATTAAACACCGTAGATGGGACATATTCAGTTCTCTACTTTGTGAAGAATCCATTTCTATGCAATTGCCACTTCTGGTTTTACCAATTCTTTTTGTGCCCAGTGTTGAGCACAATGGACGAGTTCGTTTACACAGATTTCCATCGCTCAAAGACTTCATTTTGCCCCCTCTTTTTTCGATATATTAGGTACGGATTTAATTCAAATTTTAACTATCAGGTTCTGAATTATATCTGTAGATTGACATACTTAGGGGGAACTGAAGTGAAAACAAAGATAGGATCCATTCTAAAAATGAGAACGTTAAGGGCTAAGTTAGTCTCTTTGTGCCTGGTTATACTTATCGTGCCCACAATCGTAATAGGGTTCAGTTCTTATACCGTTTCAAAAAATGAAATGAATGAATCCGGCAAGGCCGCACTTGAAAATAGTGTACGAATGGTCATTGGTATGATTAATCTCCTCAACGAGCAGGTAGAAAACGGAAGTTTAACATTGGAGCAAGCGCAGGAAAAGCTCCGCGTAGAACTGCTCGGTGAAAAGAATGCAGATAATAAACGGCCTGTAAAAAGTGAATATACTGTAGGGGAAACAGGATATCCATGGGCTGTTGGCAAGGATGCGCGTTCCGTAATGAACCCTTCAAATGAAGGTCAGGATTTGACAGATGTCGTTACAGAAGACGGCGTATATTTGGGGAAAGAGCTCGTTAGTGTTGGTACAGCCGGAGGCGGATTTGTCACCTACAAGTGGGCTCTACCTGGTACAGGTGAGGTAGAAACGAAAGTTTCATATGTTGAAATGGACCCGCATTGGGGATGGATCATCGGTTCCGGTGCCTACTTAAGTGAGTTTAACAGTGGTGCCACACAAGTTCTGTATCTTGTTCTTATCATTATGGCAGTGGCGGTTGTTCTAGGTTCCATTATCGTTAGCATCATCTCAGGACGTCTAACGAAGCCGATCCTTATGGTCGCTAAGCGATTGAAATCCGTTGCGGACGGGGACCTAACTGTTGAAGAAGTTAAGATGAAATCCAAGGATGAGATTGGTGAGCTTTCTCAGGACTTTAACCATATGATCAAAAACATGAGAACACTTATTAGTCAAGTTGATCTCTCTACCAAACAGGTAGCCTCATCTTCCAAAGAGTTGACTCTTGGTGCGGAGCACACCAGTCAGGCAACGGAGAATATCACCATCTCGATCCAAGAATCTGCAGCAGGTGCACAAGAGCAGCAAATGATGCTTCAACGGACAACCAACTCACTCGAGGAAATATCGATCGGGATTCAGCGAATAGCGGAAAGCTCATCAACCATTGCCAATTCTTCTGTTGATGCGATGGAACTCGCGAACATAGGGGGTACAGCCGTAGAACATACGGCGAAGCAAATGAAGCTGATCAACAAGTCGGTTAATGAAACGGATGACGTCATGAGAATGCTGGATGAACGCAGCCAGCAGATCGGTACCATGCTGCATGCCATTACGGATATTGCGAAGCAGACGAATCTTCTTGCTCTGAATGCCTCAATTGAAGCAGCCCGCGCAGGCGAAGAAGGCCGCGGTTTCTCGGTCGTTGCTGCTGAGGTGCGAAAACTTGCTGAACAATCGAACCAGTCATCTGGCCAGATTTCGACGCTGATTCAAGATATGCGTACAGATATCGAACAATCGCTCCAAACGTTGAACCGAGTTAAACAGGACGTCGACTCCGGCTTACAGATTGCTAATGAGACGGAACAACAGTTTAACAAAATCGTAGGGTCTACCAACTTTATCGCCCAGCAAACAGAGGAACTTGCCAGCGTTACACAGCAGATCACGGCAAGCGTCCAGGAAATCACAGCGGGTCAAGAGCAAGTCTCCAATCTTGCACTTCAAGCTGCTGACAACTCCCAAAACATAGCTGCTTCGTCAGAAGAACAACTGGCTTCAATGGAACAAATTACGAGCCTAGCCACAACCTTGTCCGATATGTCTCAAAAGTTAGAGCGTTTGACGATTCAATTTAAGTATTAATTTTAATTCTTCTAGATCAAAAAAAGCAGCCGACCCCTTCTACTTTGGTCGGCTGCTTTCTCCGTTTTAAACCGCGAGTGCATAACTCTCAGCAAACTACATTGATCAAGCTCGCTTATAATTCCAGATCTGCTGCCCGGGCGTTCGCTTCAACCTGCTCCGGACTTTTGCATCCTGGAATGACGCAGCTAACGGCTGGATGCTTCAGACACCAGGCAAGAGCCCACGAGGCCATGTCGACACCTTCAGGGACTTCGTTCTTCTGGATTTCAGTGACCAGCTGCAGTTTCTCATCGATCTCTTGACGCTCGCGTCCCTTTCTGACATTGTCATTGAACACTGCGCCTGGCTTGTACTTGCCACTCAGATAGCCGCTGGCCAGTGGGACTCTTGCGAGCACACCAAGGTCCTGCTCCTGACATGACGGGAATACCCTCTCCTCGGGCTTCTGGTCCAAACGGTTATATACGACCTGTATGGCCTTCGCGTTTAACTCGCTAGCCTTGCTCGTCTGATGCAGATTATCGTTGCTGCCAATGGAGATACCAAGATTTCGAATTTTACCGGCCTGTACCTGCTTGTCCAGCATGGTCCACAGCTCGTCGTTATCAAACACCTCATCTGATCCGGAATGGAACTGATACAGATCGATATAATCTGTTCTTAGGGCTTTCAGGGATTCTTCCAATTGAACACGGATCTGTTCCACGCTCCAGGCATTGGTCCAGTGATCATGCCACTGATGACCAAACTTCGATGCGATCACCCAATCCTCACGCCGGTCACGGGATATAAAATCGCCGATAAAATTTTCCGACATATGGTGAGGTCCGTAACATTCTGCTGTATCAATCAAATTTATACCAAGTTCTTTGGCACGGTAAAGAATATCATCGACTTCTTTCTGGGTATAGTCTTTACCCCAGTCCCCGCCAAACTGCCAGGTGCCCACACCTACGACGGATACATCCAGCTCGGTCTTGCCCAATCTTCTGTACTTCACTCTACTCACCTCGAGGTTTAATATGTTGGTCAAGTGACCGAATGGTACAATAGGAATTCAATTTCCGATAACGCTTTCATAATAAAGGATAATTAACAAATTATCAATCTGAAGTATGTTTGTTTGTATATGCAGGAAGAACCCTCTCCAATGGATAGATTGAAGGGATAATAAATAAAACCCCTTAGAAATTCATTGGATAAACGGCGCTTATTCCAATAACTTATCTAAGGGGTTCACTTGCCTTGATGTCAGAAATTAGAGAGTGAAGTCTCTGTTTGCTTCATTGGATACCTGTAGGAACATCAGACTAATTCTTTATTGCTTAAACCAACGATCGTTTCATACGGCCGCAGCACCCTTGGCAGCTTGCTATCCTCATAGTTGGTCAGCCAGATCTCGGAGAAGTTAAGGCTACGCTCTTCTTCCTTAAGTTCTACAGCTTGATCAGAGAGATTGACTACGACCAGCACCTGCTCTTCTGCCAGAGTACGTGTATAAGCAAATACACTAGGATGTTCCGGCATAAGCAGCTCATAGATACCATATGTCAGCGTGTCGTGTTCTTTTCGCAGCTGAATCATTCGTTTATAAAAGTGAAGGATGGAACGCGGGTCCTGCAGCTGTTTCTCTACATTAATATGAACGTAATTATCATTCACCTTAAGCCACGGCGTACCATTGGTAAAGCCTGCTTGTTCTGCAGAAGACCACTGCATCGGCGTTCTGGAGTTATCGCGACTCGATGCCCAGATGATGTTCATGATTTCCTCATGCGACATCCCTTCTTCACGTTTAATCTGATATAGATTCCGGTCAGCTACGTCGTTATAGTCCTCTATGGAAGGATAAGCCACATTCGTCATACCTATTTCTTGTCCTTGGTATATGAACGGAGTGCCCTGCATGAAAAAGTACATGGCTCCAAGAGCTGTTGAACTTTCATACCAATACTCCGCATCATTTCCCCAGGATGAAACTTTACGTGGCTGATCGTGATTTTCAATAAACAGTGCATTCCAACCGATGCCTTCCAGCGATTTTTGCCATTTGGTCAAGACGGTTTTCAGTTTGGGAACATCGAGCTGCCGGTCAGTGCTGTTTTTCCACAAGTCAAGGTGTTCGAATTGGAAGACCATATTAAATTTGCCTCTGACTTCACAGATCCAATCGTACAGATCTTCCTGGTCCTCTACTTTTACCCCATTGGCTTCCCCAACGGTGACCACGTCATATTTGGATAACGTTTCTTCTTTCATTTCCTGCAAGTAACGCTGAATTCCTTTGACATTCATGTGCTTCTCAAAAGAAGAGATGTATTTAAAGCCTTCTTTGACTGGCATATCCAGCAGGCCCTCTTCTTTGTGGATATGGCTGATTGCATCGACACGGAAACCATCAATACCTTTATCCAGCCACCAGTTCATCATTTCATATATGGATTTCCGTACGTTTTCGTTTGCCCAATTCAAATCCGGTTGTTTTTTGGAGAACAGATGAAGGTAGTACTGTCCGGAGACTTCATCATATTCCCAAGCAGAACCACCGAAGATGCTTTCCCAGTTATTCGGTTCTTCGCCATTCTTCCCATCTCTCCAGATGTACCAGTCCCGTTTCGGACTATCCTGCGAAGATCTCGATTCGATAAACCACGGATGTTCGTCACTGGTATGATTGATCACCAAGTCCATGATGAGTTTCATGCCACGGTGATGTACTTCTTTTAATAATTGATCAAATTCAGCCATCGTGCCGAATTCATCCATAATGGAACAGTAATCACTGATATCATAACCATTATCGTCGTTAGGTGACTTATACATCGGGCAGATCCATATCAGATCAATACCGAGGTCTTGAATATAATCCAGTTTTGAAATGATTCCCTTGATGTCGCCAATCCCATCCCCATTGGAATCCATAAAGCTTCTAGGATAGATTTGATACGCTACTGCTTCTTTCCACCATACTCTTTTCATTTGATGTAATCCTTCTTTCTCAACCACGATATAAACTGCACCAATCGATCACACAAGGGCACTACGAGCGCAGTACCATCTTCCGATCGCCGTTATCCCCAGATTTTTTGAATCCCCTTCTCTAAGGGGAAAATCCGGTGATAAATGTGAACGCTTCGCTTCTCCAGATTGGTTCTGCCTCTCCGTTAACGTGTGTCTTTTAAGCAGTTTATATAGACTTTATTTATAGTATTATTCTTTACGCATGCATAAGGTACATTCTCGCTTCATATGGACGCAGTTCGTTCAGAGGCAGTTCACCTGCATAATTCGATATCAACAGCTGATTCGTCTCTGCCAAGTGTTCCTGAAGTGGGAGCTCGACCATATTTCCTTTAAAATTACATACAACAAGGACTTTTGTTCCGTTCAGCGTTCGGGTATAAGCAAACACCTCTGGATCATCCGGGAAAACCAGCTCATAATCTCCATACACAATCACTTCATGATCTTTTCTTAATTGGATTAACTTCCGATAGTGATGAAATATGGATTCAGGGTTATTCAAATTGTCCTGGGCATGGATATCGGTATAGTTCGGATTCACCTTGATCCATGGTTCGCCACTTGTAAACCCAGCGTTATCGGAAGAATCCCACTGCATCGGTGTTCGCGCGTTATCGCGTCCCTTGGCGAAGATCGACTCCATCACGCTGCTTTCAGGATATCCTTTCCCCATTCTTTCTTTATAGAGATTGAGCAATTCAATATCCCGATAGTCTTCAATCGCATATTGAACATTCGTCATGCCTAGTTCTTCTCCCTGATAAATATAAGGTGTGCCTTGCATGCCATGAAGAAGGGTAGCCAGCATTTTAGCCGATTCAATTCTGTATTTTCCGTCATTTCCCCAACGGGAGACGATTCGAGGCAAGTCGTGGTTGTTCCAGAACAAGCTGTTCCAGGCATCGCCTTTGAGCTCTGTCTGCCATTTGGACAGCACTTTTTTCAATTCCAGCACATCCAAAGGCTTGAGATCCCACTTTCCTTTGCCTTCTTGTTCATCCAAGCCGATGTGTTCAAACTGGAACACCATTGAAAACTCGCTGCCGTCCGGGTTGCTGTACAGTTTGGCTATCTCAGGAGTAGCGCCCCACGTTTCTCCAACCGTTAGCAGATTTTCTGCTTTTTGAAACGTTTCCTTGCTAAGTTCCCTGATATATTTATGCAGATTGGGCCCATTCCCCGTAATCTTCGCATCCGGCTCTTTACCGATTAAGTCGATTACATCAAGTCTAAACCCGCCGACGCCCTTGTCGATCCACCAATTGATCATATCGTAAATCTCTTGCCGGACTTTGGGGTTTTCCCAGTTCAGATCTGGCTGTTTTACGGAAAAGAGATGCAAATAATATTGCCCAATTTCAGGAACCCATTCCCAGGCTGAGCCACCAAATGTGGATCCTAAATCGTTCGGAGGCGTTCCTTCCACACCATCTCTCCAGACGTAGTAGTCATGGTACGGATTGTCTTTGCCTTTTTTGGCTTCTTGAAACCATGGATGTTCATCTGATGTGTGGTTCAATACCAGATCCATAATGATCCGAATATCTCGTTTGCCCGCTTCATGAATTAACGATTCCATATCATCCAGAGACCCGAACATTGGATCGATATCCTGATAATCGGAAATGTCATACCCAAAGTCATCTTGAGGTGACTTGCAAACAGGTGACAACCAGATCGCACCAATGCCGAGTTCTTGCAAATAATCAAGCCTTGACACAATACCCTTCAAGTCGCCGATTCCGTCTCCGTTACTATCTTGAAAACTCCGGGGATAGATTTGATATACAACGGTTTCTTTCCACCATTTTTTATTCTCCATGTCATACAACCTTTCTACCTTCTCCAGATTGATGTGCCTCTCCGGTAAGGTGTGTTATAACCTCTCATTATTCTTTGACTGATCCAACAACAATGCCTGTTACAAAGTATTTTTGCAGCAGCGGATAAATCAACAGCAGCGGAATGACCGCGACTACGATTTTAGCCGCATTCAGGTTTTTATTCGAAATCTCAGTCAGGTTGCTGAGCTCGCTGGAATTCGTACCGGCTTGCAGCAAATCGGCAATATTTACATTAAGGGACTGAATATAGGTCATAAGCGGATAGTTGCTGACCTTGGTCATATAGATCAAACCGCTGAAGAAGTCGTTCCACGTACCCACGATACTGAATAAGGCAACGGTCGCCAGCGCAGGTATGGACACCGGAACATACACTTTGAACAAAACTTGAAGCGGATTCGCCCCATCGATAAACGCCGCTTCTTCCAGTGCTTTAGGAACTGCAGAGAAGAAGTTCATCACAAGGATGACACTGAATATCGGAACAGCGCCTGGCAGAACAAGTGCCCATATCGTATTGAGCATATCCAGGTTTTTGATCAGCAGGTAACTCGGAATCATGCCTCCACTGAACAACATGGCAAAAATCATGATGTTCATATAGATGTTTCTGCCTTTGAATTCCCTTTTCGACTTGGATAGCGGATAAGCCATCAAAATAATCAGAATCATGTTAAGCACAAGGGCCAGCGCAACGCGCAGAACAGATATGCCGAAAGAGCGCCAGAACTGGGCATCATCAATAATTTTTGAATACGCGGCTGTCGTAAAATTGACCGGAACGAGACCTACGGCATTCGCCGATACAGCCTCGCTGCTGCTGAATGAAATGGCAACAATATTCCATAATGGCAGAAGGCAAGCCAATGCCAGCATGATTACGATGGCATAGATGACAAACCGGCCAATTCGTTCTTTAACGTTTGCAGAATAGGACACGGACGTTGCCTCCTTAGAAAATTTTTCTGTCAGTATATTTTTTGGCGAGTTGATTCGCAGACAAGAGCAGCACGATACCGATCACGGATTTGAACAATCCCACAGCCGTACCGAAGCTGTACTGTCGTCCAACGAGACCAATGCGGTACACGTAAGTATCCAGAATATCGCCCGTTTCATACACTACCGGGTTATAGAGGTTATAGATTTGATCAAAGCCGGCACTCAAAATGTTGGTCAGGCTCATTACACCCATGAGCAGAATAATAGGCAGCATACCCGGCAGCGTAATATGCCATACTTTTCTCCACCAACTGGCTCCATCCATTCCTGCCGCTTCATATAGACCGGGATCAATCGACGTAATAGCAGCCAAATAAACGATGGAACTATAACCAAATTCCTTCCAGACGTCTGTTCCTATAATCAGTGGCTGGAACCACGTGTTGCTGCCCAGGAAATTGATATGATCCAGGCCAAAGAACGCGAGCATTTGGTTCACGATTCCATCCAAACTGAACATGTTGACCACGACGGATGCGAGTACAACCCAGGATAGAAAGTGCGGCAGATAAACGATCGTCTGCACGGATTTTTTAACGTATTTAACACGGATTTCATTCAACAATACGGAAAATATGATCGCCATCAATGTTCCGAGCAGAATCTTGGCAATGGCAATGACTAGCGTATTGCTGATGACCTGAGCGATATCCGGGAGTTTGAACATATAAATAAAATGCTTCAGCCCGACAAATTCAGAGCCGAACATGCCCTTGGCTGGTACATAGTCCTGAAAAGCCGTAATGACACCGACCATTGGTATATAGCTGAATACAAGCAAAAACAAAATACCCGGCAGCATCATCATATGGTACATGGCACCTGTGCCGAGCCGTCCTCTTGCTTTTAATTTCCCCTGTTTCATGGATGAACCCCTTTCCTGAAAGAAAGGCTGCATATCGCAGCCCTGCTACTGTTCATGGATGTCTATTGTTTCGATGCGATCTCGTCTTCGATTTCCTGAATGACTTGATCACCGCCTTGTTTCTTCCAGTTGCTGACGAATGTATCGAAGTAATCCAGCGGTTCGGAACCCGTTACAATTTTGATGAACGATTCCTGCTCGAGCTTCGTCAGATTGGCCCACGTTTGTTTCATGCTTGAGGTCGTTCCAGAGAAAGCAGGAGTCATCCAAACGAATTTATTCTCCTGTGTCAGCTTGTCGATCAGTCCAACGCCGTTAATCCGTGAATGGTATTTGGACCAAGCAGTTACGTCATCCGTATCCATGTCGCTCAAATACGTTTTAATGCTTCCGATATTGTTCTTCGACTCGGTTGTGCGAACCTCATCCAGACCAATTTCCCCTTTAATTCCACGAACGACATCAGAGTAATCATCCAGCAGCGATGTAGCGGAATTGACTTCAATGTTAAACGGTCTCGTAGAACCGTCTACCCCAGTCTCCTGATACTTGGCAGCTTCCGGCATGGTTGTTGCCACATCTTTATCATTTGCCAGTTTGTCGTAGAACAGGTTTACAATCTTCACTGCCAGTTCAGGGTGCTCATACCCTTTTCTTACCACGATAAACTGATTGGATGGATTAGCATGTGCCACGTTCACATTGCCGTCTGCATCTTCCAACGTATACGCCGAAAACTTCGCATTTTTATCCATCTGCTTCACGCTGATCAATCCCCAGTCCGGGATATGCCACGGTCCAAAAGCGATACCGCTCTGGCCATTGGTATAGAGTGCAGTAATGTCATCAAACGTCCGAGTTCCGAATTGCGGATCAATGATGCCGTTCTTGAACCAGTCCGCCATGATTCCCAGCATTTGCTTGGTCTCTTCTGTCGTGGAACCATACACAATTTTGCCGTCTTCCCCATTCATCCAATATTGCGGGAACGCCCCCTGGGTTGAGGCAACACCCAGCATGGTATAGGCAGAGGCATTGTAATCTGTGGTATTCAGTGTGTTGACAAAAGGGATACCGACCGGATTACCGGTTTGACCAGGATCTCTTTTCAGGAATTCCTGTGCTGTCTTCTCTACTTCTTCGAGCGAGATGGCGCCATCTCCGTCTGGATCGAGTTGGATCCCCAGCAGATCCAGCCAATCTTGACGTACCCAAACCATCGTTGGTGCGGAATCCAGGGACGTCGCCGGAAGACCCATCAAACGACCATCAATCGTCGCATTATCTAAGGCACGCCCATCATAGGAATCGTAAATCTGCTTGATGTTATCTGTGGCGTATTGATCGTAAATGGTTGTCAGATCCTCAATCAGGTCATTGTCCACCAGTTCTTTCAGTTCGTCTTTGGAGTCGACACGCATCATGTCAGGCAATTCCCCAGAGGCTATGGCGAGCGATACCTGACGGCTGTAATCTTCACCATTGGCTTCAAATTGATCTGTGATTTGAGCGTTAAATGTATCTTTAACCAGTCGCGTATATGCGTTGTTCTCGTAGGTATCTCCAGCCGGCAGTTTCGGATTGGCTGTAGTCACACGTCCCATGGTTACGGTGATTTCGTCTTTGTAGGCACTGAACGGATCCCCCGGAGTTACCTCATATTTGCCTGCTTCCTCTGCAGTAGGAGGAGTGGATGCGCCTCCACATGCCGCGAGAGCTGTAACCATCAGCGCAGACATCGACAGCACGGCCAGACGTTTCGTGAGCGGTTTGCTTTTCATGGACCATTTTGTTCTCATCTAATTCGATTCCCCTTATTCTGTTTATCATTTTTTGTTTACGCTTTCATTATAAAATAGAGTGTAGATCCACTGAGATAGGGATTGCACGTTCGTTTGGATAGAGAAATGATTACAGTTTTCGACCGCGAACTCGGAGCATTGGTTAGATCGTAAACATTTATCCTACCTGCTGACTTACATTCATCTATCTATCCTTATTTCCACTTGAAAACAAAGACCGACAGCTCCTCAAACCGGAAACTGTCGGCCTTCAATTTATCCAAATCGATAAATGTCTCTTGGACCACTTCCATAGCGGCCTCCAACGATCATCATGGAGACGGTCACTTTCCTTATGATGGATGTTTGTTCAATAGGAACACATCTGCTATTTGACTCCTCTGCCTTGCTGCCGATATTCGCTTGGCAGAAGGCCAGTCGTTTCACGGAAAATCCGGCTGAAATATTTTTCATCCGTATATCCCACTCGCTCGGCAATCCAGAAAATGGTGTTGTTTGTATTGAGTAAATACTCCTTCGACTTCTCTACCCGGATGAACCTGGAATACTCATTAAAGGTTTTCCCCATCAGATCTTTGAAGCATTGACTGAAATAACTTCGGCTGATGTTGAGTTGTTGGGAAAGACCTGAAGCGGTATACGCCTGCTCCAAGTCATCCTGCATGATCATCACTGCTTTTTTCACGGCATGGATGATTTCCTGGGAATACGAAGTCTGTTCGTCGGCCTTACGAATAACTACAGCAGTCTGTTTAATCCATCTCTCAACCTCGTACCAGGAATCGAAACCATGAATCATCGAGATCCTTCCAAGCGTTGTTTGGGCAAAAAGGTGATTCCATTCCATAACGAGGGAGTATAGTAACCCCATTAACTGGCCCTTGTTTAATCGTAATGAGGTAAACTGTTCAATGAGTTGGTCGTAGTATGTGTCATGATGAGTCCATGGGGTTTGGAACCAACTTTGCTTAATCCGGTCTATGTCCTCATCCTGCGGTTCTTTTAAAAATGTCTCTTCCTCGTTCATCGAAACGGCAATGACTCGGTGTTCGGGGTTGTACGCATAGAATAGAGATGCCTCTGTATAATTCATAATCCAGTTTTTGATTTGAGACCATGTTCTCTCTTGTACATCGGACAACACCAATAACGTACTATGAGGAACTTGATTCATGGATGCTTTCAGCTGAAGAAACAGCGGGTCCTGCTCGTCATAGGAAGCTGCCCACATCCAGCTATTCCGTTCAACCTCCCACCGGATCACATCTCCATCGGTGGTCAGCTCCACTGGCCACTTCTGTTCGGATTTGCGATCTTGGGAAACGAGTGCATACACATTCGGGTAATGGACATTGATTTCATTGGTAGAAGGCATCTTGCGGATAGAACTCGTCAACCCCGTAATACGAGTATGGATCCGGTGCAGAACATGTTCGAATTGCTCTTTCTCCAGCTGGACCTTGGCTATATAATCAATGGCGCCCAACCTCAGCGCTTCCTGGATATAATCGAAATCCTGATGCAAGGTTAACACGACAATATGAAGCTCCGGATAGAGCTGTTTTGTGGCTCGCATCAGTTCAATACCTGACATGACCGGCATTGCAAGGTCCGTTAACATGAGATCGACCGGTTGGGATTTCAGGAAATCCAATGCTTTCGCTCCGTTACTTGCTTCTCCTACAACCTCCATATTGAATTCGTTCCATGGCATCGCCGAGCTAATGCCTTTGCGTACCAGCTTATCGTCATCCACAATCAATACCTTAATCATGCTGAGATATCTTCTCCTTTAATGGGCAGTATGAGCAGTATGCTTGTCCCCGTTCCTAATTCACTCTCGATGACCAATTGTGCTTGGTCCCCATATTGTGATTTCAACATGCGGTGAACGTAATTGAGTCCAATGCCCATTCCTACTTTTTGTTGTTCAGCTACACGGTTGTTCAGCAGTTTATGAATGGTTTCCTCGCTCATGCCTGCACCATTATCCTGTATCATAATGTTCAATGTTGTATTACATGTGACTTCAATTTGAATAAAGCCTTCGTCACTCAATCCATGATAGAGTGAATTTTCAACCAGCGGTTGCAGAATAAAACGAGGCACAGGAATTTGAAGCACTTGTTCGTCAGCAGTAATACGGACGTCGAATTCAAAATCATACCGAATTTGCTGCAAAATCAGATACTGTCTTAATGCATCAATCTCCTCTTCCATCGTGGATACTTGCCCTAATTTGCCCAAGTTGTAATAAAGCAGCTTGTTCAATGACTGTACCAGCTTGTCGATCTCCCCTTGTCCGTTCATGACGGCCAGCCAGTGTACCGTATCCAGTGTATTCATCAGAAAGTGCGGGTTAATCTGATAGAGCAGCTTTTCCACTTCCAGGTCTGCACGAATTTTTTCTTTCTGCTGCACTTCCTTGAAGAGATCACCAATTTGATGCTGCATGTTCGAAAATTCACCGAGTAGAAAATCAAATTCGGGTATTTGGGTGCGAGCTCGGTTCCCCGTCGTTTGTGGGTTTTTGGACATCCCGTTGATTTCCGAATGGAACAAACCAAGTGGTTTGTACACCATCTTCCACAGGAGCCAAGCTAGAAATACGGTAAAGCCAAGGAAAAATAATGCGACCAGCAATATTTGAAGTAACCACTGGTTTTTCTCCTGCTGATATTGAGCCTGCGAAATAACTGAAACGACGCTCCATTTCTGTGATGAATCCTCCTTGAACCAGTGATACCCCCGGGATATCCCGTCCTTGGCAGGATCGGCTGTCAAGCTGGAGAAATTCTCCCCGACCTTCATCGCTTCCGGTATCTCACTGTACACAATGTTGCCTTCACCATCCAGGATCAGATGAGACAGAGCCCCGTTGTACTGACTGTATCCCAGGTTATCCTGTGTGAGACGAAAGCCAGACTCTACGTAAATGTACACGTCGTCCCTTTCGGGCAGTTGTACTCTTCGCAGAGCAGACAGAACGAGTTGGTCATCGAACCGGTTCATGCTGATATGCGGTCCATAATATTTAATGCCATAGGTCTGGAAGAGCACAGGCAGTGACTCCGGAGAAAAGTGATCCTTAATCGGGAAGTTGCCAAACTGTGTAGTTCCATCCTTTTGGAAGTAATACAAGGTCAAACCAATGTTCGGATTGGTAAACGTGACCACACTTAACTCACTTTTTAACTCGTCTCTCGCCTCCATCAATAGGAAGATATCCGAGGAAGGCTTCAGGAATTGATCCAGCTTTTTGCCAATGGTTCCACGGTAGGACAATTGCTGTGTAACGTGATTCAGATTGGTGATTGAATTCTCCAGTGAGGATGTCACCTGCTGTAAATTGCTGCGGATGCCGTCATCGATTTTATTTGCGAAAATGGAGTCAATGGTATAGTAGGAAATCGCAAATATGCTGATAAAAGGGATAAACGCACTGAGGAAGAACAATAAAAAGATCCTTTTTTTAAGTGTCATTCTGACCTAGTCTCCTTCTGAAAATAAAAACAGCAAGCCTCCTGGTTATGGAAGCTTGCTGTGAGTATACATACAGCTATACCGAATATCGTTATCCCCATAGGCTGAGGCCTACTTTGAAGCTCGTCGGCATTTCGATCCATTCAGGCGGACACATATCAGGACACTTCGTCAGTTCTTGTCCTCGTCCAATTTCCTTCATAATTATAGATCGATATTCGAATAAGTCAAACGCTTTCATACTTCTCGCCACCAAAACCAGTGGCAGGACAAGGGGAAGTTAATACACACCCCTTCTTACATGAAGGTGAAGAATTCATATAAGTTATATCTTTCCATATCATGCAGGAGCAACAGAATACAAGCGTAAATTCATCTGTAGATTAACGAGGCTACCGATGATATCGAAAGCCCCGCGTTCATTTATATTAAGCTTTGTTTTCCAGCAGAATACAGGTGTCCTTTTTACTTTTGAGCAAGAATTATATAGACAGATTGGTTGGCAATTTGGGTCGACGGGTAGATCTTATTAACAATGGTGAAGCCAGCATCAAGCATTTCCATTTCCATATCGTTGGAAGAAACTCTCGGACCCGTAGAAGTCTCTGACTTTTCTAATTCGATACATAAGAACAAGCCTCTGTCTTTCAATATTCTGTTGACCTCTTTCAAAGCTGTTGCAAGAGGCTTAACTTCGTGTAAAGAAATGGATGCAATAGCTATATCAAGAACCTGGTTATCTAACGGAATTTCTCTGAAGTCACCTACAACAGATGTAATATTCGTAATACCTCTCTCCGTCGCTTGGGTTTCCAAATATTCAAGAACATCCTTATCATTGTCTAGCGCATATACGGTGTTCACTCGTTCAGCAATGGACATGGAAATATAGCCAGTGCCCGCTCCAAGGTCCAATACATTGTCGGTTTTCTTGATAGGCAGCAGCTCCAATAGTTCCTCTGCAGGAAATCTTTCGATATTTTCTAAGTTGTTAATTTTCTTTTGTAATTTTGGATTCATGTTGGTCTCCCCTTTAATTACGGATAAAATAACTCTTTAATAACTATAATATACTTTCTCTGTAATGTAAACGCTAATGTTCCTTAAGATTAGAGGAAGCATCGTTTTCGGTAAGTTGTATTTTTCAATTGATTTTTCTGGAAGAAAAGGGTATTTTATAAAGAGCTTAGTGATAAGCTAGTTCCTTACACGAAAGGAGATGTTTTTAATGGCAGCTACTTATATGGTGGTTTCGTCTTAAAACTGAATAGTTGGCATACATGAAAAAAGCGGGAAAACGCCCGCATTATTTGGTATGCCATCCAAAGTAACCTTTCGTGAATATTGCTGTTTGCAGATACGATGAAGGTCGTATCTTTTTTGCGTCCTGATGCCGCGCGACAGCAGCTTCTTAAGAGGCTGCTTGTCCGTGGCATTTTTGCGTCCAAAAAACAACATTAAAGGAGCTACCCAATAACATGATTGATTTGAAAACCTATGGATATACAGAGATAGATGCAGTGCAAGGCGGGTTATTGCCCGGCAGGGTGACAGAGCTTAGGCGCGAGCGCTTCACGGTCATGACCGAGCGCGGGGAAGTAACAGCGGTTCTTAAAGGAACCTTTTATCACGGCGCGGCAACACGTGTGGACTTTCCATGCGTCGGGGATTTTGTCTTGCTGCACTACAACGAGAGCGGAGACTCGCTCATCGCTACAGTACTGCCCCGCCGCTCCAAATTCTCACGCGCGGATTACTCCGGTCATGCCACGGGTTATACCAAAACCGTGTTGGAACAGGTCGTTGCAACCAACTTTGACTATGTGTTTATCCTTTCATCGCTGAATGGAGATTTCAACGTTTCCCGCATCATGCGGTACCTGACACAAGCCAGGCAGAGCGGCGGTCAGCCGGTCATCATTCTGACCAAGGCTGATCTCGCCCCAGATTATACTATCCCACTCTCCGAAGTCACAGAAAGTATTCCTGGTGTGCCGGTTCACGCAATCTGCAGTCATTCAGCCATGGGACTGAATGAACTCAATGCCTATTTCATGCCTGGCAAAACAATTGTCTTTCTCGGTATGTCTGGCGTTGGTAAATCGTCTCTCCTCAATGCATTAATGGAACAGAACGTAATGAAGGTGCAGGAGATCCGGGAGGTCGACAGCCGGGGGCGGCATACAACAACCCATCGTCAGCTGTTCATGCTTCCCTCCGGAAGTATGGTCATCGACACCCCGGGTATGCGGGAGCTTGGTCTTTTTGATGCCGATGAAGGCTTACGCACAAGTTTTACCGATGTGGAGGCATGGTTCCCTCAATGCCGATTCGCGGATTGCCGCCATCAGACCGAGCCCGGTTGTGCTGTTCTTACCGCGATTGCCGACGGTTCGTTGTCTCGTGAGCGGTGGGAACATTATCTCGCCCAACTCCATGAGAACAGGTATGTCCAGGATAAAACGAGTTACCTCATGAACAAGAGGGCGAGAAGCAAAACGCTCGCCATGTATAGCAAGAACATGAAAAAAAACGGGGGTAAGAAGATATGAATATCAAATCCGAAACGCTGAACGCTGTCTTACACAGAATATTTGAGAGAGAGATCATCTCGGCCGATTACCAAACCACCCCTCTACATGGCGGTACAGTGGGAAATGTAAACTTGGTGACGGGGGTTGCCGAAACATCCGAGAGCGAAAAATTGTCATACCGCATCGTGCTAAAAATTCAGAAGCAATGGAATCGTTACAATGATCCAGGCTCATGGCGCCGGGAATATGACCTCTATGCATCTGAATTGGGTGAAACCTTCTCCAATGCCTTGCGCTGGCCAACATGTTATTACGCCGAGATGAATACCGAAGAAGATGAATTCCATCTATGGCTTGAATATATTGATGGCGTATCCGGTTTAGACTTGACCGGTGACATGTATGAACAGGCCGCGCTGGAACTGGGACGCTTTCAAGGTAAACTGTATGCCAAACAACCTGCTGTGCTGCAGAGCCTGACTAACCTGAGCCATGCAAACCTCATGAAAAACACCTATCTGCACTACCGGTCATGGCCGGTTGTCTACGACTATATACGTTCAGAGGACTGCGCATTCCCGCAGCATGTGCGGCAAATGCTGATCGACATTGATGAGCACGCAGACGAAATATTTGACCGCATCGAAAAACTCCCCCTTGTGCTGTGCCATAGGGACTTCTGGGTGACCAACTTGATCTATGCTGATGGGAAAATTGCGCTCATTGATTGGGATACATCGGGTTGGGGCTACTTGGGCGAAGATTTAGCAAGTCTGATTGCGGATGAAGCGGATGTTCATTCCATGGTCGATTACTACAAGCGGTGTGTTCCCGCGTATTACCAGGGATTTTCTGAATATGCAGATGCACCCCCTGTTGCAGACCATTGCGTCTATGAAATGATCCTGCTCGTCTTTGGATACAGGTTTGTGGAGAGTTATCTCCACACAGAGGATGATGAAGAGAAGATAAAACTTGTTCAAATGCTCCAAACAATCCATGAAATGAAGAACATCACTGTTTAATTTGTCCTGACAGAGAAACTCCGAAACCCCTGAATGTTGTGGGTTTCGGAGTTTTTTGCAGCAGCAATCGATTCGTTGAAATGAAATACTACGTTTAATCACTATTTTGACTTCTTATACACCGGCCATAGTGCCCATCTCAAAATTTGGCTGCCCCAAAAAGCAAAGACGGTCGTTCCAGTCCATAAGCTGCGTCTGTTTTCGCTGTACTGATCGTTGATAATATAAGTCCTTGTCGATGCAGGGCTTTTCAGACCGAGCTTTTCCCACTCCGATGGATCATTTGAATCTCCAAGTCTTAGAAGCATCTTCTGAGATGCCTGATCGATTTTAACCGAAATTTGCTCGTAGGCCTGGGTGATTTGCATATGAAATTGGTCGATTGGATTGCGGCTGGCTATGCTCTCCAAGTGGATGCTTTCGCGAAGGTAAGAAACATATGCCAGATGTTCCGCCCAGAACTCATCGATATAAAAAAGACGTATCCTCTGTTCCGAGGGGCTCATCGGTATATCGCCTTTTAAAATCTTAAGTCGTTCGGCGTATAGGATTCGCCTCTGATCTTCCACCATATCCGAATAACTGTTCAGTTCCAGATGAATATCAAAGTTCTGACCCATAATAACGCGCTGAATATGCTCGATTTTACTGAGAAGAACCGTATCATCGAGTGCCTCATCCTGCCTAGGTACGTGAACCAATTTATGGATGCCGAACTGAACCATTAACTCATCTTCCAAACTTACGAAAAATACGGAGGATCCCGGGTCGCCCTGGCGGCCGCAACGCCCGCGTAGTTGATCGTCAATCCGCACGCTTTCATTCACATATGTACTGATTACGTATAAGCCTCCCAGTTTGGCGACCAATCCTGCCTGCTCAGGATTTCCGCCTCCGAGCCGAATGTCTACGCCTCGTCCTGCCATATTTGTAGAAACAGTTACGGCACCAATTTCTCCTGCTTTAGCGATAATTCCGGCTTCTTTTGCGTCGTTTTTTGCATTTAAAACATGGCAATGTACATTTACCTTCGCCAGCGCTTCCGCTAAGTCATCGGACTCCTCAACACTGGATGTACCAATGAGAATCGGACGTCCCGTCACATGGACAGACGAGATTTCTTGTACAAGCGCTTTTCGTTTGGCTTCTATATGAGTGTAAATTCGGTGCGGGTGGTCAATCCGTATATTGGGTTGGTACGGCGGAATTCGCATGACCTGCAGCGCATAGATATGTTCAAATTCCATTGCAGAAGCATGCGCTGTAGCCGTCATTCCGCAAATGCCCGGATACAGGCTAATGAAGTGTTGAATGGTAATCGTGCCGAGAATTTTCCCGCCTACCGTCCACTGCAGCCCTTCTTTGGCTACAAGCGCGGCTTGCAGTCCGTCCGGTAAAAACCTGTTTTCAGCCACTCGGCCAGTATATTCGTCAATCAACTCGATTCCACCGTCTCGGACGATGTAATCGACGTCTCTTTTTAGTAACGTTTCCACATGCAGCGCACAATTTAATGACGTTAACAAATGTGTATTATAGCTGTCATACAGATTGCCGCATCTGAGCAGTGACTCTGCCTTCGCTGAGCCTGCTTCATTCAAGTAAACGTTCCGTTGGAATTCATCGAATTCGTAATGCTCTCCTTGTTTAAGCTGCTGAGCCACTTTTGCGAAACGTATGTCATCATTATTGGAAGAGCCCGACTCTCCACTAATAACTAGCGGCACCCGTGCTTCATCAAGAAGCAGCGAATCCGCTTCGTCGACGATGACGAAGTGGAACGGACGATGAACCTGATCAACTTCGTTGAGCGCGATCGTGTCTCGTAAGTAATCAAATCCTGCTTCTTTTGCTGTCACATAGGTGATATCGCTAGCGTAGGCATTCTTTTTCTCGTACAGATTCATGCCCGCTTGAACTGAGTTTACACTTAACCCAAGAAAGCGATAGATCGGTCCCATCCACTCGGCATCTCGGTTGGCCAAATAATCGTTGAACGTCAGCACATGCACGCCTTGGCCTGTCAGCGCATTTAGATAAGCAGGCATAACAGCGGAGAGTGTTTTTCCTTCACCCGTGTGCTGCTCGATTAGAAATCTCTCATGCAGAGCGATGGCTGCCATGATCTGTACATCGTACGGATTTAATCCGAGCTTTCTCTTCGCCACCTCGCAGACTAAAGCGTAGGCATCGACAAGCAGCTCATCCAAAGCTCTGCCTCCTAACGCTTCCTCTTTCAGTCGATGTGATTCCTCTTGAAGTTGTTCATCGTCCCAGGCCTCCAAATTCCTTTTTCTGATGAGTTTCACTTGGTCACGATAGCCTTTCAACTGCCGCCGGCTATCGCGATCTTTGAGTTCACTCATCAACTTGGTGACTACATTCACAGGTTGATCCCTCCTCAGTGGAAGTGCACTTCCTTTGCTCACTGAAGTGCACTTGGATTGGACAACATGAGTTCTAAAAACTACTCACTATCAAAGGAATTATTGTGCTCTTTTCACAAATGAGAATGTGATTGTTGGGTTACTTTCCAATTCGTTCTAATAAGTATTCTAGCCGTGCAATTCCATCCCCTTCTTAAAGGCTTCATTACGTAAAGAATGGTTTAATCGAGCAAGATCTTCGTGGATTAAAGGGTATTCAGGCAGACTTGGCACGTCTGGCACGTCAATACAGAGGTTCTCATTATCTTTGAAGGAGTGTCTAAGCCTCTCGAAATAGACCTTGTACTCATGCACCCGCTCTTCCGCTACTTCTCTTGAAGGATGGCGGGACGCTGCGAGTAACATGTAACCCAGGTGCAAGCAATCCCCCACTGCTGGCCAGAGACTTGTAACCTTTACATCCCTGCGAAGGGATTCCGCTAATGCACTGTCATATACTATACGGAGCTGAAGCAAAGCTTGTTGGAGCCCCTGTTGTTTGGAGGCTTGAATTGGCGTATGTTCACTCTTTAACATGGAAATCAACACTTCCCCTTCTTTTTCAACAGCATCAGAAAAAACGGTAAGCAACCGTTTAGAAGAAAGCTTCCTCCATAACAACGCCGTCCCGACAATGGCCACGATGCTTCCAATAATGATATCGACGAGCCTGGCGGATATGAAATACCCGCTAGTCAGAGCTGGATTGATTGTCGTTCCAATCAGAAGGGTACTGGGAGTAATGAACATAACTGCGAGCGAATAATTTCGGGCGTAGATTAATTCCACGATAAACTGCAATCCGGCAAGTGTTAACGAAACAAACAAGCCAGCAGGTTTTAGCCATAGCAAGGCTGCCCCTATCCAAATCCCAATGATCGTGCCCACCGAACGTTGTATGCCGCGATGCAGATTACTGACATATGTCCCGCCTCCCATAACTGCAGCCGAGGATAACGGAACCCAATACGAACGGTTCAAATGGAAACCATACGCAATAGCTGCTGAAATAAAAATTATGGTTCCGTAACGGAGAGCGTCAAAAGGGATATGAGAATCCCTGCTGAACATATTTTTAAATAGATCAGTACCACTTACATTTTTCTTCTCTTCGGCACCAGACGACGCTGGAGCAGGACTCAAATCAACAGTCCCAGAATGTATCTCATCTGCGAACTTTACGTCTGCATAGAGATTTCTAAGAAAAGTACTGCTTTCTTCGTCCGATATTTGAACGTTTACATGTTTTTCCTTGTCTTTATCACGAAGCTGATTGCTCATGGTGAGCAGTGATTCGGCGAGCTGATCTTCCATCTCATGCTTTTTCTCTTGCGAGACATCGAGTATAGAAAGAAATATTGCTCAGCTTGTACGTTTAATCGTATCAATTTTGCCAAAACATCATTGTTCCGATTCCGTTCTCCGAGCAACTTGGCATGGGATAATGTTCGCTCTGCCTGCTTGATGAGAAACGCCGTTTGATGCTGCCGTTCTGCATATGTATCCATTCCGATCGATGACAGAAGACTCGCCAAGCTCTGGTATACCGCCGAAACGGCCTTGTTCTCGTTACGGTGCGGATTTACAAGCACTCCTGTCATAGCAACGATCCAGGCAAAAATGGCACCCAGCAATACGCATAGCACTTTGGATCCGAGCACAGCCGGTTCATGCGGCATGGAAGTGCCAATCGCATAAGCAAGGACGATAAACAAGGCTCCAGGGCCGGCTATTTCAAAAAGCTTAAACAGCATGGTGCTCAGAAACCCAACAACTCCAAACATAAGCACCATAAGTACATCGTTATAAGAGCTTAACGCACCGAGTGCAAATGAAGCAGTTAATCCAAGCGCAATCCAGAATAATCTTACAGCACGCTGGGAATACGGTTCATTCGATACATAGAGAAAAGTAAAACCTCCGACGGAAGCTAGTATGCCAAGAGCCGGATCTCCGATCAAAAAACCGATTAAAGATGGAATTCCCACACTGATCGCCGAGCCAATTCCCTTGAACCAATTGAGCGGAAGCGGTTTGATACGGAAGGCTTCTCTATACGTTGCTTTCTTCGGAAACGGATGTTTAGGACGTCGTCTGTTGTCATGAGTAAATTGAGTATGATCCATCTTACCAACCTCTATTTCATCCTAGTTTTGTGTATAAGCTCTTGCATTGTTCTCGATACAGGATAACAACTGCTGAACATCGCAAACTCTTCCTTCGTAATATCTTCCAATATTTTGGCCTAAGTAGCGTGTTCCTTAACCGTAATGGTGCAGGGTCTTTTTTGAGAAAAGCCTTCATGTTCTTACGCCAGCTTCCAATACGGTCCACTTTCGAATCAGCAGTCACGTTGTAGTTAGCATAGTAAAAAAGGACGTCCTGTTTAGAACGTCCTTCTTTGTAGTCTAACCATAAATGTATGTAGATTTACATATTCGTGACCGAGCATGAAGAGATTTCAACTTGAAAACAAGAATTTGGGTTGTTCGTTTCCCCATCATTGAAGAAGGAATCAGAGATGCATAACAGACTGTCAGAGTTCCAATTTTTCGCTTCGGTACTCAATCCCTAACTCCTGAATTAGACGGTTCAGCCCAGACCAGAGATTTTCACAGAGCTGATAAAGCTCTTCCTTTTCAGATAAATCTCCACTGATTACTTTTCTCGCGAGCTCAACATATCCTTCTGGCTTAATTGGTCTAGCTAAAGATTCTTCGAGAGTTACCGCTCTACTGGTATAGTATTGCATGTTCAACAGACCAATTAATTTTGCATTTTGCCATGTGAAATCAAAAACAGCACGGGGTAGATAAGATAGATTATTCGTAACTCGCATATTTCGTATTTTGCCCATCGTTTCGTACGGCTCCCAAATGATAAATTCTGCGATCACTTCTCTAAATGCTTCTTCAGGTACGGAAAGTGCAGCTTCTTTCGCCCGTTCAAATATCCCTTTCGGATCATACAAAGAGGTGATGTGTAATAAGCTTCCCGCTTTAATTGCCCACCCATCGTCTACTGAACACGCTTGATCCAACCATTCCGATGTCTGCTTTGTAGAAATCTCCAATTTGAATGGATGATAGATTAATTCATGGCTAGGTATATTCGCTCCATCTCGACAAATAACATGTAATTCTATATCTGAATAAGGGCCGTCTTTTCCTTGAGCAAGCGAACCATAGATGCCAATAGCTTCAATGTCCTCATCATATTTATCCATCAACTTGTCCTTTATCTCATACACAAAATCCAATTTTTCTTTTCGACTTGTACCGGCTGGAAAAGGCAGCATATGAACCCTCCTGTTCGATGTTATCATGGTCTCATATATTTTAACATTCACGGAACTAAGCTGCCCGTTGGATTAGATGGTTCATTGTTAATTATCCTCGGCTTAGTAAAAGATCACGTATTTTTTACGATTTCTGAAAATTAAAGAAGTGCTACTCCTCAGATGGATGAGGAATAGCACTTTTAATATACCTAATCTACTTCAGTTCTAAATCACTTGTGGTGAAGGGATACCTTAAACATTTCAGCCTACTTTCGTACAGTTACATTTAACTTGGAAGATCTGGTTTCCCCTGAAGAATTACGAAGTACAGCTTCATACTCATAGATACCAGGTGTTCTTCCAGTAAGTGCCGTAACCGCAGATTGTGCATTAGGCGTATTCGATTGCAGTGACTGTGTGTCGATCAACTTACCATTTTCGTAAAGTTCGTATTCGGTTGCGTTCGTTCCCCACCACAGATTCATGGTGACATTAAAATTACCGTCTCCATCCCAGTTGTCGTTTGATAGAACGGCTTGCCCCGGAGAAGCATCGGTAACAGTGACTGTCAGCGGAACACTCATCGTTGTGCCCAGTGAATTGATCAACTCTCCGGTATAAATGTAGGTGCCATTTTTCTTTCCGGTAATATCAACTTGAACAGACTGAGCGGATGGTGATTGATCGACCAGTGCAATTTCCTTGATCAATTCTCCATTCTCATACAGTTTGAACTGATTGCCGTTATTGCCCCACCACAAATTCATCGTGACTGTGTAGTCCCCGTCTTTGAGACCCGTGTCGTAACCGTTATTGTCTGATAGCACGGGCGTTCCAGGAGCCCCGTTCGCTAGTGGAGTTGCTTGGTTGAGCCATTCCTCCCACTTAAGCAGCACATTGGCCTGCTCATCCGTAAATACAGTTCCTCTAGCTGCTTGAACATCATTACCGTAAGATGCAAGAAGTTGACGTGCTTTTGCTCCTTCATGATTGATAGCTGCCTGGTTGGCCTGCTGTAATGTGTTCGCAAGCTGCTCAGCAAGAGCACTTGCATTAGGATCGATCGATTCATTCGCAAAGGAGTTAGTCAGATGAATCAGGCTATCGAATGTAGCAATAACTGCAAAGCTATATTCTACCGTCTGTTCCCACCCAGCCAAATCCGAGATGGTTGCCGTCACCTTGTTCAGGCCGGGTTCCAGTGTATAAGCCGGAGTGTCCAGGAGCACACCCGTCGGTTCTGCCACGCCGGATATTGAATCAGCGGCTGTATAGCCAATTTCCACGTGCTGATCAATGGTGAATTCGGTTTGACCTTGAATTTCAATGGTTGGTGGTACGAGATCAATAGACAGGGTCAGAGACTGTTCATTCTCTTGATTACCATCCACATCGACGCTCCAGTAGGTGATGGTGTGTGTACCTTCTTCACTTAGAGTCAACTGTGTGCCACTCACCGTTTCGCCACCATTGATTTGATAATAGGTCCCTTCGATCTCGGAATCTTCATCATTCGCTGTAAAGGTTACTTGTACTGGTGAAGTATACCACCCGTCATGCTCCTCTCCATCCACAGATACCGTGGTATGCGGGGCTTTCTGTTCCGGTGATTCACCATCCAGTGTGACAAAGGCTGAAAGAGGAATATTCAATTCTTTCACAAGACGTGCCACAAGTTCAGATACCTTGATTGCACCATTCATCTGCAAATGTGTATTGTCTTCCGTTGTTCCTACCCACATGAAAATCGATTTGGTTCCTTCCGTGCCAAGCTCCTGGAAATATTCCCAGCTTGCCTGGTTCAAATCGATGATGAGCGTTTCCGTCTCGTTTGCCGTTTCTTTCATCGCCTTAACATATTCCGGAAAGCTTTTGTTCAGGGTCTCTCCAGTAAAATCACGACGGTTCACTGGTGTGACCAGAACCGGAATCGCGCCTCTTTGCCGAGCTCCATCAATGTATTCTTTCAAGTATACCTTGAATTGCTCAGGCGTAAGATAACGCTCCGGGCGGGACGGTGTGGAATCGTTATGAGACCACTGCATAAACAGATAATCACCTTCATGAATGTCGAGCAGTAAATCGTTGAGATATCCACCGACCAGGAAGGTTTTACTGCTGAGACCACCGACTGCCCGGTTATCAATGCTGACTTCATCTTGATCAAAATATCCGCCCAGTGTTTCGCCCCAGCCTGCTTGCGGACGATAGTTCTCCGCGTAATTGGCAACGGTGGAATCGCTCGCCAAATAAATGACAGGCTTATCCCCCGCCCCGTTTTCAGGCAGACGTTCAATCTTCAGTGCATTAATCTTCGGTGTATTTCCAGAGAAATCAAAGTTAAATACGCCGTCAATCAGAGCAATGTCCGTTGTGATTTCTTTAAAATCGCCCTTGGCAATGGTTGTGAGCGGCAACTTCGTCATCTGCTCCACAATGACACTTGCGCTGGTCGTTTCCTCCGCATCCCCAACGGTCATCGTTACCCGGTAATTGGCTGGTTCCATTTCCACCAGGAAGGAAGTTCCGTTTACCCGCGTAAAATCCTCCTTCAGCGCATCTCCGGTTTCCCGGTTTATATCTTCGGTCAGCGCAGTATCGGCAAAGCCATACCCATTGCCTTCGATGTACGCTCTCTTGGCATCTACCTTGATGTATCCATCAGCAGCGCTGCCGGAACCAAAATCAAACTTGTACTCAGTTACCTCTTCTGCTGCCTCTTTGGTCAATGAATTCTTGGCGACGGTTAACATGTTAAACGCGTGGTCAACTTGAGCCTGAGTGGCTTCGGAATTGAATATGGCCTCCGCAGCTGCCAAAGCCCGATTCACCACAGCTTTCGATGCGTCTGTATATTCCGACAGATCCAATTCTTTGATCTCATCATACAGAGCAATCAAGGCCGTTTGATCGCCACCTTCGGAAGGGAGCTGTGTGCCTTCAATTCGCACGTTATCGATCTGAGTGGTCCAGTTCAACGTGCCTCCACCGCCTTTTCTCGTACCCAAGAACCGAAGGGCTCTGACGTTGTCCGCGTAGGCACCGGAACTCATTTGGATACCTTCAATTGTCTGCGTAACTGTCGGATCCGCTAGGTTCGTTATCGTCAGATCCAGCGTTTTCTTGGCAAAATGAACGGTTGCATCGACATTGACCCACTGGTTCTTGGAGATTTCTGTAGCCGTTCCCCCTTCAGGTATCGCTGTATCGCCTGTGCCGTAGTCCGGATTATAAGCACCGACATAATAATGAATTTTGGAACTTCCGGTTTTCGTATACAGTGTGAAAAGCGCATTTTCGTTAGAATCCATGATGGTAAGATGCCCCTCTGACGGATAGGCACTTACGTTGCCCGATTGCCAATCAAACTTCACGTTTACCTGATCGCCGTTTACGGCATCGAACATACGGAACACTTTAGCCCGATGTCCTGATCCAGATCCCGTGACGGATAGTACTTTATTTCCGCTTTGTTCAACAACTGTTCCCGCCATCGTTCCTGCAATACCCGTAGCATTAACCATCGCATACTGGTAGCCTGCAGCGTCGCCTTCAAAATCCTCTTCATAGAGCTGAACTTCCGGCTCCGGTTCCGGCTCGGACATATCAGGGTCGATAACTAGAGAAGAAATACTCAACTCCATGTCCTTGACCGCACTAGCAACCAGTCCGGCAATTTTCTGCGCGCCATAACGACTGAAGTGGGTATTATCGTTGATTCCATTCGGGTATTTCGGATATTCACCCGGATTAGCGTAAAGGAACACTTTCTCCGTTGCAGCATTACCGATTTTGTCGTAGTACGCAATGCTCAGCTTACTGAGATCAATCAGCGGCACATCCAGCTCCTCCGCTACCTCTTTGGCAGCCTGCACATACGCCGGGAAGCTGACATTGAATTCCTGAGTTACGGTATTGAAATCTCTGCGACCAACCGGAGTAAGCAATACCGGTGTTGCACCTCGCTGTTTGGCACCGTTTACATATCGAGCCAGGTATATCTTATAATCTTCAGGTGATGCATAACGGTCCGGTATACCTGCACTGGCATCATTATGACCGAAGGAAATGAAGAAGAAGTCTCCCGGCTTGATTCGCTGCAGGATCGTATCCAGACGACCGTCTACCATAAACGATTTGCTGCTTCGGCCGCCAATCGCATCATTCACGATCACTGCCCCATTTGAGAAATAACGACCGAATTGCTGACCCCACCCTTCTTGTGGTGCCTGCATCTCACTGTATGATTGCATGGTTGAATCACCGGCCATATAGATCGTCGTGGCGGTACCGGCCGATTTATCCGGATATTTCTCTATGATAATGTCTTGGATATCTATGGCTGTTCCCGTAAAGAGGAAATCAAGCTGACCATCCACCAGGGCAATGTCATAGGAATACTCCAGCGGTTCGCCCGCTTTTACATTGGTCATTGCTAGCTTCTGGACATATTCGGATTTGACGCCAACTTTGGAGTCACGCGCGTCATTACCCAGCCGCAAGGTCACCTTATAGTTGGCATCCGGCAGGTCAACAGCAAATGTCGTTCCGGTCTCGACGGAAACCTGGTCTGCCCCTACCGTAACACCACTTGTTTCTATGAAGCCGTATCCCGGATCTGATGCGTAAAGCGTATCCTGTACTGCCGTATTCCCCGAAGCTGTCTCGGAACCGAAGTCAAAACGATAGACAGGATCCAGCATTTCTGCTTCTCGCGTCAGTGACAGATCGGCTTTAGGGAATGCTGTAGCTTCCGCTCCAAGATAGAAGCCGGTATGAGGCGGCTGGTTATAGGCAACATTTTGCCAGGCCACGCCAAGTCGATACACAGGATCCTGCATCAGCGTAGGGATTCGATAATCTGATGGAATGGTCGTCGTGTAGAGACGATATTCCGAGCTATCTTCGCTTCGCAGTAGAATTTCCTCACGCCAGTCACCCAAAATATCGGCCTGTAGCGCTGGATTTCCTTTGGTATGGTTGTTCGTTAACGTACCAGTTGCCCGGAAGATTTCATTCAGCTTTTTATTTTCGTAATCCCATTTGTAAATAAGTGGAATTCCTTTGGCGGTACTGTTATCCCACTGATGGTCAAACAGCTCTCGCTGAAGATCTCCGTCCCACCAGATGGCGAAGTTGGCAGTTTTGGGTCCTTCGTCCACCGTGTAGATCGCCTCTCCTGCAGCCGAATAGGTATTGGTTACAGGTACACTTTGACCGTTGGTAACGGTCGTGGCCCATGATTCGTAGCCCGGATAGTTCGGATCAATGTCCGCTGACATCCCGCGACCGGTGTCAAAACCAGTTTTCTCACCCCAGAGAATTTCACCAGTTTCTGCATCGCGCATCTCCAATCCGTATGCCGCATCCGAATGCTCGTGCACGCTTACCACCTGGTAACCATCCCGGTTCGGGTCAAGCTGGCCAGCGTGCATTGCATCACCGTGTCCAAGTCCGGTGCTGTACATCAGGCTGCCGTCATCATCGATGGCCAAGGCGCCAAACATGATCTCGTCCTTGCCGTCATTGTCGGCATCCAGCACACTTAGATTATGGTTGCCCTGTGCTTGATATTGTGAGCCTGCTTCGTTGGTGTCGAACGTCCAACGCTTGACGAGTTCCCCGCCTACATAGTCATAAGCAACAATCACAGTGCGGGTATAATAACCCCTGCTCATCACGACACTCGGTTTCGTGCCGTCCAGATAAGCAATCGCGCCAAGGAAACGGTCTACACGGTTACCATAGCCGTCACCCCAATCACTGACGTTTCCTCTTGGGGGATCATAATTAACGGTCGATATAGCCGCGCCAGTCTCACCGTCAAAAAGTGTGAGATATTCCGGCCCTGACAGTATGTATCCGCCGTCATTGCGATAATCCTTTGTCCCGTCACCAATGATCGTGCCTTGTCCGTCTTTTGTGCCATCCGCTGTTTTCACAACGACTTCGGCTTTTCCATTGCCATCCAGATCGTATACCATGAGCTGCGTATAATGGGCTCCGGCACGGATGTTGACTCCAAGGTCAATCCTCCACAGCTTCGTGCCGTCCAGCTTGATAGCATCGATATAGACATTGCCGGTGTAACCTGCCTGAGAATTGTCCTTGGAATTGCTTGGACTCCACAGGAAGACAATTTCATATTCACCATCACCGTCCAAGTCCGCAACAGAAGCATCTCCAGCATAATAAGAGTAAGTTCCGCCGTCCTTGGTCCGACCGTCGGCCGGCTTATCAAGTGGAATAGGCAGATAATCGTTATGCCAGACCGATACAACCTCTGGCTGCATCTGCTCCTTGCCCGCAATGATGGTGGATATCTGATATTGCGAGCTGTCGAAGCCGGTTGTGTCCACATAGTTCGTCACGTCGCTGATCGGTGACGCGTTCACTTTGGTTCCATTTTTGTATATATTAAAAGCGATCTCATCAGGATCATTGTTTAAATACCTCCAGCTTAAAAAAACGCCGTTGTCTACGAGAACTGCAACCAGTCCCCGGTTAAGATATTCTCCCTGGCGGCCCGTCAGGATGTCAGATGACTCTGCGCGTGCCGGAGCCGGAGGTACAGCCAATGAAATAACCATAAGGAATGCTAGAAAAGATACAAATATCGATTTCTGGATGGAAACAGTTCTTCGGTCCATTGGATTAGCTCCTCCTTTATCCAAAAATTGTTACTTCAAATCTGGGGAAAGAAGTCTTTCTGTTGTAAGACAGCCCCAGGAATTCAGTTCAATCTGCCCTGCATGATGTTGTCGTTCGCTGCACTGTGCAGCACTACTCCTTTGTTGTAGGAAAACTTCTTTCGCTAACCAAAGGAACACAAACGATAGTCACCCCCTCCTTATGTTACCGCTTACAATTATCTTACAGGTGTAAAAAAAGGCAGACAATCTAAAAAATGTGACGTATTATATAAGAAAATTGACTTTTTTAGGCAGGGGATAAAAGTATGGTCCATACGGTCTCGTATGCTTTTCGTAACGACGATACATCAATCATGACACTGGACTCTATTGGATGGCAGATCGTCTCCAGCGAGCAATATCGCTGTCCAAGTGATGATAGACCGGACCCCGGGCACGTTGTTTTTCAATACACCCTTAATGGACAGGGCTATCTGGATATTGATAATCAAACGCTTCCCTTACCGAAGGGACATGCGCTGCTCGTTAAAATCTCTGGAGAGCATTGCTATTACTATAAACAAGAGAATAATGAACCTTGGGAATTTATCTGGATAAACATTCGCGGGGATGAAGCGAACCGAATCTGGGATATGATTCATGATAACGAAGGACATGTCATTCAACGAAACGCGGATTCTCCCTTGATTCAGGAGTTATGGCAAATCATTCATTTAATTCATCAAGAGAAAGTAACGGACAAGTATCGCTTATCCATGCAAGTCTATCAGTGGCTGCTTATCTTGGTTCAGACGAGTCGGGATGCGGAGAGGGATATCGGCGTCCTATCGGTCACCACGATTGAGAAATGCAAAAAGTTCATTCGGGAGAATTATGCTTCCCCGTTGACGCTGGATGTGCTGGCCAGCCATTGTGATATCAACAAGCATTATTTGTGCAGATTATTTCAGAAGTCAGAGAAAACTTCTCCTCTAGCCTATCTCAAAGACAGGCGGATTGAGGTTGCAATCCGACTTCTCCGCACGACTGAGCTTCCCATTTCTCAAATTGGACGACAATGCGGCTTTGAGAGTCCCAGCTATTTTGGCAAAGTTTTTCGTGAATATATGTCCATGTCCCCCAAAGAATATCGCTTGAATAAGTTAGCGTTTCCTTACGAGGCCATCTATTATGAGTAGCCAAACGTCTATATGGAATGTAATCAGATCCTGACCAACACTTAAGTGGGGACCAACGTAACGTTCAACCGTGACGCGGGCAATAATGTGTGACTCATGGTATTCTAACTTTAGGTCATTCCCACCTAGAAAAGGAGCAAACATAGGCTTCTCTTTCAATCGATCTTTATAAAAGAGAGTTAGTTGTTCTTCTATTTTTGGACTTAAAAGCGTTAGAATCAGTCTTTGTTCCTTACAATTTGTATCCGTATCAGCATAGGTTTTGGTGGGTTCTAATATAAGGGTCAGACAGAGAAGCGATACAAGTAATCTTCTTATCACGCCTCCAAACAAGGACTTCATCTCCGGATTGAGATAGCGCACGCCAACATTCCACTATTCTCCCTTTACTTCGATCTCACCCGGAATTAATTCATACAAGGCACGAACATCACAACCGATAGAGTCGGCGATCGATATAGCAATTTTAAGCGGCATTACTCTTTTGTTTTCCATAAAGTCGTAGACCCGTTCCGGTTTAAAAAGCAATTCATTTGCCAGCCACTCTGCTGACTTTCCGGCTTCCATCAAGCGTTCATCCAGTAAGCAGCGCCCTAGTTCGAATTTCAAGTAACGATAACCTCCTGTGTGACATTATATTTTAACCTTATGCATTCGTTTGTCAGCATGGGTGTTTCCTTACATATGTTTGTCTCATATGTCCAGCAAGTTTTATGGTGTACTATCGTTTTTCATCATTGAAAAGTGACTAGCCCAATCCATCATCTCCTCTTTGGTAAAGACTTTGCTGTCGATTTCAATATAAGTATCGTCCTGAATCCATCGTAGGTATCCTCCTGGCATACGGTTAGCCCACCTTTCAAATCGCCCTTCAGTTCCGTTAATGTTAATTTTCTCTCCACGTTCGCTAAACTTAAAATCTTCAACAAAAGTTCTTGTAACGCTTGTCCGATTTCGAAGATCTACGTTAGTGACTTGACTTTCTGTTTTGTAGCCAACTGCTTTGTGTTCTTCAACTGCAAACAAATATGTCTGTCCGGTATCATCAAAGAAATGAAATCTAATTTCGGAAACAGGTTGACCAGGTACATATGGATGCGGATTCTTTATTTCAACCTTAACTTTCCGGTCTAAGTTATATGGTACTAGCAGTTTAAAATCGGCAGCACGTTGTAACTCTTGCATTTCAATATCTAAAGAAACATCCTTAGAGTTAGCAGCTGCAACTAGTGGCTCCGCATTGAGCCCGAGCGATACAGTCCAAATTAAAATCAATGAAACAACCTGTTTAAACAAAGAGCACCCCCATCGTTTTTGTAATATTGTACCCTTCGGTGAATTCAACTATCCCGTTCGTTAGCATATTGAATTTTGTTATTCTTCCACAACTAAAAAAAGTCTAATGAACGAGTTGATCACTCATTCACTAGACACTTCACTTTTCTCCCTACTACATATCAGCTCGTATGAATGGAAACTTTATCGCCTCTGTGAATCTAAAGCTTTTGAAGTGGTGATCCAGATGGACACCATGAGGATCAATTCAAATATATTGGTTACAGCTGTGCTTGCTACAGGTATTGGGAGCGCTTGACCTACAAACAATAGCAAGGTACCAACAAACAGCCATACCCATTTTTGTTTTACTAGGACGATTATACCTATTAACAACAGCAGAAAACCAACGATGATCACCATGAATGGCGGACCTGCCAGACTTTCTGACGTATACCTCAAAACCCCATATTCTTCTATGGGTATAAGGCTTTTTACTTCCTGTAAGGTTGAACTTACAATTTGGTAAATGATAAGGCCCACTGTTATTACCCACGCCGCAATATGTGTAATGATGTGTTTTGAAAACTTGACTTGCGAGCTGCGCAGGATGTAGTAGCCTACAAGTACCAACGTGGGTGTAGCAAAGGCATGAAGCCAAAATCGAACACTGCTAAGTCCCTTGAGCAGCTCTCCTTCACCTATGAAGCGACCTGCTGCAATAATTCCGTTATCGTACGCAAGACTGAACAATACAAAAATCTGGAAGATGGCGTAATTGAGCCATTGTCTTTTTCCAGATAATTGAGCAGCAATCCTGACCACAAGAAACAAATAAATTAGTGCCAGTGCCGAATAAATGACAAGATCCAAAAAGAATCACCTTCCCTTATACTTTTTTTGTGTAGCTGCTTACATTTATCAGAATTGTCAATTCCCCCGTTATTAACCCACTTATCAACATTCTTATTCAAATAAGTTAAATAGCCTTCCCTTTATATAAGCTATGGTGGAAAGGTTATTTCCAGTATGACTTTGTATTTAGAGTTCATTCTAAGATGATCCGTTTAGCGCCCACTATTCGATGGAGATTTTATTATGTATAGTTTTTTGCTATGCTGATTTAAAAATGGTTGACGGGAGACTGAGCATTGATGAACAAAATACTAATCGTGGACGATGAAGCCGATCTTCGAAAGCTGCTGACCGATTATTTCGAAATCAATGGATATCATGTCCTAACGGCCAAGGATAGCAGTGAAGCGCTGCGGAAAGTCGAACAACAGCCCGACCTTGTTTTGCTAGATATCAACATGCCTGAACAGAACGGGCTCCAATTATGCGAGCAAATCCGTAATTTTGTCTCGTGCCCCATCTTATTTTTAACAGCTCGAATCGAAGATGCGGATAAAATAGCCGGATTTCGGGCCGGAGGTGACGACTACATCCTGAAACCTTTCAGCATTCACGAACTGGGTGCCCGGGTTGAAGCTCATTTGCGCAGGGAACAGCGTATCCACACCAAATCCTCGGTGAGATTTAATGATGGTATAGTTATTGACTATACAGCACGGGTGCTCTACTACCAGGATAAGCAAATCCCACTGGCCAAAAAAGAGTTCGAGATCATCGAGCTGCTGTCCACACATCCCAATATCGTGTTCGAAAAGGAACGCATGTACGAAAAAATTTGGGGTTGGGACAACCATGGTGATAGTAATGTAATCGCGGAACATATCAGGCGAATTCGCTCTAAATTCAAAGAGTACGGATGCGATGACCGAATCGAAACCGTTTGGGGAGTAGGATACAAATGGCCAAGCACATAAATGGACGGCTATTCAAGCGTTTTACCTTACGGCAATCTTTTATTTTACTATCTGCAGCCACTGTTATTGCTGTGCTCGCCGTAGTAACTATGGAGTTCGCCTGGGCGGAGAAGCTGCGGCAGCGTTTCGGAGAATCAGATTGGATTCTGCCCTCCCTCGTTGCGATGGTTATGCTTACGGTGGCAGCCGGGATTGTTACCATGTCCATCCTGTTTTACAGATGGAAACTAAAACGTCCGCTGGAGATACTCAAACAAGCTTCGGAGAAAATTTCGGCCAACGATCTGGATTTCCGCATCTCCTACGACAGCCGGGACGAGATGGGCGAGCTAATCGAAGCATTTGAACACATGCGCTCAACATTAGAGAAAAACGTAAGGACGCTCTGGCGATCGGTTGAGGAACGCAAGAAACTGAATGCCATTTTTGCTCATGATCTGAGAACACCGCTTTCCGTTTTAAAAGGAAACACCGAGCTACTCGCAGCCTATCTGCCGGAAAAGAAATTGTCTGAAGAAAAGGCGCTGGAACTGATCCACACCATGAATCTTCACATCGTGCGTCTCGAGAGCTATGCGGAGGCCATGAACTCGATTCAGAAACTAGAAGATGTCCCCGTACGCCGTCAGTCGATGGATATAATCACGCTTATGACGCTGCTGAACGACAGTGCCAAACAAATGGCAAGGCAATCTGGCAAAACCTTCGTCGCCTACATGGAATATGATCATGTCCAAATCAACGTAGACCCTTATATCGTCATGCAAATTTTCGAGAATATGGTGGCTAACGGAATTCGATATGCTGCCAGCCAAGTGAATGTTCACTATGACATTCAGAAAAGCTTTATGATAATTAACGTCACAGACGACGGACCGGGCTTCTCAAAAGATGCCCTAGGCAAAGCTGTCCTGCCTTTTTACCGGGGCGAAGTGTGGGATGCATCCGAACATCGTGGGCTGGGCCTATACGTTTGTAAAGTGTTTTGCGACAAACATGATGGAAGCCTGTTGATTGAAAATGGACCTCATGGCGGTGGAAGCGTCACGGCAAGTATTGGGATCGAGTTGATAAATAGTTGAAAATATTCTGATAGCATTTCCTTATCTTGAATGATGGGAGTGCTATGATGCTAAAAATGAAAAAAAGAATGTTTATTACAATCGCCTGTTCACTGTTGTTATGTTCAGTCTGGCAAAGCCAGGTTTCAGCCACAGAAGTCCGTGACAAATCAGAAATCCTGCAAGACATCGACGAATATATGCATCGGAGTATGAAAGCCAATCACATGCAGGCTGCCTCACTGTCCATTGTTAAAGAAGATGAAGTATTTTATGCAAAAGGCTACGGAACATTTGAAGATGGTCAAAAGGTTACGGGCGGCACTCATTTCCCCATTGCTTCACTAAGCAAGTCGTTTACCGCACTCGCCATACTGCAGTTAGCGGACAAAGGCCAGATTGACCTGGATGCGGCTTACGATTCTTATTTTCCAAAGCATTCTGTACGGGATCCCCGCGTTCACAACATCACGATCCGCCATCTATTGAATCAGACTAGCGGTCTCAATGACAAAGTAAATCCAGATATGACGAGGAAACCGCAATTTCAGGCGCTGCATGAAGTAAACCAGCTATTAAGCGAGGTTCAACTTGCCCATAGCCCTGGAACAGCCTACAGCTATCATAATCCCAATTATGTGCTGCTGGCGAACCTTGTGGAAAATGTGAGCGGAGAACGGTTTACAGATTATCTGAATAACCACATTTTTAAGCCGCTAGGTATGAACCATACCTTTAGTGTCCGTACAACGCAGCAATTTTATGGAAATGAAGCTATTCCGCTAGGACATTACTTGAGTTTGGGACGGGCGGTAGGACAGAAGGAACCGATATGGTTTATTGAAGGCCCGGCAGGCATCGTTTCAACCCCCGAGGACATGTCCCGGTGGATGCTTGCTCAATATCAAGGACAGCTACTTTCTCCTACCCTAATGAAACAATATCATGAAGCGGGGACCATCAGTTCCTACGGAATGGGCTGGCTTGCTGATCAAGAAGAATCTCACGGTCGAATCATCTCGCACAGCGGCATTTTCTGGACATACAAGTCAGAAGAAAAGATTTATTTGGACGAGGAGATGGGCATTGCGGTAATGTTCAACTCCGGGTTAAACGCTTCTGTGAATTACTCGACTTTTATTGATGACATCGCGAAGATCATGAGAGGGGAAAAACCTGAAACCTCATTTGTGAATGGTCGAAACGTGGAAATGATTATGATTGCGCTGATCATCGCTACGCTTGTATGGGGCATATATGCCTACTTTCACATCCGCCTTAGAAACAAACGCCTGACGACCAGCAAAATAATTCTGATAACGATTGGAAGGCTGACCCCGATCCTCATTCTCTTGACCCTTTCCCCATTGATGACGTTTATCGGTGGAGGACGTGTGCTGCCTTGGTTTGGTATCTGGACTATGCTGTCGACTCCAATCATCTGGCTTGTTGTATGGTCCATCGTCAATGTTGTGCATTTGTCTTGCTATTATTACGTCTATGTACAGTGTAAGAAGAACAGTCGGTTGAATTAACATCCGTTCATATGACTTCAATTCCGAAGCCATTTTTAATGCAGACTCGTTTATAATGGAGCAACGGAGACATTAAAAATGATTTTTACTTGTCATAAGGTTCATTGGAAGCCAGCCAAATAGGATCATCATCAAAGAAAGTATCGTTTTATATCAGGTGCACTACTCTTGAACCCGATGAGTCTAGCAAATAGATACCACACTGTCTCCCATAGTCCCATCTTGGTCACTCACAAGATCTATCCCGTTTTCACAGTTGATTTTCCTTTCCCACCTCACTTCGTATTGATTATTGATGTGTTTTACCGAAGTGATATCGATTGAACCAACCATACTATGATTGTTATTCTTCTCATGGTATTGCTCTACTATGAGCTTAGCTTGCTCTTCTGTAATGTTAACAACTTCGGATTTTGGTTGGCGTTGACATCCACTTAGTAAGGCGATTATTACAAGGAATAGTAAAGAAAAATTTTTATTCATATCATTTCCCCACCTTCAATGATCTCTTCCTTATTAGATTACTCTTTAATCTTTATCATTCACAAACAAGAAAAACAGCTGATAAACTCGAACCTTACAATCGAATTTGTCAGCTGTTTATATGTTACTATTCCATCTGTCGTTACTATTATTCCTTGGCAGAGGATTCTGTATCCGTAGTGGAGGCTGCAGCCGCATCCGTGCTTTCATCCGCTGGCTCAAGTGTGTTCACAATCTTTGCCTTAGAGCGCAATTCGCTCAACCAATTGGTACTAAGTTCACCGACCTGCTGGTCAACCAGTATGTTACGAATATCTTCTTTTTTGTCTTCCTCAGTTGGATTGGTTGCCTCTTTATAATCTGTCCTCTTGATAATGTGGTAACCATAATCGGACTTAATGGGTTCGCTAATCTCATCGTTTTTCATGGAGAAGGCTGCTTTCTCAAATGCTTCTACCATTTCACCTTCTCCGAAAAATCCAAGATCCCCGCCATTCGCTGCAGAGCCTGTATCTGTGGATTTTTCTTTTGCCAGGGTTGCAAAGTCTGCTCCCTCATCCAATTGTTTTTTGATCTCATCCGCTTCTTCTTTTGTCTTCACAAGGATATGAGATGCTCTCACCTGCTCCGGTGTGGAGAATGTTGCTTTGTTCTCCTTATAATAGGCACTGATATCTTCATCTTTTACAGTCGTTTTTGGTTCAAGAATTTTACGAATTTTCACTTGGACTTCCGTATTTTTCTTGAGTGAATCCATGGTCATACCCGATTGAGAAAGTGCCGTGTTAAGCCCTTCTTCACCGCCATATTGGGTTTTTAGAGTCTCGATCTCGGCATTCACATCCTGTTCAGTAACAGAGACGTTCGCTTTTGCAGCTTCCTGGTCGATCAACTTCATTGTAATCATGCTGTTTAGTGTGCTCTCGCCACCAAGTGAAACCAATTCATTATACAGCTCATCCTTAGAAATGTCCGACCCATTGACCGAAGCCACAGACTCCCTGCCCCCACCAAACGGTGGATATACAAGTACAACGATAAGTGCTGCAGCTAGAACCCCCGAGATTGCCATCCAGACCACACTTTTTTTCCCTTTAACCACTTGTGGTTGAACCTCGGATGAATGCTGTTGATTCTCTTCTTCTTGCATTTCAGGCAGAATCGTTGTTTCTTGCTCGGTTTCCCGCTCTGCGGTCATAGAATCTTTCACTTCTTCTTCGTTGTCAGGTTGCGACGGCTTGTTGTTGTCCATTAAATTATGATCCCCCTTAGGTCTATTCCTAAATCTACTTTTTAATTAAAATATAATGTATTCGGAAAATAATACCTTAAAATAACATAAAAATTCTTAGGTCCTTATTCATTTGATTCGTTTATATGTGTTCTCAATCTATTTGATTTGGATAGATACACCCGGTAATTTTATATCCAGACAATACAATTTTTTGTTTTTAAATCGAAAAAAACTAAGAAACAATCAAAAAAAGCCGCTATTAGCGACTTTTAATGAGAGTATGTTTTTATAACTTAAACACTTAAAAATCCTGCTACAAAAGCGACAGTCTGAGAATAAGGGACAGAACTTTTTTTAATAACCACACGGTTCCCTGGGCTCAATTCAGGTGTCATAACTGACCAGATAATGATGAAGCTCTGTATTGTAGCAGCCGATACTGTGCTCTATTAGTCTTCCTTCCCCGTCATAGGAGTTACGCAGGCGCTTAAGCACATGCATCCCCGTTGGGATTTCCAACAGCTGGCACACCTCTGGAGGTGCTGGCTCTACAAAGAAACGGTCCCTGAAGTTTTCCAGCTTAATGTCGTTCTCCTCCAGTGAGTCGTACAGGGATTGAATATCTGTGTTCATACCTTTTGTACCGCCCGGCAGAGCAGCTGCGGCCAGGAAGTGTATGAGATGAATATAAGGCTGACCGTTCAGAATGTAGAGCCTTTCAATCCGCTGGCAATACGGACCGAAGCGGTTATATTCCTCCGTTCCCTCACCATTGGTGACTAATTGGGAGTTCAGCACTCTCTTTTCCAGTTTATGACCCTCTTCTACGAGCAGCTCTGTAAACCGCTTTCCCTTAGAAAGCTTCTGATGGGAGGTATTGCGCATCACAATCGTGCCAACACCACTTTTTTTCTGCACATATCCTTCTTGAGATAGCTCCTGGACCGCACCGCGGACCGTCATTTTACTAACGCCGAATTCCTTCTCCAGCTGCGGCTCAGATGGGATGATGCTTCCGAGAGGATATACCCCATGGAGTATTCGATCTTTGAGAATTTTTTGAATTTGCTGATATAAAGGACCTTGCTTGCGCTTCAAGGACACTCGCTGTTCACTACCTTTCAACATCTAAGGTATGGTCTGACAGCGCCCGGAGCACCTCACTCTCGCTAAAAAGCGCTGTATCGCCTGGAGTGGTATGGGCCAGCATCGCTGCCGCCACTGCCATATTAATCGTTTGCTGCTGCGGGTATTGCTGTAATTCCCCATGTATAATGGCGCTGGCAAATACATCGCCGGCTCCGATTCGGTCATATACCGGGAAGGTCAGTTTGCCGGAAAACACAAACGTACCTTCATGACAGATATAACCTGTCAGGGAATGCGTGTTGTCAGCGTTAATCTCTCGTTGGGTTCCCGCTGCCGTTCTGATGCCGAAGCGCTCCACAACTTCGGGAATCACTTGCATTAACTGTGTTATTCTATCATAATCTCCAGCACCAATGCCAAGAATATAGCGCGCATCCTTCTCATTAATCAGTGCGATGTCCGCAAGTTCGAGCAGTTCTTCATAGTGTGGACGAGCTTTGGTATAGCCATCTGTTCCCCATAACGCAGGACGGTAATTGCAATCAAAAACAACCTTTCCCCCAGCCCGCTTCACTTCTACAGCAAGTTGTTTCATCTGCTCGCGAACGCCTTCATTCATTGCCAGCGTAATGCCGCATAAATGAAGAACGTCGACTTTGGCTGCAAGAGCCGGCATATCATAGTTACTCGCCGCCGCGGTATTGAAGCTGCTGCCTAGCCTGTCTGTATAAGTGACTCTGCCGGGACGGGCTCCAAAGCCATTCTCCAGAAAGTACATTCCCAGATACTTACCGCCACGGCTGATCAGTGAAGTATCTACTCCAAGCTTGCGCAGATAAGCGATAGCTGCTTCGCCCACCGGCGTTTCCGGCAAGGTGGTTATAAGCGCACCGTTATGGCCGTATTTAGCCAGTGCAGCCGTTACATTGACCCCGCTGCCAGAGAAAGAATACTCCAGTCTGCTGCTCTGAATCAACGTTTCATAGCCCGGAACCTGCAAACGCATCATCACTTCACCAAAAGCAGCGATTTTAGGCATACCGGTCCACCAGCGATTTCATCATATCGAGTAGTCTACGAACGTCCTCCACGTTCGTATTTCCCGATTCTGGATCGATGATAGAAGAATAGACATGCGGGATAACCTGGGGCACACCTGCCTCTAACGCAATCTCCAGTATGGCTTCGAAGTTAGCCAGATCGATTCCACCCGTAGGCTCCAGTGCAAACCCGGCTTCTCCGCAGGCCTTGGCAACGGCTCGGTATTCCTCCTCCAGCTTCATCCCCTGCATGGGATAATATTTGAGTGCATTGCCACCCATATCACGAACCAGTGCAATCGCAGCATGAACCGGAACAATGGCATGCGGAGCGGTTCCTGAACTGACAGGCCCAGTGGATATATCTACATAGCCGGGTTGCCCACATGGAGAAACCAGGCTGTTAATCCAACTGTCCTTAGCTCCCAAGTTCGCACGGGTTGCCCCCACTGCCGGGAAGACCTGATTGATATGGCTTCCCGGATAACTTGCTGCAATCTTCGCCACAACAGCCGCCTGGCGATTGTCTCCGGCTCCGAGCCCAATGGATACCGCATCTTGAATATTCTGACCATATGCAGTCATGGCAATTGCTGCTTCCTCCGCCGTATCGTAGTTTTTGGAGAGCACACCTATCAGTACATATCCTTCTGCAGCTTCGAATACTTCCTTGGCGTTCCCGATACTGCCAGCCAGTACATTAAGTGCGGCCCTGTTCTTATACAGTCGCTGCTGAATATGACTCATGTACGCTCACCTCCCATGATTTCTTGTATTCTTGTGATAATCACTTGTAGATCATCACCTTGCAGCGGCCTTGGATCAATATCGAAATAACCTTGCTTAACGCCATAGTCTCGTGTATATATCGCAATTTCACCTTCACGCAGCTGGTCATTCACATCCTTCGCATCCATTCCTGCAACATTGGAATCAACCTGGATGCGTCCACGGTAGATTGCTCTGCCCGCTTCATCTTGCACGATGCGAACTGAAATTCCATTGATCTCAGCGAGCACCTGAAGAGCCTCCAGTGCCTGCTTCTCCCGTTCGCTGTTATCGGTCTTATTCTGGTATTCCTCCAGCGCCTGAAGCAGTCCGAAGGTCGTCTCTTTACCAACCTTCATACTGCGGCCGATCCCGTGCAGCTGAACCTTCAGCCATTCGGTGTATTTCTTTTTACCGGCGACAATCCCGGAGGTCGGGCCCTCAATCGCTTTGGATCCGCTGTATATAGCCAGATCCGAATAATGGACATATTTGGACAGGTCTTCTTCTGCTGCGGCATCAACAATTAGCGGAACCCCTCTGCGCTGTGCTACCTCCCAGGCCTCTTCCACAGAAATCATGTTCTTTTGCACAGCGTGGTGAGATTTGACATAGAGAATAGCCGCAGTATATTCACCGATAGCCTGTTCAATATGCTCCTGCCGACCTTCATTGGCGTATCCCACTTCCACAACCCGTCCGCCGCCAAGAAATACCATCGTTTCAACAGGTGCTCCATATTGCACGTTATGACCTTTTAGCATAATAATTTCATTTTTCATTATCGGCTCTTGGTGAAGACGAAGACTGAGCCGCGGATCACCGCCGGTCACCATGGCTGCCACCGACAGGGCTATACCGCTGGACGCCGAGTTCACAACTACTGCCCCTTCCGCACCAAGCAGGTGTGCAATATATTCACCCGATTTGTCTACAAGGTTCGCGATTTCCACGTACTGTTGTCCGCCTTGTTTCATGGCTTCCATGACCGAATCGGTAGGCGCGGAAACGCCAAGAATGCTCATTCTACCACTGGCATTTATTACACGCTTCAGTCCATATCTAGCTTGTAATGAGTGATCCATTAGCATAGACTCCTTTAACCTTAATATAGTGCTGTGCAATTCGAACATCGCCTTCCGAGTCCATCAGTTGCTTCTCACCTGCTTCCAGAGCAAACAAAGTCAGGTTCGCCTGCTGTCCCACCCTAATCTGTCCGAGCTCCGGCTTGCCGAGCCATGCTGCCGCGTTGATTGTAACTGCGCGGATGACCTCTTCCAGACTGTAGCCAAGTACGAGAAACTTGGTCAGCACATTCGACAAACTGTACACTGGCCCGTTCAGACGATTGCCGCGGTAAATATCCGTACTGATTGTATTCAGCTCAATGCCGGCCGCTTTGGCCTGTTCTGCAATCCGGAAAGAGAAGCTCGCTGTGCCATGGCCGACATCCAGATGAACTCCACGGAAAGCAGCATCAAGCAGTCCTTGTAGAGGTGTGCCGTCCTCATGGAACAGGTTGTTGGACTTGCCATTAAGGTAATGGGTAATTACATCGCCCGGCTGTAATAGCTCCAATACTTTGGAGATTGCAGGCGGAGCGGAACCAATATGAACCATGAGCGGCAGATTCGTTTCTTCGGACAATAGGCGTGCCAGCTTGAGCGGTTCAATACCGTTGTCTTGGACGACGCTTCGGCTTATGCGTGCTTTCAGGCCAACGATAAAATCAGGATAAGCCGCTGCTGCTACCTGGGCCTTAGCCCGGTCTATCCATTCCAGCTGTGACAGCTCATCTGTCCTTTCAAGCCCGATCCTCGAAATATTTAATAGAGCAAACACCCGCGTCTCCGCCTTCAGGCTGGCAGTGTACAAGGCACCGATCCGATCTGCACCGCAGCTTCCGGCATCCACGAGTGTGGTTACTCCCTGCTTCACACCAATTTCGTCGATATCATCGCCATAAGGATCAAGCTCCGGCACGGCATGCACATGCAGATCAATCCATCCGCTAGACACATATAACCCGGAACAGTCTTGACCTCTCTTTGCTTCCCCAGCCTGGCCTGACGGTGTAATATCCGTGATGACCCCGTCCTGAATGGCGATATCCATGATCCGCCCGTCAACAAGCTGCAAATTGCGCAGCACATTCTCTGTGCCCAATCATCCCATCTCCTTCTTCGACCCAGGTATACAGGTAAAAATCAAAATTGGATTCATTTCATGAAACCTGTACCTCCTTCGATTAAAAATAAACCTGATGTGCTACTTTATTCCAAAGATTATAATGTTATAATGTTTATGCAGACTTAAGTATACTCCAGAACAGAACATAAATTTATATTCCAGAATGACTAATTCGAACTTTTTAAATACGGGAGGGACAACTATATGGCTAATCCGGCACTCAAGCCATCCTTGCTCAACCAATTCAGACTCAGCTGGAATCATTTCAAATCAAGACTTCTTCTGAAATATGCGTTTTCCTACATACTCATATTTCTCATTCCTCTAACAGGGGTTACTATTTTTGTATATGAAAACGCTGTCAAAGGCCTTCGTGTCGAAATTGAACAATCGAATGTTAATCAGCTGAATCAGGTGAAGAACACCATAGATACCCGTATGAACGAGCTTCAGGAAATAGCCGGGCGAATCGCTTATGACAAGTATTTGACCCCTTACATGGTGAAGGATCCCTACTACAGCATGGAGGCGATACAGGCCTTGGCAAATTACAAAGCCAGCAGCAACATTGCCGAGGACCTGCTTCTGTATTTCCATAACGACTCCAATATCTATTCTCACCGTGGTCTCGCCGATCTTCATGTTACCTTCGATACGCTCTATCAATTTGAACAGTGGACCCCTGAAGAATTGCGGCAGGACTTAAATGAAACCCGGCAACCGCTGGTACGTCCCGCGGAGAATGTAACCATTAATTCCCGGACGGATCCAATGCTTGTCATGCTCGTACCCATTAAACCGAATGACCCCTATCCATATGGAACGGTTGTCTATTTAATGAAAGAATCCAAGCTTACTGGTGTTATGGATTCAGTTCTGAGTGACTTCACGGGCAGCAGCTATATATTCGGTCCTACCGGAGAGGTATTGACCGCAAACAGCCATGGTGTCACTCTTCCCCAGAACGAGCTTGAGAAGATATCCGGACTTGAGCCTGGAATTCATAATCTGAAGCTGGACGGGGAACAGCACTCCGTCGTTTCGGTGCAATCGGAAGAAAATGGATGGACCTATGTGACCACGATGCCAAGCTTCCAATTTTTCAGCCGTGTGGCCCATGTTCAGACGCTGATTTTAATTGTCTTTTGTATTACGGTAATCACTGGCATTGCTGCGGCACTGCTGCTGGCCAAACGGCAGTACCATCCGATCAGGGATCTGATGGAATTCGCCAAGCTGAAAAGCAGCGGCAAGGATACTCCCAAGGTTCGTAATGAGTGGGAATGGATCCGGCAGACTCTCCACGATTACAGTGCCAAAATTGATTTACAGGAGCCTTTCGTCCGCAATCAATGTATGCTGCTGCTGCTTAAGCATGGCAAGCCGGACGACCCTGAGATCGAACAGATGATCTTCAGTACTGGTTTCAGGCATCCTCAGGGAGAAGGCCTCTATTTCTCAGCTATACTATCCTGGGATGACACCAAGCCCGGCAGCAAGTCCTGGCAGGAACGACATCTCCTGCAGGAGATCCTCGGCAATGTATGCTTGCCCCCTTCTGGTGCACAGATCTTTGGAGTGGAGTTTTCGGTCAAGGACCAATTTGCCCTGATCATTTCACTTCCCGAAGAGGCAGATATGTTGGCCCAGACCCAAATGGAGCAGGTTATTGAAGGCATTCAAGCGATCATTCGTGAGCACTCGCAGCTGTCCTTAAGCATCGGTGTCGGTATGGCATACAGCGACCTGAGCCTTCTTAATCAATCGTTTATCGAAGCTGCTGCAGCACTGGAGCACCGGATGATCCGTCGCAGCGGACAGGTAACCTACTTCGAGCAGCTTGCAGAGCTGAACCCTTCCGCCACCGAGAGTTTCTGGATCCCGCCCAAATCCATGTTGAAGCTGGAGCAGAGTCTGAAACAGGGCAACGAACCCGTAGCCGTCCAGATGATTGCTGATACCATCGAGATGATCAAAGACGAGCCGCTGCAGGTTCATCTGCTGCGCTGCATCTGCTTCGAACTTCTGAACGCTTTTCTGCGCACGGCTTCCGAACTTGGGATGGATAGTGTTTTCGCCAATATACCGGAATTGACCTCCTTTGAAACGCTGGAAGAGCTGGAGAACCGCCTGCTCTCTCTCGCCGCTGACATTTGCACGCAGGTTGAGCGGAACACGGAGACTAGCGAATCTTCGTTAATGGATGACATTCTGGCATACGTGGACGAGCAGTTCGCCGATTACACACTCAGCCTGGAACATGTGGCGCTTAAGTTTGCCATTTCAACCTCTTATTTGAGCCGGAGTTTCAAAGAGAAGACTGGCACCAATTTCTCACAATATATCTGGCAAAAACGTGTGGACCAAGTGATCCGGCTGTTGGAGAACACTAGCGCACCGCTCAAGGAAATTATCGAGCAGGTCGGTTATTTGGATACGCCGAATTTCATCCGCAAGTTCAAAAAAGAAATCGGCCTCACACCAGGGCAATACCGTAAAGAACACGCTATGAAGGGGACTGTTGTGAAAAGGCCCATTTAATTCCGGGCTTCCTTCTTCCCCCTGGTAAGCACCTGAATCACTAACCAAGTCAGTCCTGCTTACTGCCCTTCCCGAAGGATATGTTCTACCAATTCATCCAGTGGAACCGTGGCGAGAGCAATCGCTGTATCTGTTACTCCGTAATAGATATAGAGCAGACCGTCTTTGACCACGTTTCCGGTCGGGAAAATCACATTCGGAATCTGGAAACCAAATTTCTCGTAGTACGTCTCCGGCTCCATAATGAAATGATGAGTCCGGGCAATGATTTTCTCAGGCTGCTCCAAATCCAGCAGCATAGCTCCTACACGGTAAACGATATCTTCATCAACGCCGTGATAGAGCACCAGCCAGCCCTTGTCGGTCCGGATTGGAGGCGTCGAGCCCCCGATTTTCCGCGATTCCCAGGACAGGTTTCCGGCGGTGGCTAGCAGCTTGGGCTCTTCCCAGTTCACCAGATCCTCGGAGTAGGTAATCCACATGGCCGCCTTATCCGTACCGTAGTTTTCTCCCACATATTCCTCGGGGCGGCGCAGCAGCACGAATTTCCCGCCTATTTTTTCAGGAAACAAAATGTTGTCCCGGTCGTTAATATCAAGAGGCGTCGTATCCGCCACAAACTCCCAATCCAGGAGATTATCCGATTTCAGAATGGAGGACCGGGTCAACCAGTGTCCCTCCTCTTCGCCCCATCCGTCCGGATATTCGGGAATAGAGCGCAGGGGGACGCCTGCTCCAGTTGGATAATAGCTCATGGCACAGGGACGCAGGGCATAGTTCAGATAGAAGGTTCCCTCAATTTTGACAATACGAGGGTCCTGCACACTGCCATAAGGAAAACCCAGCATATCGGGCGTCACGATGGGCTCGTCCTTCACGTGGGTGAAGTTTACCCCGTCATCGCTCTCCAGCAGCCCCAGATAATTCTTGCATGGAGTCAGGGAGCCTGCAGTGCGCTCAATCATGTAAAATTTGCCGTTATCTATGATGACCGCCGGGTTGAAGACCGTAACCTTACGCCACTCATAGCCGCCTGGGACGACAATGGGATTATTCGGGTGTCTTGTTATTTGCATGCCTGTTCCTCCTGGGATTCATGTTCAAGGTATCGTTTGCGCAGAAGCTTGATTAGTTGGATTTCCAGCGGTCATACGCAGCCTGATTAATTTCAGCTACACGTTCTCCGCCCATTTTCTTAACGGTCGCCACATAATTGTCCCAACTGGTTAGCGGTTCTGCACCGGTGATGAACTTTGCTTCCATCTGCTTCACGTAAGTGCTCAAATCCGAATTCAAGTTGCTGATTTCCGTCTGCTCTTCCACGGTCAGGAACAGTGTTGGGAACGGAATCCGAGCGCCTTTATCAAGAAGCTTCTGCTTCGTTTCCTTCTCTACCCAGAGATCAAAGTCTGTCTTCAGCCCTTTACTAATATCATCCATGGACAGGGTTGGAGCAGGAATACCATAGTTAGGTGTCAGAGTGGCCCGATAATCTTCCATTTCCTTTCCATCCGGTACCGGCAAGTATTTCTTTACCCGGTTCTCTTTGTCGGTGTATTCCCAAAGAATGCCCTCTGGCCCTTTATTGAAAAACATCGCACCTTCATAGGAATAGAGATAATCCACCCAACGCATGGAGGCTTCCGGTGCCGGGTTGCTCTCCGTAATGGCAAAGGCACCCGTTGTAATGCCTCTGTTCTTCGCAATCGCCGGAGCAGCAACCGACTCGCTGCGGACAGGTGCAAACATCGGATCTGCCGTCGAAGGCTCTCCGCCTTTGGACATGTAGGCATGCCAGTCGGAGAAGAGGGCGACCTGGTTGTTCTGTGCCTTAGCCTTCTTTTGCTCCGCCGTCTGCGAGAAGCTCTCATGATCCAGCAGCTCTTCGGACCACAGACGGTTCATATAGGTCAAATATTCCTTATATCCTTCTTCAAGCGGTGTATAGTGCACCTTATCGTTATCGTCCACGTATATCTCTTCTTCATAAATACCGAAGGCGCCAAGCAGCCAGGTACGGATATCACGCAGGTTGGCAGCAGGTGTTGTCACCGAGGATATCGGAATTTCATCGGCGATACCGTTGCCGTTCGGATCTTCCTCCTTCACACGTTTCAGGTAGGTATACAGCTCTTCTGTCGTTTCGGGAAGCTTATCGATATTTAATGCTTTCAGGAAGTCCCCGTTGTACCACATGGGGTTGCGATACCAATGCTGACTGAGCTCGACTACCGGCAAAGAATAGATATGCCCGTCCGGCGCTGTAATGGATTTGCGGACATCCGGATTCTCATCCAGCAACGCCTTGAAGTTCGGAGCGTATTCCTCAATCAGATCCTCCAGAGGAACGAGGATACCCTGCTCTCCATAATTCATCTGCTCCGCAGTGGTCAAACCGGCAGCATAGAGAATATCCGGGTAATCTCCGCTGGCGAGCACCAGATTCTTCTTGGTCTCGAAGCTGTCCTTCGGTGCATTCCTGTATTCCAGCTTAATGCCTGTCTTCTCCTGCATCTGCTGGAGCACTTTCATGTTCTCCCAGTTCTGAATCCCTACATCCGGCGCCATCAGCGTAAGAGTCACAGATTCATTGACAATCGGGAAACCCTCTTTGTTCACAGCAACAGCTCCGGTACTGTTATCTCCTGCCCCTTTGTCTGCATTGCTGCAGCCTGCCAGCAGTGTAAGAACTAGAGCCGACGACAACAGAAGCTTCCATGGTTTGCGTGTGGTCTGCATGAATAATTCCTCCTTGTTATATAGACATTCTAATGGTTCAACCTTTAACTGAGCCAATCATGACCCCTTGGACAAAGTAACGCTGCAGGAATGGATAGACCGCCACGATCGGCAGCGTGGAGACCACAATGACTCCATATTTGATTAGTGATGCTGTTTCAGCCTTATTGTTCATGGCAGTCGCCACCTCGCTATTGATCGAAGCGCCCGTCGTTTCGGCCGACATCTCCTGAAGGACAAGGATCTGGCGCAGAACCATCTGCAGCGGATACTTGGCTTCATCATTCAAATAAATCAGGGACGGGAAATAACTGTTCCAGTGGCCTACGCCATAGAATAGAGCCATAACGGCTATAATGGGTGCCGACAGCGGCAGAATAATGCGAATGAACAGCTTCAGATTCGTACAGCCGTCCATGTGAGCCGCTTCCTGCAGTTCTTTTGGGATGGTCGTCTGAAAAAAGGTGCGGGCCACGACAATATTCCAAACTGAAGCAGCCACCGGCAGAATCAATGCCCACATGCTGTTAATGAGTCCGAGGTTTTTGACCAGCAGATACGTTGGCACGAGCCCGCCGCTGAAAAACATCGTAAACAGAATGAGACCCATGAACAGATTACGCCCGACAAAATCGGATCGGCTGAGCGCATATGCAGCTGGCAGCGTAACGGCGAGATTGACCAGTGTCCCTACCACCGTATAAATAATCGTGTTCAAATAACCATTCCATATCTTCGGGTTTTCGAAAACAAGCTTGTAGCCATCAAGTGTCACATTCATCGGTAACAGCCACATGGCTCCCGAATTGACGTCCTTCGGCGAACTGATGGAAGCACTGAGGATATAGATCAGCGGATAGAGAACAACGAGCAGGGCAAGAACCAAATAAATATAGGTGCAAATCACAAACAGCTTGTCTCCTCTGGACTCTTTCATGGCAGTAACCAAAGACCTCAACTCCTTTCTACCAGAGGCTATTTTCACTGGTACGTTTGGCAATCTGATTGACAGTAACAAGCAAAATCACGTTGATTACCGAGTTAAACAAGCCAACTGCGGTTGAGAAACTATACTGAGCATCTACCAGTCCAGCGCGATAGACATAGGTGGAGATTACATCGGAGGCTTCCATATTGAGTGAATTCTGCAGCAGCAGAATTTTCTCGAAACCAAGGCTCAGTATATTCCCCATATTTAAGATCAGCATGATTGTAATCGTGGGCACAATGGTTGGCAGATTGATATGCAGCATCCGTTTAATCCGGCTCGCTCCATCCATAATGGCCGCTTCATGCAGCTGGGGATCTACGCCAGACAGAGCCGCGAGATAAATAATCGTACCCCACCCGGTACTCTGCCAGACCCCCGAGAAAACATAAATCGTCTTAAACCAGGCCGGGTCCGTCAGAAACTGTGCAGGTTGAAAGCCCAGGAATTCAATGAAACGGACGATCATTCCACTGGAAGGCGACAGAAAGGTAATGATCATCCCTGCCATAACAACGACGGAAATGAAATGCGGAGCATAGGTTACCGTCTGAACCGATTTCTTGAACGGACCGTTCCGCACCTCATTAAAGGCAAGCGCCAAAATAATCGGAAGTGGAAACCCAATCGCAAGTTCATAGAAGCTGATGCTGAACGTGTTCCAGAGCAGATCCCAAAAGAAATAGGAATTGAAGAATCGTTCAAAATGGTCAAAGCCAACCCATTCACTGCCTGTAATTCCTTTTGAAGGTACGAAATTCTTGAAAGCAATCTGAATGCCGTACATCGGGCCGTAATGAAAAACGAGGAAATACAACAACGCGGGAAGCATGAACAAATAAAGCTCCCAATTTTTCCAGATTCTTTTGCCAAGGGATTTGTTCTTTAATGAAGGTTTTACGGATACTGCAGCATGACTCACCTTCATTCTCCCACTCCTCTCTATGTTTTTTTCGTTACATAAAATAAAGTTGTATCCGCTTCGCACTTCTAGCTGATCCCTTTTATGCTAGCGCTTACAATTCAAATTGTAGTGAAACCTAGCTGACACCGTAAATATGTAGGTTGTGCATTGTCATGTTAGAAAGCGCGTAAAACCCTGCTGCTGCGGTACTTTTCGGCTTGCCGTGATGTAAATACCCCCAGAATAATGACGGCTATAATGTGTGAATTATGAACCTTTCTTTAAGCTGCAAAAGTTACATATTGTGATCATCGGGCATGTATGCAAACATTTGCTACGAATGCCAAGGCTACCACACGGACTGATGATATCAGAAGATTTCTATTATGAGCCGTGCAACTTTACCCTAACGATGTAGGAGGAGTTATGACTATGAATCTGCCACCTTCCATTACCGAGTACTTGAATGAAGCCGACAAACGGCTTGCCCATCATCCCAAATTGCAAAAGCTGTTCCGCAACTGCTTCCCCAATACACTTGAAACGACAACCAAGCTGCTTGAAGACGGCACCACTTTTGTATTTACTGGCGATATCCCCGCCATGTGGCTGCGCGATTCTACGGAGCAGGTGCGCCACTACATTCCGTTTGCCAAAAACGACTCTGAGCTTCAGCGGATTCTCCGCGGCCTGATTGCCCGGCAGATGTTCTATGTGAATATCGACCCGTACACGAATGCATTTAATGAAACAGCAAGCGACAAGCATTACCGGGCTACGGATGATTGCAATTTAAACCCCTGGATGTGGGAGCGCAAATACGAGCTGGACTCCCTCTGCTTTGTCGTTCAGCTGGCCTATATGTACTGGAAGGAAGCGGAGCAAACAGATATCTTCGATACCGATTGCTACCGAGCACTCAGCTCCATTGTGAACGTTATTGAAACGGAGCAGTACCACGGAGAGAAGTCGTCCTACCATTTTATCCGGCAGACGCTTCAGGATACGGAGACGTTATACAATAATGGACGCGGCATGCCTGTCAACTACACCGGCATGAGCTGGTCGGGCTTCCGCCCGAGTGATGACAGCTGCCAATTCGGCTACAACATTCCCTCCAACATGTTCGCTGTGGTGATTCTGGAGTATATCCGCGAGATTGCCAGCGTTATTTATAAGGACGAAAGGCTGGCTGCCCGAGCAGCGAAGCTGCGCAAGGAAATTGACTTCGGCATCCGGACGTACGGGATTGTGAATCATCCGAAATACGGCCGAATCTACGCCTATGAAACGGATGGATTCGGGAACTATTCACTGATGGATGATGCCGGCACACCGGGATTGCTATCTATTCCTTATATTGGTTATGTAGGGGTGGAGGATGAAATCTATCAAAACACCCGCCGATTTGCTCTCAGTTTCGACAACCCATTCTACTTCGAGGGTAAATATGCCAAAGGCATTGGCAGTCCGCATACGCCAGGGGGTTATGTGTGGCATATGGCACTTTCTATGCAGGCACTAACAGCGGATAATGATGAGGAAATGAAGGAATTAATCGATATGCTGATCAGAACTGATGATGATACAGGGTATATGCATGAAGGCTTCCATCCCGATGATCCCTCCGACTTTTCACGTGAGTGGTTCGCCTGGTCTAACAGCCTTTTTGCTACGCTGATTGGCAAAGCGATGGACAAGGGAATTGTCTAATCTCTTCCCGCTGATCTTGGCACTCTGAAGAAACACGATCTTCAAAAAAATATGATTATGCAAATAAAAAAACCGCTGTGCCGCTTAGATTAGAGGGCGGGCTCAGTCGATTTTGGAGTAACGATTGTTTATCTAAGCAAGGAGCAAGCAGCAGAAGCTCCTTGCTTTTTTTCAAACCGCTTAGCTGTAGGCTGTCATTTCCGGTAAATCTTCTCGTTTTTATTCAGCTACCGCTAATCGATATGTTAAAAACCCAATTCCATACACTCTCTTCTGAGTGTTAGCACCCCTCATAGTCTGGCAAACGTGATGTAATCGATTGGGACTGGCTCTGCCGATTCAATTCGAAGCATTTGGTTGATCTGTCCCCGGTGATATTGACCATGTAAGATAACCTGAGACAGGATGTCCCGGACAGATGTTTGAAAAAGAACCCCGCTCTGGTTCGCGTAGTCAAGCAACTCGTCCAACCGGGATTCATCAAGTCCTTCCATATAGACGCGATAATGCATGGCGTTTTCTTCGAACATCGCCCGGATCACTGAGAGGTCTTCTGCTTCCTCCCACAACGAATACTGACCGCCATCCTTGCCAAGCAATCGGGATAGCCAGACACGTTCTGCAACCGCGACATGCCTAACCAGCTTTAACAGGTCTATGTTCCTCGTTTCACTTTTCTGAAGCGCGTCCAGGATTCGTTCGTCGGCCCAGTACAGATGCTCCATCATAGCCTTAATTGTCTTCATTTCGACAATCCCCTCTTCCTCTCATCCTTTAAAATCGCCAGTTCAGTTCTAATTAACCATATTCGACAAACGCTTATTTTCTTATTGTGCAATTGAACAATGCATTAGTTCATCTCATTCTTTGGCATATTTTAACACAATAAAAAGGTTGCAATGATTCAAGAATTCAATTATATTTGACGAATCAACTATTGACTAGTCAAATATTGATGCATCAACTATTAGATAAAGGGAGAGAAATGATTATGAAACCATCTCAAAAAACAAACGATTTTAATGAAATTATATACGGACGCCGCTCGATTAAGACGTATGATTCATCCGTCAAAATTTCCAGAGAAGAAATGACTCAAATGATCAACGAAGCGAGCACTGCTCCTTCCTCCATTAACATGCAGCCTTGGCGTTTCCTTGTTGTGGATACACCAGAGGGTAAAGAAAAACTCGTACCGCTGTCCCGTTTCAACAAAGAAAAAGTGGCTCAAGCTTCAGCGGTTATTGCCGTGTTTGCGGACAAAAACAACTTCGATTATGCCGAAAACATTTATGGGAAAGCCGTTGAGCTCGGATTAATGCCGCAGGATGTAAAGGACTTTCAGTTGAATGCATTCAAACCGATCTATAACAGCATGTCTGATGCTGAAATGAACGATGTCATTATGCTTGATTCCGGTCTGGTTTCCATGCAATTGATGCTGGTTGCCCGTGCGCATGGATATGATACCAATCCAATTGGCGGATATGAAAAGGATCAAATTGCCGAAGTGTTTGGATTGGATAAAGAGCGTTATGTTCCAGTCATGCTGCTGACCATCGGTAAAGCTGCGAGCGAGGGATATACCTCCTACCGCCTGCCAGCAGAAGAAACGACATTCTGGGCTTAAATCAAATAAGATGCATGCCATGATGCGAGCAGCCATCACATTATGATATAGTTGCCTTTAGCTGCTGAATGTCTTGGAAGGGATGTGCCTTGGTAACCAGGCTGTTCTTCCAAGACATTCGGCACCATTCAAGGAGGGGCACAACATGAATTGTTCTTTGGAGCAAGAAAACCTATTAATTCTACTTAAAAATATAAGCAATCAGCTAAAACCCAAATTTGAACGTTGTACGGGGATCAGTTCCTCACGATATGTTCTGCTGTATCATCTCTATATTCATGAAGAGGTGACTCAAAGCCATTTGCAAAAAGCCATTCACATCGATAGTGCTGCCATTACACGCCATTTGAAGCAGCTGGAAGCCGATGGACTCGTATCAAGAAGACGAAATCCCATTGACCAAAGAGAAACCTTCGTTCGGTTAACGGAACAAGGACTCACGCATATAGCCAACTTCAAACAGGATCGTAACCAGTTCGTTCATCAGATGCTGCTTGACTTCAGTGAGGAAGAAGTTGCCATGATGACAGACATGCTCGCACGTATGCAATTCAATATGAAAGATATGTAACATGTAAGGGAAACGGTCTGGAACTGCAGAGCTTGATCATCTTATGGAGATCCTTACGTCCTATTAGTGAGCTATATAGACCGTTTTCAATCCTGTTCTTCTTCACATGAAATCCTTGGATTTCTTTAACCACTGCAGTACCTTACTTGCCTTTTCTTGTATCAAATCCGGATCATGCGTCTTTTCCAATTGAGGAAAGGATTCAGCATATCTAGCTAAGTATTCACTAACAGACCAACGGACTGCCCAATTGCTATCTGTGGAACATGGAATCCACTTGGATACTTCTGATTCATTCGTATTTTGTAACAATCCGTGCGCATACCAACCGCGCACTCCTTCCTAGCTTTCCTCGCTTAATCGTTTCCAATAGAGCCTTCTCTCATATTCGTCGTCTGGTTTAGCTAAGGCGTAGACTGCAATTTTCCTTATTACATCCGATTCATCTTCAGCATACTTCCATAGTTCTTGTCGAGTTACGATTTGTTGTTGAACAAGTTTGGATAAAGCTAACCCCTTTCAATATTATCCGAAGATTCTATAGAATGATCGTGGCCAGCAATACGGACACACGATACACATTGGTTTGCTTTTTTCAGGTTGACCTGCATTTCTAAACTATGAATTACATTGCCTCTGGAGCTAGAATATCTGGCCTGAAATGACCATCTCCATTCTTGCCAAACGGCTCATCGGGATAAGGCAAATGAAGGTGGCGCTCCGCCTTCCCACGATCATTGAAGCCGCCCACAGTGAAGTATTCGATAGGCGGCATAATGTTGCCCAATCTGGTATTACCGTTTGAACAGATGACCATCAAACCTCTTTCGACTGCAGAATTTAAAGCTCACCTTCTCTGAAAGCACCATGGTCAAGCACAATGAAGTTTGCAGCAAGAGAAAGACCTACATGTGTTTTTCCTTCTAAAAAGAAAGGTTGATGAGACAGGTTTAATATGGTCATCAAGCCATGTCCACCGACTTCCTCATCTACCTCACCCGAAGATTGGAATGCAATATTATTGCAATTTATAGTTAAATCATTTTCGACAGTTACGTGCTTCATTCGGTCACCCAAGTGGCGAATTGTATGATGGGGTTTCATTTTATCAATGATTACTACTCCAATATTATGGCCGGAATTATGAAAATTCGGTGGTTCCATAAATCCTAACCTTGCCCATGTTGGATCAGGAAACGCCATCGTTGTTATCCCCCTAAATCGTTCGTAATAGAGATAATTCCAGTTCTTTTAACAGCGATTGTTTAACAGAAAAGACTCCCTAAGGGGAGTCCTTCTTTCAATGCTTAAGCAACATAAATTATTTGTTTTCACTCTGGTCATAAGATCAACTACACTACTTCTCCATTGGGAGCGGTGTGAAGAGCAGGTTAACTGGCAGGTTGCTTCCTGGCGCGGCTGAGAAAAGGATGGTTACACTCTCCGAAGAGGATCCTGTTCGGTAAAGTACGCTTTGTTCACTGGACGTGTTGATCGATATACTACCATCGACAATCTGTACAACTTGACCGTTCACAAGAGCTACTCCAAAGTACTTTCCTCCACGTGGGTTAAACGAGATCAGTGTACGCGGAGCAACATTGCTTAACGTGATTTTGTATAACACCCCAAAGTTACCTGCATTGGATGCATCGGTGTAAGCCATCGGATCCGTTCCAACCAAATTCGGGTCACTGGCATTGTCTCCAAGGGGCAATCGCGCTGGTGTGGCTCCCACTTGCTGGTCGTAGGTTATAACACGAGTTGCATTCGGGTATGTGCCACGGTTGTGCACACCGTCACGATCGAGTACAGGCAGCGTTGGTAACGCTTCGAACGGGTCTTTATTTTCTTCAACCAGAATAACGTTATAATCCAGGGAATAATCGCTGAATGCATCCGAATACAGTGAGATTACTTGTCCTTCTTTCATCGGAGTTTTATTGAGTTCCGTCAAAATCAGTTTACTTTCTCCTGGTTCAAAATATTCTTTCTTTTGATCCGCTCCAGTCTGTATCGACTTGAACCATTTATCAATAGACAATTTGCCGGCTACAGTAGCAAACGGTGTCGGTCCTGCGAAGCCCATATTTTGCTGCTCGAATACTGCTGGATATGGGTTGTTATTTGTTGCAATAACATACATTTTTACTCTTTTGCCTGTATTGTTTACATGGTGAATCATGAAGCGCGTTTGCCCTGAAGAAGACTCCTGGTACACAATGCCTTCCGTATTAACCGTTTCCGGACTGTTGCTGCGAATGAGCAGACTTGCCTCATCCCTATACGTATAAGGTACTTTCTCCATGGAAGTCACTTCGCCACCATTGAAGGTAAATTTCTGTCCAACCGGTGTGAAAAGTAAATTAAAATCCGAAACATTATATAACGTCTCATTGGTTATGTTTATGACTTTGGAATACGTATCAGTAGCCCCATGGTTATCTGTGACGGTCAAGGTTACCGTTTTGGGTCCAGGTTCAAAGAATGCAAGCGGATTGTTATCCCAAACCGTTTTCTCAATCTTGCCTTCATCATCTGTACTTTGATCCAAATACGTTATTTTTTCGCCCATTTTATATTGGTCCTTGTCCGTTGTGAACATGGCTACAGGTGGAAGATTAGGCTGCAAAACTTGAATGGTAACCGAATAGGGATCACTCCACTGGCCGTTTGAATCCTGAACTTGATATGAAATGGTATATGTACCCGCTTGATCAAATGAATCCTGACGACCTGTCCAGCGTTCGCTCGTGATCTCCAGACCGTTTGGAGAACTATAGGAAGTCACATAATCCACAGTATCTCCCGCAAAAATTTCCTTTTGGGAAATCACAAAGCTTGCAACAGGTTTCTTATGTAGATTGAGCACAACGGTTTTTGCCGACTGATTCACTTTATAGGAAATGTTCAGCGCTTGAGTAATGGAAGTTAACGGCACCATAAACGTATTTTTTTGCTGATACGCAGGGCCTTTCATCGTTCTGGACTCACCATTAACGGTATAAACCTTGCTGTTTGTTTTGAATCGGAGCTCATTGTCACCACTGATAATGATGGTCTCCTTGGTTTTGTTATCGTATTTAACTCCGTATCCCACACGATCCACCAATGCACGAATCGCAACATAGGATACACCGTTTTTGACAGTCATTGGCTGGCCTGCAAGGTACGATTTTCCATCCTGCTCCATTTTATTGCTGTTCATGTACAATGTAAGGTCTCCACCTAATGTACCAGTAGTGGAGTTTCCTGTCGCAGGTTGTTGCTCGACTTGAGCCGGAGTAGCTGGAGTAGCTGGCGTCATGTCATCCTCGGCAGTTCCTTCCTGGTTCGCGGTACCCTCCTCGGATTCATTCGTTGTTGCTGCTTGATCAACAGCAGCCGGATCGTTTTCTGTCGCCGGTGTTGTCTCCACAACTGCTGATTTAGAGGCTTCAGTGTCCTTTACAGTAGATTCAGCTTTTGATGATGTGCTGCTTTTTATTTTCACTTCATTCTCGGTAAGCGGCTGTTCTTTCTTCATGACCTCTACGGATTCCACTTTGGCAGGCGTTACAACTGCCGCTTCCCCTTGATCCACGGTTTGTGCGCTCGCTGAACCAACTGTAAAAGCTTGAAGTACAGCTACCGCCGTGATAATGGACATATTCTTTTTCAAATTCATTCTTTATTTCTTCCCCTTTCGCTCCCTCGCAAATTTGATTCTATTAAAAGTCATACTATTAAACGCTCGAATACGGAAAAAGTTACTAAATAAATTCAATATTATGGATTTGATACAGCTATTTTCAATAGGGATGCTATTCATATAACAAGATTATTGAGTCATCTCTAGTTCAGACGCTATCCTTTCGTTAGGTTAGAAACACATCAAAAACAGCTGATCATATGGATCAGCTGCTTTGATTCGGTAAACTAGAGATAGATTTTCAACCTCTACCGCTGAACCGTTTAATCGCTTCCTCGCTCACCGGCTGGAAGAGGTTAATGAGATTACCGTCGGGATCACGGAACAATATCGCACGATTCCCCCACGGCATCGTAGTCGGTTCCTTCACCCAGTCATCAACAACGGGCTTCAAGCGCTTGTATTCGGCATCGACATCGTGAACACGGAACTCGAGGATGACACTGCGATTATCAGCAGCCACTGCGGAGCAAACACCGAACAGTGGTACTGTCTGGGAGTGGCCTATAGCCAGAGTGCACGAAGGCAGAACGAGTTCGGCAAAGACTGGCGCGGGACGTTCCGCTGTTATACCCATAACTTCCTCATAGAACTCGACAAGACGATCCACGTCGTCAGTAATCACACGTACAGAAGCGAAATTCATTAAAGTACATCCTTTCTACAATAGAAGATACAATCCCCTTGGGTTAACACAAGTTTTCCATCCCCACAGGTTTACTTCATGAATCATAAAAGAACGCTACTGACCACGGTATGTCAGTAGCGTTTTAACTTTTTTCATCCCTTCCAATGAGAAGCAGGTAGAAATCCTCAGACTATGAAAAAAAGTTAAGCCGAGGCTTAACTTTACGAGAACGTATCTGATTACTTTTAATGAAGTGTTTTTTGTGATCTCCATAAAATTTCTTCTTTTAACTGTGGAGAACACACATGCTTTTTAATAAATTTCACCATCGGCTGATTCTCTGCTTCCACAAAGAAAACCAATTCACTATACACCGGATCCAGTGACAGCCTCCGGCTTGCCTCTGCCATCAAGGCTATACCTCTGGCCATACGCTGAAAAGGAGTGCGGACAAACATGGTTTTACATAGAATGGTCTTGTCATCAAAATGTTCAAAGATCAGCCACCCCACAATCTCCCCGTGGTGGCGCAGGAAAACACTTCGACTTTTGTCAATCAGCTCTTCTTCTGCAAATGGATCCAATATTGATGGATACCACTCTCCTAACCCACCATGTATCTGTTCCCGTTCCTCAGGAGAAATGGAATAGAAAGGCCGGGTTGTAAAGCTATCGGGCAAGGATAAGCTTCTTACCCATGGGAACTCTGATGGAACCTGCAGTGATGAGCTGTATACATAGATACCGGGGACCGAAAGATCAAAGCCGCAAGCTTGGAAAAAAGCCGATAACTTCGGTTGATTCATCTCACTCGCCAGATATTCAACAGTCAGTTCATGAACTCCTGCCTTTCGAAGCAGTGAGCAGATCTGATTCATTAATGCTCGCCCAAGCCCTTGCCGGCGATGCGCTTGATCAATATTGATATCAAGTAGTTTTGCCGTTCGCTTAGAATCGAGAACAGGGAGATGGATTAATGCAACTCCTGCTGGCTTCCTCTGAATTAATGCACCCACAGCAGCGTAGAAGTCTGGCATCTTCTTAAGAACAGCACGGTGCTCTATCGAGAGATAGGTTTGAAACTCGATTGGAATAGCCTTTTGATAGATAACAAATTCCACTCGCACTGGCTGGCTCAATCCTGAATCGCAGGAATAGAAACTTCCCACTGATTTTGTTCTAAAACATTTTTAGCATAATCTTGATAGCCATTAAGTGTTACACGGAACTTCCCAGGAGATGCAAAGTTATACCTTGTGAAAGCTTCCTCGGTCAGAATAATTACTAGCTGATTGTTAACCAAGGAAAACTGGTAATCTATTTCTGGACTAATCATACCTGCAGGCGCTCCAAATAATACCTTCTTATCTTCTGCTGTGAAATCACCGCTAGGTGCGTATTCTAATGTACTACTACCACCAGAAGGGAATGATACAGTGATCGGCTCATTAAAGCTCAGCGTAATATTTCCATTTTGATAAGTCGCATCCGTCACGGTTGGTTTGGTTTGATCAAACGTAACGAGCAATGTAACCCGCTTAGACTGATCATTCCCCTTCTCGTGAAGGGTGAACACAAGCTTAGTATTCATACTCGATAAAGAGCTAGAAGGAACAATAGTTAATCCGCTATCCGTATTGGGATTAATCGTCAACGCATCTGAGGTAGAAGTGACGCTTATGCTGCCAAGCACTTGCTGTTCCGTATCGATAATATCAAAATCTTTATCTACTGAATTGTATATGAGGTTCCCTACGGTCTCTCCCCGTTTAACTTGAATTAAACTCTTAATGCTGCGCTTATTGTAGTTTTCTGGATTGGCTGTTCCAGATAATAAGATGGAGTCATTCTCTCCTAAAGAAGGATTAACTACAAAAGAGGCATTTGGTGCAAGAGACAAGGATAGTTCGGTTTCATTCGTCTCTGAGTATTGAATTTTGTATCCGTTAATTGACTGAGCCTTTTTCCCTGATAAGGTGCGTAGAGCATTTTCCTCGACCTGAGGCTGATAGGAGATATACAGATAATCTTCAAATTGTACCGGGAATGGCAATTTGATTAATACTTGATTCCCAGAAATCAAGACATCTTCATCATTTAAAGAAATAGGGTAAAGAACATCACCATCTAAGGCTTTAACAACCAAATCAGAGGAAATTGTATCCCCTTCTTCGTTAAAAACAGTGGGAATATGAGTCGGGTCCAACTCTTCATCATAACTCAAGGCAATCGTTCGGGCATCCAAAAACTCGATTGAAGTCGTTTGAATTGTGTTCTCAACTAACTCAATCGATGTAGCTGAAGGCATAGAAACATTTCCTGCTGCATCAACAGCAACTGCCCGGTACACTCCGGCAACCAGTCCTTCAGTTGAGATGAAGGTTTGGGTATTGGCAGCTGTGACGGACTTCTTGGCAGCACGGTGATCTGTCACCAATATATTGAGCCCCGATATTGCAGTTGGAGTGTCTTCAAATGGTACCAAATAAACAACCCCGGTTTCAGAACTCGTTACACTTACGTTTCCTCCAACTGGAACAGGCGTGGATGACATGATGGCAACCGTTGGAGCTGCGGAATCCGTTGGGGCAGCAGGACTTCCATTGTTGCCGCTGCTGCTTCCGCCGGAAGAAGACACGGGTGGAACTGGCACTACATCGTCAGTCGTTGTGCTCGGGGGTACTGCATTATCCTGCTCCTCGGACTGCTGGTTCGCGAGATCCTCTTGTATTTTTTGCTGAGCTGTAAGAAATTTGCTGGCCACCAAAGCTACCTGCTCCCGGCTAGCATTGCCTTGTGGATTAAAGGTACCGTTGCTGTTTCCATTAATCAACCCAAGCTCTACAGCTACTGCTACCGAATCTTTAGCATAATCCGAGATGGAGCTAGCATCCGAGAATTTCAGCTGCGATGCTTTACCGGATGTAATATCAGTACCTGCAGTATAGCTTAGTGATCTGGCAAACAGAACGGCCATATCTTCCCGGGATAAATTCTGTCCCAAACCGAAAGTGCCGTTACCAAGTCCTCTGATCAAGCCTGCTTGCGCAGTGGCTTCCACGTATTTGTAGGAGTAACTATCAGTCGGAATATCCGTGAAAGTCGGCTGTACCGGCGCACTTTCCACATCCAGATTCAGAGCTTTCGAAAGAATGATTGCGAAGTCCTGCCTGGTTATTTTGCCAGTGGGATTAAACTTACCCTCACCTTGCCCATTAATAATTCCCGCCTCAGCCAACTTCTGAATGGCGTCTTGGGCAAAAGAACCTTGGATGTCCGTCAGTTCCGTTGAAGCAAAAGCAGGTTGGATGCTTGCACTAAGCAGAGCAGTAGTTGTCATGACTTTGATGAGTAGCTTTTTCTTCAAATGATTACCCCCTATATATATGAAACAAAATAGACCTAAATCTCATGGAGTAAAGAATCTATGCCTATTCAATTTCGACATTTTTCTCACAATTCTTTATATGTAACTATATATTTTTTACTGGGAATTTCTTCTTTCTTTCACCCGATCTTTAATTGAAAAACTGAATACCATTTACACCTCATAATTTCTTAGATCCTTTCCTTCTTAAATCATTCAGTCCGTTTTAAATTTTATGTATTAAAAAAGGCAGACTGCCATTCCGCAGACTACCCGTGATTTTTTATTAATGTTATCGTTTCTTAATCATGGTCCATAGCATCAATTACCCGCCTATATGAGTATGATTGGCTGGGTCCCGGAAAGCCCTGTAACTCAGCAAACCTACCAAGAGTGCTAGAATGGTTAGTCCGGCCGCGAACAAATAGAGATTCACAATCCCGATGTATTCGGCAAGTCCAGCCATGCCCAGTAGCGAAATACAGAATACGAGATGCATAAGTGAAGCTTGAGCAGATAACACCTTGGGCAGCAGCTGTTTGTCTACACTATGCTGAATCAATGTACGGCGGTTAATCACGGAGAGTTCCGCGAAGGGTCCCATGAACATGACTAAAATAAGAGCAACAACAGGCAGCGTGTTAAGTGCGTAAAGCGCAGTCAGCACTCCATATCCAGCCATGCCAATCATCATCACCAGTACATAACGGTTACCGATGGTCCGTGCCAATGCCAGTACCAGCAAACCACCACCTATGGTCCCTGCAAAATAAGCGGCATTAATAAATCCCCACCATTCTTCGCCTTGACCAAGTGCAACTTGTACAAAAGCAAGGGTAAATGCACCTACCCAAATGGATGCCCCGAGCATGTCGATCATGTCCATAAAGGTTAGCACCCTCAGGCGAGGCGTTTCCCATATCATTTTCCAGCCTTCAGTTAACGTATGCCATTTGGATGTGCCAATTTCCGATATGTCATTAGAAGAAAGTGCATCTAATTCCTTTTCGACGATTTCCGATCTTACGGGTTCCTTGACACCCAGCGTAAATACCGCGGCTAGACCGTAAATAACAGCAGTGAGCAATAAAGTGGGGCTAGCTCCCATAAATGCAACAATGATACCGCTTAGTCCCCAGCCTGCAAATTGCACGATCTGATCGCTGACGCTAAGCAGTCCGTTGGCTTTGAGCAGACCTTGCTCACGCAATACCAAACGAGGAACCAGTGCATTACGAGCCGGAGTTGTCCAACCATCGAGAAAAGACATCACGAATACTAGCAAAAATACTAAAACAAGTGATGAAGCCTCTCCGTTAAACTGCAAATAAACCGCCAGGCCAATGAATAACAAAAATTGTCCCACTTGCGACATTAGTAGAAGGTTGGACAACTTGAAACGATTAATCAGTAATGGTGCAATCAAACTGCTCAACATCTGGGCTCCGCTGCGCATTAGCGGCATCAGTGCTGCCGACACAAGAGAGTCAGTTCGATCAAGGACCAGCACTGTAAGTGCCATGATGTAAAGCACGTCTGCTGCATTCGCAGCAGTCTGGGTCGTCCATAGAAAATAAAATGGACGGGTTAAATCAGATGACTTCATCGAAGCTTATTCTCCATTTCTCCATAAGTTACTTCATAAAACAATATAATTGATATTACAATCAAAATAAGATTACGGCACTTAAAACTGTTTTACAACTAAAATCAACATAAAAAAACATAGATTTTAAGAGCAAGTCACCGTATAGGTGGTACACCTTATTCCATTGCATAGAGATCACCTTCCTATCTAACTAGTCTTGTCAAAACAAAAAAAGCCGCAAAAGCGACTTCCAACACATTGCTAAGATGCGATCAGAAAAGGACCGTTAATTAAAGACGACATGGATATCTTCTGGATATCCTTATGATACTCTTACAAACTGTGTATACAACGATAACGGTACAGTGAGACAAGTTAATTGCATTCCAGAAGCAATGTGAAGCTAACAAAAAAAAGGCGAGCCCTTAAGCTCGCCAACATGTGACTTTCAAGCACTAGATGATTTGAATAACTTCTACTGTACCAACATCCCATCATTGAAAAGGAACATACCCGCAACCGAGAATATCAGCTATCATTCATTTCTAAGCCGTGCATGTTTAGTAAATCGTTGGAACCATTCCTCCATCCATACGGATCGGTGAACCTTTAAATGGCGCTGCATAAGGGCTGCATACGAATGTAGCAAGTCTGCCGATCTCGCTCGGTCTGATGAAACGCTGCAGCTCGGATTGCGGAAGATTCGCAGCCATGAATGTTTTTTCTTTTTCCTCAAAAGTCAGGTTTTCATCCTGATAGACGCTCTCGATGATCTGTTGTACATTCTCCGAAAGTGTTGGTCCAGGCATGATTGTATTGACCGTTACTTCCGTTCCCACTGTCAGCTTGGACAAACTCTTCGATAACGATAGCAGCATGGACTTGGTGACGGCATATTGCGGCATATGACCTGGCATCACGGCTTCTTCACTCGCTATAAAGACGATCCGGCCAAATCCGCTGTTCAGCATAGCGGGCATATAAAATTTGGTTAATGCATTTGCAGAAAGCACATTGGTCTGAATGTATTTTTCCCACACGGCATCATCTACATCGTAATAAGACATGATCTCATAAATCCCGGTGTTATTTACCAAAATATCAACCTGCGGGAACTTTGCAAACAATGCTTCGCGTTCAGCAACATTGACGATATCAGCTGCTGCATTTTGAGGCAAAGTATTCGGATACGCAGACTTGATTTCTCCGACAACACGTTCAACATCCTCATGATTTCGTCCATTAATCAGTACGTTGACCTCTTCTTTGGCCAACTCGATGGCAATCGCTTTGCCAATTCCTTTCGTGGAACCTGTTACCAACGCTGTTTTGTTATTTAACCCCATATCCATGAAGCATTTCTCCTCTGTTCTGGTTGATTAATGAATATTCATTTTTTCTGAAGGCTTATCTACTGCACGGTTCTAATGATACGCTCCACAATTCATTGTGTAACTAGCAGAGAGCGACAACAAACTAGCAGATCACGCCTTTCTCGAATGATACATTCCAGAAAACAAACCAGGAGATCTGGGGACTGAATCCACATGTTTACAGATCAAAGGTACACATCAAAAAACCGTTGATCTTAATACAGATCAACGGTTCAAATATCATATTTAGATTCTCATACAGGCGATGTTCTTCAAGACTCCATAAATGACCCTTCATAATCGAATCACTATGGATTTCATTTGTGAATGGCGTTCTGACCTTTGACATTTCGAGTTGTCTCTCAGTATATCGGAGTGCCGGTCGTCTGTTGTTTTTGCCCAATCAGGAGAAAACGGCACAGTGCAAAGCCTGCAACGGCGTACGCGCCGATCATGCCTACAATGCCGATCCATCCAAAATGGCTGTACAGATACCCCCCGCCAGTTCCACTAACACTGGAACCAACATAATAAAAGAATAAATACAGAGCGTTCGCCTGCGACTTATGATGGGCCGCAACAAGACCGACCCAGCTGCTGGCGATGGAATGTCCACCAAAGAAGCCGAAGGCGAACAAACCGAGACCCACAATTTTGATCCATAATGCCGGATGCATGGTGCAGATAGCACCCGCCAGAATGATCGCAATGGTAATGCTAAGTACATGGGACCGTCCATAACGGTCGGCAAGCCTGCCCATCCAGGTACTGCTGACTGTGCCCATAAGATACACGACGAAAAGACTTCCTACCAAGGATTGGCTGAGATGATACGGAGCACTGGTCAGTTCAAAACCGATGTAATTAAACAGTGTAACAAAGCCTCCCATTAATAAGAAGCCCAGCCCATACAAACTGAGAAGCCGCGGGTTCCGGCATTGTGACCATAGTAGAGGCAGCGCCTTGGTTAATCCCGGCGAAGTCTTGATAAAATTCCGTGATTGCGGAATGACCAACCAGAAGACAACAGCTGCACATAGGCCAAGCACACCGATAAATCCAATGGCTGCCCGCCAACTGAACCAGTCCGTGATAACTCCACTTATAAATCGCCCTGCCAGACCCCCGATGGAGTTACCACTGATGTACAGCCCCATGGCGTACCCCAAACTAACAGGTTCAATTTCTTCCGACAAATACGTCATCGCTGTGGCAGGCAGACCCGCAAGTGCCACGCCTTGCAGGACGCGGAGCAGCAACAAATCTGTATATCCCTGGCTGAATGCGCTCAGAATTGCGATGATGGAAGATAGCACCAAGGATGCCGTCATGATGAATCGCCGCCCAAGGGCATCAGACAACGTGCCGATAAACAGCATGGTGATAGCCATGGCCACCGTTGAAACGGAAAGCGTCAGGCTCGATTGTGCCGGAGTTATGTCAAATGCAGCACTAATCTCCGGCATGAGAAGTTGGAGACTGTATAACAACGCAAACGTAACGAATCCTGCGGCAAACAACGCAAGGCTAATGTTTCGAAACGTCTTGGTTCCCTGCTGAATCATTGAAATTCCAACTTTCTCGGCAGGAAAGCTCCTGATCGGCAGCTGCCTGATCGCTTGCTCGAAGCCTTCCGGGATTCGTTATTTAATGAATAATTTGCGCTCCATATGCGTCAGAAACTCATATCCGTCCGGCGTCACGACAACCGTATCTTCGATTTGAAAGCCGCCTGCGCCAAGCTCGTAATAAGGGACTTCCACGCAAAGAACCATACCAGGCTCCAGTATGTGCTGGTCACCCGGGGAAATGGTCAAGTCATCATACAGCTCGAGCCCGATCGCATGGCCCACATGCTGCCTTCGGTAATGTGGGATGCCTTCCTGCTGTACGCGGGATACCGCCGCATGAAATACATCCGATGCTCTGACACCAGGTCGTACGGTTTCTAGGGCAGTTTCCCAACCGCTCTTCACTGCATGAAAATGTTTTTTCATCCAGGCCGTTGGTTCACCCGCAACGACGGTACGGCCCGTATCCCCCCAGTACCCGTCCAACTGCATGCATAGATCGAAGCGGATCTGGTCTCCCTGCTCGATCGTGTGGAAATAATTTTCGATCAACGGCAGAGCACTGCGCGGTCCTGCTCCCACGGCTGTCATCGCTGGTGTACCGCCCGCACGCATCACGGCGATCCGGTAATGATCGGCGAGTTCCTTCTCGTGCACGCCTGCAGCAATTAGATGAATCAGCTCCTGCTCGATTCGTTCATTGACCTCTGCCGCGCGGCGCAGCCGTTCAATTTCAAATGGTGTTTTGACTAGCCTTATATGCCTGAACAATTTATAAGCAGGTACAACAGCTCCATCTGGCAATGCGTCCTGGACCCGTGCCATAATATCTGACGCAATCCGCATTTCGTCGATACCAATAGGCTGATTCTCGATGCCAAGGTGTTTCAGCGCAGCAAACAGGGCATCTGCTGCCCCTTGGTGAATCACAGTCGTTTGCAGCAAGGAATAGAACAGATCGATGTCTGCGGTGGATGGTTTGCCTTCAATCGTTCCCTCAACGAAGAAATCGCTATAAGCAAAAATATCAACGTTGGTGATACCAAACTGAGCAACGACGCCCAGACGATTCGTCGGAATGACGATGCACGGTCTTGCAGAACGGTCAGCGGGTAGTATGGCATAGATCTGCATCGTCCAATTGCTGGCTCGCAATTGCGATCCGATGACATAATGGATGTTTTCCGGCGTCGTTGCGATAAGCGCTTGTAGTCCCTTCGCTTTCATTACTTCATCTGCACGGTCCCTGTTTAAGCCTGCAGCTTCGGATGGTTGCTGTGAATTCATGTTTTCGATTCCTCCCTTTTATTTTTTTCGGCTTCCAAACCATCCTTCGAATCCCGGAATGGAGCGAAGCACCAGCTTTATGGCCAAGAATAATGCCAAGGCGCCAACAATCAATACAACCGAAACGGCTGCGATCGTTGGATCCTGCCACTTCTCCATATAGAGGAATAGCTGAATCGGCAGTGTATAGCTGTCCTGACGAAGAAGCAGCAATGCAGCTTCGACCTGATCAAACGTAAATACAAAGGCGATCGATCCCGACAACAACATAGCGAATTTGAGCTGAGGCAGCGTAATGGTAAAAAAGATGCGCCAAGGGCTTGCCCCCAGATCTGCCGCTGCCTCCCGATGGACCGGCTTCAGATTGGCCAATGCACTGCCCACGATGGTGAGTACAAACGGCAGTACAATGACGGCTTCTCCTAGTACAAGTCCAAACAATCCGCCTGCAATGTGCATTTTGGAGAACAGGATCAGATATGCGATACCCAATGTGATTTTGGGCATGACCATGGGCGATACAAAGAAAGCTCGGAGCAGCCCCGCACCCGGAAAAGGATACTGCACGATGGCTACCGCAGCGAGCGTGCCCGTCACCAATGCCAAAATGACAGCTCCTGCTGAAGCAATCAGGCTGTTCTTGAAAGCATCAAGAAACTGCGTTTGTTCCTTCAGGTTGGCGTACCACTCCAAGGTGAACCCTTGAGGCGGAAATTTGCTTGCTGAACCTGAGCCTATGGAAGTGAATGCAATCATTAATAGTGGAAGCAGCAAGTATATGGCGACCGCTCCAACGAACACCGTAAGAAGCCATTTTGTCACACGTCCCGATTTAACCATGTGCACGTCCTCCTTCCCAGGAACGGCGGAACATAAGCCACTCCGCTCCTTTGTTGACCAGCAGCGATACCACGACGGACGACACCAGCAGGAATAAGCTAGCCACTGCCGCCATCGGCCAGTTGGTGTCCAGTGTTCGCTGGTAGATGAAGACCGGCAGCGTCATTACCCTTCCCCCGCCGATTAGCTGAGGGGTTGTGAAAGCCGTCAGGCACAGGGTAAATACGATTTGGATTCCGCTCGCAATACCTCTGGCCGACAACGGCAATGTTATGGTAAAAAAGGTCCGCCAGCTTCCGGCTCCGAGATCATGTGCAGCTGCTTTGAGTGAAGCATCACTCTGGGAGAGCACGTTGAGAATCGGAAAGACCATAAAGGGCAGGAAGATGTGTACGAGTGCAATAACTACGCCAGTTTCGTTATTCATCATATTGAAGCCTTCCTCGGTCAAACCCAGATGAATGAACAGCCAATTCATGAAGCCCTGCTTGGACAGAAGCAGCTGCCAGCCATAGGAACGCACGACCGCGCTCACGAGCAGAGGTAGGAACGTAAGCAGCAGCAAAAACTGCTTCCATCCCGGCTTCTTCAAGCCCGCGATGCAATATGCGAGCGGATAAGCGAGCAGCAAACTCCACGCGGTTACCTTGAACGCAATGCGGAACGTATTTCCGATCAGTTTCCAATAATACGGATCTGTCAGAAAAGCCCGATATGTGCTCCAATCCCAGCCGCGGACCAATTTGCCATTGTCGTATATATCGAAGCTGTATCTTCCGAATATCAGCAACCCTCCGAGATACACGATGCCCATCAACAGCAGCGCGGGCAAAAGCAGAAGCAATTGGGTCGTCCATTTGCGATTGCCGGACGAGTATACATCGACGACCTTGTCGGTAATCCGGCTCATGATGCCGCACCCGTGCCTGAGTCTGCGAGCAGCAGAGCATCATCCGCGTCAAAACCAAGCTGAACAGATTCGCCCGGGGAATATCGTGTTCCTCCACGTTGATGCGGTACACTCGCCTGAATGCGAAGATGATCCAGCGTTTCGATGACATAACGGATACTTGCCCCGCCGTATACACTCTCCATAACGCGACCTTGCAGCTGGTTTGCACAATGAGCTGCCTCTTCCCCGAGGCGAATATACTCGTAACGGATGGATAAGGAATGCTTTGCCCCTGGCCGGAATGAAGCAGATTCTTCATTGCTTCCGGCGAGCAGCGAATGTCCCAGAATGCTTACACGTATTCCATTTGAATCCGGCTCGACAACCGAAACCTCCAAAAGGTTGGTATCCCCGATGAACTTGGCTACAAAGCTGTCGGCAGGTCTTTCATATATTTCATCCGGCGTTGCGTATTGAAGCAGCCGCCCTGCACGCATAACGCCGATGCGGTCAGACATGTTCATCGCTTCACTCTGGTCGTGTGTGACGAAGATGAAGGTTCCGCCAAATTCCCGCTGGATGCGTTTCAACTCGCGCTGCATATCAAGACGCAGCTGCATGTCCAGCGCGGAGAGCGGTTCATCCAGCAGCAGCACTTCCGGTTTGTTGATTAATGCTCTCGCAATTGCTACACGCTGTGCCTGTCCGCCAGATAGCTGAGACACGGCCCTTCTGCTGTAGTCTCCGAGTTGTACGAGTTCCAGCATCTCATGGACCTGGCGTTTGATCTCTGCTTTTGGGGTCTTTTTCACTTTGAGTCCATAAGCGATGTTGTTGAATACATCCATATGCGGAAACAGTGCCAACTGCTGGAAAATCATATTGCTGTTCCGGCCGTATGCCGGAACACCCGTGACATCTTGCCCACCGAGCAGAATGATTCCGTCGTCGGGTTGTTCGAGCCCACCCAGCATTCGAAGCAGCGTTGTTTTGCCGCAACCGCTCGGACCGAGAAGGGAGACAAACTCTCCCTTGTTGACCTGAAGCGTGACTTGATCGACGGCAGCCCGTCCGTCATAGATTTTTGTAACATGCTTTGCCTCAATCGAGACGGATTGGTGCTCATTGCTCATCTCGGATCTTCCTATTCCTGCCTGGTAATCATCTCGTCTATGTTCCAGGCGACCATGTTATTGAAGCTTGGTTTTCACAAGACGATCCCACAGGTCCTTCCATGCGGAGCTGTTCTGAGCGAGTACGTCCCAATCCGGATTGATGCCATTGCTCTGGGTCTCAACAGAGAACGATGGATCATCCTTGTATTTATCCGGTACAGCAGCGGCTGTGCTAGTCACTGGTGTGCCGGTTGCTTCCGCGTAACGTGTCAGCGCGTCTGCACTCAGCAGCTCGTTGATAATTTCGTTCGCCACACGTGTTTGTTCGGGTGTTGAACCTTTAACGACCTGGAGCGAGTACGGAAACGAGATTGCCCCTTCTTCCGGGTAGGCTACAGCCAGCGGTGAACCGCCATCAATCCAGGTTTGAGCGACTTGCGCACTGAATGGTGCAATGAGGGCATCACCGGATTCGAGCAATGCTTTCAACTGGTCGTTGGATGTAACGAGCGTGCCGACTTGATCACTGTGGTCAGCCCAATATTGGAATGCAGGTTCAGGATTGTCGTAGGATGCGCCGATCTCCTCACCTTTGGTTGCAATCAGAGGTGAAATATAGGAATAGAACATGTAATCCCATAGTGCCGTTTTGCCTTTGAATTGCTCGTTATCCCACAGGTCATTCCAACTGGTTGGCGGCGTAGTCACCAGATCTTTGTTGTAAACCAGGCCGAAGCTGGATACGCCCCATACAACGCCCTTGTTGTCAGGCTGGTGAAATTGTTCAGGAATATCCTTGATGTTTGTTACGATGCTGGTATCCAGCGGCTCCCACATGTCATCGTTTACGCCTTTGGCTGTGGCATCTGCATTAAAGTAACCGAAGTTGACGACCGGATTGTTCGGATCAGCTTGTTTGCCTGCTACCATTTTGGGATACATGATCGCATTGGAGGATTCCTCGAAAGTAACTTCAACGTTAGGGTGTTCCTTGACATACTCCGCAACCACTTCTTTAGGTACGACATCCTGATTGGAGCCTGCCCAGATAAACATGGTCAGCTTGATTTTGTCGCCGCTGCTATCCGAAGTGCCCCCATTCTCTGAAGCAGTTCCCGAGCTGCTTGTTCCACCGCAGGCTGAAAGAATAAGTGAAGCAGTCAGCGTTAATGAGGCCAAGCTAAAAAAACGTTTGCGTTTTGATTTAAACATACGAATTCCCCCATAAGATTAGTTGGTTTAATATCTATACACGATCACATTTTGCAGGCTTACGTATGACCTGTTCCCTGCAGTCCGATGCTGTTCCTTAATCCGCTCACGGTGGAGGCAATCTCCCCTGTTGTCACGGACAGACCATCGGCATGCCTTTGTTCCAAAATGTCCATCGTACGGCGCTTCAGGTAATCCCGAAGAGCAAGCGGATATTCCTTTAATACTTGTCCCAATGTCAGCTGCATCTCATCGCTCCAGATGGCTTCGAATTGGTCTCTGGTTGGACCATAACTGAAATCCTCCATATTCATCTGCATAGTCGCCCGCAGTGAATGCGTTTCAGAGTCGTCAACATTGGTGCCCTTCACCACGACGCCATAAAGTTCACGTGCTTTTGCGATGGAAATCAAACCGCTTCGAACATCTGCGAGCACGGACTGGGCATTTCGATTTAACGGATCTCCGTATCCTCCTCCTCCTTGGGACAGGAAGGTCACTGTGTCGCCCGGTTGCAGCAGCAGTTCATCAATCCGGCCAAGGTCTCTCTCATCGGGAAGCCCCTCATTCATAATAGCCTCTCCATGTGTTCCGACATCGCCGCCCATTCGGCCCCAAGGCTGAAATTCCATGCGCTCCATGTTGCGTGCCGTCATAACCGTGTCTGGTGTGACGATTCTAACCCGCAGGGCGATCCCGCTTCCGCCGCGATATTCCCCGGCCCCCGCGGAGTCTTCTCGAAGCCCGTAATGTTCAATGAGGACTGGCATTTCTGCCTCCACCGTTTCTGCCGGAATGTTGCGCAGATGACCAACGGCGAAATCCATACCGTCAATGCCGTCTTTCATTGGTCTTGCTCCGGAACCACCGCAGATTGGCTGGATGACCCCAACCTTTTTCTTTCCGTCATTTGCATCCGTCATTGCCATCATGACGATACAGGCTTGTCCTGCACCTGCCGCAGGCACTTTACTGGCCTCGGCTTTGCTAAGAGCACCCGTGATCACGTCCATCAGACGGATAAACGTGGCTGCTCGAGCGCCGACAGCGGCCATCGGTTCCGGATTCAGCACCGAGGCTGGTGGCGCGTAATTACTCACCATGCGGATCATGCCGGAGTTCCATGGAATTGTCGGGTCCAGGGTGCGGAAATAGCGAATCAACGCAGGGACTAGCATGTAGTGGCCTTGCTGATTATGCGTCGGAATATTAAACGAAGCCCGGACCTGAGGGTCGGTGCCGCTGAAATCGAGATGAATATTGCTATCTTCGATTGTCATTTTGCATCGTAAACGGATGGGATATCCTCCTGGCCCCTTTTCGAGATAATCCCAGAAATCATAAGCTCCATCCGGAATTTCACGAACGATGGCACGAGCCTTCATTTCGGCATATACAAGCAATTGCTCGATGCCCTGCTCAATCCGTTCCGCGCCATAACGCGCGATCAGTTCGGCAAGCCGCTGTTCACCCCGATTCAAGGCCGCCATCAGCGCTTTGAGATCCCCAAGGTTTTGCTCTGGAATCCGGCTGTTATCCAGAAACATTCGCATAACCTGCTCGTTCAACACGCCTGCTTCATATAACTTGACTGGGGCGATGCGTATGCCTTCCATATGAATATCGTATGCACTTGGAGAGACACTCCCAGGTACCTTACCGCCAACATCGGATGAGTGAACGAAACACATCCCATAGGCAATAATGCGCCCCTTGTGGAAGTAGGGCTTGATGAGATGAATATCGGGAAGATGAGTTACCATGCCTTTGGTCGCATAAGGATCATTGCAGATAACCAAGTCCCCTTCCTGCCAATCCTCAATGCTGCGTATCGTTGCTTCTGCTGGAATACCGAGCGAAAGGTTATACCCTGTTTCCAGCGGTGAACCAAACGTCTCTCCGGAAGGAGACAACAGATAAGTACCGAAATCACCGGTCTCTTTGACAAAAGCGGTAAATCCCGTTCGCAGAACGACGTTAGCCATCTCTTCGACCGCCGCTTGGATTCGATTATTGAAAATTTCCAGAAATACCTTGTCTGCGATCATTCCGCCGCCTCCCCGATCAGATTGCCGTGCGCATCCCTTCTTACGTTATAACCTGGAGGAACAAAAATGGTCGTATCGTATTCCTCCACAATGACTGGACCCGGAATACTTGCTTCCAGCGGGATCTGTTCCCTAGTCAGCACTTTCGCCGTTCTCCGCGCATGATCGAACGTTATCATTCGTTCCTCTGCTCCTCCGCCATGACTGACTTGAGCATACGAATCCACGCTTCCATGGCTTGGTACGATGCCGACAATTGTCGCCCGCAGGCTGATGAACATCACTTCGGATTCCGGCTGGCTGATTCCAAAGACATTATGATAGAACGCATGGAACTTCTCCTTGGCCTGTTCAGGATCGGCAATCTCTTCCTGCGTTAGGGCAATCTCCAGATCAAAGGCCTGTCCTTCATATCGCATATCGGCACTGTAGAGACAGTAGACGCTCTCGAGTTCAACACCGCCCCGGGCCTCTATCTCTACCCAGCTTCGCCCCTGCTGCTCCAGATCTGCATAATAGGAGGCCAATTCTCCACTGGCTAATGCATGGCTGCTCTTGTGCAGTGATAGGACAAAGTCGTTTCGAAGATTTGCCACCGTGCAGCCCATGGCACAAAGTGTTCCAGGAGCAGGTGGCACAAGTACACGCCGGATCCCGACTTCCCGGGCCATCAGAAACGCATGCATTGGTCCCGCTCCTCCGTAAGCCAGCAGTGTGAAATCACGCGGATCCACACCCTTACGAGCCATTAGAGGCGAAAATTGGGCGTACATGTTCGCTGTGGCCACATCCAGAATCGCTTGTGCGGTCTGTGAAGCGTCAAGTCCCAGCTTCGTGCCGACCGTGTTCAGTGCACGTTCCGCGAGTTCTGGATGAAGTCTCATCTGACCACCAAGGAAACGATCAGCCTGCAAAATGCCAAGCTGCAGGTAAGCATCCGTCGTTGTGGGTTCCTCACCACCTCGGCCGTAACATGCAGGTCCCGGATAGGCTCCGGCGCTGCGTGGACCAACCTTGAGTACACCGACGCTGTCGAGCCATGCAACCGATCCACCTCCTGCGCCAATCGCCGTAACATCAACTGCCGGCAAAATGACCGGAAAATCACCGACTTTGTTTTCGGTGGAATACGCCGGCTCCTTGTCAATTAAAGCCACATCCACACTAGTGCCGCCCATGTCGAACGTGATGACTTGATCAATGCCGGCCTTCCTGGCAATATGCGTCGCTGCAATGACACCTGAAGCCGGACCCGAGAGCAGGGTGCGAACAGGTTCACTCGCTGCGCTTGCCGCTGTCATGATGCCACCGTTGGACATCGTGGAGAGCAGATTTGCTTTTAAACCGTACTGATGAATACCTTCCTGCAGCCTAACAAAGTACGAACCCATGCGTTCGCCTACATATGCATTCATGGCCGTTGCGAGTGTCCGCTCGAATTCACGCTGCTGCGGCCAGATGGCACTACTGCGGCAAATGAACAATTGCGGATGCCGTTCCCTGATGATCTCTTCGGCTTCCTTCTCATGAGCAGGGTTAGCGTAAGAGTGCATAAAGCTGATCGCCAGTGCGGTAATGCCTTCGTTCACCAATTCGTCAACTGCCTGTACCAGCTGATCTTTGTTGAGAGGTTGCAGCACGTCTCCACTAGCTAGCGCCCGTTCTTCAATTTCTTTGACGAGATATCTCGGTACGAGCGCCTCCGTTTTATCACCGTACAGGTTCGTCGTATCCTCCAGGCGAAGTCTTCGAATTTCAAGAATGTCCCGAAAGCCCTGGGTTACGAGCAGCCCGGTTACAGCTCCATTGCGTTCGATCAACGTGTTCACACCAAGCGTCGTGCCATGCACGAACATATCGATATCGCCAATGTCGACACCTTGTTCCTGAAGCTGATCCAATGCATTAAAAATAGCCTGTTCTGGCGCTTCTGCGATAGATGGCGTTTTCAGTGCAGCCACCATTCTGCCTTGCCGATCCGTCACCAGCGCGTCCGTGAACGTGCCCCCGATGTCGATACCCAAGCGATAGTTTTTGTCCACAAGTTCATCTCCTTTTTAACGCGCTTCCTCGATGTTTAATATCTGGTTTTTTATAGCAAAATAACGTTTGACGTCTTCGATCATCTGATTGATATGATTGACCATCGCGGCTTCGGCTTCTTCCGGGGACCGTGATATGATGGCATCCAGGATCTGGCGATGATCCACCACCAATTCACTCCCTACCGTGCGCCGAATATACGCAGTCTCCAGAAAGTCTCTGCTGGTGTCCCATACCAATTCCACGGCATGACGCAAAAACTGATTCTGCGCTGCAAAGGCGAGCAACCGGTGGAATTCCCGATCTTCCTCATAAGGTATAATATTTTGCTCCAACTTCCGCTGCTGCTCCTCAATGGATTGTTCGAGCAGATGGATGTACTCTTTCGTGGCATACTCAGCCGCCAACGAAGCAATCTCCCTTTCCAGCGCTTTGCGTGCAACGAGAATGTCGAGCAGCGCCTTTTCCCCAGAATGGTTCAGCGTCTGCATCAGACGTGAGTTCGCATTTTTCTGCTGCAGCTCCCGTTCAATTAACTTCAGCCGTTCTGAACCCGCTTCGGTCAAAATACGACCTTTCCTGCCTTCCAGCGCCGTGTACCCTTCAACGTCCATCTCCATAAGCCGTCTGCCTATGGTTGCCTGGCTTAATCCGTATTTTTTGCCTAACGTATGAACGAGCGTACTTGCACCGATAGGAGCAGTTGCATCCTGAAGCTGCTTGAGTAGGTCGTACTCCAATTCCAATTCATATAACTCTGGAGCCACATGTTCCCCTCCTATATATGTAAGTTTCACTATCTTGTTACTCACTGATGATTAACGTAATAAACAGAAGTATAACTTCTATCGAACATAATATCAATCATTCTGACCAAATTAGTATGAATTGATTTTTTAAATGACATTTTATCTGATAAGATCATGGATAGACTCCGAAAATAAACAATCATCTACATTTTTCATCCTTACGGAAGAAGGATTGCTTCTATAGTACGAATCACTCATTTGCGTTGTTCATGATGATTTAATATGCAAATTTTGTTAGAAGGGATTAAATTGAAACAAAATAGCAAAAGGACATTACCATCCATTGGATAGTAATGCCCCAGATGACAAAACCAAATCTCCCCTGCCGTCAGCTCGCTTTCGCGAGTTTCGTGCCACGTACGGACGATATCGCATAAACGATCAGTGAAGTCCAGATCAACGCAAACCCAACAAGGAGAACCGGTGATACGGATTCCTTAAATACGAATATGCTTAGGAACAGCATGATGGTTGGCCCGATGTATTGTACGAATCCGAGTGTGGACAGCGACATCCGTGCAGCAGCACGAGCAAAAAATAAGAGCGGCAGCGCTGTTACCACGCCAGAAAGAAGCAGGCCGATAAACATAGATGAAGGCAGCGTCCATGCAGTCGATTCTCCTACGACCGCCAAATAGATCCAGTAGCCCAGTGCAATAGGCAAGACTACAGCCGTTTCCGACAGCAAGCCTACAGAAGCGTCTTGCACTGTCTTTTTCTTCGCAAGTCCATACAAGCCAAACGATGCAGCCAGCGAGATCGCGACCCACGGAAATCGACCATAGTCGATGGCGATAATGAGTACTGCGACAGCAGCAATAGCAATGGCAAGCCACTGGCCGCGGTTTGGCTTCTCATGAAGGAAAACAACAGCTAGCAGTACGTTTAGCAGTGGGTTCAAATAGTAACCAAGACTTGTCTCAACAACGTGTCCATTGTTGACGGCCCAGATGAAAATAAGCCAATTCACTGCAATCAACAGTCCACTTGTGGCGAGCGATAGCAGCTGTGACCGATTAGCAGCAATCCGCTTCATATCACCCCAGCGGCGCTGGACAGCCACGAGAATACCCATGAAGACAAACGACCAGACGACACGGTGGGACAGAATCTCGCCTGCGGGCACATCGTTGAACAATTTCCAATAGAGTGGGAGAACCCCCCACATGATATAAGCAATGATAGCGTTGACTAATCCGTTATTCATGAATCCAATTCTCCTCTTCTCTCTCTCTGATGTCTGAACGGATTATACGCCTTGATCCTAATCTAAGTAAAGGAAATAATCTGACATGAATGAAGCCACGCTCAATTCGAACTGTCTTGGGAAGCTGCAATAGAGTATAGTAAGTTTAGTTCGAACTATATTCCAGGAGGCTACAGCCATGTCACAGGATATTTGGATTAACCTTCCAGTCAAAGACGTTGAGAAATCTACTGCTTTTTTCAATGAGATTGGATTCCATGCGGTAAGCGTTGGTAGCGAAAGAGCCAGGCTTACCATCGGTCAAACCACAATTCTGCTGTTCCCGGATACGTCGTTTGAGAAATTTACAGGTTCAACCATCGCAGATACTTCCCATAGCGCAGAAGTCATATTCTCAATTGGTGCTGTCAGCAGAGAAGAAGTTGATGCTTTTATTCAGAAAGTTGAAGTTGCCGGAGGAAGTATCTTTGGAAAACCAGCTGAAAATGAAGGCTGGATGTACGGTGCAGGATTTGCTGACCTCGACGGTCACCGGTGGAACCTGCTATATATGGATGAGAGCAAAATGCCGAAACGCTAATTAAAAACGCCGGTAACCTTATTAAGGTCACCGGCGTTTTCGTTATACCTCTTCACTCTTACCCTCTTGCCTCTTACTGATTACTCATGACATGTAGATAAAAGTTCAGATCGTTCTCTAGGTGCTTTTTCATCAACTCTTCGGCTTTCTCGCCATCTCTGGACTTGATTGCATTATAAATTTCTTCATGCTCATCAATCAGATGAGGACGATTGTAGATGACAACGGTTTTCCTGAACAGATAAATAATAGCCTGCATCCGGTCTATAATGTCGATCATGAGTGGATTATTACTCGCTTTTACAATGTCATTATGGAAGCTTTCATTCGCGGACATAATCTCATCCTTGGTCCCCGATCTCCCGATTTCCACATACTTGTACAGTTCCTCAATCTCGTTGTCTTTCAGGAAATTCGCCGCGCATTTAGCTGAATACCCTTCCAACAATATCCGAACATTGAACAAATTACGTAAGTCCTTTTCCGTTGGCTTGACCACTTTCTTTTTAACAATTAATCCTTCGTTCTCCAGTTTTCGTATGGAATCCCTTATGGGCGTTCTGCTAACTCCAAGCTCTGCCGCTAGTTTCTCTTCAACGATCTTTGTACCGCTAGGAAGCTCACCGTTTAAGATCTTGTCTCGGAGAATTTCGTAACACTGATGATACGCCGGTCGTGAGCTATTATTGTCATGCACTAACTTCACCTCAGTTTCATTTCTCATCATAAATATAGTACCAAATTATGTTCATAAAATCATTCCAATAAACGATGCCTCGCAATAAAAGTATACGTTAATTCATTAATTGTATACAATTTTATATTTTAATGTATACAATTTTTAATTTTTAGTATACAATGAAAACGCAAACAACGATGTAAGCGGTTGCTGAAGCAATCATTTTATATTCCGTAACTTAAGTTCACTTCAACGTTGTTTGAATCTAATCTGTGTACAGCAATCAATTCATAGGCATATAAGCCTTTCTTAGAAAAGTTATTAGGAGGAAAACATCATGGCAAAAAAAGTTGGCTTTATTGGACTCGGCATCATGGGGAAACCGATGGCTCTAAACCTCAGAAAAAAAGGACACGAATTAACCGTTAATGATCTGAATCAGGAAGCGGTACAAATATTGGTAGAATCGGGTGCAGCTGCTGCCGCCTCACCTAGAGAAGTCGCTGAAAACTGTGAAATCATCATCACGATGCTCCCTGCATCCCAACATGTGCAAGCTGTTGTTCTTGGTGAACAGGGCATTTTATCCAGAGCCAAAGAAGGCTCGATTATTATCGATATGAGTTCCATCACTCCAGCTGTTTCCATTGCTCTTGCAGAAGAAGCTGCGAAAAAAGGCGTCGGCTTTTTGGATGCCCCCGTTAGCGGCGGAGAACCTAAAGCCATTGATGGTACATTAGCCATTATGGTGGGCGGTAAAGAAAGCGTATTCGAACAAGCCAAGTCCGTATTGTTTGATATGGGAACGGCTGTCACCTTGGTTGGAGATAGCGGATGCGGAGTTACAGCGAAGCTCGCGAACCAAATCATCGTTAACTTGAATATTGCTGCGATGTCCGAAGCCCTTGTTCTGGCTGCCAAAGCGGGCATCGATATTGAGAAAATGTATCAGGCCATCCGAGGCGGATTAGCAGGCAGTGCTGTTCTGGATGCCAAAGTTCCACTCATTTTGGACAGAAACTTTGCCCCGGGAGGCACAATTGCTATCAATATGAAGGATATTACCAATGTTATGGATACAGCTCACGAAATTGGAGTACCTCTCCCCCTTTCCAGTCACCTATTGGAAATATTCCATGCCCTAAAGGTGGACGGAAAATTAATGGACGATCACGGCGGGATCGTACAGTACTATGAAAAATTAGCAAATGTTGAAGTTAGGGGTCTTGGCCATGAAAACGAATAAACGCTCTGTTGAAGAAGTGTTCAGTAACATTCCTTCTGTGGATACCAGCCTTGTCCAGGAAATGATCGCTAAAGAGCTTCAACGCTTTAATCACAAAATTATCGTGTTGGATGATGATCCAACCGGTGTTCAAACGGTACATGGTGTATCGGTCTATACGGATTGGTCATTGGAAAGCATCGACAGAGGTTTTAAGGAAGAGAATTCGATGTTCTTTGTTCTCACCAACTCACGCGGATTTACAGCTGCGGAAACGACAAAAGCACACCAGAACATCGCTGCAAATATCGTAGCAGCTGCCAAGAAAAACAACCGTGAGTTCACCATTATTAGTCGTGGAGATTCCACACTCAGAGGTCACTACCCGCTGGAAACGGAAGTATTGAAGGATACCGTGGAAGCACATTCCGATATCCGATTTGACGGTGAGATCATCCTTCCTTTCTTCAAAGAAGGCGGACGCTTCACAATCGATAATATTCACTACGTTCAATATGATACGGAACTGGTTCCTGCCGGAGAAACCGAATTCGCTAAGGACCGCACCTTTGGTTACACCAAATCCCATTTGGGTGAGTGGGCTGAGGAAAAATCGAATGGTCAGTATAAAGCTGAACACATGACTTACATTTCGCTTGAAAGCCTGCGTGCCATGAACTTGGATCTGATTGAACAGCAGCTGTTGAGCGTTGAAGGTTTTAACAAAGTTATTGTGAATGCGGTCGACTATGTCGATGTACAGATCTTCACCATTGCTTTAATTCGAGCCATCAACCAAGGTAAACACTTTATGTTTAGAAGTGCTGCTGCCCTTACGAAGGTCATGGGAGGCGTTAGTGACAAAAGTCTGCTCACGCGTGAAGAGATGATGAGTGATCACACAAACCATGGCGGATTAGTCATCATCGGATCTCATGTTAAGAAAACAACGGAACAGTTTGAAGAATTGAAGAAATCCGGTGCAGTAGAATTTGTTGAATTTAATGTTCACCTTGTTCTGGAGCCCGATCAATTCGAGAACGAGCTTAATAGAGTTGTGGAGACTACCAACCAATTCATTCTTCAAGGTAAAAATGTGGCTGTCTACACTCGAAGAGAACGCTTGGATCTTGGAGAAGACCGAAAAGAAGAGGAATTAAAACTTTCCGTCAAAATTTCGGATGCCGTCACGAGTATTGTCAAACGTTTGGAAGTAAGACCATCGTATATCATTGCTAAAGGTGGAATTACCTCGAGCGATATTGGAACGAACGGTCTGGAAGTAAAACGAGCTACTGTTGCTGGACAGATTCGTCCAGGTATCCCTGTGTGGACAACAGGCAGTGAAAGTAAATTCCCGGGGATTTCCTATGTCATCTTCCCTGGTAACGTCGGTACCAAAACGGATTTGAGAGAAGTCGTTGAGATGTTGAGTTCGTAATCATTCTAATTCAATCTAATATGACCAGACTGTAAGGAGTAACACTGACTAACGAAATACTACCAAAATCAATCGTGCACTCCTTACAATAGGGTCTCCTTCATCAAGCTAATATAGAAAAGAGGAAAATACATGCCAATTATCTCTGTTACCATTGGGGTCATTTTACTGCTCATATTAATGATGGCTTTTAAGTTAAACGCTTTCATATCACTCATTATTGTATCCCTGGCCGTTGGTGTACTGGAAGGAATGACACCGATTCAGGCTGTCGAATCCATTGAATCCGGTCTGGGCGGAACATTAGGACATTTAACGATGATTATTATTTTCGGAGGTATCCTCGGAAAACTGATGACCGATTCCGGTGGTGCGCAGCGTATTGCGACAACCATGATCGGTGCTTTCGGTCAAAAACGGACTCAGCTAGCAGCAGTTATTACGGCGGCTATTGTTGGAATCGCTTTATTCTTTGAAACAGGTGTAGTGGTATTAATTCCATTGGTATTTACCATCGCGAGAGCAGCACGTGTGCCAGTTCTGTATCTGGGGATGCCCGTTATTGCAGCACTGATCACCATGCACGGATTCGTCCCTCCGCATCCTGGACCAACAGCGGTTGCTAACGTTTTTGGAGCCAATATCGGATTAACGATGATCCTGGGTATAATTATTGCGATCCCTGCTTTTATTCTTGCGGGTCCGGTTTACACCAAGCTGTTCAAAAAAGAAGCATTGCAGATCGATATCCCTAAAGGTCTGTTTAATCCGAAGGAATTCAAAGAAGAAGAACTTCCTAAATTCGGAATCAGTCTTTTTACAGCTCTTCTACCGGTTATTTTGATCGCGCTTCAAACCGTTGTTGAGATTTTTGCTCCTGATTCAGCAATTTCGCCAATAACGGACTTTATCGGCAATGCAAATGTGGCTCTTTTAATTTCAGTTATTGTGGCTATCTTTACTTTTGGGTTAAATCTGGGTAAAAAAATGCCTGAGATTATGACCTCACTGAGCGAATCTGTAAGCGGAATCGGAATGATCCTGTTGATCATCGCTGGTGGTGGTGCGTTTAAGCAAGTTTTGATCGACAGTCATATTGACCAATATATTTCTGATCTTATGTCAGGCTCGACCCTCTCTCCACTCCTGTTAACCTGGCTGATCGCAGCAATCTTAAGAATAGCTGTCGGTTCTGCAACCGTAGCCGGTATGACAGCAGCTGGTATAGCCGCACCTCTGGTTGCTGCAACGGGCGTAAGTCCCGAATTGATGGTTCTCGCAGCGGGTGCCGGTAGCGTTACCTTCTCTCATGTCAATGATGCAGGATTCTGGATCTACAAGGAGTACTTCAATCTTAGTATTGGTAAAACGATAAAAACCTGGTCGGTCATGGTAACGATAATCTCACTTGTGGGACTTGCTGGTGTCCTGATTATGGATATGTTCATGTAAATCGTTAATAGGTAACGAAGTAATAAAGGCACGTTCTTATTAGAACGATGCCTTTATTTTTTTGATCAACATATTAGAGACAGCACTTTGTGATATTGTCCGACTATGATATCTGTTATTCGCCCATTTTCCATTCTTGAATATATTGTAGGAATTCGAATGGAAGGACGGATTGGCATATGAACCGTATTGATCGTGAAGCAATCCTTTTTAATTCTAATGTTGGGGGTGGTTCTTATGACATTTGGCTTTATCACGTTTTAACAGGTCGGACCATGAAGTTAACCCAGAATCTTGGTGAAGAATTCTCCATTCCATATTGGTCTCCAGATCTTCAGCACATCGCCTTTATCGGCAAAAATAATATGGTGATGGTATTGAATCTTAACAGTAGAACATGGGCACAAATTGATCAGATTGAGCCTTATTCTTTACTGAGCTGGTCACCGGATAGTCATTACTTGGCTTATGTCAAGGACCATCGGATTGTGATCTACAATATCTACACGCATGTCAGTGGCTCGATCGTTCAATATGGAGTCTCCGATGTTCAATGGTTTCCCTCTGGAGAAGCTTTCCTATTTGCAGCACCGGATGAAGCAGGCATTGCTCAATTATATAAGATTAACCGGGATGGCATGAACAAACAACAATTAACGCGTAATACGGAGGGGCCACTCCACAATGTCAGAATATCTCCTAATGGAGAGTTTGCTCTATATACTTCCCCGGGAGCCAGCATTTCCTTAATCACTACCGTGAATTTATCTACAGGAGTGAGCTACCAACTCCAAGGTGGACCTCAGGCCAAGAACTATTTTCCCGAATGGTCTCCAGACTCGGCGACAGTCGCATACAGTGCCACAGATATCGTGAATAATCAATACGTTTCATTCATCCAAACTGACAGCCGAGCTGGCGGACAGCAAAAAACATGGGCGGTCTCCACCTGTTTCTCCACCCCGCTTAGTTGGTCTCCGGACGGGAAACGACTTGCCTACTTATCAGGATGCAGCAATCAAGAACAAGCAGACGAAATTTGGGTTATTGATTTAGATCACCCTAATCATCCGACCAAGGTTGTTCAAGCCAAATGGATTACATCTCTAGCTTGGTCACCACAATTCGATGAACATGATTCCTATAAATTATACCTAAACCAGGTATACAAGGTATCCTTCTACTATCCACAAAACTGGCGCAAAGTAACCGAAGAACGATTCGAAGGATCGGACGGATTTTTTCAAATATCGGCCATATCTTCCGAAGAGGAGCTTCACGCAGTATGCAGAGCGGAAGCCTTCCATGTCCTGCAACCCTATGGAACCAATCCTCGAATCTTCCCTGCTTTGGTTCAAGCACAGGAAGCCTGTTTCATATTTCCTTCTGAAGACCAACCCGTAGAGATGAGAAATCAGGCTGCACTTATTGTCAAATATCCTACTCCTGTTGTGATTCAAGGAAGTACGTATTCCTACTTCATCTTGTGGGCCGATCAGGATCACTTAATCTCACTGGTAAAGACTTTGACTTTCATTTAATCGAAAAAGAAAAGCCGCCTTGTAATAGGCGGCTGTTTTCTGTGAGGCATGTGATATGATCTACCTGGTGTACCTTTCAATATCGTTTATCTCCGAATGCGACTCTCTTCGATAATGATCTTCGTACTGACGAACATCATTCTTCAACTTTATTACGAATCCCCATCCCATTAAGGCAAGTAAAAGTACAGTAATCAAGGCATAAGCGAAACTGAATAAATTCATGAAAAAATTAATAAATATTGCGCCCAGTATGAATCCTAAAATCCATAATACCCATTTTGTGCTCTTTTTCAACCATCTTCCTCCTTGAATCGATTCCTTATTTTCCCTTCTATGTATCATAGTACATACGAAGGTAATTATAAATAGTTTCAAATCAAGAAATGAGGATTCACAACTAGATATTAGCGATTTATTAGGTTAAACCATCCTTCGAGTCCAGCTACTACTTCCTCCAATTGCTGTTCCTCCGTGATTGCTGGTGCATGATCTCCTTTTTGTTCCCCGTACGAACCAAACTGTCCATGATTACCGCCTTTGATGCTTACATATGTCGTGCTTTGCGGAAGATTTATTTTGGATTCTTCCCATCGTTCGACATTCAGCACTCCATCATCTGTACCTGTGATCTGTAAGGCGGACAAGTCCGTCTCCTTCAAGCTTCCACTCTCGTCAGCGTAGGACGCTAAGTAAAAGACACCTTCCAGCGTGTCTGTATGCTGCGCAGCATACCGTGATGCAAAGACACCTCCCAGCGAATGCCCACCAATTACAAATGCTTCGTCAGGATGTTCCTCAATAAAAGAATCCGCCTTGTTTTCCCCAAACATGGCTAAATTTAAAGGCATTTCGGCAATATAGACTCTATGTCCTTCTTCTGCTAATTTTCTGGCAAACGGAGCATAACTGGCTGGTTCCACTAGACCTCCCGGATAAAAAATGATGTTGGGTTCCACGATCTCTGTACCCTCCGGTTCAAAGCGATAGCCATTTTTGATCTTATTGATGCTAACCTGACCATCCGGGTTCATGGCTGCTTCGGCTCTTTCCGACGGACTATACGTGACAGATTGGAGATAAACGAAAAGTCCAATCACAACTATAATTACGGATAGACAAGACCAAATGAGGACCTTTTTCCACTTGTTACTGCGTTTTGCTGTCTTCAACTTCATTCCACCTTTATTCATTACTCGTTTTAGTTTCATATAAATTATACTTACCGGTAAGTATAATTACAAGTTGATTTTGCTTATGAACGAGGTTTGTCATAAAATATTCAAGGAGGAGAGTGTGCAATGCCAGATAAATCACCCAAACGTTTACCCGGAAGACCCAAGCAAGCGGATACCCAAATTTCCGTGCAGCAAACGATCATTTTAACGGCTTCCAAATTGTTCATGGAATACGGCTACGAAACTGTCACGCTCCAACAAATTGGAAAACGATGCAATGTGTCTAAGCCGACCATATATTATCACTTTGCTAGCAAGCCTGAACTTTTCAAGGTAGCTATGATAACCATGTTCCAGAATGTACGCCGAGTAACTTCAGACTTTCTTGATCAGTCTGAACATCTGGAGGATGGACTTATACGGCTGGCCGAAGCAAGGCTGGCCAACCCGCATGCAGAGGTTGAAACCATGATTAGAGAAGCTGAGCCTTTTCTTGAGAAAAATCAAATTCAGGAAATCAGAGAAGCCGAGGCTCGCATTCATGACGTATTGGCGTCTCATTTCCAATTGGGCATCGACCAGCAAATACTCCGCGAAGACGACCCCATGTTTTTAGCTGAGACTTTTTCGACCCTGATGTTAATGGGGAATCGGGAGAACACCACACAAAAGTATGAATCTAATCTTGCACTGGGTCAAAGGTTAGTAGGTATCTTTCTGAGAGGTGCAAAATCAACTTAAGTCTTTGTCTCACCAGTGTATTTTATGTTTTTTTGATTTCCTGAGGAACTGTTGCAGATCAGTTCATGAACTGCATTATTAGATTGTTACCCGCAGTCGAGCTTAAGTCTTGGCTGCGGTTTTACATACTGTGTTGTAGAAAATAACGAACAATATAATTACCTACTTTATGCTGTTGGTGATTTTCAATTTTCTGATTATTTATTTTAGTACGTTCTCTACAGGTATAGCTATTCGTACACGTTCTTATTCCTTCATCAGAACTGGGCTCTGGTCCCTACATATAAAAAAAGCCGCTAAATGGTATTAGCGACTTTTCGAAGTACAATGTTTTAGGACTCGGTTAACTACATGTTGAGATCGGACTGAACCTCTTGAGTATGATCGGGTACCTTTCTAACGAGTACGAAGTAAGTGATAATCGCAACAATACTCGTCCCTAACAAAGTAAGGCCCAATGGAACAGCCGTATCTTCACCGGCAATCCCCACCAACGGAGCGACCAACGCGCCAAGCAAGAAGGGAACAACCCCAAGCAATGCTGCGGCACTTCCGGCACTTTTGGCTTGACTCTCCATGGCTAGTGGAAATGCTGCTGTTGACGTAATCCCGATAGAACATACAAAGAAGAACAGCGGTATAACCAGAGCAAATAGAGGGCCATGAGCCAGAGTCACCATCAAGGCAGCAATACTTGCCACAAGCGCAAGCCATAGTCCCGATAATAAGAGCGTCTGCTCAGAGATTCGCTGTGCCAACCGGCCTACAAGCTGAGAGCCAATGATCAGGCTGATCCCGTTGGAAGCAAATAATATAGCAAAAACGGTCGGCGTGACTCCATATATATTTTGATAGATAAAAGGTGTGCCTGCTACATATGCAAAAACCCCAGCCGTCATAATTCCCTGTGCCAGCATGTAACCTACGAACTTCCGGTCACGTAGAAGCTGTCCATAGTTCCGTAACTGAAGTTTAAAGTTAGGAGCAACGCGTCGTTCAGGCGGGTTTGTCTCTTTCAGACGCCACTTGGTCATTGCCCATAAGAACACTCCCAGAACAGAGAGTGAAATGAATACACCAATCCATGTCGTAAATGAAAGAACGCCACTGCCTGCGATCGGTGCTGCCAAAGGCCCCAAATTTCCTACAAGCAGTAATAAGGAGAAGAACTTGGTAAGCTCATGTCCACTGTACAAGTCGCGAGCTATCGCGCGGGAAATAACGATCCCTGCTGAAGCCGAGAAGCCTTGAGTGAAGCGAAACAAAATCAACAGACCAATATTCGGAGCGTAGGCGCACGCCAATGAACAAATGATATAGGCGGCCATGGAAATCAATAACGGTGTACGTCTTCCATAAGCATCGCTCAGTGGTCCCATGACCAGTTGTCCCGCACCTAGCCCTAGCAAGCAAGCAGTAAGACTGAACTGAACAAGTGAAGCGTTCGTGTTGAACGTTGCTGCAATCTCAGGGAATGCTGGTAAATACATGTCGATCGTGAATGGGCCCAAGGTTGAAAACAAACCCAATAATAAGGCCAGGCCTGCAACATTCCATTTGTTGCTTTTAATCATTGATCCATACCTCTCTCTAAAAATTACTTTAAACCTTTAGACAGTATAGCTCTTAGAGTTAACTTTAGGTCAAGCTATATTTGAACGTTCATGATTCAAGCATTGTACGAACTGCTATTAGTTAGCCATGCTTCATGTATTAAACCAAGTAAAATAAAACCGTTAATCATTTTAGATTCACGGTTTTTATCTTTTACTGTTCGTTTGACATAACCTTTAACCACAAACAACACAAAAAAAGCCGCCCATATACACGGCAGCTTCGTTGCTTTTATTTCAATATAACGTTGGAACCGGAGAACAATTGTAGGAACGAATCTCACGCAATCCAATTGAATACTGATTCCATCTCCCGCCAAAAAATCTGTAACCATAAGCTCTTGATTCACCGACCGCTGTCAGGAAAAACCAGAAGTTGTCTCCATTTCGAAGCCACATATACGTGAAATGATAAATGCAATTTTGAAGTCCCACTGGATTAACAGGATAGGGAAACATGGATTGTGGATAAGCCATATTGTCAGATTCACTCCTTATAGGTAATTGACCTAACACCACTTTATGCCCAGAGTTGCGATTTGGGTTGGGTGTGAGCCCAGGAGATCTGCTGTTTTAAAACATTCAATTTGCATATTAGCTTTCATCCTTGAAATGAAAATGTTCATGATAAATCGCATCCATCCCAACCAACTTACCACTCTTTTTTATGAGAATAGGCGAAGTTTTGATTTAACGGCATTCGAAGTACTTGATAATTATGATCTCGTGGTAGAGCATTAACTTCGTTCAAAGCTAATTCACGTGTAGTGTAGATACCTATTGGAAAAAAATTAGGAAAAGCTGCTGTTCTATCAGCAACGAAAATTCCCCATACATAATCATTCGTCACATCCTTCACCTCCTTCTGCTTCCGTATTGAAAAAACAAAAACCCTATTCCTGAGTAAAAAAAGGGTTAGGCATAAGTAAAATAAGTGCACGTTCCCTTCCTCTCCATTCTCCTCTCAGCTTCAAAAGTAAAAAAACGAACGCGTTCTCGTCAATAACTTTGATATCGCGTTATCCCTTTCTAGATTACAATATTTTCAAGAATAGATTTGCTGAAATATTGCTAATAAGGGGGAAAAGAAATGAACAAGAAAAGCAAATTGGTCATGTTGTCATTATGCATCTCATCCTTATTACTGGCCGCGTGCACGAGTGATGGCAGCGCCGGGAAAAGTCCAACGAACAACGACTCAGACACCAATGAGGCTGGAATGGTAACCATTCACACGGTAACCTCTGAATACACTTCGGCCAAATACCCCAAGGGTGACGATATCACCAACAATGTGTGGATCAGGAGATACAAAGAGAAACTTAATATTGATGTAAAAACAGACTGGGTCAGTGATGAATACGAGACCAAACTGAATCTGGCCATATCATCGAACGATCTTCCTGACGTCTTTCGGGTGAACCCCTCACAATTACGACAGTTAATTGAAGCAGATATGGTCATGGATCTTACAGATGCATTTGATCAGTACGCCTCCGACCGCCTCAAAGGATATATGAAAGCGGATGCAGACAGTTTCGAATCGGGTAAAAAGGACGGCCAATTGTACGGGATACCTCAAATGCACTGGGGTTTAATTGATCAACCGGACTTCGTCTGGATCAGGAACGACTGGAAGGAAGAACTGGGGCTCGAAGATCCAAAATCCGTGGCAGACATCAAGAATATCGCACTGAAATTTATGGAAAAGCACGGTGGTTATGGCATAGCGGTAGATCAATCCCTGGATTATCTGAATCTGCTCGCCATCGCATGGAACGCTCATCCGGATATTTGGATCGAGGATAGCAGCGGAGAGCTCGCATATGGCTCAATTCAACCGGAGATGAAAGCAGCACTGGCTGAATGGGCCGAATGGTATAAGCTTGGCATCATTGATCCGGAATTCGCGATCAAAGACTTTAATGCCATGAATGCCGATATTGTCGCTGGCAAAGTGGGCATGCAGCCTTACTATCAATGGTGGGGCTATAACCCTGGAGTGGATACGGTAGCCAATTTGGGCAAGGACGCCATCTTCTATCCGTATATCATCCCCACAATCGACGGTAAGGAAGCCAAACAATCGATCTCTTTCGCGAACGGCAACTATATTGTCATGAAAAAGGGATTTGAACATGCTGAAGAAGTTATTAAAATTCTGAACGACTATGCTTATATCGTTGATGAAGGCCAAGGCAAGGAATCGCAAGAAACGTTATCCGCCTTATTGGACAACGATATCGCTCACGTGGTTGGGGCCTTCCGTGTACTTAATCCGAACTCGGACTATGAGCAGTTTGAGGCGGTATCCGCAGCACTTCAGTCCAAGGACACCAGCGGGCTCACCACTTCGGGAATGTGGCAAAAGTATAACAACAGTATTGAATTCATGGAAAATGCAACGCCAGGAGCAGTCGGTGACTATTTGCAGCAAGGGGCTCCTAAGAATGCTTATGGTCTTGCGAAAAAAGTGCTCGATAGCGAGAACTATGTCAAGACAGGTTTATGGGGAGTAACCCCAGAAGCGTTGGCGAGCTACGGCACAACTCTGGATGATATTCTGACCGAAGGATTCACCAAGATCATTATGGGTACGGAAAGTATCGATTACTTCGATGTGATTGTTCAGAACTGGAGAGCTGCCGGCGGGGATGAAGCGACTCGCGCAGTCAATGAAGCTTACGGGAAATAAATAGGTTTGGTAGCGGGGATGAGGAATTTTAACTTCTCTCCCCTTTTATTTTGCCGGAGATTCGATCTTATTACCGTGAACGGAGGAAAATGAATGCTGAGAAAATTAAAGCAGCAGAGTCCTTACCATTTAATGTTGATACCTAGCCTAATTTTGGTTTTCATCTTCAGTTACATCCCATTCTACGGACTCGTTATTGCCTTTCAGAAATACAATCCGGGGCTGGGGTTCAATTCTCCATGGGTAGGATGGGACAATTTCTCGCACGTGTTTAATCAGCCCAATTTCGTTAGGACAATCTGGAACACGCTGTATATGTCTGTCTTCAAAATCATTGGCGGCATTATTGTGCCTGTTATCTTCGCCTTACTGCTCAACGAGGTCGTAAGAAGCGCAGTCAAACGCACGTTCCAAACCCTTGTTTATATCCCTAACTTCCTCTCCTGGGTTATCATGGCTGGCATTATGCTGGATATTCTTAGCGCAGATGGCATCGTCAATTCATTTTTAGGGGTATTCGGGATAGAGAAAATCTCATTTCTAGGCACACCATCCATTTTTCCTTGGACCATGATTATAAGTGATATCTGGAAGGGCTTTGGCTTTGGTACCGTTGTTTATCTGGCAGCCCTAACCAGTATCGATCCCGGGCTATATGAAGCTGCTGTGATTGATGGAGCCAAACGGTGGAAGCAGACCATATATATTACTCTGCCGCTTCTTATGCCCACCATTGTGCTAATGACCGTGTTGTCCCTTGGAAATGTACTTAATGCCGGCTTTGATCAAATTTATAACCTATACTCCCCTGTCGTCTATCAAACAGGCGATATTATCGATACCTATGTGTATCGTTTAGGGATTCAACAGGCGCAATATTCCATCGGTACCGCTGTCGGATTATTCAAATCCATCATTTCCACCATACTGATGGCCCTATCTTATTTCCTGGCGTATAGGGTAGCAGGCTATCGCATCTTCTAAGGAGGGCTATCCCTATGATCAACGATAAAAGTATAGGTAGACGTCTGTTTCATATCATAAACTACACCATATTGATGATCATCTCTCTACTATGCATTCTGCCATTTATCAACCTGCTTGCCGTTTCATTTAGCAGCAGTGCGGCAGTGTCTGCAGGCAGTGTTACCTTCTGGCCCGTAGAATTTACGACAAAAGCGTATGAATTTGCATTATCCGGCGGGGCATTCTATTCTTCCCTTTGGGTAGCCGTCAAACGTACCCTGCTAGGGACACTCGTTAATCTTGTCCTGATTGTGCTTACGGCATATCCGCTCTCGAAAACAAAACAAAAACTAATGGGACGGAATGTATATATGGGATTTTTCATCGTGACCATGCTATTTAACGGAGGATTAATCCCTACCTATCTCGTGGTAGTCAAAATGGGACTGATCGATTCGATCTGGTCACTGATATTACCTGGCGCTCTTCCTGTCTTCAGTATGGTCATTCTCATGAACTTCATCAGGGGATTGCCAGAAGAGATCGAAGAATCCGCAATTATCGATGGTGCGGGTCCTTTACAAGTCCTTGTCCGTATTTTACTCCCCCTTCTCAAACCTGCTCTCGCAACGGTTGGGTTGTTTAGTATCGTTGCCCATTGGAATTCCTGGTTCGACGGAATTATCTATATGAACAATCCGGACAATTATCCATTACAGAGCTATCTGCAGACGCTCCTGCAGAGCTTTGAACAAATCATGCTGAAATCAGGCTCCGATTACACTCAGCTGCTCTCCATGATGAACGCCAGAACCGGGCGTGCCGCCCAGATGTTTTTGGGTGCCATTCCGATCTTGCTCGTCTATCCGTTTTTACAGAAGTATTTTACGAAGGGTTTGGTACTTGGTAGTGTCAAAGGTTAACGCAAGAGGCCTGCAGGATCACCTGCAAGCCTCTATTTTTTTACTCAGGTACACTCGCAATAGCAGGCAGCAGGATGGAGAAAATCGTACCTTCTCCCACCTTGCTCTCTACCCGTACTCCATAGGGTTTGCCAAAATGCAGTTGAATGCGCCGCTGCACATTATGAAGACCGATTCCATTAGAACCATTGCCCGGATCGACCCTTCCTTCCATAAAACTCCGAATGGCATGATGTTCCATACCGACACCATTATCACAGACTTCTATTGAAATATTATCACCCTGCGGCTGAATCCGAATCGTAATAACACCGTCTTCTTCGATTTCGGCCAGACCGTGAAAGATGGCATTTTCAATAATGGGCTGTAGAATCATCTTGGGCATAAGATAATCCAACAGATCATTTTCAATCTCATATCTCATCTGAATAGACCCATAATATCTGACGTTCTGTATGGTTGCGTAATTCATGATATTATCCACTTCCTCGCGAATGGTTACCAGGGTTCCGTCCGACTTGGTCGCATAGCGAAGCATCGAAATAAGTGCATCTGTCATTTCCACGATTTTGTCAGCTTGCTGCATGGATGCAATCCATTTTACGGATCCAAGTGTATTGTACAGAAAGTGAGGGTTGATCTGGTCATGAAGTGCTCGCATCTCGGCGGCCGCTTTCTCTATTTCTTCTTTTTGCATTCGCTCAACCATACGTTTCAGTTCATACGACATCTTATTGAAGCGAACGGATAAATGTCCGATCTCGTCTCGAGATCGAACCTCTTCCACCTGTTCAAACTGCCCTTTTTCAACCAGCGCGATATTACGTAAAAGTTTCTTGATGGGGCGTGTGATCACATGCGAGAGAAAAATCGAAATAATGGCAGCAAACAGGGACATGACGATAGCCAGCATGATGAGATTACGACCCAGTATTTTGCCATCCGCAGTCAGCTCATCCAAAGGCATATATAAGTAAGTGGTCCACTTTTGCTGACTTAGCGGGCTGGTTACGACAATATTCAATGATTCTACTGGACGAACGTTATCACGGAACAAGGTCCCAATCAGCTGGTCATTTACGTTGTATACAATTTTGTCATCCTCATCAACGATCATGAATCTGGAGCGAAGTCCTTCCTGCAAGTTGCGATTAACGATCTCTATAAATCTAATATCGATGCTGACGACGATCACTCCGAGCAGTTTTCCATTGGTCACATCATGAATCTTACGTGCGTGTGATACGGCCAGGATTTTATTTTCCAATTGCTTGTCAATCCTGGTGGTCAACGTAATCGTTCGATCATCGGAATGCATAAACTTTTTAAACCATAATTCGTTCGCCATCTTAAAGTTGGGGTCTATGGGCTGGTGTGGACTAACGAACAGATCCTGTCCTCCGTTCAAGTTATAGAGGTAAATGGAAAATACGCGGTCCTTCATCATGATGTAATTCATTAGCAGATTATAGGCCGCAATCTCATTCTGCTCCTTACCATCCCGCAGGAAATCCTGGATCGGAAAGCTTCCATCATGTGTCGCAGACAAACTGTCGTTAAGACCATTACTGGCCAGCAGTGAGATTTTCTCGATTTCTTTGAGAAACTCGTCAATACGAATATTGGTCTGCTTGGCCAGATCGCTCAGCAGCTTGGTATAATTCTGTGCCAACAAGCGTTCAGAAGAGTAATATGAATTAATGGTCATTACGAATACCGGAAGGATAATCACTGTCATACAAATCACCAAAATTTTGTACTTGATACGGAAGAGTCCTGGACGCTTCATATGCTGCACCTCTATTCACGGGATAACCTGGACTCCAGCTCTAGCTCACGGTATTCCTCTGGAGTTACACCTACTGACTTTTTAAAAATCTTACTGAAATACGTGTAATTGTGGTACCCCACCGCATCTGCGATCTCATATACTTTTAATTCGCGGCTTAATAGATAAGTCTTGGCATGTTCGATTCGAACCCGTGTCAAGTAGGAGATAAAGTTCTCTCCTTTTTCCTGCTTAAACATTCTGCTAAGATACGACGGATTCACATTAATCTGACCAGCGACGCTTTGCAAAGAAATGTCCTCGGCATAATACTTGTCAATGATTTGAATGGCCAGATCTGCATACGTAAGCTCCTGCATGATTTGGGAATCGGCTTGAAAGCAATATGCGATATGCGTCAGCATTTCCTGATGAATGTCCTCCCAATATTCTCCTCTTAGAACCCTTTCATAGGGCGACTCTTCCTTTAAGTAAGGCTTGCTGCCTCGTGTATCGCGTGTCATATGAGAGTGGAGCATTTCCATTATCGTGATATATTGCTTACGAATACTGTTCTCATCCCCCCGCTTTGCTTCCAGATCCGATCGCACCATTTCAAGAAACTTCTCCGCCTCTTTGACGTCTTTGCTTACCCACAACTTATGAATGTCTTTTTGTTGCTGCGGACTCAGCATCCCATTTATTTCGTATCGTGCCGGTGCTTGAGCCAGACTCTCGTAAAACAATACTCTGTTGCTACCTGTAAAGAAACTCTCCCTTAGCGCGGACTCTGCCTCTTGACATGCCTTCCTAAGAAAGCGAAATCCGGAAACCGTTGTACTTACACCAGCCGTTAGTGATAGATTCATGAAATCCTTGATCGAGGATAGAAGCTTGCTGCACAGTTTATTAATATCGACCTGGCTGGACCCACTGCCAGAAGGGAGATTGACGATAACCCAATATTCGGATGAACTTTCAACTAAGATCTCTTTGTTCCACTTGGATGGAATGATCTCCTCCATAATATTCACGATCGAAAAGCGGAGCAGCTTCTCTCCTTTCTCAATATATTTCCTCTTCACTTGCTCGTAATAGTTCACGACAAACTTGATCACCACAAGCCTGTCAGACCGTATGCGAAAATGCAGTTCTTCGGCTTTGGTAATCATATCTTTTTCACTTATGAATCCGCTTACAATATCCTGGAAGAAACTATCCTTGAGATGTCTTAAACTCTTCGAATAATCATGCTGCACCAATGGTACATTGGTCAGACTGTTCTGTTCGCTTTGCAGTTTCTGCCTGATCTTCGTAAGCAGTTCGATCAGGGATGTTTCTGTAATTTCACTTTTGATCAAGTAGTCTACCGCACCCAGCTTTAATGCTTCCTTCACATAATGGAGTTCATCAAAATTACTCAGAATGACATACTTGCAATTTTTCAGTACTACAGATGCTTCTTTTATTAGCTTAAGACCATCCATAATCGGCATTTTGATATCCGTAATGATCAGATCGGGAGAAGCTTCGAGTGCAAGCTCCAATCCTTCCTTACCATTTCCTGCTTCACCGACAACACAAAAGTCAAATTCCTCCCAGTTCAGCATGGAACGAATTCCAACGCGCATCAACAATTCGTCGTCCACAATCATCAGTTTATACATGAGAACCCCCAGTTTACGTTATTTCGTGATGAACCCTATTCTATTGATTTTGCTGAAAAATGTGAAAGCACTGGAGCTTTTTAGCTATTTTACCATTGCAAAGAGAACGAGCCTATCTCCTTCAGAACTAAAATTCTGGTCCATATGTAAAGCCCGGAGCTTGTCTACTTCTCTTACAGCCACATCACCCAACAGCAAGAGATCTGTTGAAACCTGTATTTGCGGAGATTGAATCCTTGGAAAAGGTTCCCCGGTAAACAAAACAATGGAGCACCTACGACTGACAAGCTGCTCCATTACGGCTCTCTCTATTCTTATCAAAATGAACTGGTATTCAATACGCTTGAAACAAGCTATTCCTCGATTCTTCTACAAAGCAATAAAGCCGATGGTTGGATATCGGCTATACTAATCCAGCGACCCATGGGGATAACAGCAAACTGACATCACTGGTATTAATAAGATCACCAACCGCTAAACCTGTAAGATTTTGAACTCTGAAATTGATTGGAATAGCGTCATCTACAGTCCCTGTTCCTGTAGTACGGCCACCTATGGATGAACCGTTAATTTGGTTATAAACAGCTAAGTAATAGACTATATTACCTGAAAGGGTCACTGGTGCAGTTAATGGCAATATGAACAGGCCTGGTGTTATGGTTGTTGCTACCGTAGTGACACCAATGACGCTTGCTGTGGTGCCAGTGATTGGCTCCAGCACGGCCATCTGAAAGGTACCTGTATTTGTACCCATTTGTGTAACAAACGCTGCAAGTCTGCTGATCGTAGAGTCTTGACCATCAAAAGCCAGTGCCCCAATGGCCTGATTATTTCCGCTCCCAGCATTAAATGGGATTAACGTATCGATGTCTCCTATTTTGAGAGTTTCAATAAACGGTGAATCGATGCCAGCAATTCCAGTCGCCCCAGTCACACCGGTTACTCCCGTTGAACCTGTAACGCCCGTTGCACCCGTTAAACCTGTGGCACCGGTTGGGCCAGTAGCTCCTGTAGCGCCTGTTGCTCCAGTGACTCCCTGCGCACCCGCTGCACCTACGCCTCCGGTGGCTCCAGTTGGACCTGTGGCTCCGGTTGCTCCGGTGACTCCCTGCGCACCCGCTGTACCCACGCCTCCAGTTGCTCCAGTCGGACCTGTTGGACCTGTTGCTCCAGTTGCTCCCTGCGCACCCGCTGCACCTGCGCCTCCGGTGGCTCCTGTCGCTCCTGTAGCGCCTGTTGCTCCAGTGACTCCCTGCGCACCGGCTGCACCTACGCCTCCGGTGGCTCCAGTTGGACCTGTGGCTCCGGTTGCTCCAGTGGCTCCCTGCGCACCCGCTGCACCTGCGCCTCCGCTTACTCCGGTTGGACCTGTAGCACCTGTTGCTCCAGTGGCTCCCTGCGCACCGGCTGCACCTGCGCCTCCACTTGCTCCGGTTGGACCTGTGGCTCCGGTTGCTCCGGTGACTCCCTGAACACCCGCTGCACCTACGCCTCCGCTTACTCCGGTTAGACCTGTTGCTCCGGTGACTCCGGTAACGCCTGTCGCTTCTGCTGCACCCACGCCTCCGGTGGCTCCCGTTGGACCTGTGTTGCCTGTTGCACCGGTAACTCCTTGCGCACCCGCTGCACCCACGCCTCCAGTTGCTCCCGTAATTCCTGTAGCGCCCATTGTTCCGGTGACTCCCTGCGCACCCGCTGGACCAACACTCCCGGCTGCGCCTCTATCTCCTTTTACACCTCTATATCCTCGTGGTCCTCTCCAACCTGTACATCCTCTTTTACACTTTCTGCTCTTCTTTTTCTTATTATATTTCTTAGCATTGGCATCTCTACTACAGTATGGTTTATGATCTTTTGGAGACTCATGATTTGGAATCTGGCTATAACAAGGTTTTGTCTTCTTCAGTTTCTTCTTCGTCGAAGAGCGATGGCTGGCCTTTTTCGGGTGCTTACGCAAAGCGTTTTCTTTTATGCGAGTAATCTGATTCAGCTCCAATGAAAAGGTCAACTATTACACACCTCCTTATGCCTAAGATATGCGATGGTTGAAAACTGGGACTAGGTAAAGTCACCAATATATATAGCCTATCGTCATAAAGGCAAATGCTCCTAGTAACCAAATCCCATACGTAGGTCAAGCCAAATATGCAAAAACCTGAAATGCAATACTATGTATAACTGGGCTCTACCCGTAAGTCTAGACTCCATGAATTTCACTAGAGTTAGCTCCCTTCTCGCTTTCGACCAAACGGTTATTTTGTTAGTCTACGAATACCTTGATATATTTATATGAAGAGCTATTAGTCAGATATATAAAAATTGGAGTTCAAGTTTGTGAGGTGAAGCACGTGTATACCATAAGTGAAATGCAATCTATATTGAATATCAATGCTTCGACTCTCAGATATTACGAAAAAGAGGGGATTCTCCCCGAAATTGAACGTAATGATGGCGGAAGACGGGTTTACAGGGAAGAACATGTACTGCTGATGAAATTTCTCCTCTGCTTAAAAGAAACGGGAATGAGCATTGAAGACCTGAAAGCCTATATGAACTTAGGCTATCAGGTGGAGACTATGCTTGAAGACCGAAGAGATATTTTAATCCAACACAAAAAAAGCGTGGAAGAGCAGATCTCCCAAATCCAATCCAATCTGGAACGCATCAATCAAAAAATTGGATTCTATGATGATTTGATTTCGAAGAAGAACCTTCCCGAGTAGGATGCTTGACTTAAAGTTAACTTTAAGATGTATGTTATGTACACATCACGAAAAGGAGAATTACACATGCACTCAAACAAAACTTATCGTCGTACTCCTCAGGAGCCCATTACATCAGGTTACGGGAAACATTCCACAGCAAAAGAAACGCTCCAAGAAATCAATTTAAGCGATAAAATTTGTATTGTAACTGGTGGATACTCTGGCATTGGACTGGAGACCACACGTGCTTTGGCAGAAGCCGGTGCTACAGTCATTGTGCCTGCACGAACCATAGAGAAGGCTCGTACGGCTCTAGCCGATATCCCTCATGTTGAGATAGAAGAGCTTGATCTCATGGACCCTGCTTCCATTGATGCCTTCGCCAAGCGTTTCCTGGATTCGCAACGCCAACTTGATATTCTTATTAACAATGCTGGTATAATGGTTCCTCCTCTGACCCGGGATTTCCGTGGGTATGAATCCCAATTTGCTACCAATCATCTGGGACATTTCCAGCTCACTGCACGTTTGTGGCCTGCCCTTAAACAAGCTGGAAGCGCTAGAGTGGTATCGGTCTCCTCATCAGGCATTGTGTTTGGCGGAGTAAACTTTGAAGACCCGAATTTCGAACAAGAGCAATATGAGAAATGGAGAGCTTACGGACAGTCCAAATCTGCAAACTCCCTTTTTGCCGTTTCATTAGATGAATTCGGCTATGATTATGGCATTCGGGCATTCGCTGTCCATCCTGGTGCAATCTATACCGATTTGTCCCGCTTTCTGTCGGAGGAAGAATTGAATAGTCTGGACTTTGGCATGGATCTCAAGACAGAAGAGCAAGGAGCAGCAACGAGTGTATGGTGTGCCACAAGTCCGACGCTGGAAGGTCAAGGCGGTGTTTACTGTTTAGATGTGAACATTGCCAGAGCTGTACCTACGGTGCAGGATATGCCAGGTGTACTGCCTTGGGCCATTGACTCTGACTCAGCACAACGGTTGTGGGAGCTTAGCGAGAAATTAACTGGTGTGAAGTTTGATTTGGGACAGGTGTAAACAACAAGAAGCGAGCCGTGCATTGATTGCACAAGCTCGCTTCTTTTTATCCTATGACTACTTTTATTTTAATTCAGTAGTGAACTCCTTAATTTTTTCAGAGATTTCTTGGGGATGGGAGCGATACAAGTAATGTCCCGCATCCATTAGGACCATTTCTGCATGTGTAGCATCCTTTATTTGCTTCTCATGTTCGGGAACCCATCGATCCGTTGCCGCGTTATTCGCTTGAACAAAGAGAAGAACAGGTAAGTTTTGAGGGAACGATAGCTTCTCAGCTTCAGTAAAGTTGGTATACATGTGCTCTGCCTCGTTCAACTGCGTGTTGTTATACATGTTTTTACGTATGAAGATGTCTATTTGCTCTTTGGTTTGTTGATCATATGACAGTCCTTCATAAGGGTCCGTGCTCAATTTTAACTGTATGCGGTGGAAGCCCAGGTTCCGAAACCATTTAATCGGAGTGGTCACTGATGAATCAATGGTCTGTTCTTCTTTCAGCGTTGGAACACTGCTATCCAGCCCAATAAACGCTCTCACCTCGTCTGGATATTGGTTCACATAATCCAAGCTATAGATTCCTGATATGGAATGAGCCATGAGAATGTACCGGTCAATATCGAGGCTTTGTAATGCTTCATGAATTTCACTTACGATATTTGCAGTGCTGCGCTCCTTCTCGGTCTGATCGCTCAATCCGTAACCAAAAGGCTCAACGACGACGACTTTGTAAAATGGCGATAGCTCTGTGATGAGCGGTTTAAAATCAAGCGCAGGTGCCGCAGTTCCATAACCGGGTAACAGGACGACCGTCTCTTCGCCTTTCCCTTGAATCGAGACATTCATCTGCTTCCCATCCACAGATACAAGCTGACCGTAAGGTTCTGTTCTTTTTTGTTCTGAATAACGGCTAACCTGGTTAAATGTATACACGCTGGCTACAAAAAGCAGGATGGCTATTACGATTGCAGCGATGATTTTAAGTAAAATATGTAACACATTCTTGAATAATGTACGTTTCCTTACTTTCTTTGCTGCTTGTTGTGTCAATCTCTTTCAGCTCCTCTTGTCATCTTGTACAATGGCTTTCCGGTCCACTGATGCTAGTCTAACCAACCAAGTTGTCCTCTGAATGAATACAATATGAACGGAGTATGAACAAGAAGATGCAAAGGATAAAGCTCCTAAATTCCTTCCAGGCGTAAAAAATCAGACCATGTAATTAAAAAAAAGCCGCTAAATAGCGACTTTTCGTCAGAAAATGTTCAATTGTTATAACCCATTAAGCTCACGTAACTCGGAAAAAAAGAACATGACTTTGAAGCTTCTAAGCTTCTTCTAAGCTGCTATAGTCCACTGACTACTTTTTAGCTGCATTCCAAGCATTGAAGAATTCACGGACACTTCTGTATCGTTGATCACGTTCCTGACTAACCGCTCGTAAAGCGACTTCATATAGCGATCTGTTTGCTTCCCATTTTGCAAATGAATGATCCATCTCACCACCCAGCAGCCCGAATGCAATGGCTCCCATGGTAAACACATTCGTTCTCGCATCAATAGGCGCACCCCGTATGAACTCTTCCGGTGCCTTTGAGCGCGCTGCTCCCCAAAAGTTCTCTCCCATGTCATTGACTGAAGGAGCCGTTCTGTAAAAGTCAATGTCACAGATCTTCGTTTCACCCGTTGTAAAATCATATAGTATACTACCGTCATAAAAGTCAACAGCAACGTATCCTTTGGATTCCACGTGTTGATGAAACTCAAATATTTTATCCAGTGAATGCTGTCTCTGCTCGGCAGATAGCTGTCTATATTTATAAAAAGGCGATTCCGGATGACTTTGTTTCGCTTCACCTGCAAATAACCAGTGTGAATGCAGGCATTCGCCAGTAAACCATTCAAAAATGACAGCATACCCATTTGCCGTTTCAAAATGCTCTATACGTTCAATGAGATTGGGATGAGCCAGGGTTTTGTACAGCGGCATGGCACTCTTTAATCTGGCAATTGCATCTCCGGGATTTCCTGAAAAAGCCATGGGTCTGCATCCCGCATATTTAACAAATCGCTTCTTGCCGTTAATCTCAACTCCAAAACTGATGTTACCCGAATCCTGCTGGTCAAACACGCTAAAAACGGTACCAAGCGCTTGCAGCCATGTGAAATCATGTTCTTCTTGAAGTTCGAATGTTACACGATCCATCTTGAATGAAATCGATTTTTGATCCATACTATTGTCCCCTCACCATTTGGGGAATCACGCCGTTTATAGGGCTACTTAAACGTGTTTACCCTTTTTTGATCTGCCCTGTTATCGTATAAATGTCTTCTCATAAGACATCACTCCTCTCATATGCTGTACCACTATTATCCATCTAAATGGTATTATTGCAAACCTCCATCAGGTGAGGAAACTCCCCTTAGTTTACTTAATCACTGAAAATCAAAAAAAGTCGCTTTAGTTAGCGACTTATTGTTCAAACAATCTTATTTAACTATTCTGAAAAAATTCAATTGGATGCCTTCATGCATTTTGATTAATACTGAAACACCGTCGGGAATTGTTGTACAATTCCCATTGTCATCATATCCGCCATCTCTAACGCCTGTTGTTGAATGGGATCACTTATTGCAACATTTCTAACGTAATCTTTCGCTATCCGCGTTGCCACCTCTTCCGTGAGGAGACGTAAATGTTCATGCATCATACGTTGCCATTCGATTTGAGACCAGTATGGATTAATTTGGGCCAGAAAGGCTGCAATTGCATCTGCATTCGCATACCACCGTTTCTGAGCATCTTCTGCAGCTGCTGTGTTACCAGACTTCAAGTTACTAACAAGTTCGGCCGCAATGGTTAAATGTTCTCTGAACAATGTTTCAAATTGCTTGGCAATAGCCGTCCCATACAACGGTTCAAGCACCATGGCGAAATCACTTGGATTGCGTAAAAGTCTTGCGGTTGTTGGCTGGACATCCTCAAGCCCATCGACGATACTGTTTACGGTTAATCTCGTCCAGAACACATGCTGTTCCCATAGTGATCTGAGCTTCCTGTTCAGATCGACACTGGCTGGCGTCCAGCTCAAATGATCTGATTTTCGATAGACAGGATAATAGTAGGTTGGAATATAATTCATCATTATCCGTCAGCTCCTTTTCTACAACAATATATAGGCAATAGCCTTCATTGGTGCATTCGGATGAGCGAAGTTGATTCTTTTGTCATTCCTGATATTTATCAAAAAAATAAAAACCAATGAACGAGTGAACGTCCACTGGTTTACATCTTCAATATCGTTTACACGGATTCTTCCCACATCTCGGGTTCAACATGTACATGTACAGTATACACATCGTGTTCTCGAAGCAATTCGTCTTCAACATCGGTGCATATATCGTGTGCTTGGTGCATGTCCAGGTCAGAACGAACCGTAATAACGACGTCTACAACCGCATTATTGCCGTAGCTTCTCGCTCTTACATCTTTCACCGTCTCTACCCCATCAATCGTGGCAATGGTTTTTCTGTACTCCCGAATAAGCTCCACATCAAAACCGTCTGTTAAATGGTGAGTAGCCTCTTTGAAAATATCCCATGCTGTTTTACAAATGAGGAAACCTACGATGACTGCTGTTACGGGGTCAAGCCAAGGCAGTCCAAATTGCGAGCCTGCAATTCCAATCACAGTACCTATACTTACCCAAGCATCAGATATATTATCACGAGCTGCGGCCATGACAGCCTGGCTTTTAATTTTGGTAGCGAGTCGTTTATTAAACCGATAGACCAAGTACATCACAACTGCACAGAAAATGCCTGTATATGCGGCAATCAGATCCGGGGATTCACTTTCCCCTTGAAAAACGGAACCAATGGCTTCGAACAAAACCTGTAAACCAACAGCCATCATAATGAACGAAGCCACTAACGATGCTACGGTCTCCGCTTTCCAGTGACCATATGTATGATCCTTGTCTGCTGGCCGTTGAGCAAGCCGGAGTCCAATAAGGACAGCGATCGAGGCCACAATATCGGTTGCGTTATTCAACCCATCTGCTTTGAGCGCTTCTGAGCCTGCGATCGAACCGATAACCAGTTTTAATGCGGTCAGGCATATATAAGCAATGATGCTAATAATGGCTCCTCGTTCACCCATTTTTAAATTGTCGTACTTCAGTTGATCCACGAAAAAAATCCTCCTGCATTCCCCAGTCTTCTAGCACGTTTTTGATAGTATCATCGAGAGATTATGTGGGTCTAGAGAAACGTTTTGGGCACAGTGAAACATAATCTGAACACGGCAAGACTGTTATAACGAACTAAAAGAATTGGAGTGGGTAAACTTTTCCCGTGTGTAGAACTACAATTAGAAAAAGCGAGCTGTTTGCTCGCTTTTGTACAACCCTGCATCTCATCCCATTTTTGTTCTTCGCGTATCTAGTTCATGTCGTGAGTCTTCATCTTGGCTAATTCCTTATTTCTCTTCAGTTGAAGTGATTTTCTTCCCGCACTCCATTCAGCAATCAGGAAGAGCAATCCTAGTAGTAGATACAGGATAAAACCAAGAGTACTTTCAATACGTTCTGTAACAAACATCCATGTGGAGATTCCAATATAAGCTACGGGTACAATTGCACCCCAATAAACGTTGCTTCTGGTTGAAAAAAAGTACTGAACTGCCAGTATTCCTACAATGATCAATAATCTGTAAACATCGTTCATCATTCACTTTTCCTCTCTTGTTTATATTTCTGAATAATTAGTTTGGCATCATCTACGCTTATCCGGTCATCAATAGATAAATTCTTAATGAATTTAATAAAATCTTCGTTATCCTCTGCTTCATTGACCTTTATTTTCTCAATAAGCCGATCGAGCTTAATTCTTACGGTTGGATACGAGACTTCATATATCTTCGCAATTTCTTTTAATGATCCTGAGTTTAGAACAAATTTTCGGATAAACTCCATATCCTCATTTTCCAAAGCTAAAACCCAATTAGGCACGTCTTTAATATCCATATTCCCCCTCCTTTTATACATATAATAACCAAATAATTAAATAAAATCAAATTTTATTTTAATAATATTAAACATAAAGTTGATTTAATTATAAATATTATAAAAACTAAAGAAACAAACACAAAAAACCATTGAGCTCATCACAAGCTCAACGGTCCTTTTCATACTCTTAGTCAATTCTTCAAGGCTGGTATCTGAGTGCTCCACTCTTCCCCGTTGACGGTTCCCTTGAATTGGTAGACGGGCTGGTAATACCCTTTTGAATCGTAGACATAGGTCAGTTCATAATCGGTCACAATCAATTCGTCGTTTTTTTGCAGATCATTATACATGTAGAAATTCCCTCTAAGAACTTCTTCATACGCGTCCGCCGGACTGCTCACATCTACGGTACGTATATATTTATTCTTATTCATGGCATAGAACAAATCTTGTGGAATAAGACCTTCTGCCGCAGGAACAATGATGATCATCCCATGATCTACGTCTCGCTGTTCTGTTGCCATTTCGGAGTTGGACATATGCAAATCCCATCGAACGGTATCTTCATTTTGTGTACTAAATTCAGCTTCCTTAGGCAGTAATCCTTGCTGACTTAGCCACTTACCATAGGCAGTTCCTTTTTCCTCCAAAACCTCCGCCTGCATTGAGTTCGTCGCATACTGATTAGGTGCCAACGACCAATTGCCACTATTCACGTTGTAATTAAAGGTGTAATCGGTTCCTCCGCTGTCATACAGATTCCAGATCCGGTTGAATCCGTCAATGGAGATGTGACCTCTCTGCTGCAGTTGAAAATGATCACTCAGTAATGAAACCATCTGCTTGGCATACTCCATGTTATGAATCTCAAAGCTTCGATATAGTGCTACGGGTTCAGCGTGGTCGGGCAGTTTTGTGTCTAGCGTCACATGGACCTGATTCATTTTCTGCGATGTGGCTGGACGAATGGCAAGATTCCCGAGCTCTTGGCTGGAATACATCATGAGTGCCCCTGTAAATAACAGTACAAAGGTCAAAGGAATGCAGAGGGCACGAAACATCGCTTTGAGGGATATTCTCTTTTGCTGCCTGATATCAAGGATTGCACTCATCAACCCGTATCCTGCTAAACTGCCGAGCGTATTGTGCAATATGTCATCCAGTTCAAATATCCCTCTGCCTGTCGCCATTTGAAATGTTTCTATACCAATTGTGATCATTAGCGATATGATTAATATCGATTTGAAGCCACGTGTCTTCTTTCCCAGAAGTGGAAGCAGGAAGCCTAGGGGTGCAAACATCAACATATTGAAAATAATAAGCTGGAATTCACTCAGCGACCATTGGTTCCATGCATTTACATAGCCGCTGAACAACTCCAGGTTTACCCATCCGCTATAGTTAGCCCCTCTGCTAAATGTTGTTAACATCATGACCATGATCAGCCAGCCCATCAATGAAAATGAGGCTATAAACTGCCATAATTTTATGATGCGTTTTCCTCCTCTTTTTCTATACAACCTATACGCCAATAACACGATTCCAAAGGCTATGAGACCGACTATTAATGCAACACCCGCAACAGGTAATAGTTTCTGTACCACTTGAATGAAATCCATCTGTATCTCCTCCATCATGATTGGCTGCACTGCGCAACTTTTAATAGTTCAAGTATACTGACAGTGGAAAAAAGCTCCTATCTATCAAGCTTTCATGAATCTTTCAATCGTGTAAGATTGTACTTGAGATCCTAAGTAATAAATTTGGTTTCAATTCTGAAAAGGTGTTTAAATACCAAAAAGGAGAGCCGCTTGTACAATTACAAGCAGCTCTCCTTCTATTATAAATCGTTTTTTAGTGATCCAAAAATACAAGCTGGATGAAGAACAATACCGCAAACACGTAGAATACCGGATGAACATCCTTGCCTTTACCACGAAGCAGCTTCAGAACCGGATAGAAGATGAATCCTACGCCAATACCCGTCGCAATACTGTGCGTTAGTGGAGTAAGGATGATAATCAGGAAAGCAGGAAATGTTTCTTCGAGATCCTTCCAGTTGATTTTGCTGATAACGCTGATCATGAAGTACCCGACAATAATCAGTGCCGGAGAAGTAATCGCTGGAATACCGGATATTACGCTTACGATAGGTGTGAAGAACAGCGTAAGCGCAAGCAGCACACTTACCGTTACTGCCGTCAGTCCCGTTCTTCCTCCTGCAGCTACCCCTGTGCTGGACTCGATATAAGCCGATGTTGGGCTGGTTCCGAGCAAGGCGCCGGTCGTTGTTCCTACGGCATCTGCCAAGAGCGCACCGCGTGAGCGAGGGAATTTCCCGTCTTTCAGGAGTCCTGCTTGTTCAGCAACACCCAGCATCGTTCCCGTTGTATCAAATAGCGTAATTAACAGGAAGGTGAAGATGATCGTATACAAGCCATTTGAGAATACACCTGACAAATCCAGTTGGAAAGCCGTTGCTGTAAGCCCTTCCGGCATGGATACGATGGATTCCGGCATTTGAAATAGCCCCATTATCCAGGCCAGAATCGCTGTAACCACCATTCCGATGAACAGATAACCTTTTACATTGTAAGCCATCAACACAACCGTAATAATCAACCCAATAATCGTCAGGTAGGTCATTGGTTCTGCCAAATTCCCGATGGTAATCAAATTCGACTCCGAATCGGCAATAATTCCTGCATTTTGCAAGCCTACCGTCGTAATAAACAGACCGATCCCTGCTGTAATCGCGTGCTTAAGACTCGCCGGAATGGCATCGAGCAGCATGTAACGGAAGGAAGTAAGTGATAAAACAATAAACAAAAGCCCTGCGATAAATACCGCACCTAGTGCAACCTGCCAGGACACACCATATCCTGCAACTACACTGTAGGCAAAAAATGCATTCAGACCCATACCCGGCGCGATAACGATCGGATAGTTGGACCATATCCCCATAATCAGCGTTGCCACAATGCTCGCCAGTACTGTTGCAATGAATACCCCGTTGAACTCCATTCCCGTGCTGCTGAGTATTCCCGGGTTTACGATCACTATGTATACCATCGTGAAGAATGTCGTGATCCCTGCGATGATTTCGGTTGAAACACTCGTGCCTCTTTCTTTCAGTTTGAACCAATTGTTCATGGTAAAGCCAGCCTCCAACTTTCAATTATTTCTGGATTAGATAAAAACAAAAAAATCCTAATCTTCGTATAGGATTGTAATATTACCGCTCCTATATTCGTCATTAGGATTGAACAGCTAAGCTTAGAGATTCAAAAAGTGATCCTCATATCTGTTATAACCTGATGTCCATTTCGTATTTTAATAAAAGTAACACGCATTGTCAACGAATCAACCGATTTGTTCACAGTTAATTACGAACTATAACTATGGATTGCAATTAATTCATTCGTTTTTCGGGTAGAGATACATTCCCTTTCTGATCATCCGTAATCGGAAATGCATAACAAAAAAAACGGCACCCATTATGGTACCGCAGTTTTATGATCAACTAACCTACTCGATTTGTTTTCATATACTCTCTAAATTCCTCAGCAATTTCTCGGTATTTCGTATGATGCAGGTAGTGTGAACCTTCCATCGGGATCATCTTGCCCTGGGCAGATTGTGCGGCTTGCTCCGCATGCAGCGGAACCCACTGCGGATTGTTCTCATTATTCGATTGAACAAAAAGAAGCACGGGCAGATCAGCAGGATAAGTGAGCTGTTCTCCATTTTTGAAGTTGGAGCCGAGATGCCTTAGCTCATCCAACAGCGTCGGATTGGTCGCAACCTGATTCGAAATCAATTCCATCTGCTCTTTGGTATGTTCATCGAAATCAAGAGATGCATAAGGATCTGCACTCACTGCTTTCATGAATCTCATCCAACCTGAATCCTGAAGGAACTGCATCAATCCCAGAGGCAATTGCACATCCATGCCGGGTTGATTGGGAACACTGCTGTCAATGCCGACAAAAGCAAGAACTTCATCCGGATATGTCTTCACATAGGATACTCCATAAAGTCCTGTGATTGAATGCCCCATCAGAATGTAACGGTCAATACCAAGCTGCTGTACAGCTTCGTGATATTCGCTGATAATATTCTCTGTTGTTCTCGCCTTCTCCGTTTCGTCACTCAACCCATAACCAAAGGGCTCAATGGCTACGACTCTGTAATCGGGAGACAATTCATCAATCAACAATTTGAAGTCAAGCACCGGCGATGGAGTACCTTGTCCCGGAAGCAGAACAATCGTCTGCTCACCCTCTCCTTGAATATATACATTCATCTTTTTCCCATCCACATGGACATACTGGCCATACGGTTCGATTTTCTTTTTCTCGACTCCGTTACTGATGGCATTCACTACAAATACGATGCCCATGCACAGTACAAGTCCACCGGCGATACCTCCGATTATTTTCAACCATAAGCTTCGTTTCTTACGGATTTTCGTTCCCGTTGTTTGTATTTCCACCGTTTTTGCCACATTCATCTTCTCCTGTCTTCGCTTCTGAAGCGTCGCCTTGGCGACATAGTTGAAGTGTAACCAAGCAAGATGTCTACTTCGTGACGGCAGTATGAACTGAATATGAACAAGTCAAAATCAAGTGATGTCATTGTTAAATCAACGTAACTGGAGAATACGATTCACATCCCTTGGGCCTGGTTTTGTCCTCGTTATGAAGCGCTAAGCCCGATTCTCTCCATTTCCCAGGGACATAACAAAGGGGCTAGCGGAAAATTACCGTCTAACCCCTTTGCACTTTCATCTTGTTCTACTTACTCAACAAGGCATCAGCCTTCTTCGCTGCTTCGGCTATTGCTGCTTCTGCCGTAACGGACGAATCAACAACTGCACGAAGAATCTCATCCTTAATCATCTCACCAATTTCAGGATAAACCTTCTGCATCGGACGAGGACCTGCATATTCCAGTTGGTCTACCGCTACTTTAAACAGCGGCTTCTCTTCATAAAGCTTCTTCATTTCATCACTTTCCACCGCGCTGATTCGGCTAGGCAAATATCCCGTGAAGGAGCTCGCATAGATCGTTTGCTCTTTCGAGGTCATCCACTTGATAAACTTCCACGCCGCTTCCTGCTTTTCGGGGGACAGGCCAGAGGTCATGACCAGGTTTGCACCACCCGTTGGCACACCAAACGTATCATTTGCAGGCATAAATGTCGTTCCAAGTTCAAAGCCCTGCTCTTCTGCAACCTTCATATTATTGGTCAGGTCTGCAGTGGAAGCGAACAGCATCGCTGAACGCTGATTGTGGAAATCCGTCTTGGCTTGCGTACCCGCGTCATCCGTCGTACCGATGCTCATGATGCCTTCATCCTTCATCTTCAGCCACAACTTCACAGGTGCAATTCCCGTTTCATTATTGAATGCCGCACTTTTCCCATCTTCACTAATCATCGTTCCTCCGCTCTGTCTTACAAAAGCTTCATAGAACCAAATATCGACAGGCATCGAGATGCCATAGCGCTGATCCTTAATCGTTAGCTTGCGTGCATAATCTTCAAATTCAGTCCAATTCTTCGGTCCTGCAGGATCAAGTCCCGCCTCCTCCAGCATCGTACGGTTGAAGTACAGGATAGGTGTACTGCGTAAATAAGGCAGAGCATACAGCTTGTCATTCACGTAGGAATTTCCCATCAGACCTGGAATGAAATCATCCATATCAAGCTGATCCTTCTCTACAAAAGAAGTCAACTCCTGCGTCATGCCGGATTCGGCAAATACACCAACCGAAGCAATTTCATTTTGCCATACTTCGGGAGCATTGCCCGCTGCAAAAGCAGCCTGTGCCTTGGAATGCTGATCTGCATACGATCCCTGATATTCTGCCTTCACAATTACTTCATCCTGGGATTCATTAAACATTTTCACCAGGTTCTCATTGTTCTCGGCAATCTTGTCCCCCCATGAGTACCAATATGTAATCTCTACCGGTTTGTTCGCCGTGCCGTTCGAACTCCCAGAAGCAGCAGCATTATCGCTTGAACCCGCAGAATTGGAATCACCACAACCAGCTAAAGCAAGTGCAAGCGTTCCTGCTAACAAAAGTGAACCAAACTTCTTCATGAATAAACCCTCCTACGAATAATGGATTGAATTATTTCACACCCGAATAAACAAATGCTTTAATAATTTGCCGTTGTCCAAATAAGAAAACAATCAGAATCGGAACGACCAAAATCATGTTTCCAGCCATCAAAATGTGCCATGCCGCCCCTCCGTCCACCTCGCGAAGCTTGGAAATCCCAATCGGAAGTGTTCTGGCTGCATCCGAGGTGGTCATCACAAGCGGCCAAAAATAATCGTTCCAGTGTGCAATGAAGCTGAATAATGCAAAGGTTACCAGCGTCGGACGGGCCATCGGCACCATAATCCTAAGGATGATCTTCCATTCAGGTGTCTGGTCAAGCCGTGCAGCTTCAATAAGTTCTTCCTGTACCTGCTTGAATGACTGCCTGAGCATGAAGATCCCAAAGGCGCTGGAAGCGAAGGGCAGAATAAGTGCCAGCAGATTGTTAATGAGTCCCCACTTGCTGAGTAACAAATACACGGGCAAAAAGATGAGCTGACCTGGAATCATTAAAGTGACCATCGTAATTCCAAATAACAGCTTGTCTCCTTTGAAGGAGTATCTGGCAAACGCATAAGCTGCCAATATAATGGTCGTAAATTGAAGAAGAAGGATACTGATGGATACAACAACACTGTTCATTAGATATTTCAAGAAAGGTCCAGATTCCCATGCCGCCTGGAAATTGCTCCACATCACCTTGGATGGAATCCATTTGGGGGGAAAGATCACGGTCTCCGGATACGACTTCAATGATGTTGAGATCATCCATAGAAAAGGGATAGCAAAAATCGCAACCAGGACGATCGTCCCCGTGACGTTCAGAGCACGCAGAATTGACTTACTTGCCATGACATTTCCCTTCTCCTTTCTATTGGTAGTGAACCTTGCGGCTTAGCAGCTTGAAGTAGACTAATGTAAGCAAACCAACAACAACAAGCAGGATAACTCCCGCTGCCGAAGCGTAACCGATCTTGAAGTAGCGGAATCCGTACTCATAGATGTAAAAGACGAGCGTATTCGTTGAATTGATCGGACCTCCATTGGTCATGATGGCTATGGTTTCAAACACCTGGAACGAACTGATCAGATTAATGATAATTAGGAAGAAAAGGGTTGGTGAGAGCATTGGCAGCGTAATCTTGTAGAACTTCCTCCACCAATTGGCCTCGTCCAGAGCTGAAGCTTCATACACATCCTTTGGAATACTTTGAAGCCCAGCGATGAAGATGAGCGCGTTGTAACCCACTCCCTTCCAGACCGAAACAAGCACAAGTGACAGTAATGAACTGTCTGGACTGCTGAGCCACTCCAGCTTGGGCAAGCCCATCATGTCGAGTAATCCGTTAAGTAAACCGAATTTGGGATCCATCAGCCACATCCACACCAGGGATACCGATACAAGAGAAACAATATGTGGACTAAATAGCGCACCCTGAACGAATCCGTACCATGCGCCTTCCCGATTCAGCCATATGGCTAGCAGCAGTGATATTACAATGGATAAAGATACGGAAAGAAGCGTATAGTTCAAGGAATTGCCCAGGACTTGTAGAAACGCACGATCCTTAAATAACTCGGTAAAGTTGTTGAAGCCTACAAACTCCTTGACCGGATTAATGAAATCCCAGTTATAAAAACTCAGGAAGATCATATAGAAGATCGGATAGATGAAAAAGATCGAAAATATGACGATCGAGGGAGCCACCATGACATAGGGACGAAATTTGGACCAAACGGTCATGAATATTTCCCTCCCATGACAATAAGTTCTCTCTCTACGGATCTCTCATGCTGACGAGCACGGACTCCGTTGCGATCGAAGTAGTACAGGTCCTGCATGGAGACCGTGATGTTCACCTCGGAAGCTGTCTCCAATGGCTTCAAAAAACTCTTCACAGACACAAGTCCAAGCGCGGATTCCAGTTGATAGATGATTTCTGCACCTAGTGTCTCACGTGTCATGATCCGCCCAGGGAAATGAACAAGTCCGGACTGCGGCCGGTTCTCAAGCGTCATTGTTGCTTTCTCCGGTCTGAAACCAACCTGCCCAATGTTGTCATGCAGCTGCCCATTCAAGTATGGCAGAATACGTTCACGATCAATCACATTCATCGGGGGTGTACCAATAAACTGGGCTGTGAACACATTATCGGGATCGTCGTAGATTTTCATTGGACCATCTGCTTGTTGAATCAGTCCTTTGTTCATGATGACGATCCGATCTCCCATCGACATCGCCTCAACCTGATCATGTGTTACAAAGACAAAGGTTGCACCCAGCCGTTTGTGAAGCTGAATTAACTCCGTTCGCATTTGATGACGAAGCTTGGCATCGAGATTCGACAACGGCTCGTCCATCAAGAAGACTGCAGGACTCTTCACCATGGCCCGTGCCAAGGCAACCCGCTGGCGCTGACCTCCAGACAGAGCTTGCGGCTTCTTGTGCAGATACTCTGCCAGACCGACGACCTCCGTGATTTCCTTAACGAGGCGCTCGCGTTCGGGCCGGGGCACCTTGCGATTCACGAGTCCAAATTCAATGTTCTCCTTGACTGTCATCATCGGATATAATGCATAGTTCTGGAATACCATGGCCACATTGCGCTTGCCTGGTTCTACACCATTGACACATTGATCTCCGATCCAAATTTCTCCGCCCGTTTCTTTCTCGAGGCCTGCGATCATGCGGAGTGTCGTCGATTTTCCACAGCCAGAGGGGCCGACCAATACCGTAAAGGAACCATCCTCAATGGTCAGATCCAGACCCGCTATGACTTTATCCTGCTTGAAGCTTTTTTCAATCTGCTTCAGCACAATTTGTGCCATGAGCTTCCCTCCTCTTTCATTTATTGAGCGGCCGATGCGAATTGAACCGATAAAATAAGGTCGCTTTTTTCTCCTAATGCACCCGTGACAGGGCCAAAGCCTGGCATATCACAGCAAAAGCTCTGAATATCATCGAGGAGACCCGCTCCCTGTATCGGATGGTGAGTTATCTCTACCTGCCCCTCATGGACTTCGATAACACGGTATGCCGGCACATCCAGACAAGCTGCGGTCTGAACATAGTGCCACTTCCCCTGCTTCACGATGGAGTTTATGTGATTATGTCCGCAGAAATAGATGCCGCCTTCCGGTTGATTGTTGAATATGCTCTTCAGTTCATCCTGTGGACGAATGTACAGCTTATCGAGTGTCGAGCGTGCAGTAGTATCAAATACCGGATGATGCCCGAAGAGAAGTACCTGCTTGTCATGTGAATTGGTAAGCTCTTCTTTGAGCCATGCCAGCTGCTCTTCGTCCAGCTCCCCGCCCCAATCTGCAGGATTCATTTCCTGGGTTGTGTCCAGAAAAATCAGCTTGGCATGAGGCGTGTCAATCGCCCGATAGCGATCTTGACCGGTTAATTTGGAGATTTCATGCTTTGGTATCGAATATGTGTCATGATTGCCAAGCACATGAATGAAGTTCCGATCACTCCTGGAAAGGAAGGAGAACATCGATCTGAATTCCTGAGCCGTTCCTTCATGCGTCAAATCGCCAATAGAGATATGAAAGTCCGCCTCAACCTCCAAAAAAGCCTTGAGCATATGTTCATAAGCTCGAACTCTTGCAGCTTTCATCTCTTCCGTTCCGTGACTCATGCATGAATAGTGATAATCACCAAGTAACGCTAAACGCATGAACTCCACCTCCATTATTTTTCAGAACTTACTTCTATTTAAATTCTCTTCATTTGCAGCACCATTGAGTGCTTGGATTGGCTATCCTGCTCCATGATGCATTCGTTGAAAGAAGACCATATATAGTCCGGAATAATACCTGTTTCCTCGATATCCTCTCTTGAGGAGATGCCTGTGAGCACGAGGGCCGTCTTCATTCCATTCTGTTGACCAAATAAAATATCGGTCTCCAACCGATCGCCTATCATAAGGCATCTGCTGTTGTTCACATTCAAGAGCTGGATTGCCTTCTCTGCATAGTAACGGGAGGGTTTACCAATCACGACGGATGTTTTCTGCTGGCTGGCTGCCTCAATCGAGCTTAGAATCGAGCCGGTATCCGGAATGATATCTCCCTGGACGGGACAGCAGCTGTCCGGATTCGTTGCGATGAGAACTGCTCCATGACGAACTGCTTTTGCCGCCAGATGAAGCTTGTCGTAATGGAACTGCCGATCCATTCCGACTAATACATGCGTTGATTGAGTTGGATCTTCCGTCACAGTGATCCCAATCGATCGAAGTTCACTCCGCAAAGCCTCTTCGCCTACAACCAGTACCTGGGCATCAGGCGCATACTCTGCAAAATACATCCCTGACACGTATCCCGCGGTCAGAATTTCGTCAAGCTCGCATGGTACGCCCAAACTCAGCAGCCTCTTGTAGCAATCCTCCCTCGTATGTACGGGAGTATTCGTTAAGAACAACAGACGCTTGCCTTGGGATCTCAAACTGCTTATGAAGCTGTTTACGCCAGGAAGGATCATCTGGCTAACATAAATCGTTCCGTCTAGATCGAAGCAATACGCATCGTAATCATACACATTTTCCATAACCTTACCCTTGCCCACTCATACTGAGCTGGACAGCTCCAATACATCCAAGAAGGATTCGAGCTCGTCTGTACAGACCCACACGGACGGGTAATCCTGAAATTTCTTCATGACGGAGGTATCGTTAATTGTCCAGGCCATCAGTTGAATCCCCAGCTCTTGACATCGATGAATATAATGCTCGGTCACAAAAGCATAATGCATGGACAAGAACGTGGCTCCCATCTCTACAGACCAGTCAAGAATAGCCTTCGAACAACCAAAGGTAATCAGACCGATGCGTACCTCACTAGATAATTGTCTGATTCTCTCCAAGGCGTCAAAATCAAATGACGTAATGACGACCTGGTCCAGCATGCTGAATTCCTTAATCACTTCAAGTACCTTCTCCTCGAGCTGAGGATAGTAAGTCCCCATCTGCTTAAGCTCAATGTTAAGCCCAATTTTCCCCTTCAAAGCTCGAAGCACCTCTTCAAGGGTTGGTATGTGCTCACCTTGTTTTATGTGGAACGATTGCAGTTCCGAAGCAGTATAATCAGCTACTCTGCCCGTTCCATTCGTCATGCGGTCAACCGTATGATCATGAATGACAACCGGGATACCATCTTGGCTGAGATGTACATCCAGTTCGAGATGGGTGAACCCAAGTTCCACCGCTTTTAAAAAGGAAGACAACGTATTTTCAGGATATTTCTTTGGATAGCCTCGATGAGCGACTGCTTGAATGATCATGCTCCATTACCTCCTGTTGTATTTTTTGGACAACACAAAAAACCCAGCAGCAAATCACCCTCCTTCAACATCAAGGTTGTATTGATTTACTTACCACCGGGTTTTCTCGTCGTCTCCACCCAAGGATAAATGTATGAAATTAAGTCCAGAATTTCTCATGGCCTATCGATACAAAATCTGCCCCACTCTTTAGGGCTTGCTGTATCTCTTCCTCATGCCGGATTAGACCACCAACAATTAACGGCTGTGTGATGCGCTCATTCAGCTCTTGGATGACTCGCGGCATCAGCCCCGGCATCAGTTCAACCTCATCCGGCTTGTAGCTCTTAATCATTCGCACTGCAGTCTCAATGGCTGCTGAATCAATGGCAAATATGCGCTGAATGCTCCGTATGCCTGCTTGCTTGGCCGCAGAAACCGCATTACTCTTCGTTGTCACGATGCCATCCACTTTAAACACATCGGCAAGATATTGAATGGCCGAGGCATCTCGTCCAATCCCGGATACCATCTCGGTATGTACATAGGCCTGTTTGCCGCTCTGATGCAGCCTGTCTATAATGGATCCAAGATTCGTAATGTTTCCTGTCATCAGAATAACTCGCTTCACATCGCTTGCTATAGCCTGTGCAATCTGTTCATCTACCGTAATGGAGGCGATGATCGGATAGTTCTTCATGATTCAGTCCTCATTCCCTCATTTGTCATCTTAAATGTTAAAGCTGAAATATTTCTTTTGTTTCATGTTCATGTAAACGGGTTGTTAATTTCACGACTCAACATTCGCCATTCAGGGACAGCCTAAATGCAAAAGTAAAATTGGTTCGGAGCCGATCAAGTTAACTGAACGATTTAATAAAAATAGGTCCATATCGACGAAATCGACTACAGACCTATTCAGTCACGCTATTCGTTTGTTCTTAGGCTATATCCAATGCAGCTACTCCTTCACCGAACCCAGTGTAATACCGTGAATGAAAAAGCGCTGCAGGAACGGATAGACAATAAGTACAGGAAGCATGGCAATGAAAATTTTTGCGGCATTCAGGGTTTGATTCGATAACTCGTTCATCCGTTTATATTGATCCTCCGTCATGTTGGACGCGTCGATGACCACAACGAATTGCTGGATTAATGTTTGCAGCGGATAATGATCCTGCCCTGAAGTCAGCACCAATCCATGGAAGAACTCATTCCAATGGTAGACGATAGTGAACAATGTGACCGTAGCCAGTACCGGTACGGCCAGCGGTACATAAATGGTGATTAACATTCGCCACGGCCCGGCCCCGTCCACAAGAGCAGCCTCGTCCAGTTCCTTGGGCAGGTTACGGAAATAGTTCACGATCAGAATGACGTTGAATACCGGCACTCCCCCGCCAAGAACAAGCGCCCAGATGGTATCATACAGCCCAATTGCCTTCACCGTCATGTACCATGGAATCAGTCCGCCGTTGAACAGCAGCGTGAACACGAGAATCCACATGAATGCATTGCGCATGCGGAATTCGCGTGGGCTTCGTGAGAGCGGATAAGCCATCATCGTTGTCACCACAAACGTAATTGTCGCACCAAGCACAACCCGTTGAATGGAAATCCAGAAGGAATTGAAAAAGGAACGATCGCCGATAATTTGTTGATATGAATTGAAGTTGAAGCCAACGGGCCATAACCATACTTTTCCGGCAGCCGCCGCTGATTTTTCGCTTAGAGACACGGCCAGTGTATACCAGAGGGGCAGTATGCAAAGGAATGCAATCAGGAGCAGCACAACCAGAAGCGTGACATCAAACACCCTGGATCGCAGCGTTGTTTCTCTTATCATCTCGCACGACTCCTTCTCCTTATCAAAATATGCGGTAATTGGCGAACTTCGAAGCCAGCAGATACGAAACGATAATGAGCACAAAACTGACCACTGACTTCAGCAAACCAACTGCGGTTGCAAGTCCGTACTGCATGTTTAGCAGCCCTTCGCGGTATACCCAAGTATCGATAATGTCACCCGTGGAGTAGAGCAGCGGGTTGTACAGGTTGAAAATCTGATCAAAACCTGCATTCAGTACATTCCCCAGGCTTAACACTGCCAAAAGCACAATTGTGGTACGCAAGCCGGGCAGCGTCACATGCCAGATTCTCCGCATCCGGGTTGCTCCGTCAATTGAAGCGGCTTCGTACAGGGATGGACTGATGCCCGTCAGTGCAGCCAAGTAGATGATCGTGTTGAAGCCGAACTCCTTCCATACATCACTTCCGACGACAATAAATGGAAACAAGTCTGCCCGGGCGAAGAACAACACCGGTTCAATCCCAACGATGTTCAGTAATCCGTTGACAGGACCCGTGTACGAAAACACATCGAGCAATATGCCTGACAGGATAACCCAGGACAAAAAGTGCGGAAGGTACACGATCGTTTGAACCCAGCGCTTAATCACCATAAGACGAAGTTCATTCAGCATGATCGCAAAGACTAATGGCACAATCAGGTTACCCGCAATTTTCATGACGGCAATGTACACGGTATTGAAGAAAATGGTCTTGGTATCATTCAGGCTAAACATATATTCGAAGTTCTCCAGCCCGATCCAGGTCGATTTCCAAATGCCCTGGCCCGGGTTAAAGTCCTGAAAGGCAATGGCAATCCCGAACATGGGAATGATGCTGATAAACAGCAGCCATACCATTCCGGGCAATAACATAATGTAGTAATGTTTGATGAAACTTCGGTTTCGCATCCAGTGTTCCTCCTCCGCAATCTCCCATCCCTGATCTTCTCAAGAAGAAGCGCCGGATGACCGACCCGGCGCTCTGGACAGCTGCCTACTTGACGTACTCCTTCACTTCCTCAGTGATTTTGTCGCCGCCTTGCTTTTTCCAATCGTTTACAAACGTATCGAATGTATCCAGAGGTGCAGCTCCCATGATGATTTTCAGGAAGGTTTCATCCTCCAGCTTCTTCAGATTGGACCAGCGGCTTTCCATGGTGCGGGTCTGGGAATAGAGAAGGCTATACACCTTGTTATAGTCCTGCTGCAAGGATGATGATCCGACCAGCAGTGAATAGATGCGGCTCCATACGCCAAGGTCAGCCTGAGGATCCCAATACTGGATGTCCATATTGTCATACGGCTCTTTCTTTACCTTTTTGACGTTCTGAATGTCTGCAGCAAGCAATTTGTAGCCTGGATCGGTGAAGTCTTCCGGTTTTTTCGTGCCAGCAAGTACTTCCTGCAAAGCCTTCGCTGAATATTCGCTCTCATCCATATAGGACATCGGTACACGCAGCGGATAGTGACCTACAGGCACAGAGATATCAAACTTCGATTCATCCCGAATGAGCAGATTCAGCATTTTGACGACTGCTTCGGGATGTTCATATCCTTTGCGCACAACAACGAATACGGTAGAAGGGGCGCCCATATGAGCATTAAATTGTCCATCAGCATCCAGCGGCAGCAAATATGCCTGCCAGTTGGCTTTCGGATCGTTTTTAATCGCATCGGGAAGAGGTCCGTATCCCATCCACCATGGTGCGAAGAAAATACCAGCATTACCGTTGACTACAGACTCGGACGCTGCTTTGCGAATGCCGAGTTCCTTGTCGATTAGCCCATTCGCATACATGTCGCGCAGTTTGGCGAGCGCTTCCTTCGTTTCTGGCAGAATGGAACCGTAGACCGGGTTGCCTGCATTATCTTTTAACCAGAAACCAGGATAGGCCTTATAAGCCCCGAAGATCGGATCAAGTCCATAAGTGTTATTTGTTGATTCCAGGAAATTCGCATATAACCGGCTGCCGTTCTGCTGCCCTGCAATCCCAATCGTATCGTTCTTGCCGTTGCCGTCCGGGTCTTGTTCCACGAATGCTTTCGCCACGTTCTCCAGTTCTTCCATTGTTTTGGGCGGTTCAAGTCCCAGCTTGTCGAGCCAGTCTTTGCGTATCCACATTTGGTGAACACCATCGGATTGTACTTGTATACTGGGAATAGCGTACATTTTCCCGTCAAATGTAACTGCCTGGGCAGACACACCGTTTGTTTTCTCCATATAACTCTTCATGGCTGGTGATGCATATCGATTAAATGCATCGGTCAGGTCTTCCAGCTGGCCCGCCTTCACCATCGCCCGCAGCTGGGTATCCTTGACCACGAGTGCATCGGGTAAATCATTGCTTGAAATCGCGAGGTTCACTTTCTGCTCATAGTTGGTTCCGGTTGCCGCTTGCCAGGTGACTTTGGTGTCAATATTCAGATTATCCTTCACATAACGGGAATACTGGTTGTTCTCCGGTGTGTCCCCGGCAGGCAAACTTTTGTCTGTTGGATCGACCTCTTTGCCATACCTTAGTGTAATCGTCTGGTCGTACTTACCGAATGGATCTGCCGGCCCTTCTTCTACAACGCCAGGCGTAGTATTATTTTCCGCCGTTTCATCCTCGTTGCCCGCGTCGCTGCAGGCGCTAGTGAATGCGAGCAACAGCATCATTGCCACCATGACCATTTTTTTGCCCAAATGGATGCTCCCCCTTTAATGGAATGTCCTTCGCGTCCAGCACCAACAATATAACACGGCCGGAAAACGTTTATGGATAGAGAGCCGAACGAAGAACAGGAGGTGAAACGTCTGTTTTTGTTAACGCTTACAATTCATTCATCCTACCTTCTCTCCATTCGTCTACCCTCTTCTTGGTGCATTGCGGTACTCGCTTGGCAGCATGCCTACCTGCTCACGGAAAATCCGGCTGAAGTATTTTTCGTCCGCGTAGCCTGTATGTTCCGCGATCCAGACAATCGGTTTGGCCGTTTGAGTCAGATAGTCCTTCGCCTTGTCGATCCGAATTTTGCGGAGATATTCGTTAAACGAATAACCCATCATTTCCTTGAAGCATTGATTGAAATAACTTCGGCTGAGGTTGACCCGCTTCGATACATCGCTGGCGAATAGTGGATTCTGCAGCTCGTCATGTATGATTTTGACGGCGGTCATGATACTGCTGCTGACTTCCTTGCGCAGATACTGCCCACCCGATAAACGTAGTGCTTCTGTCCGAAAGTTCGCCATCCATTCCACCACATCGTTCCATGATGCAAAATGTACAGGTATTGTCATTTCCGTGCTGACGATATTTTTAAACGTGCGGTTCCAGTCTTCCGTTACGCCGTACAGCAACTGCATCAATCGGGGGACAGGTAATCTCATGGTTTTCAAATCATCTAGAAGTTCAACCATATAAGACTCTTCATGCACCCAGCGAAACGAATGCAACTTGTCCTTAACACTCACATCGCTCGCTTCAACGACTGATGACCCGGGCCGTCCACGTTCACAGCGCGACTCATCGAACGATGGAGTTTCTTTTCCTTGCTCCCCATAAAATAACGCATCCTTTCCGGATTCCATCGTGGCTTCGTCATTGAATCGTTTTCGCCTGTCGGCCTGAATACGGTCATGAATGCGCCCAAGCACTTCCTCGAACCGTTCTTTCTCAAGCTGCACTTTGGCAATGTAATCGATGGCACCCAGACGGAGTGCCTCCTGAATGTATTCAAAATCCTGATGAAGGGTCAGAACCGCAATTGGCAGATCCGGGTATAGCTTACGAGTGGTGCGGATTAACTCGATCCCTGACATGACAGGCATGGCCAGATCCGTAATCAATAGATCGACGTGGTTTTCAGACAGAAATTCAAGCGCCTTCTCTCCGTTTCCCGCTTCGCCAACAATCCTCATATCAAATCTGTCCCAAGGCATTGCGAGCATAAGCCCTTTGCGCACAAGTTGATCGTCATCGACGATGAGTACGTCAATCATGATTTCCCCTCTCCTTCACAGTGAATTGGCAGCTCAATGACAATCCAGGTTCCTTGCCCAGGTTCGCTGGATACGTTCATACTGGCTTGGCCTTCATAATAAGACTCCAGCATGCGCTTAACATAATTCATGCCAATCCCCATTCCGACCCGATGACGCTCGGCCTGTTCTTGTTCCAGCAGCGCTTTGATCTTTTCTTCGGAGATTCCCCTGCCGTTGTCTCTGATCGAAATTTCAAGCCGGTCGTTGTGCCTGCTTACTTCAACTTCGATTCTTCCTTTGTCATCCAGTCCATGGTACAGCGAATTTTCAACGAGCGGCTGCAAAATAAACCTCGGCACGGGCACGTTAAGCAGCTTGTCATCGATATGAATGCCAACATCGAATTGAAAATTATAGCGAATCTGCTGCAGGATCAGATACTGCTTGAGCGAATCAATCTCCTCCCGTATGGTTGAGCTCTGACCGCCCAAGCGCAAATTATAATACAGCAGCTTGTTCAGCGAAGTAACCAGCCGATCGATCTCCTCCTGTCCATTCATGACGGCCAGCCAGTGCGCAGTGTCGAGCGTATTCATCAGAAAATGTGGATTGATCTGGTAGAGCAGCTTTTCAATTTCCAGGTCTGCCCTGCGCTTCTCCTTTAACTCCACTTCGGAATACAACCTTGCAATGTGGGACTTCATTCGTCCGAATTGTGTGAGCAGCATCTCAAATTCAGGTATGCGCGAATTCGCGTCGACCCCGTCGAAGTTGCTGTTCAGCATCTGCTTCATTTCCCGGTGGAATTGGGACAACGGCCGATATACCATTTTCCACAGCAACCAGCCGATGGCCAAGCTGACTGCGGCGGATAACACGGTTAACAGAACCATCTGCATGATCCAGCGGTTTTTCTCCTGATCATAATCTGCTTTGGACACGAGCGACACAACACTCCATCCCTGGTTGCTGTATTGCTGGTACCAGTAATAGCCCGAAGCGATTCCCGAAGTTGTAGAAGGTTCAGAGAGCTGGCCGGAAACTGGGAAATTTGCGTTTTCAGGGAAAGCGTCCCTTAACTCACTGTAAGAGATGCGTCCGTGATTATCCAAAATGAGGTGGGCCGTATTTTTACTGACATCATCCAGATCAAGAATGCTCTGTGTCAGATTAAACCCGGTTTCAATGTATACATACGCATCGTCCCGTTCAGGCAGGTCCACCTTTCGCAGCGCAGAAAGAACATATTGATCGTTAAACCTGTCGTTACTGATATGAGGCCCGAAATACGTGATTCCGTAATAACTCGCCATGATCGGCAAATTCTCCGGATCGAATGAGTCTTTCACCCCCATAGTTTCAAAGAGATAGGTGTCGTCTTCACGAAAATAGTACATCGATAACCCGATATTGGGATTGGTAAACGCAATCAGGTTCAGCTGATTTTTGATCTGGTCGGTCAAATAACTGCGGTCATATGGTTGATCCGCAAGCATGAGTTGCTCCAGCTGTTTACCAATGCTCCCCTCGAAGGCGAGCTGCTGAGACACATGATTCAGGTTGCTGAGTGTGTTTTCCAAGGAAAGGGTCACCTGTTTCAGGTTACTTTGGATCCCGGATTGCAATTTGGTCGTCAAAATGGAATGGATTGTTCGGTAGGATAGATAGCAGGATAAAAGGAAAGGAATGAGGGCTACGGCCGCAAAAAGGAAAAGAATTCGATTTTTGAGCGTAATTCGTTCGATACGGGATTTTCGTACATGTTCTGGTTTCATGCATTCATCTCCGCTTCCGGGTTACAAAAAAGGCCAGACACGGCGGAAGTCCCCCGTTAATATACGAGGGACCTTCTGTCCTGCCAATATTGAAACCACGCGTTATGTTCAGTTGCCATTCAACCTCTTCAAACGATGGAGTTGCTTCGAGGACCCACGCTTCAACTGCCCAGCCAGACGCTCATTTCACCCGGTTCACGGTTCCCCCACAGATAATAAGGAATGGCGGTAAAACGTACCGGAATGCGAGGTTTGCGAATCGGTTGGTACAGTTGATCCTCTGGCCATGCTGACCCATCTGCAGTCAGTCCGTCGCCCTCCACAACAACGCAGCCGCCAAGTAAATTCGGTGCATCGCGCTCTGTTAAATTGGCTGCTTCGGCAATGGATAATGAAGCCAGCGGCGCTCCGTTATCCGCCTCTTCCACGCAATACACAAGTGGTCCACGCTGAATGGCTGCTTTGCCTGCATCAGCTCGAATCTGTGGATGAGCTTCAATCAAGTGCGTTTCAAGTGGCAGTAACCACTCCAATGCATCTCCTTCCGACCATATTCCTTGGATATGAGCATAACCATTGTTCAATGTATATGCCTGTTCTTCGCCATTCACTCGCAAAACAGGCTGCCCACTCTGGAACCAGTTTGGAATTCTGAGCGCCAGTGTAAATGCAGCACCCTCTGAGCTGTCTGGAGCAAGCGAGATGTTGAAGTTGATTTTTCCGTTCCAAGGAAGCTCCGAATCTTGACTCAGCTTGACTGCCCGGCCTTCCGCAGACGTGAATTCTACCGTACTGCCAATGTATAAATGTACATGAACCACATTCTCTTCTGGAGAGACATCGTAGATATAATCGTTCAGCGAGCTGAGCAAGCGAGCGACGTTTGGCGGGCAGCAGGAACAGCCGAACCACTTCTGACGGACCGGTTTTACATGATGTTTGTCCGGATTGCGCAAGCTGGCCTCTGGCCATACTTCAAGCGGGTTGACATAGAAAAAGTGTTTGCCGTCCTTGGACATGCTGCCAAGCACGTTGTTGTACAGCGCACGTTCCATCACGTCCGCATACTCACTCTTCGCCTCCAGACGAAGCATGCGGCGCGCCCAGAAGATCAGTCCGATGGATGCGCAAGTTTCCGCGTACACGGCGTCATTCGGCAGATCATAATCGAAAGTGAACGCCTCGCCCAAATGTGTCGCGCCGATGCCTCCCGTAATGTACATCTGTTTGCGAGTTGTATTGGCCCACAGCCGTTCGCACGCCGCTCGCAAGCTGTCATCCTTCGTCAAACGGGCGAGATCGGCCATGGCCGTATACATGTAAACGGCACGTACGGAGTGTCCCACGGCTGCTGTCTGTTCCCGTACCGGAAGATGGGATTGGTACATTTCCAAGTCCGGCGAACCTTGTGACCAGATGTTAGTTCTGCCTCCCCGTTCCCATTCCTGGATAAAATAACTCGGGCTGCTGCCCCGCTCATCAATGAAATATTGGCTAAGATTCAAATAACGTTCCTCACCGGTTGCATGATATAACTTGACGAGAGCCAGTTCAATCTCCTGGTGCCCGCAGTATGCCCGTTTCTGGTTCTCTCCCGTACCGAAGAGCTTGTCGATTAAGTCAGCGAAACGACATGCAATGTCAAGAAGCTTACGTTTGCCCGTTGCGTCAGCGTAGGCCACCGCAGCTTCGATCAGGTGTCCGGCACAGTACAGTTCATGGGCCTCATACATATTTGTCCACTCTTTGCCCGGTTCCTTGATTGTAAAATAAGTATTGATATATCCGTCACCCCGCTGTGCCTGCCCAATGAGGTCGATTGCTCCATCTGCGGTGTTCTCCAATTCGGGATCAGGATAACTCCGCAGTGAATAAGCAACCGCTTCCAACCATTTATATAAATCGCTATCCTGAAACACCCATCCGCCGAATTCGCCCTGTTCCAGACCGGCAGCAATTCGAAAATTGTGAATGGCATAGCTGGGTTCCGCTCCTTCGATACGATCATTCAATGCCTCCCATTGATAGGGTATGACTGTTTGACGTACCAGTGTGGAATAATCCTCCCAAAATGAGTCCCGGATATGAACCTGTGTTGTCTGCATCAGTAGTACCTCCTATATTAATTGACTCTTTACGAACTCAATTATATGCTTGGTATAACCGACTTAATAGGAATGGAATGAACCATTTTCTATAAAATATGACACAAGCGAAAGGATGTGAACGTTCTGGGTGAAGACACCATGATTGAACTTCATATGCCCCCACTCCCCTATTATTTGGGATCGGGCCTGACAGAGTATAGGAGCGGGGATCAGCATCCCCATCGCAGCAACATCGGGGCGTATGATTTGCTGATCCTTGTCCGCGGAGAGATGTACATCGGCGAGAACGGATCACAATGGACACTAACCGAGGGAGACATGCTGCTGCTGCTGCCTGATGGAGAACACTATCCGATCCGACCTTGCGATCAGGATACCGTTTTTTACTGGGTTCACTTTGAGCATGCACCAAGGCGTGATGCATCAGTGGCAGAGGAAGTGGAGAACAATACATCCCCTTACACAACCAGACCATTTATTAACCCTTACACGCTGCGATTGCCAAAATACATGCATTTGACTGACTCACGTACGGTGTTCGGTATGGTAGAACAGCTGCTCACCCAGCCGTCTACGCTTTCCTTTTGGCAGGAACAGCAGCTTCTTGGAGAACTCCTCAGCTTGCTTGAAGAAGAATGTTTCGGCCGAACGGATTCGGTGGCTTCCCGATTGGCCGAACGGACTGCGGCTTACCTTCAAGCTAACTATCGGGAGAAAGTCACCAATGAAGCCATCGCGTCCGCCCTGCACTTTCATCCAAACTATATTGTAAGATGCATGAAGTCGAGATACGGATGTACCCCATCCGATTATTTGCAGCAGTTTCGGCTGGAGCGGGCCAAACGCCTCCTGGTCACGACCGATTGGTCCATTGACCGGGTCGCCGAGGAAGTGGGTTTCCGTTACTCCCCGTATTTTTCGTCCTGCTTCAAACGGGAATTCGGCTTTTCTCCGCTGCAATTTCGCAAGCAATACTTAAAATAGAATTGAGCTGCATTGCTAACAAATTTGAAAGTCTTCATGATCAATCATGGAGGCAGCGATTGTCATGAAATCTTCGACCCCAATTTCAAAATGTCCTTTGCGGAATGTAAATCCCCAATTTCGATTTCCGCGTGTAAAGTCGAGTTCGTTTAATAGAGAGGCAATCTTTACTTCCCGACACGGAACATAACGGATATCCCGGCGGAAGGGTACAAATGATTCCGTCATCTGATATTTGTAGACTGGGCTGTCCTTCACCTGGCCAATAGCGGTAAATGCCTGGAGCGGCTTCACTGTTGACATGTCTGTGCGCGGAGAATAGTATATCAGCCAATCACCAGGGGACATCAGACGCAGTGATGCTGCCTTGCCGTGACACAACTGTGCAAATCCGCCTTCTACGGCTGTATGGACATGAGAAGCAGAAACAACGCCAATCCAATATCTGCTTGTCTGATTTGTTATAACCGACATTAGATTTCCCCTTCTCTCTGCCCAATGCCTAATTCCATCTTCAAACGATCCAATTGCAAAAAGTGATGTCTGTAATGCATTTCGATCAATAAAAACCATTCCTGGGCGTCCAGTGCCCCAAGTCTTGGGTGAATGACTTTATCCGTTGCAGGCGATGGGCGTAAAACAGCTTCTATGTCCCTCATTTCTTCAATGACTTGATGCAGCCCTTCAACCAGCTGCTCCTTGTTCTCCGGTGACTTCGGAGTGTATTGCGGTGAAGCAGGGACTTTAACTCGAATGGCCGGAAATTGTTCTTGCTCGAACACGCTTTCCCCCAGCTCCGTTTTTCCCTTATTCGAATGTACCAATGGTCCGCTGTGAACCAAACATTGTTTTATATTAGGCAGGTGCATAAAGAGCGCTGATTGAATCAAATGCATATACATCTGTCCTAGGGACCATTCCTCCTCATCCGTCTTTCTATGTAATTGCTCCATACCCAGCTGTTTCAATTCAGCCAAATACCTCTCTACCGCATTTTCAAAAGCTTTTAATACCTGAAGTGTGTTTTTCATCCTTCTAGCAACCCCTTTTCATCTTAGATATAATCAAAGTATAAAAAAACACTACTGACAGGGGTATGTCAGTAGTGTTTTAAGATATTTTTCGCAGCTTCTTGAATTCGCAAGCGCAGAGACTCCGGCTCAATCACTTGAACATCCCCACCCCAGCCAAGCAAATGATGCAATAGTTCTTCCGTATGCCGGACACGAAAATGAAAATTCACACCGTCCACATGATCTTCTATGGCTTCGATATAGAAGTTGACTCCCTCTATAATCTTGTCTGCTATCTCAGGGTTAGCCCTGATTAGTACCCGTACATTCCGATCATCAGACGGCCGATATTTGCTTAGGTCAAAATTATCCGGTAAAAGGAAGCGATCCTCCAATACTTGAAGTTCCGTCATTCGGGACAGTCGGAAATGACGAATGTCTTGTCGCATATCGCAGTGCGCGATTAAAACCCAATGTTCATGCAAAAGGGATAATCCATATGGAGAAACCTCCCGGAGATTGCTTCGATTCCCGTCTGGCCCCGGCATTTTTTTACGGTACATAAAACGAATCTTTTGCTTTTCCAAAATGGCGCTGCGTATTTGCTTAAGGTACGTTTTAACCGTCTCTCCAGCTAAGGGATCACTTCCATGAAGGAGTCGCATGGTTTCCCGAACTCGTGTAGATTCATTTCGAACGGATTCTGGTAAAATTGCTTCAATTTTACGTTGAGCCGACTTGGCTTCATGTGCGTATGTATGATCCAATCTCTGTTCGATAAAATCAGCCCCCATGAGCAGGGCTACGGCTTCTTCGGCTGTAAAGCTAACTGGGGGGAGAAAATATCCTTCCATAAGAGAGTAACCCTGACCAGGTGCTCCTATTATTGGCACCCCAGCTTCGCTTAGTGCTTGCATATCCCGATATATCGTTCGTACACTTGTCTCAAACCGGGAAGCCAGATCTTCTGCCCTTAGCGTTTTGCTGCGCTGTAACTCAAGGGTAATTGCAAGATGCCGCTCCGTTTTATTCATACTTCTATCCTCCGCTTATCCATCATCCAAACTGCATTAATTCTATCATAGTAAGACGTGCAGAGAATTCTTTCTTTAATTTGGAGTAATGGATCGGAGAAAATCCTCAATTTCATCCATATATCCCTTCACTGTAATGTTACGCGGGGCAAACAAACTGATCAATAATGCACGCCAAGGTGATTCGGCCGTAGAGACGGACAGCATGGAGTGCTCCGTGTCTGGCAGGAGTTTGACTCGTAATAATTCCGATGGCGATACATGCTCCCTGTAAACCCTCTCCGTTTCCTGCACGTCGACGTTTATATCCTGATCGCCGAGCAGTAGCAGGACAGGGGACTCAAAATTCGCGATATCGTTTGTTGCATCGGCAGTGTAGTTGCGGCTCACGAATCTCCAGCGTTCTCTGGACATGGCATCTTCTTGCCCGGCGAGGCTCACATATTCTTCATAGGAACTGCCTGCGATCAGCAGCTTCTTAATACGGTTATTCTCTTTAACCTGTTGCTCAATCTCATTCATGGAGCGCCCTTCCTTAGCCATTTCACTCCGTGTGTTGTACTCTCCCTGCGACAGCCAGTTGATTGCCGGAGAGACCAGAATGCTGAAGGCTAGCCGTTCTTTGCCAGCCAGCTTGGGAATGACCCATCCTGCCTGACTTGCGCCCCATACGCCTATGCGACTCGCGTCGATTTCCGGTTGCTGCCTCGCCCACGCCAGCGCCTGCCGTGCTTCCTCTACCCGATCTTCCATGCGCTGGTCAAGCCAGCTGCCTTCCGATCCGCCGATTCCTCTCTTGTCCAGCGACAGTGAAGCATAACCAAGCCCAGCAAGCCGCTCCCACAGCGGTTTATAGCCGTCGTTGTGTGTCGCGTCGATCGGCCCGTCGCCATGAATGAATAATACTAAACCCACTTTGCCACTGTATTTGGCGGGAAGCGTTAACACCCCCGTCAATTGACCTTGGGGCGTTTCTATTTGCACAGCTCGTTGGACCATATCAAAGCTATTTTGCCATAAAATAATTGTACCCGTCCCTCCTATCAGCAGCAGGATAACCAAGAGCATCGTTCCCCATTTTTTCTTCACGCTTTTTTCTACATCCCTTCCTCGTTAAAAATGACTATCCTTCATGGATCATGTAATTCCATTCCGGTTCGTCAAACAACCATGTCATGAGGGAGCTGCGCTGTACTTCAAGCGTGCGGAATCCCATTCGCTCATACAGCCGTTTGGCTCCGAGGTTACTACCTGACACATGCAAGCTCGCATATCGGACTCCCGGTCTTGTAGATGCTTCGCGAAGGGTCCATTCCAGCATCGCTCTGCCTACTCCTGTTCCCCGAAACCGTTGATGGACGGTTAGATCAGCAATATACATTTCTCCACGTACCGGACGATGGCTCAAACATGCCAATCGTAGGACAAAACTGAGTGCTCTCCGCCACCCAACGTCTTGAATTCCTTTCCACAAGGGAAGCAGTTCTGTTACTGTAATACTCGAACGGAGCTCACCTGACCGAGCCTTTAACTGAAGGCTCAAGCTGCCAAGGACTGCGTCTTTCTTCATGGCAACGAAGCGCTCGCTTTTCCCCTGTTGTTCATCCAGCGCGAGACACGTTTCAAACAACATCATCATTTGTGCGTTATTCAAATTTGCACCAAATTTACTGCAAAACCCTTGAAATAACAGTTGGCTGACTGAAGCTTGATGTTCCTCTTTCATTCGCTCCATCTGAACGACAGGATGGATGATCATCGCTTTCCGTCACCATCCACTGTATTGCCGCCGATATGTTCAATACGTGCAAACATTTCATAATATAAGCTTTCTTGGGTAAACAGCGACAGGTATGACTTCTCCGCCAGAATCCGTGAACCATGTAGTATGAGGCCCCTGCGGTCAGCAAAGGCCTGGAATTGACTGAAGTACTGCTCCAGTTCTTCTTCGCCATGTACTGTAAACCGGTAAGATAAGTATTCACCTGCTGGAAAAGCGATATCGCCTTTCACGTCATGCACTTCCGTGCACAGCATTACACGGTCGTCTCCCTCATATACGTAATGAATGTCCGCTTCAAATAACTCTGGCAGCGGATCCCCCTCCTGAACCAACATTCGAGCATCCAATTCACTCTCCATGTGCGTCTCGAACCATGTAGTCAGGACAAGCTGATCACGTTGAATAACCTGAAAGGAAGTGCCCTCCTGTCCGTAGTGCTCGTTCTCGTCCAGCACCTTGCGAATAAAGTCGCTTAACGATCGCAGCCTGTCTATTTCAGCTTCCAGCTTGGAAACCGATTGTACAAGCAATCGCTGCATATCATCCGGGGTACCTTCTTCACTCCATTCCCGGATGGCTCTTACCGACAGCCCAACTTTACGAAGAAGTAAAATATGCGCCAAGCGGTAAATCTCATTCATCCCATACATGCGATATTGATTGTCATCGATATACGACGGCATCAATATGCCTTTTTCCTCAAAATAACGAATTTGATGGACCGACACGCCCATCAGTTTCGCTAACTCGCTGATCGTAATTTCCTTTTTCAAGTGCTTACCCCCTCTGATACGTGGAATACGAACTAAGCATATACCTTAGGTCAGACCTAAGGTCAAGTCATGAGAGATACCCTGAACTAAGACTGCCTCGGATTGCAAACGTCCTGATGTTTCATAGAGCTGCTACTCCAATATAAAAAGACCATCATAAGATGGCCCCACATTACGATTTATAGTATTTTTACTATTTTTTCAGAATTACTCTGTTCGCTTCTCGTATTTGAATAAAATCAGTTTTTGTGCAAGCTGAACCTCTTTAGTCTTTTGGTACCCAAACTTTTCGTAAAAGTAATGATTACGGAAGCTTAAATGCGGTGTATATAAGGTCCATAATTTTGTATTCGGAAATTGGGATTCCACAAATTGAATTGCTGCAGTACCTACGCCCTTACTTTGATTACATGGAGAAATGAACACCTTATCAATGTGCATGCGCTCATCGTTGCCTCTTACATCAATCGCACCTATAATTGTTTTTCCCTCTAAAATGGTAAAGTGTTGATATTTTCTAATATTTTCAGCCAATTTTCCATAGGTTTCACATGCTGGATTTGTTTCAGAGTCTTCGTACTTTTCCAAATCCTCTTGAAACGCTGCTTTTTGAAGAAGAAGCAATGTTTCAATATCTTCTAGGGTTGATTTCTTAAATGTTATGGACATCTTTTATTCTCCTTTTCCACAAGAAAGCCAGTATGCTTATCGCATGTCTAAAAGAGCATAGAGGTTCACTTAAGTATGAATTGTACCTAGCTGTGATCGACATACATCCAAGGCACGATAGGCGGAGCGTTCCATGAATGCCAAGATCTCGTCTATCGAAAAAACACTCATCTCCTGCTGGACATGTTCTACTGGATAGTTAAAGTCCTCCAGCGCCTGTTTCTTCAATACGAATACATTCTTCTCATCAAGTTCATCCATAATTGGTATGTACACTGCTGAATTTAGCGCTTCGTAAAGTCCTTCAGAAATAAACATCTCATTCAGCTTCGCATTGCACAATCGAAAGTCATGTTGATAGCGATCATACAGTGTAGGCTCCTTTTTCAGTCGTTCTTCAAAACCGCTAAAGTAAGATTTCATAGCCCAAAACTTCATCCGCTACCAAATGAGTTAAATAGCCCAGTATGAAAGGCTCAGTTATACGCTCCTTATATTTAGTGATGAAACGCCCGTATTTCCATCGCCTGTTGACGCCATACTTGAATTGATCTCCCAGAAAATGGGTATCCCCTTTTTCGGAGTTTGCATCTGGCGCTATGGCGCCAAGGAGCATATCACCACGCTGCTTGATAGACTCATCCCCTTGATCATTTCAGATGTTCTTATTTCAATGATAGTACCACATATTGGGATTAACGCTCAAAAAAACAGCCGATCCATTGATCGGCTGCCTTGATGGAGGCTTTGGTATTAGTTAATCATAAATGCAGACCACTAATTCTGTGATGGTTTCATACCCACTAAAATCTTAAAGTCCATCGTAATTTGTCTCAAATCCATCTGTAAAATCTGTTCTCTGGCCTCTTGTGAAGCCCCCCAAGATAACGGAGTCATCCCAAGCAAAGGTGGAATGAGGTGCTCACTGAGGCTAACTTGATATTGAATATCTTCAACCGCTATTAAATCGAACCGTTCGTTAAAATAACGAATGGTAGGTGTATTGGAATAGACCTGTTTATCTGTTCCTTTGTAGAGGATATCTCTGATTTCTTTTAGATAATGCTGCTCTGGAACCACTTTAATCACCAAACCGTCATCTGTGAGCAATCTCTGAAACTCGGAATAATTGGCTGGGGATAGCATGTTTATGATGAAATTAAATTGCTGGTTAGCTAGTGGGATGTTTGCAATGTCTGCAACACACCACACGGCATTTGAATATTCCGCTGCTGCAAGACTGATCCCCTCTTTTGAAATATCCATTCCTACAGCCAATATAGCGTTACGTTTTCTCTGATTTATTGTGGATTGTATGTTATACAAATGAGAACCTTCTCCGCAACCTGCATCCAGTAAACGTATGGGTTCTTTGCTCATGTTTTGACTCAAAATTATTTCACTTACGGCCGCCTGCAAGGGATGAAATAACCCGCTCTGGCTAATTATTCTTCTGGTTTCGAAGGTTTGTCTATCATACTTAGATTTAATGGAGCGTGAGGATAGATTGATATATCCTTGCTTGGCAATATCGAAACAATGCTGATTCATGCAGATTAAGCTCTGCAAGTGAATCAAGTTCATCGGTTTACTGCATAACGGGCAACGAAACATCTCTTGCGACTCCCTGATTCTCTCAATACTCATCTGCTTTTTACTTTTGTTGAACACAAAAAAAGCACCCTTTCATTCGTTTTAGGTTAACGAAAAAAGGCACAGTCAAACAAACCCCGCTTCTTGTTCTAAAAATTCCGGGGTATCTGAGCTGTACCTGTCATTACCTTAAACGAATGAATTGAATGATCATATTTAAGCGCTCCTTATTATGATAACTATAAAGCACTTAAATACTACCAAGTTTCTCTTGTGTGGGGAACGATTACATTCTCTTATTTCATGCTTATTAGCAATTTCACGTGTACAGACAATGCCTATGCTGCTCATCCATAGAGCGGCCCATACACGGAACAAGCTCTGAAGTCCGCTCCCTCCAGGTCTTTTGTTCCAAATGCAGACCAGGCGCTGGGCCGGAAAATGCGATCTGCTTCAATATTGTGCATGTTAACCGGAATACGAAGCATGCTCGCAAGGGTAATTAAATCTGCACCGATATGCCCGTAACTTACAGCGCAGTGATTCGATCCCCATGCTTCCATCACACCATAGACGTCATCAAAGACGGGGTCACCCGCTAGCAGCTTGGGTACGAACCACGTGGTCGGCCATGTTGGTGTAGTTCGCAGATCCAATTGGCGATGTACATCTTCCGGCAATTCCACGGTGTAACCTTCCGCAAGCTGGAGCACAGGTCCCAAGCCCGCAACCAGGTTGATTCGTGCCATCGTGACGGGCATACCACCTCGCGTTGTGAAGTCGGTTGAATACCCGCCCCCTGCAAACTGATCCATATAGGTTGGTCGCCAGCTTACAGCATCCAGGCACGCTTGAATCTCTTGATCCTCAATCTCCCAATGTGGTTTCATCACTGGCTTACCTTCACGTTTCTGTTCCCCTGTCCCGTCGAGTGCAGCGGGCCCCGAATTGATCAGGTGAATGAAACCAGCCGCGGCCAAGGCGTCAGGCTGCCAGCCAGTAACCCGTTTCACTGCCTCTGGACTCCAGAATGCACGCACATCAGCAAAAATCTGAGCGGTATGCGACAAGTAGTGATTGAACAGCATCGTGACTGCGTTTAGATTGTCATTCTCCGTTGCAACCATGTAAGGCTCACGAATGCCATTCCAGTCGAAGGAACTGCACAGGATAGCTTCCAAGACATCTGCACTGGGCTGGTAATCGGTCCACTCACGTTGACCCTGAAATCCCGATGCAATGGCGTTATAACCATATGCTTCTTCCTCGTATCCCATCTCGGCAAGTTTTGGGTTGCCAATCATCAGATCACGTACGATCAGTGTCATGCCAATGGAGATTTCCCAGTTTTTCTTTTTGATCTCTGGATCAATCTGTACCGATTCCGGATTGGGATCCGGTCCTTCCTTGCAGTGCTGTACAGCCCAGGCTAATGCTGACTGTAATTCCTGCTTGTCGTAGATATGATTCTCCAGCCTCCGGCTGACTTCGGTCATGTCGACGTAGGCGTTGCGCATCCCCAGATAACGCTGGTAGAAATGTTCGTCAACAATACAGCCTGCGATGCCCATGGAAATGGAGCCGATGGACAGGTAGGATTTGCCTCGCAGCAGTGCAGCGGCCATGCCCGCTCGGGCGAACCGGATCAGCTGATCGCGCACGTCCTCTGGAAGCTTCCGTTCATCCTGGTCCTGTATATGCTTGCCATAGATCTTGAATATGGGCAGCCCTTTCTGATTATGTGCCGCTTGGAGTGCAGCCAGGTAGACCGCACCGGGTCGTTCCGTGCCGTTAAAGCCCCAGACCGCGTGCGGCAGGGTTGGATCGGTCTCCATGGTTTCAAGCGGATAACACCAGCCGCTCGCAACAGTGACAAGCACGCCAACACCTTCCTTGCGAAATTGCTCAGCGCAGCGAGCAGCTTCGGTCATTCCGGAAATGCATGGTTCAAAAATGACAACTTGCACTGGTGAGCCATCTGGATTGCGAAGAACGGAGGTGATCTCGGCCGCAGCCTCACGGGCAAGTTCCAGCGTACTTTCCGCCAACGCAGCCTTTACTAGCTTGCGGCGATCCACGATTGGACGAATACCGATTTTGGGAAATCCGCCTTCATAGCGATGTGTCATCTCAAGCATCACGTTGACTCCTTTACTGTATTTTTAGTCAATGGTTCACAGGAAATGGAGAAGGAGTGTCGTCCGGGGTTCAACTCGTGAACACGAGGCTGCTTAGCTGCTGTTACCAGATCATGTGGCAAGACAAGCGTAGCAGCGGTACCTTCAGGAATCACGGTCTGAATATGCAGACTCCCGTGTTCCTTTTTCCAGGCTACTTCGATCGCTCCATATGCTGTCCTGAGCGAAGCACGTACCGCATCCAGTTTGGAAGGAATTACAGGTTCAATCCTTATCCTTTCATAACCAGGGGAGTCTGATCTGATGCCTGCTAGTCGGGTATAAAAGGAAGTACTTATTCCACCAAACATTGCATGATCGTGGGAATGCATGCCGCCCTTCTCGCTCCATTGTTCCCAGAGTGTGGTGGCTCCGCGTTCTATTTGATAGCCGAATCCGGGATACTCCTTCTTGTTCAAAAGCTCCAGAGCAACATCGATATGTCCATGATCAGCCAAAACGTCCATCAAATATCTCGTGCCATAAATGCCTGTGTGAAGATGACCGCCTTTTTCCGCAATAGCTTGCACTAGACGGTCCACGACAACAATGCATTGTTCTTCTGGCACCATGCCGAGTGCGAGCGGCATCAGCTGAGCAGTCTGGGAACCACTGCCGTAGACGCCTTCCCCGGAGTACCAACGACGATGGAAGGCATGATTAATCTGCCGGGCCAGTTCGTTATAATAATCACGATCTGCATGGATATCCAGAATTGCAGCCGTTTCGGCAACAATGGAAGTGATTTTGTAATAGATACTGGTATTTACAAGTTCGACTTCATGAAAGTAGTTCTCCCAACCATCGTCGTTAGGAGGACACCAGTCTCCAAAGCCATCTTTTACTTCGTGGTCAGGCCATCGCTCATGCAGGTGGTCAATGTAGTCCTTCATGAATGGATAACTTTCACGTAACGTATTCAAGTCGTTATAGTGCATATAGAGATGCCAGGGAAGGGAGACCTTGTCTCCGCTCCAATCCGGATTGGTCATGCTGTCTTCGATATCTCCAAGCCACTTACGGTAATAACGATGCATGTTAAAATGGTGCATCCCCGCTTCCTCAACCACAGCCGAATCCATAAGACATGGGGTACGCTCATCACGCTGGCAGCAGTCCGTTGGTATGCTCACCAAATTATTAAGATAGGACCACCGAATGTTGCTGTATAGTCTATTGATGCCTTGATCAGAGCATTCAAAGGTACCTGCCTGCTCTACATCTGCATGAATCGGAACAGCCTGTATGGAGAGCTGACCTGTCTCCCCGCTGACCTCTACATAACGAAATCCATGATATGTAAAGCGCGGTTCATAGCACTCCCCTTCTTCCCCGTTAAGGATGTATACATCCGTCGCTTTGGCGTTTCGATTCGTCCATGGGTCGATGTTGCCTTGTTCATCTGCCAGCTCACTGTATCTCAGCCGAACTTCACTACCTGACTGACCTGTTACCTGAATACGGACCCACCCTGCCATGTTTTGACCAAAATCATAAACATTCACACCGGGTACCGGGTTATACATGGCAACAGGTTGTATCGGGTCGAACGGTATGACAGGAGGTTGATGATTCGGCTCCAACTCACCCCCTGGTGGGTCAGCGATTACTGCCATTGACCAGTCTCCGTCTTCCAGAAAGTCGGACTCATCCCAACCTAGAGGCATCTGCCTGGCATCATAAGTCTCACCGTCATAGATATCGTTGACAAGAATCGGGCTTGCCGCAGATGACCAGGATTCGTCGGTTATGATTGTCCACGTGCTGCCGTCCTCCAGCCTAAGATCCAACTGCATGATAAATGCCTTATCCCGGTTCCACTTCCATCCCCAGCGGGAATAGTTAAAATGGTACCCGTTGCCCAGCCATACGCCCAGTGCATTTTCTCCATCGTGAAGCAAATGGGTCACGTCGTACGTGTCATAAAGCATCCTGCGTGGGTATGGTGTGTTGGCTGGTGCCAAAACTCGGGTGTCTGCCCGAACTCCATTAATGCGAAGCTCATACCAGCCTATCGAATAGATGCGGAGCCTGGCTTGGAGTAGGGACGTGGGAATGTCAAACGTTTTCCGAAACAACGGACTGTCTACCGAAATCGGAGTCTCACAAATGGACAGCATATCTCCCTCGACCACCAGCCCATTACCCGAAGGATGAATGGCACCCGCTGTGCAGTGAGTTGTTTTCGAATCATAAAACCGGTTGGAATACATCATGCGTCCATCTTTTCCAGTAAGCCTCAAGTCGCGGAAAACAGCCTTCTGTCCACCTGTTGTGCGAAAACCCACCGTTCCCTGATAATCCGCTGCCATGCAGCGAGACGTGTGCTGTTGATTTAGCGTGAGTTCCCACTCCCCGCCTTCCTTCGTCACTTTGAGTGTGATGTGTTCAGGCTGCTTTTGGGATGCAGGAAGGGTGATTTTCTGCAAAGTGTGGCGCATACCGGATTCCATCCGAAAAATGTATGCCCGTATCTGCCGTACGGCTACTTCATTCGGATCGCCCTCACTTAGTTCAATACCGCAATGATGATCTTCGTTCTGATAACCGAAAAGAAAGGCCGCGCCTCCTTCTTCCACGGTAATCACAACCTCTGCCTGATACGAAGTCCAATCTTGAGGAAGGGATGTTGACCGGGTGATCCACTTGGCAATCCATTGATCTGAGGTGAAGATTCCCTTGTGTTCCCCCATCTCCTTTGAATCCTGTACTTTCTTCATTACCTTCGTTGAATTTTGTGGTTTGGCTGCCTTCGATGATGTCATATCGCTGCTCCTCCTGTCATTCAATCCACATGTTTGCCATGAATAAGGCTCACTTCTGAACAACTCCCCTGCACCTCGGGAGCGTTCCAGGCGCTTACAGTTATTCCGGATAGCAGAACTTCGGATCCTGCTTCAAATGGAATACATCTCTCTTCCCCTGGCTGTATTCCAAAATCGTTATCCTCCAGATAACAGCTCCAATCATCGGGAAAATGATGAATGATGACCCGAATTGCCGGCACACTCCCGATATTGCGAATGGTAATAATACCGCCCTTATCTTGCCGCCCGATAGACCATTCAAGCATGGTAGAGGGAAGCTCCCGAAGCGGTGCAGCAGGGAGATCAGCGTATAATGAAAACGCCTGCCTGGCTTGGTCCCCCGGATACTCGTTTTCTTCATGCTGATGTTCTCTCTCGAACGCCAGCAGCTCTGCTGTCTTCGGCTGGGCATTGAACCAATACCACTGATCGGAGATGAGAGCTCCGCTGCTCGCATAGAGCATGATGGCTATCAGGAACGGCTGAATCGCTTCTTTTTCTGGCAAGTTTACGCCCAGCTGATCGATACAGGCTGCCAGCCCTGGCTTCACATTCAATACAGGGTACTTCCAAGTCATCACCTCGGTTAATTGGCTGTTATACATCAAGACTTGAACGTACGCATTGTTAAGAGATTCACGTGAATCGTTCACCACATGCAATTCTGCGTGGAATCGTTCACCTGGCTCCCAGGTATTCAGCTTGGGGCTGGTGATAAAGGCATTTTGCGGCCGTGAAGCTTGCTTGGCGCGATAATAAGACAACTTGGCTGTACCGTAATAATCGACCACTGCCCACGAATGTCCTGGAAAACAATCCGAGAATTTGTAATACCAGAAACCACTCTTGTCTCCCCCTGTTCCCGCTCGCTGTATATCAGCAGTCCAACGAATGGCATCACCTTGAGCTGTTTGGGAATACGTGATGTAATCCTGCCAGTTTCGGATCGGTCCATAGGCTGCGTATCGCATGACTTTAATAACATCCTTCAGGCCGAACTGGTGAAAATGAGATTTCCAGCCCCTGCTTTCTTCGGTTGGGGGAAACAACTCGAGTGCTTCCTCTGGCATATAGCGGAGACAGCTTGAAACGTTCGTCTGGCTTGGAATGCCAAATTCGCCATAGAATTTCGAAGGCATCGCCAGAATTGCCTCATCCAACGGTTCCCCGCAATGGTAGACGTTCCAGTTATGTGCGCTGCCACCCCATGGATCGGTTCGATGGAATGGACGGGATGGATCAAACTCACGACATCTTTTTCCGACCAAAAAGAGACCTTCATCTGCACCGCCATGCTTGCCATTTTCGTTACCTCCGCCCCACATGACCAAAGAAGGATGATTTCTCAGTCTTTTTACCGAAAGTACAGTCTGACGATCAAGGACACCGAGGTCCGTCAGGGGAGAATCGGATGGACCCCAGCAGAGCGGAAATTCCTGATAGACCATAATGCCTTTTTCGTCACACAACTTGTAAAATTCATCACTTTCCACCAGTCCTCCGCCCCAAGCCCGGAGCATTTGCACATTTCCGCGGCGAGCCAGCTCCAGAAGCCGTTCATACTGTCCTTCATGCTGTGTCAGCATGACATCAGGCCAGCACCAATTGGCGCCTTTAATGAACATGGGTTCTCCATTGATAACAAATTGCCAGCGGTATTCGGTTTCCGGCGTTGTACCCGGCATGGGACGCATCTCAACCGTTCGGACGCCAAACGACGTGCGGACTTCGCCCACCTTAATGAAATCGGGTACTGAACTGGTCGCAGAGGCAGATTCAGTGTCAGATTCCATGTCCTGTGGAAATTCAGTTGTAGAGGTGCCTTGCAGCACGAGCTCATACAGCGGCTGTTCGCCGTAACCTGAAGGCCACCACACTTCCGGATTGGCCAGCCTAATCACGGTGCTGAATTTGCTCCGACCATACGGCACCTCAATAGAAAAGGTAAAGTGTGCATCCTTTTCCCTGTCCCCATTGGTATTTGAGTCAAAAGAGTTCATACCCCTCTCTGATTGTTTCAGCCGAATCAATCCCTCGATAGCTAATGGGGACCGATTGGTAAGATGGCTCTCTACTGTAAATTCCAATTGAAGCAGAGCTTGATCGGAGGTGTATGACTGTGTTGCTATATAAGGATCCAGCAAAGCAATATCCGGCTGAGCTACAATCCTCACATCCTTCCAGATGCCGAGTGAGATGAGGTGCCCATAATGCCAGCCGAAGCCTGGACTTGGCTTCATCAGACCATTCCAGCTTTGAGGTGCAGGATCGATTCGGACAACAAGCACATTGGATTCATTCCATTGAACCAGCTCTGTGATGTCGTGAACCGGGCCACCGAACATGCCCTGATGGTGCCCCAGTGATGAACCATTGATAAAGAGCGTGCCCGAATAGTCAATGCCATCGAACTCCAGGGAAAGCCTTCTTCCTTGCCACTCATCCGGCAGCTCGAACGTTACAGCGAACCACCATTCCTTGCATTCTACACGTGTCCTGCGGAACCAGACTGGGGTTTCTTCCGGTGTGCCATGCTGTTCCAGTTCATCGATGGTGTTGGTGTTCCAGTGGGGATCGTCCATCTGCCCCAGATCCATCAGAGCTCTCTGCACCGTTGTGGGTACGCTAACCACAAGCCAATCCTCTCGATTGTGATCGGGTTCGTACCACCGTTCCTGCATGCCTTCGCTGGCCCGGGCTTTTCGTCCAAACCAACCGGTTGCAGGCGCCGGATCTCCAGCATCGGCAGGTTCGCCTCCCTTCATTCGCCAAAGGCCGGACAACAGCAATGTATCCTTGGTCAAGGATTGGATATCTGAACCACCATGCCGAATGTCTAGTGAATTCTGCCCTTCATTCGTTATGTAATGGACAGGAATACGGCTCTCCATCTCCACCCATGCGTCTCCATGCAGCGAAGATCGGGAGTAGGCTTCGTCTTGAACTTCATCCAGATACCGCTTGTCTGTATCGGAATGATAATATGAGATATGCTTCATGAACCTGAACCTCCGCTCTTAAACGAATTCATAATGTTTGGTGTATAAGCACTGGCCGAAATCCTTCAGGAGCCTCCATCACAATCGTAATTTCCTTCGGTGCACATACCTCCAGTTGAAATACAAGCTCTCCTTCTTCTTCACGAATCTGCCAGGCTACATCAACTCTTCCGTCACCGGGAAGCGGCACGGCCCCTTTCGCCCATTGCAAATCACCAGGCTGCGGAGCAACACGAATTCGTGTCCAACCATCTGCAATGGGACGAACCCCGAGTACGGATGCGCCCAAAAAGTACCCCGGTGCTGCCGACCAGGCGTGACAATGACTGCGTGTCATATCTTTGGGATTCGCCCGATTCTCGGTAAATCCCGGGTACATTTCCCAGCAGGTGGTTGCTTCGTGTTTCACCATTTCGCCGAATTGCTTCCTCATGTCCTGCAGCATATAATCCGTCTCACCGCTCATCACGAGAGCTTCATAATAGAAGAACGTCATAAACGGACTTCCGATAGCCACAAAATTCTCAGGCGGCAAGGTTAAATACGAAATAAGCTTTTCCCTGCGTTCCCCTGTTGCTATTCCGGTAACCAGTGCCATCACCTGGGTCTGCATGCTAAAGATGCTTGAACAAGCACCATTCGTATGGATGCAGTCCACATAAGCCTGATGCTCTTCACTCCACAAATGGCTATTTATAGCACGGTTTAAACTTTCGGATGCGGAAAAATAGAATAGACTCTCTTCTGTACAGCCTGCCATTTCGGACAATTGGGCTGCATCTGCCAGCGTGCGCGCAAATATCGTATTTTGATGCGTGACCGTCCCGTCGTTGGGCTGCTCCATTGGTGCCCAGTCCAGCAGATTCCAGGCTTTAATGGTAAAGAGTCCTTTGGCATCGATATGCTGCAAATAATGATCCAGCGTGAACTTCACTTTGGGCCAGATCGTCGCTGCAAATTCCCTGCTCCCGGTATAGCGGGCATATTCGAGGCAAGCGGTGATCCAGAAAAAGGTCCAGTTTGGAATCACACTGCTCCAGCCGCTGGGCACCTGATTCACATAGAGCGGCGTTTGGCGGCTTGATCCTGGAACGAGCTGCAGACAATGTCGTACGATATCGGTTGCACCGAACACATAATAGTTGACAAGCGCTTCATTGCGGCTGTCGCCAACCCAGAAAACCTGTTCATAAGTGGGGCAATCCACAAAAGTATCCTCCATGCACAGCCGGGTGGTATGCTTGCTGATCTCCCAGATGTCATTCAAAAGCGAATCGGAGCAATGGAATCGACCAATCTCGGCCACTGGATAATTGCTCTGCGCAAGGGTAACACCAAACAGCCGCACGGGTCTCGTATTCCCGTGTATGGTAAGCATCAGATACCGCAGCCCTCTCCTTACTGGAGATTCATAGCTTTGTCTTCCGTCACGGCAAACGTAACGCAGCGTATTATCAACGCCAAAGGTATCCTGACGCCACCTACCCTCCATATACTCAAAACCGTACGCATCAATAATGGTGCCTTCCGAAGCTTCAACTTCGAATCGAAGGTAACCGGACCATTCACGGCCAAAGTCCAGAATCAGCTCGGTGCTTCTCCCGGCAGAGCTTGTCGGCACGATGGCGGGCTGTCGATTGGCGAAGCATACTTGCTGCAAATCCGCAGGAACGGGACGTGCTTGCTCCTGACTCTTCCAGATGCTGGACGTAAAGATTGAAGCATCCGAGCTGAGTCTCTCGGGAAACGGCTTTATCCAGGCCCGGTATGGAGCAAGTTCAGAGACGGTGGCCAAATTTCGGCATCGTAGGTACACTTCTGCATCCGGAAAGGCATTTCCATCCAAAGGTTGATTACCACCAAATCCCTGATATGCCCGGATGGGATCATGATCCGGCTGATGGTCGATATGCACGAGAGTCGCAAATGGACCTATCAAGGCAAAGGGTGTTTTGCTCGCTTGTAATTCATCAAGAGGCGGTACAACTGTAAAAGGAACGTCGCAGTCGATTCCAAGGTGCAGCCCGCCGCCATGATCCGGTCCAGCCAGCTCGACCAGCAGCAGATTGTCTCCTGGCTTCAGCGTAACACGCTGAATTCTACGTGGATGTTCCCCGCTCATCGCTGTCGCTGGATAATGTGTACCGTTGAGCGTTATGCCACGCAGCGCATGAAAAGCACTGAAAAACCCAATGACAGCTTCAGCTTCTCCACTTGCCCGAATAACTGCTGCAGCATATCCGGTAAAGGATACGGGATTGGCATGCATCCTGCTCTCCGGGTCCATCGCTTCTCGCACATCCAGCACATGGGTCCAGGATACGAGAGACACTTCTTTTACTGATTCCACTCGAACAGGCCATACTTCTTGCTCAGTCAGTTCGGGTATGTCACTCGGAATCAAGTTCTCCCAAGGCGCAATGCCTGGTGTGCCAATGATCCGTGCAGCAGTCCAGCCTTCATCCTCAGGATAAGAGAACGCTTCTGCTCCAACCCAGCCTTCGTCCCAGCGGGATGCATCCACTTGTTCAGCAAAGCCAAGCTGACAGGACATGCGTGCTGACCGCCGTTCATAACCGGCATGAAGTGCCGTCTGCCAGGATTCATCCGAACCCAGGATAAACTCTCTTCGCGGCAGAATACCGTCCGAGGCACGGTGTACCGATTCCAGTTGAGCGAGAAGTCCTCCCCTCCCCGGCAGATATGTGAACGTAGCCACGCCATAGCTGATTACCAGAACTGCGAGAACATTACGCCCTGTCCGAAGCAGATGGCCAACTTCATGCACATGGTAGTTCAGTTCAAAAGGCCAGGAGCGATTAGGTCCTCTGCCACACAGCACACCGTTGACATATAAGACATATCTGGCATCAGCCGTAATGGTTACCTCAGCGCTTCCATACTCCCATTCCTGCAATTCGAATTCCCGCCGAAAACAACGCCATTCGTTACGCGGCCAATCCTCGCCTTCTCCCCAGATCCATGAAGCTCGCCATGTAAATGCCTCTTCAGCGGTGACTTTCCGTGCTGCTGGCATGTCACTCCCGCCAGTTGATAAAATGTGATTCATATCTGCATCAACTCCTGTCAATCCGAATGTTCAAAAGAAAAAGGAGCTAAAACTTCACAGCTCTAGCTCCCCACTCTGCCGCTTACTTTTACAGCCAAGTCTTATTACAGCCCATGAGCTTGACGAAGCCGCTGAACTTCAGCGTTGTACCAGGCAGAAAACTCATCTGCGCCAGCTTTTTTGAATGCCGCAAGTGCAGCTTGTTTGTTCGCTTCGAATGCCTGATCATCCTTGGAAAGAATGATTTTGGCGGCCTCGCGTGCTGCCAACTCTTTGAGCTCTGACTCCTGTTTCTTCAGTTTGTCATCCAAGGTTACGCCTGGAACGGTATTACGCTGCACAATCTCTTCGTCCGACATGCCGTTCATCCAGGTGGTAAACGTGTTCAATTTGCCTTCATCAATCAACTGTTTGAACACCTCTCCCGAGTAAGAAGCGCCATAGTATTCGGCAAAGTCCTTTTCAAGCGGTGTGGCCGCTTTGGATAACGCTTCCTCTGAAGTAAAGAGGTCGACCGGCATCTTGTCATTCGGATTGATCATGTTGCCACCGAGCCCAATGATGTTGCGGTCCAGCGACAGTCCGGTGGCTTCATACGGTGCACCGCCTGCTGCTTTGAGAGAGAGCGTTTCGTCTGTAAGTGTCGGTTTGCCGTCCACGGTCTTCCAGTGCTTGCCTTCCACACCGTTATACATGGTTCGTGCTCCCTCATAAGAGTAAATATAATTGAGGAATTCCATCGCTTTTTCAGGATTTTTGGACGTTTTCGAAATGCTGTAGGCTTTGTCCTGCCATCCAAGTGGATTGACTGCTCCCGTCCATGCAAGTTTACCGGCAGGTACAACCAGATATCCCTTGCCCTCGCTTGAATGCTGTGCATTGAAATCACCCATTGCCCAAGTGGCTGGACCAACAACGATCTGTCCTGCAGTGGCTTTCGCCAAATAGTCATTGTTTTTCATCGTAAGGGAGTCCGGATCAAGCAAGCCTCTACGTTGAGCCTTGTTATAGAAATTCAATGCTGTCCAGAAATTGGAGGACTCGTCGGTCAAATTGCTGATGAACTCGCTGCCGCCAACCTGGGATGCTGTCAGGTCGCTTGTAGCGCTTGCACTTTCAGTGAAGATGACGGGTGGAATGGTATAAGGCCAGAGCCCCCAATCCTGCCACATGGACACGCCGTAAACTTTTTTCCCGTCTTCGGTCTGCGGGTGTTTCTCCACAATTTTTGCTACAACGTCCAGCAGGTCATCCATAGTACCAATTTCCGGTGCACCGATTTCCTTATACCAGTCCCAACGTATCGTAGGACCAATCGTTATGGGGGCGATGGACGTACCTGGTTTGGATTGTACTTGCGGAGGCAGAAAATAAAGTTTGCCCGTACCGTTACTCCAGTTCTGTTTGCTGTATTCAACTACTGTTCCGATGTTCGCCGTAATATCTTTGCCTGATGTGGCTAGCAACTCGTCAAGCGGAACGATGAGATCTCCCTCAATTAGCTGCTTCTGGTATTTGTTCACATCCGTACGCACCAGGTCAGGCAGATCGCCGCCAGCCAGCAATACATTGAATTTATTCTCGTCTGCTTCAACGTATTCAATCTTGACACCGATCTTCTCCGCAATAGCCTGTGCCACCTCGTTATTCTGTTGTGTATTCCATTTGGAGCCAGTTTCCATTATGAGTACCCGAAGTGTCACGAGTCCTTTGTCCGAGCCGGTGTCTGATGAACCCGCTCCCCCCGTATCCGTCTGGCCTGTTCCCGAGCCGCCACCTGTACAGGCTGCCAGCAGCATAGACGTCATGATAAACAGTGCCATTACACGGCGAAACGATTTTTTAGTTCTCATGTCATAACCCCTCCTGTTTATTCTTCTATGATTATCGGCAGATGCCGGATAATCCGGTTTTGATTGCAGATTCATTTAAACCTCAACCCTTCACGGCACCCATCATGATGCCTTTGACGAAGTAACGCTGCAGCATCGGGTACACCAGGACGATGGGCAGCGTGACGAGCATCGTAATCGTCATGCGAATGGACTGTGGTGTCAGTGATCGGACAACGTCCCCACGGGTCAGTTCTTCGGTCGTCATATTGGACAGATTGCTCGACTGATTCAAGAAATTGTACAGCACGAGCTGCAGCGTTTGCAGCTTCGGATTTTCCACCAGAAAGAAGTTGTCGAACCAGGTATTCCACTGACCAACGGCTGAGAACACCGCAATGGTGGCTATGATAGGCATCGACAGCGGAAAAATAATGCTGCGATAGATTCTGAAGTACCCTGCCCCGTCGATCTTGGCCGATTCCTCCAGTGATGCGGGCAGCTGTTCAATGAACGTTTTGATCAAAATAATATTAAATCCAGACATCGCACTTGGGATAATGTATAACAAGAAATTGTTTTGCAAGCCGTAAGTTTTCATGGTCAGATACCACGGAATAAAGCCAGCATTGAAGTACATGGTGATCAGAACAAAACGGTAAATGATTTTGCGGTACGGCATCTCTTCCTTGGTAATGAGGTAGGCAAAGAATGAACAGCTGAAGACCGTAATCAGTGTACCCAGCACCGTACGTGAGACACTTACAATGGCTGCGTCAAGGATGCCTGGCAGCTGAACTGTCGCTCTGTATGCTTCAAGAGAGAAGCCAGCTGGCCAGAGGTATACCCCTTTTTGAACCTCAATGGGATCACTGATGGAATAGATGAGGATATAATAAAACGGATATATGGTGATGATGACAAGCAGTGACAGCATGATGTAATTAAACAGGGTGAACGTCAGATCTTTCCAATCCGTGTGGCGTACCGGACGAAGCATCTGTCCTGCGGGTTGTGTACGCATCTCTGTATGTCTCCTTTCCCTGCGTGTCAGACAATGCCTTGACCGCGAACTTTCTTGGATAGAATGTTAACACTGAAGAGCAGCAGGACACTGATGACGGTTTTGAAAATGCCCACTGCTGTGGAGTACGAGTAATCCCCGGTCACAAGGCCGAGCCGATATACATAAAGGTCAAGCACTTCAATCCGGTCTGCTATCATGACATTGCTAAATACGAGATATTGCTCGAATCCCGCAGAGAGCAGGTTACTGACCGAGAGCAGCAAGAGCACAATGAAGGTCGGCATGATGCTCGGCAGCGTAATATGCCAAATGGTGCGCATGCGTCCCGCGCCATCCACCTTCGCTGCATCATACTGCTCGCTGTCGATGCCAACGATGGCGGCCAGATAGATAATGGCGCTCCAGCCTGCAGATTTCCACAGCAGCAGCAACGTTTGTACCGTCCAGACACGGTCATAGTTGCCCAGGATATCAACTGGGGGGCTGCCGATACCCGTTTTTAACATGATCGAATTGACGGCCCCCTCGGTGCTAAACATGCTGAATGCTAGAGAGAATACGATAATCCAGCTGATATAATTCGGAAGTGTGGACACGGTCTGCACCAGCCGTTTGAACCAGCCGGAACGAACCTCCGAAATCAGGATGGCAAGCAGCATCGGTATGGGGGCTGTTGCAATGGACAACAGGCTCAGTGCCAGCGTATTGGCCAGTACGGGGCCCATCCGCGGATCATCAAACATGTTGCGGAAATTTTCCAGTCCCAAAAACGGGGTTTGTTGAAGCGGAATGCCTGGTTTGTAATCAAAGAATGCATAGATCCATCCGAATAAAGGGACATAACTGAAGGCCAGCGTAAACAGGACGAACGGTGTGGCTAGTAGCAGGAGGTGTATGCCGTCCTTGCGGTTCAACTTGCCAGCTCTTTGCTTTACAGAGCTGTTCAGGGTCTCGGTACGTTGCATATGAATTTCTCCTTTGTGCATGTGCTTTCGTTTGGGCTTATTCATATGGTAACGCTTTCTTTTCTTCACTTGAATGAAGAATCCCTTGATCTGCTTGAAAAAAACAATGCTGCCTCACCAGCTCACTTGAAAAATTTTAGACTTTTGCTTGAACAAATCCACCACCACATTATAAAAAAACGCCCTCATGTGCTGCCTTCCGGCCAAGCTCACGAGAGCATCGATCATTTTGTGTTCGAATGTTGCTGTACCATCATATCCAGACATAAGCTCCTGTTTTACAGTCGGTGAACCGGCAATGTAACGATCGCCTTAGCCCCCTGCTCAGCAGGAACGAAGTGAATGCCGAAATCCGGACCATAATATAATCGAATCCGTTTATTGACGTTATTGAGCCCGATTCCACTTCCGCCAACGGTGGATTTGGGTGGTTCACCGCTTGCCAGCTTTTCGTTGAGTGCATTGATGCTCTCCCTATCCATGCCAATGCCGGAATCTGTGATGCATACCATCAGACGATCATGATCGCCAGAGACACTGATCCTGATCTGGATGGCAAAGTCATCGCTCTGTCTGCCTGATGCAATGGAATTCTCCAGCAGCGGCTGCAGAATAAAGCGCGGAACCTGACAATCCATCCACTGCTCATCGACGTCTATCGTGAACGTAATGTTATTGTTGAATCGCATGTTGATGATTTTCAAATAGTTGTCCACATACGACAGCTCGTCACGCAGGGAACACATTGAATCTTTGCTGGAGAAAACTGGACGCAGAATATTTCCGAGAGCCACAATCGTATTAACAATGTTGTCAGCCTTCACGATAACAGCCATCCAGCGGATCATATTCAGCGTGTTATACAAGAAATGGGGATTAATCTGATATTGCAATGCCTCCAGCTCAAGCTCCCTCTTCTTCTCTTGAATCTCATTGTTTTTATCCACCAGCTCAACCATGCTGAGCGACATCTCGTTAAAGCGGCGGATAACCGTGCCCAGCTCATTATTCGGAACATGATCCACGGTGACCCCGAGTTCACCGCGACTCATATCTTTCATTTTGCTGGACAATTGGTTCAGTGGTTTGATGATTTTGCGCAACCAGAAGTATGAGGCGATAAATATGGCGAGCACGCTAATCGAGAATACCAGTACCAGCATTCGTTGAACACCCAGGATCTGATCGGCATACTGGCTGAGCGGAATTTCCTTCAGGAGATACCAGCCGCCGTCATGGAGTTTGTAATATACAACCTGCATGCTGCGTCCACCTTTTTCGTCATCCAAACTTCCGTAAGCTCCGTCCGCCAGCTCCACACCGGGTTTCAAGTGACTCTGCGTACCTACCCGATCCGCCTCACTGGCCGATAAAACCGTTCCCTCAGCGTTCGCGATATACATGTCTCCTTCTTCGCTGTTCAGCGCTGTAGAGTAGATGGATGACAGATAGCGTTCATCAATATTGATGATCAGTGTGGCACTTGTTGTTGGATCATAGATTGCACGAGTTCCCCGCATCAGACTGATTAGATAGCCGTCATCTTTGCCGGTGAGATAAGGGTTGTAGAATGATTTTTTGATCCCGGAATGGATAATCAGCTGAGGATACTGTTCAAGCGTCTGAAGGAAGGGTTCGGAGGTGAAGAAGCTCTTCTGCCATGCATCCCGATCGTAAACGAGCGTCCGCTTCTGGCTTCCTCCAACCGCTCCCAGGTTGTTCGCCGTAATATAGATGGAATCGATATAATTGTAGTTGTCAATAAAATCCGCAATGACGCGCTGCACATCGTTTTTGGATTCGAGGAATTCCTCTTCCGTTTTCTCCGAAATTTTGTACAAAAACCGCTGAATGTGTTCATCTCGCAGAAAAAGCATGGATAACCGATCAATCTCCTTCACCAGTCCGCCGATATTATGGTCAAGCTGCTGAAACTGCTGGTATAGCAGGCGTTCATTTTGAATCTTGATCATGTTTTGCATAAAGGAATAAATAAAATAAGAAGCCCCAGCCAGTACGGCGAGGCTGATGACCATAATATAGAGAATTAGCTGGGTTCTCAGCTGTCTGGAATCAAAAAGCGATTGGAGGGATTTCTTCATTAGGGCACCCTCTTGTCTTTGTTCGTCGTTTGTCTGCGATATTCATTCGGATTAAGACCGGTGATTTTTTTGAAAACCTTGCTGAAATACGTGTACTCCGGCGAAAATCCAACCAAAGCGGGCACATCGGAAGAACGCAGCTGACTTTGGGCAAGCAGCTCCTTTGCCCTTTCAATTCGGTATCGGTTTACATAATCGATATACGTAATCTGCAGCTCTCTGCGGAACAGGTTACTAAGGTATCCCGGGCTTAATCCAACATGATCTGCAACCATTTGAAGACTAATGTTTTCCGTATAATGTCGCTTCACGTACTCAATGGCCCGGGTGATCTCATCACTCATTTGTAAGCGTTTGCTAATAAATTCAACCAACGTATCCATATATACGAGTACCTGGTCGAGCATATCCGGCATCGTGTCACAAGTTTCCAGATTCTCGGTCATGCTGAGCAGCAGCGTTTTTTCGTTGTTATGATCATATACATGCGTATTGACCCACTGCACGAACTGGTAGATGGTGATCTCCATGGATTTTCGCTCTTGGTTCATGCCACGTTCCATCTCATCCAGCCATTCATCATATTCTTTCTCTTTGAGTTTTGGCAGCAATTCTCGAATGGATGTGTGGTTTCGAATCTGTTCAAGCCTGGCAAGCACACCAGTATAGTCAGCCCGCCCGGTTCCTTGATGCTGCTGTCCGGAGCCTGTGATGAATTTGCGCTGCAATGCCCGTTGTGCTTCGGCGTATTGTCTGGGGAGCGAATCATACCCTCCGTTGACACTGCTGATCCCAAACGAAACGGTACTGTTAAAATAATGGCGAATGGTATCCTGAATATGTTCGAGCAGTTGACGAATTTCCTGCACGATGGCTTGTTCGGACAGCAGATCAGCAAAATGCAGCACAAGTGCGTAGTGCCGGTCGTTAATCTGAACTGCTTCTCCTCGTTTATAACCGGACATAATCTCGCTTAATATGTTTAACAGCGACATCTTGACCAGATGACCATGCTCATCCCGGAAACGTTCCTTGAGCGAAACATACCGGTCCACTTCCATCACGCAAACGACCAAGCGAACAGGCGAGAGGCGAAGGCCGCTGTCTGTAATGAAACTGGCAAATTCCTCCGCTGAAAAGATACGGTAGAACATAAAATCCTTAAACATCTTTTCCTTCACAAGCTCCATATCCGGGGATGCTGCAGCTGCTCTGCCCTGAACATGGGTTGAGTTATGCTGCTGATCCAGCTCTTCCCTGACCCCGGTCAACACTTGCTCAATCTCTTCTTCCGTCATCGTCAGCTTCAGAATATAACTGGATACGTCCAGTGTAAGTGCTTTGCGAGCAAGCTCGAACTCTTCCAAACAAGATAGCACAACGACACGCGTATATTTGTCCTGCTTGCGGATGTTGGAGATCAGCTCCATGCCATCCATTCTTGGCATACTGATATCGGTAATGACCACATCGGGTTTCTCGCGCTCATAATAGTCCCATGCAGATTGGCCATCCGGAAAATCGGCGGACACCTTAAGCCCAAATTTGCTCCATTCGACGGAATTTTTCAGTCCGATGCGAACCAGCATTTCATCCTCGACAATCATTACCTTATACATGCATCAAACCCCTTTCAAAATCAAAATCCAGTCGTTCCCTCTTCCGCTGGTTGGGGCTGTGAAACGTTTAATGCCTTGGTTCGGTATTGTAGAATCTGTAGAAACTTCGGTCGTGCCTCCTGTTCTGGGGCAAAACCATATGGCTTTGACCTGTTTGCCCTCAATATACCCCATGACCACGTCAACATACAAGCCACTGGGCAGATATATGTAAGCGTTATATTTATTCTGTGCAGCAACAGCGTAATTGGCACCTGTACGGTTGAGGTGAATCAGTTGTGAATTGGGTCTCCAATCCGGACCGATCTCCTCTTCAAGCAGAGTACGAACATGACGCATCTGTTCCGCTCCTGGACGATGCAGTGCTTCACGCCAGGATATGATGAAATAATCGCCCATGCTGTTTGATTCAGCCAGATCATCCGTTCCCTGATACATAGACCATATCGAATGATGACCATATGTGTGACCCAGCGCGCCTGAGAATAACGCATAATATGCAGCTCTTCTCACATCGGCTGCATCGAAATAGCCTTGTTCACCCCTGAACCCGACGGGAATATCCTCGTAGCATGGCTCCGCATCCAGCGTCGGTTTAACGGGCACACGTTCATAATCTTGTTGTACACGCCTGTTGTTGGTAATCTCTCGCTCTCCATGTCCAGACTGAATCATATTGAAATCCAGCCAGGACTCATCATGAAGCTGGCGGGAAGATGAATCACAACCGGGCGGATGGAAGGTCATAAGTTGCCGTGCACCGCCTTGTTTGAGCCCTTGTGCCATGGACGTGACAATGTCAAAATGACGTTTCGTTTCCAGTGGACGGTCCCCTCCCAGCACCCAAACGATCTGATGGTAATCAGCATATCTCTCACCTAGCCACTTCCCGTAAATAAACGCAGTTTCTGGTGTAAATATCTCCGGCCCTTTCCCCCACTTCTTATTAAACTTGTCACCCCAAGTCGGCAGCAGTGCCACATAGAGTCCAAGGCTATCTGCAAGGTCAAGTATGTAATCCACATGATCCCAATAGGAGTAAGTTCCCTCGGTATCCGGTCGGGTTGGATCTGGTTCACCTTCTCCATTCATATACAAGGGCAGTCTGCCCTGTGCATTTTCCGTTGTGACACCACTAAACTCCGCAAGCAGCACGGTCTGAATGACGGTGAAGCCCTGTGCTGCCCTTGTACGTAAATACTGCTCGCTCTCTTCCTGTTTCAGGCGATGAAGCAGTTCCCAAGCCGTGTCTCCCAGCCAGAAAAAAGGAACACCCTGCGATGTCTCCAGATAGCGACCGTTCGCAGCAACCCGAAGGGCAGCAAGGGTACGATTGTTATTTTCAAAGTGTAATGGATTGCATCGTTCTCTGTTCGCTTCGCTGTTTGACGTATTCATAGCATGTGTCACCTTCCTAACGTTTGTTCTCTTATCAAGAGCATAGAATGCATATTTCGTTTCGTAAAGGCCGTTTCCGAGCAAAATCGTTCAACTGCGCTTTGTTTTGTTCAACCTGAGCGACTTTTTTTCAACTGTTTCAGTGGATAATTCAAATCCGTATTTTAATGAAAACGCTATCATTTTAATTGCCGCAAGCAGATTACCGCACAGAAGGTCTACATGAGATCCTGGCTTCTGTATTCTGCCTTGCGGTATACCACAATAAAGGAGAGCTGAGATGAAAAGTAAATCTGGTTATCGAACCTCAAGGTGGGGGATTTCGCTCCTCATTACCACGATGCTCACTTCGTTAATTCCCGTTTCTCCCCAAGCATATGCAGCAGTTCAGAGCCAGAACCAGAGACAGAATGAGAACAGCACCAGTCATACCATAACGATTGATACAAGTGATGTTATTCAGGATGATTTTCTCGGCGTTGGAGTCAATACCATTCCAACAGCACTCATGCCCGGTCAGACTCAATATGGGTATACGGAAGCCCACTGGGAGGTGGATAAAAAGCGAATACAGACCATTGAACCCAAGGTTGCCAGAGTATGGTTCCAGATCGACTGGATGGAGCCTACGAAAGGTACGTACACATGGGACAGTGCCAAAATGAAAGCTTTTTACAAATATCTCGACGCCTTTAAAACCGCTGGAACGGAAGTCGAATTGAACTTCGGCTGGAAAGTTGGATCGACCGTACACGATTGGTTCCCGATACCGGGAATTGATCCGTGGACAAGTGCACCGGCTGATCTGGATGCTTATGCGGCTTCCGCATCCGCTCTGCTTGAGGAATTGATTCATAACCGAGGATATGACAATGTGAAGTATCTGACGTTTTATAATGAGCCTAACGGAAGTTGGGACTTTGAAGCTCCCGGTGATCAGAAAGCCTATTACGCTGAGATGGTCAATAAAACAAGTGCCAGACTGACTGCGGACGGACTCCGCGATCTGATCGAAATCTGGGGGCCCGAAGAGACAGGCGCTCCTGCCTGGATTGAGTACATGAAAGAGCATGCGGATGACGCCATTGATGGATACAGCTTTCACGTTTATGGAGAATCCTACGATGGACTGGGCAGCACCTTCGCGCAGCGGAAAGAATACGTGGGGGATAAACCGCTCCATTTAACCGAATTTGGGTGGGCAGACGACAACGCCAGCAACTGGGATGCCGGATATGCAAATTCAGTGATTCAGACAGCCAATATGGGTGTGAAATCAGCTCTGATGTGGCAGTTAAATGGGGTATGGACCAATGATCCTACAGGTGGAACGAACGGTACGTATACGATGTGGGATGCATTGCCCCTGGGGCTGAACCCTCGCAAAACATTTTACATCGCTGGCATGCTGAACCGCTATATTCCTGAGCACAGTGAGGTTTTGGCTGTAGATACGAACGGCTCAACCGACGTTCGCGCAGCAGCGTTCAGAGACAACGACGGCCATTATACCGTACTCGTCGAAGCAAAAGCAGGTACGGAAAAAGAAATTACCCTGGATTTTGGCAGTACTGCGGTAAATAATACGATCCGTAAAATGGTATACAAAAACGATATCCTTCAAGAACCAAATGCGATCCTTCCACCTGTAACAGCAACTTTTCCAGGGGGAGCTATGTTAACCGATAGCAATGTGAGCGACGATTACAATGTTATCATATATACGACCCAGCCTGCAGAGACGCAAGTCAAGCTGGATAACGTAAATCCTACCGTCCGCTCGGGGGATTCCATTACGCTTGGAGCAGAGGTCATTGATAACATCGGAAGTGTGACTTGGAGCGTCGTTGGACAAAACAATGGCACCATTAACAGCGCTAGCGGCGTATATCAAGCACCCCAAGTGACAGACGAAACGTTAATCGCAGTTCGCGCAACGAGTACGGCCGATCCGTCGGCATATGGTGTCGTTCTGGTACGCGTCCTGCCTTCGTCACTGGCCGGCAAAGTTGAAGTTCCAACCTTTAGCCTAGACCGTCACGTGTTCCCGAGCTCCGAAGTGCTCTATCTGGAGACAGCGACGAGCGGAGCTCAAATCCGTTATACAACCGACGGAAGCGAACCTACAGCTCAGTCGTCCCTTTTCGTGAGACCTATTATTCTGAACGAAGGTTCACTCGCACTCTACAAGGCCAAAGCGTTCAAAACTGGTATGCAGCCTTCGGGCACCGTATCCTCTCTGTATCAAATCGGACAGATCAGCAGTTCACCAGACGGGTACAAACTCTGCATGGTTGAAAATGGCGGTGATTGTTATTTTCAGGGAAAAGCCGTTGTTTCCTACGGCGCAGATGGGTTATTTAATTATTCCATTCAGGAAGATGGTGTTGCCTGCACAAGCGCCATTCTGGGTGATCCCATTCCAGGTGTAAACAAACGCTGCTATGTAAACCCTGAAATTCCGGATGAACTTCCCGTGGTTACTTTCTTCAATGCTGGCTTTGAGAAACCTGGTACCACTTCAGCCCGGCCGGGTCCCTTGACCAACGGATGGGTGTTCGACAGCCGCTCCGGTGTGCAGCACAATAATGGTCCATTTCAGGCCCCTGCCGCGCCTCAAGGGGTACAAACAGGCTATCTGAAAACGGATGGCGGTGTATCGGGCACGCTAAGTCAATCCATCCATTTCAAGCCAGGAACATATCAAATGTCATTTGAGGCGGCTAAACGGACCAGCTTTGGGGGGACCCAATCCTTTGATGTTTATTTTGATGATCAGGTGATAGGTTCATATCAGCCCGAGTCCGGCAGCTTCGAAACGTTCAGAACAGATGCCTTCGAGACAACGGGTGGAAAACATACAATCCAATTTGTGGCGACTACGACTCAAGGGGACAACACCGCCTTTATCGATGACGTTAGAATTACACTGCCACTAACCCCTGAGGACCCCTATATCAGTAATTCAAGCTTTGAGTCACCTGTGGTTACTCATCCGACAGGTGTGTTGAGCGGGATTACTGCGGATTGGAGTTTTAATGATCAGTCCGGTATCCTGCGCAATGGCAGCAGCATGACCTCCATGAATGCACCCACCGGGCTGCAGGCTGCTTTTGTTCGAAGCCAGAATGGTGTTCAAGGTTCAATTCATCAGTCCGTAACGTTCCCGGCAGGAAGTTACGTCTTAAACCTGAAAGCAGCTGCACAGACTGCTCAGCAACCTCAGCCCGTGCAAATTCAAGTGGGCGGTCAGACAGTTGGTACCATTACCCCATCCAGCAGTACATACCAATCCTTCACGACGGATTGGTTTACCGTTGCCGATGGCTCGCATACGATCACCCTTACTGCAACGGGAACAGGCACCCATGCAACCTTTATCGATCAGATCACCGTGGAGGAAGTTGATGTACCGGATCAGGCTGTTTTGCAAAATAATGGCTTCGAACATCCGGCTATCACATCTCAGAATGGTGTAGCTGTGGGCAGCGGCGAGGCCTGGAGCTTCAAGAATAACGCGGGCAGAATTCGCAATGGCAGCGTGTTTGGCGCCTCTGATGCACCCGAAGGCACGCAGGCTGCGTATTTGCAAACCCTAAATGGTAAGCAGGGTGAATTCAGCCAATCCCTGATCTTCCCTGCGGGCAGCTATGTCATTCAGTTTCAGGCAGCCAAGCGGACCAGCTTTGGTGGACAACAGTCCTTTGATGTCTATTTGGATGATCAGTCGATCGGTTCCTTTACACCTGGAAGCGGATCTTACACTGCTTACACCAGCAATCCCTTCCAAATCACGAAGCCGGGGAAACACCAAATCCGGTTTGTGGGAACTTCAGGTACCGGCGACAATACGGCATTTATCGATGATATCGTGATTACACCGAATCCATAAAAGGTAAATCAAGCAGAAACGTACCTGTATGATCCTATAAAAAAGTGACTGCCCAATAATCTATAACTATATGAAGAGAGGATAGGCAAAAAAGCCTGTCCTCTCTTCATCATTTCCGATCTTATTTTCGATGAAATACAGGAATCGCTGTTTATTGGTCTGAATCCTGCATCGAGTTCCAGTGAGTTGCCCATACTACGTACCGAATATATATAAGGGAGAGACTCGAATGGATCTGCAGAGCGGTAAGTTATATTGGCCGACAACAATAGCTAACCCCCCCTCTTACCCTAAGTTGGAGGAGGACATATCCTGTGATGTGCTCATTATCGGCGCTGGCAGCTCCGGAGCTCAGTGTGCAAATTTCCTATGTGACCAGGGTGTATCTGTCGTTATTGTCGACAAGAGAAAAGTTGGAGAAGGCAGTACCAGCACCAACACGGCCTTGATTCAGTATGCAGGTGAGAAGAGTTTTGTATCGCTCAGCCACTCGTTTGGTGAAGAAATAGCTGCTCGTCACCTAAAGCTGTGCGAGCAATCTATTAATCATATTGAGCAAGTAAGCGGACAATTACCCATCAATCCTGATTTTATAAGACGTGATAGCCTCTATTACGCAAGCTATGAAGAGGATGTTTCCGCTTTGAATGAAGAATATGCCCTTCTACAGAAGTACGGATTTAAGGTAGATCTGTGGAATGAAGAGCACATATCCGGCTCGTACCCATTCCGGAAAAAGGCAGCACTGTACTATCATGACGATGCAGAAATGAACCCCTTAAAATTCGTATATGGACTTCTTGAGAAAGCAAAAGCTCAGGGAGGAAAGATCTATGAGAACACGGAGATAACAGGCAGACGATTCGAACAGGATTATGCCGTCTTCTACACCAAGGAACGTCGCGAAATCCGAGCCAAACATGTAATTATTGCAGCCGGGTATGAAGATAGTGATTTTAAATCCGAAAAGAATGCTACGCTGGCAAGCTCCTATGCCGTCATTACGAAGCCGATTAACGACTTTTCAAGCTGGCACAAACGAACATTGATCTGGGAAACTGCACGCCCATATGTGTATATGCGTACAACCCCGGACAATCGGGTTATTATCGGCGGAATGGATAAGGATACTTCCTTCGCTTCAACCCGTGATTCCAAAATTCTGGCGAGCAAGGACAAGCTCATTCAAGAGTTTAACAAGCTATTTCCTGACATTCCGGCCGAGCCTGAATACTACCTGGGCGCCTTCTACGGAGGCACGCATGACGGATTGCCTGTCCTCGGCCAATACGAGACATATCCCCACTGTTATATTTTGATGGCATACGGAGATAACGGAACGGTGTATAACGGTGTCCTGGCCAAAATTGTTTCGGATCAGATTCTTAATGGGTCGAGTTCGGATCTCGATATCTACCTGCAAACCAGACCGCTTAACTCCAGATAATCCAAGATAAAAACGAACTTCACGGCAAATGGATGGGTATAAACCTTAAAGTACATGCTCAGGTTCTCGTTCGCCTGGAACAAGAACCTGAGACACAAAAAAAGCCGATTTCACAATGGAAATCGACCTTCAATAACGCTCTTGTTTCTCTCGTTACTCCGTAATAATAATTGGACCATTTTTGGTCAGGATAATCGTATGTTCGATTTGAGCCACATAGCTGTTTTTGGTAGCAAAGGTCCATCCGTCATTTTTTTGGAATACTTCTTCTTCAGAAGTTGAAATAAACGGTTCAAACGCAATAACCATTCCATCCTTCAGCAATTCGTCATCCGATGTATCGTTGTAATTATAAATATGATCGGGTGCTTCATGAATTGTACGTCCAATACCATGTCCTGTAAGATTTTTGATAACCGTTAATTCATGCTGCTTGGCAGTTTGAAACACTGCTTTTCCGATGCCGCTTTTTTTGGAACCTGGTTTTGCTTTTTTTAGTCCTGCTTCAAATGCTTTTTTTGCAACGTCGCATATTTTGGTTAATACTTCGTCTCCCTCGCCAACTACAAAGGAGATTCCCGTATCTGCAAAATAGCTGTTCTTGGAGCCGGATACATCTATGTTTACGATGTCACCTTCCTGAATAACGCGCTGCCCAGGAATACCATGCGCTACTTCATCATTAACACTGATACAAGTGTACCCCGGAAAATCATATTCACTTTTTGGAGCTGACACGGCCCCTTCTTTGGCAAACAGCTCTCCGGCTATGTCATCAAGTTCTTTCGTCGTTATACCTGGAACTGTCCGCTGCACCAATTCATCCCGAATGGCGGCTACGATCTTACCGATTTCCTTCAAACCATTAAAGTCTTCTTCTGTCTTTGCAATCATTTTTTTCTACCTCACTATCTTTTATCATCAGTGCACTTCAGTAATGCTATTCTCACGAATAACTCAAACCATATAAATGAGTAACCATACCTTTAACTAAACTAACCTGACTGATTGTTGGATGTGCCTCATTATAATCTCTCCAAAATCATCGGTGTTCAGAAGTGAAACACTCGGCTATTTGAGACCATTTATTTATAATAACGCAAAGAAGAGATATTAACTATCCTGTCAATGCGAAATTTAATGCCAAAACAACATAATTTCTGCAAATTGGTTCATCCTATAAATAGGAAACAAAGTACTTTCCAGAGAGAAGGGTATCCGAGATTGAATGGGATCAATGAATGGCTCAAGCAGATTGCACATAATTACGTACTGATTGTTATTGCCGCAATCTTATTTTTTGCAGTTAAAGCCTTAATCGGGTTTATTACATATAAGCATTATGATAAACAATTAAAAATGGTAAACCAGAAGCTCAATACCCTTCTTGAGGATAAAAATAATAGGGATTAACGGATAAACTGGCTTTGTGCTAATGGTCGTTGAACCTGAGGAGTGATCAACATGTTGGGGAATATTATTTTAGGTTTTATGATCCCTGTTCTAATTGGTGGTTGGATTTTACGAAGTCAGCCCAAAATTCTTCTCGTTTTTTATCCGCTAGGAGTAGCCGCCTCTGCTTGCATTAACAGTGTAGGTTTCAACTTTTTCTGGAACATACTCCCTAACTCCAATAATCAGTCCTATACTGCTCTTCCAATGGATCTAGGCATCTACCCAATCTCAGGTTGTCTTATGATGTATGCCATTATCAAAAAAGGCGCAAAACCTTGGCTCGCCATAGTCACTACATCCGTAGTGCTTACCCTCATTGAGTGGCTGGCCAAAGAAATGGGCAGAGTCGTGTACTTCAATGGATGGAATATCTACTGGACCTCCCTTTCCTACCTTTTGCCTTTAGCTATAGCTTACGGTTATGGCCTTCTTTTCAGGAAGCTGTTCAAACATTCAGAACGATAGGAAGGGATCTACATGTCCGCCTACGCCATTTCTGATTTCTGTTCACCCGGAACACCAATCCTCTATGTCCAAAAGGAAAAGCCCCTTACATCTGTCAAAGGGGCTTTGAGTATATTATGCTTCTTCCTGTTCAGCTTGATTAGGCCCGGCCATAAGACCCTGGACAGCGCCCATGAACGGCTTGATGGACTTAATCATACCGTAGCCCATTTTTACGACGGGCACGAATTGCTGGATCATGCCGAATAATCGCATTCCTCCGCCAAGTAGCCCTCCAGCACCACCAGCTGCAGCCCCGCCACCGAGCCCGCCAAACAAGGAACCCATCATGGGCAGAAAGGACGAAACCTGCGCTTGCGACATTTGCCGCGAACGTGTAGACGGCTTGCGTGTGCCTTTGCCCTGTTTTCTTTTGTGAGAGGAGACCACCTTACTGCCTGAAACAGCCTTTCGGTTCCGGTTGGAACGATGGGAACTGTCTCCTGATGTCGGTGTGCTCAATGCGGTTCCTCCACCAGTTAGCACCACTCCACCGTTATTCACTTCAGCGATATAACCAATGTATGTTTCACCATTATGAAGAGTCACGCAGACGGGTTTGGCTTTATATCGCTTTGCCTTTAGGCGTATATCGTTGATTTTAGCCATAGAATTCACCTCGCTCTACTGAATCTCCTGTAGTTTACGCAATAAATGGACGGCTTGCCTGTGCGAATGGGACATATGTAAGGTATTCTCAACGCTAAGCATGATCAACCTGTATATCCTTGTTCAGATTTAAGCGAGTTTGCCTCCCCTTCTAACGTATACCGTGGCTTTTGTCTCTTCTTTTTCGGTTGCCCTCTCCAGGACAGATACGTCCAGATGCGCAGAATGTATTCCAGGGGGCCACTCCGGAACTTCTTGAGATAAATTGGGCTTAACCACAACTGAATGCAATAAACAGCAACAGCGATCAGCGCCCCAACGAACACGCCAGCATGCCCAAACAGTCCAAGCCCATATCCATAGAAAATCGACGTACATATTACACTTTGCATTAGATAATTCGTGAGCGAGAGACGGCCGACCGCCTCAAACCTTGCCA